>WHTH01000049.1 GCA_009377865.1 Pseudonocardiaceae bacterium | reverse complement strand
GCTCAGCGCGCGCTTCACCGCCTGGCTGTCGCAGGTCAGCGGCCTCGACGAGCTGGCGACCGACCCGCAGGGCAATTGGGGCGTGCTGCGTCAGTCGGGCGACGGCGTCGAGGGCAAGATCCACGTTCCGCCGCAGCGGCACCCGGACAAGCCCTGGTACTACCGTCGCCTCACCTTGATCCTGCACCTCAGCGAGGACCTCAGCGAGGCCAACGGGGGCTGCTTCCAGCTCTGGGACCGGGACAAGGCCACTGTTCGCAGCACGATCGCTCCGCTGTTCAACCGGGCGGTGGTGTTCCTGAACGCGCCCACCGCGTATCACAACGCCAGCCGGACCCACCTCGGACCAGGCCAGCTGCGCAAGATCATGCAGGGCCTCTACTTCACCGAGGCGGCACCGGGCTGAAGCATCAGCAGATCCTCACCTGGTAGCGGCGCATCCAGCCGTCGATCTCCAGCAGGTTCTTGGCCAGCGCCCGGGAGCGCCGCCAGCCCACCCCGGCCTGCGTCTCGTCCTGCAGCATGGCCGCCAGGTGCTGGCGGTCGACCAGGTCGTCGAGCGGCGACGAGCGGTCGGCCAGCCAGCCCTCGAGGCGGGCCATGAGCTGCTCGTCGTAGACCGGGTCCTGGACGGCAGGGAACCCGCTCTTGCGGCGGGTGGCCACCTCGGACGGAAGCAGGTCGGCCGTCGCGGCCCGCAGGATGCCCTTCTCGGCGCCGCTGGTCGTCCGCATCGACCAGGGGATGTTGAACACGTAGTCGAGGAGCTGGTGGTCGCAGAACGGCACCCGGACCTCCAGGCCGACGGCCATGGCGATGCGGTCCTTGCGGTCGAGCATCAGCGGCAGGTAGTGGCTGAGCGTGAGGTAGGACAGCTCGCGGATCCGACGGTCGGCGGCCGCCTCGCCCTCGAGGTAGGGCACCTCGGCGAGCGCCTCGGCATACCGGTCGGCGACGTACTCCTCGAGCCGGATGCGCTGCCGGGCGTCGGGAGACAGCAGACTGGCGATGTCGGGGATGGTGCTGCGCCACGGGAAGTTGCGCATCGATTCCGGCGGCTGGTCGACGAACCACGGATAGCCGCCGAACACCTCGTCGGCTCCCTCGCCCGAGAGGGCGACGGTCGAGTGCCGCCGGATCTCGCGGCACAGCAGGTACAGCGACGCGTCCATGTCGCCGTGCCCGGGCAGGTCGCGGGCGCCCAGGGTGTGCTCCTGCTGGCCGGCGAGGTCGGATGGGCGCAGCATGACGTCGGTGTGCTGGGACTCGAGGTGGTCGGCCATCAGGCGCACGAAGGGGGCGTCCTGGCTGGGCCGCTGCGACGACGGACGGAAGAAGGCGTCGCTGTTCTCGAAGTCGACCGCGAAGGTGACCGGCTTGCCCATGCCCTGGCGTTGCAGGCCGCGGGCGGCCAGGGCGGTGATCACGCTCGAGTCCAGCCCACCCGAGAGCAGCGAGCACAGCGGCACATCGGCGACGAGTTGGCGCTCGACGATATCCTCGAGCATGCCGCGCACGGTCGCCGTCGTGGTGGCCAGGTCGTCCTCGTGGGTGTGGCTGCCGAGCCGCCAGTAACAGGTGGGGTGCATCCCGTGGCGCTCGACGCGCAGGGTGTGGCCGGGCAGCAGCTGGTGCAGCCCGCGGAACACGCCGTGGCCGGGGCTGCGGCCCTTGTTGAGCCCGAAGAGCTCTGCCAGTCCCTCGGCGTCCACTTGGGCGCTGAACCCGGGGTTCGCGAGCAGGGCCTTGGGTTCGGAGCCGAATAGCAGGCCGGTGTCGGTGACAGCGTAGTACAGCGGCTTGATGCCGAATCGGTCCCGAGCCAGCAGCAACTCCTGGCGGCGCTCGTCCCAGATCGCGAAGGCGAACATGCCATCGAAGTGCTCGACGCAGCTTTCGCCCCACTCCAGGTAGCCGCGCAGCACGACCTCGGTGTCGGATCTGGTGCGGAAGCGATGGCCGGCGGCGCGCAATGTCTCGCGGAGCTGCCGGAAGTTGTAGACCTCGCCGCTGTAGGTCAGCACCACCTGGTCCGCATCTCGGTCGGCGGCCATCGGTTGGGCGCCTCCCTCGAGGTCGATGACCGCCAGGCGGCGGTGGCCCAGCGCGGCACGCTCCGACAGCCATAGGCCCTCGGCGTCGGGGCCCCGGCAGGCCATGCTGTCGGTCATGGCCTGGGCCACGGTCCGCTGCCGGGTGAGATCACACTCCCAGTCGACCCAGCCGGCGATGCCGCACATGTTCCAACCTCCTCCGGTCGATCGATCTCTCAGTCGACGAGTGTGGTGTCGAGCCACCGCCGGGCATCGGCCAGCACCCGGTCGACCAGCTGTGCTGCCTCGCCCAGGTGGTGGGCGGGGTCGAGCACGACCTCCAGCTCACCGTCTTCCAGCTTGCTGGTGATGTCCGGCCTGCCCGCCAGCGCGGTGCGCAGCGACACCCCGGTCGTCTGGGACGCCTGGCTCAGCTCGTACACCATCTCGTGGGCGCTCTGCTTGCCGACGCTGCGCGCCAGCGCCAGCATCAGCGCCTCCGAGCACAGCTGCTCGGCCGCCCTGCGCGCCTGGTCGGCCATGTGGTCGCGCTGCACGGTGAGCCCGGTCAGGATCGGCCGCAGGGTGGCCAGCGAAGCCAGCGTGTAGTGCGAGACCTCGGGTACAGCGGTCCACTCCAGTCGGGTACCGCGCCCGTCGCGCTCGTGCTCCTGGCTCATCGCCTCGACGGTCAGGTGGGCGCTGGCCCTGCTCAGCCGCGCCAGCACCACCACCTGCTGCAGGCCCTCGGGGTTGCGCTTGTGCGGCATGGTGCTGCTGCCGACCCTGCCATCGTGCCAGCCCTCCTCGAGCTCGCCGTACTCGGGCCGTGACAGCATCCGGACCTCGTCGGCGACCCGCCCGAGGGTGGCGCCGAGCATGGACAGGGCGGTGGCGAACTCCGCCACCCGGTCCCGGGCCACGTGCCATCCCAGGGCCGGAGCGTGCAGCGAGAGCCGCCGGGCGAAGCCCTCGACCAGCTCCCGGCCCCGCCCGTCGAACCCGGCCATCGTCCCCACCCCACCATGCAGCTCCACCACGAGCACCCGGTCCCGCATCGCCTCGAGCCGCTCGCCGTGGCGAAGCAGCTCGTCGACCCACCCGGCCACCTTGAGCCCGAAGGTGGTGGGCAGGGCAGGGCGGGCGTGGGTGCGGCCGATCATCAGCGTGTCGCGGTGGCGTCCGGCCAGCTCGGTCAGCTCGCCGACCAATCGCGCCAGCTCCGCACCGACCTCATCGAGGACAGCACGCATGTCGAGCACCAGGCCGGTGTCGATGATGTCCTGGGTGGTGGCACCGTAATGGAGGTACTCACCGGCGTCGCCCGCGCACGCCGCCTTGACAGCGCCCAGCAGCGGCACCAGCGCGTGCGCCGTGTGCCCGATCCCATGCTGCACCTCGTCGAGGTCGATGTGCTCCACCCGGGCTGCCCGGGCGATCTCCTCGGCTGCCTGCTCCGGGATCATCCCCAGCTGCGCCTGACTGCGGGCCAGCGCCACTTCCACGTCGAGCCAGCGCTGGAACCGGCAGACGTCGCAGAAGATGTGCCGGCTGGCAGGGGTCGAGTAGCGATTCCCGAAGAAGCGGGAGTCGACGATGTGGCTGCGCTCGTGGGCGCACCCGGGCGGTCCCGTCACGTCGTCGGCGGTGAGGGCCATCCGTTGCTCCATTCTGCCGTCCGCGGCCCCCTCCAGCTGGGCGTCGCCCAGTGTTCCCACCGCTGCGGCGACGCTGCAATGTGTGGGATATGCACCTACCGGCGCCGTGTGAGACTGGCCCGGTGAAGATGGTGGAGTGGACCTGGTGACGCCCGAGCAGGAGGAGGGCCCGGGCGAACCGGCTGGTCCCCGGTTCGGCCTGCTGTATCTCGGCTCGTTCATCTCCTACGGCGATCGCTTCGCCATCGCCCCACTGCTGGTCTCGATCTCCCTCGACCTGGGGGAGTCGCTCGCCGCGGTGGCGGCCGTGGCCTCGGCGTACTTCCTGTTCTAC
The DNA here is from genome assembly GCA_009377865.1 of Pseudonocardiaceae bacterium. Classification (GTDB taxonomy): domain Bacteria; phylum Actinomycetota; class Actinomycetes; order Mycobacteriales; family Pseudonocardiaceae; genus WHSY01. Next base: position 23,810 of record WHTH01000049.1, on the reverse strand, counting down.
GGCGTCATGCAGCCGGTGTCCGGCGTGCTGTCCGACAGCGTGGGCCGGGTCCGGGTGACGCGCTGGGCCCTGCTGGGCTGCGGATTGGGCAACCTGCTGGCGGCCGCGGCGCCGTTCCTCGGCATCCTGATCGTGGCCAAAGCTGTCGCAGGCGCCTTCGCCGGGGCCATCCTGCCCACGGCTCTGGTCTATGTCGGCGACAAGGTCGCCTTCGACCGGCGGCAGCGGGTGATCGCGAGCGTGTTGTCGGCGGGCGCTCTCGGCACCTTCGCCGGCAGCATCGGCGCCGGGCTCCTCGGCCACTTCGCCAGCTGGCGGCTGATGTTCGCCGTCGTGGGACTGCTGTCCCTGTTCCTGGCCGCGGTCATCGGCCGGCTGCCGGAGTCGCTGGGACAGCGGCGAGGAGCGGGCCCCCTCACCCAGCTGCGCCTGGTCGCCCGCCACCCCTGGGCGCTGTTCCTGTTCGCACTGGCGGCGGCCGAGGGCGCGGTCATCCTCGGCCTCTTCACCTTCCTCGCGCCCGCGCTGGAGGCACAAGGCAGCAGCGCAGCGGTGGCCGGAGCCGTGGTCGCCACCTACGGCGTCGCCGTCTTCGTCGCCACGCAGCTCGTGAAGAACCTGATCGGCCGCACCTGGGTCACGCCGCCACGCCTGATCACCGTCGGTGGAATGGCGTTGGTCATGGCCTACCTGGTGGCGGCGGCGAACCAGACGGTGCCCACCATCGTGGTGGCCAGCATTCTGATCGGCGTGGCCTTCGCCTTCCTGCACTCCACGTTGCAGACGTGGGCGACGGAGGTCGCCCCCGAAGCCCGGGGGACCGCCATCTCCTTCTTCGTCACCGGGGTGTCCACCGGCGCCGCCATCGGGACCGCCGCCGCAGCCGGGCTGGCGGGCGACGCTCGTTTCGGCCTGCTGTTCCTCATCGCCGCGGTGGTCGCGGCGCCGATCGCCGTGGTCGCGGGCGTCGCCCGGGCTCGCTTCTCGCGGGCCGGCTCGTTGAGCCCCCGAGACCACACCTGATCAGCTCGAGCCGGTCACCCGGACTGTGCTGCCAGCCACTGCGAGTGGAAGCGGCTGAACAGGCCGTCGTGCCGCAGCAGGTCGCCAGGTGTTCCCACCTCCACGACCTGACCGCCGTCGGCGACCGGCGACGTCACGCATCTGCCGGTCGAAGTGACGGGCGAAGACCACGAACGGCACGATCAGGCCGACCGTCAGCACAGCCAGCAGGGGGTCGATGAGGACCAGTGCGATGGCCACCCCGACGAAGGTGACGCTGAACGAGGTCAGGAAGACCAGCGGCACGCGTTCACCGCTCGCCGACGGTCCGGTCCAGCGCCGCGACAGCCGCGTCGACCAGGGTTGCCGCCTCGCCCAGCTGACACGTCGGGTCGAAGATCGTGGCGAGCTCGGCCTCGTGGAGGTGGTCGAGCACCTCCTCACAGCGGGCCGCACAGCTGTCCAGCGATTCACCGTTGTCCTGCGCCGCCTGGCTCAGGTCGTAGACCAGCCGGTAGGCGTGCTGCTTGCCGACCCGGCTCGCCAGGGTCAGCATCAGTGCCTCGCTGCACAACTCACCAGCGGCCTGCCGGACATGCAGCGCCATCCGCTCCGCGTGCACGTGCAGCCCGTCGAGCACCCGGCACAGTACGTCGAGCGCGGCGAGCGCATGGTGCGACACGTCGGCCACCGCGGGCCATTCGAGCCGCAGTGCCCGCGAGTCCCGCTCATGCTCGTCGATCATCGCCTCGAGACCCAGCGTGGCGCAGGTCCTCGCCAGCCTGGCCAGCACCACGACCTGCTCGCACGCTTCCGGGTTCCGCTTGTGCGGCATGGTGCTGCTGCCCACCTGGCCGTGCTGCCAGCCCTCCTCGACCTCGCCGAACTCGGGACGGCCCAGGGTGCGGATCTCATCGGCGATCCGCGCCAGCGTCGCGACGAGCATGGCCAGGGTCGTGACGAACTCGGCCACCCGGTCGCGCGTGGTGTGCCACGCCACGGTCGGCACGCCCAGCCCGAGCCGGGCGGCGAACGCCCGCAGCAGCTCCATGCCGTGGCCCTGGAAGCCGGCCATCGTGCCGACGCCACCGTGCAGCTCGGCCACCAGCACCCGGCGGCGCATGGCTGACAGCCGCTCCACGTGCCGGCACAGCTCGTCGATCCAGGCCGCCACCTTGAGGCCGAACGTGGTCGGCAGCGCGGGCCGCGCGTGCGTGCGCCCGATCATCACCGTGTCGCGGTGGTCGACGGCCAGTGTGCGCAGCCGGGCGAGCACTCCCCGCAGGTCACGGTCCACCAGGTCGCAGACGTCCCGCATCTCCAGAACCTGCGCGGTGTCCTGCACGTCCTGGGTGGTGGCTCCGAAGTGGACGAAGTCGCCGGTGCCGTCCGGGCACAACTCGGCGAAGGCACGCAGCAGCGGCACCAGGGAGTGACGGGTGGCGCGGAACTCGTCGCGGAGCCGGTCGAGATCGATCCGGCCGATGTCGGCGGCACGGCCGATCTCCTCGGCCACATCAGCCGGGATCACACCGATGTCGGCCTGGCTGGCCGCCAGCACCACCTCGATGTCGAGCCAGCGCTGCATCCGGCAGGTATCGCAGAAGATCTGCCTGCTCTCGGCGGTCGCATAAGAGTCGCCGTGAAATCGCGAGTCGGTGATGTGTCCACGCTCGTGCCGGCATCGGCTGACCACACACTGATCGGTGTCCGCCATTGCGGTGCCTCCTCACGGTCCATGCGTGGCGCGGGCGAGAGGTAGCTGCTCGCGGTGTCTTCCGGTCGGCACGGTAGCGGTAAGTGCACGTTGTCACGTAGCTGCAAATCCCACCTACCGCTCGGCGCGCATGTGCTGCGGTTACCGTCGCGGTGGAAATCCTTGAAGGTCGCGGGAGGTGCGGATGATCGCGGAGCAGTCACTCGGTGGGCAGCGGCAGGCCCTGATGGAGGGGGTCGACCTGCTGGTCGGCGCGGGGGTCATGTCGCACACCGGTCACATCAATGCCAGCGTCCGGGTGGATTCCGACCGGATGCTGCTCACACCGACCGGGCTGGCCGGCGAACTGCGGGCCGAGACGCTGGCCGTGGTGCGCCACGACGGCCACGTCGAGGACGGCCGGATCAGTGCGTCCACCAGCGAGATCATCGGCATGCACACCGCCGTGTACCTGGCCCGCGAAGACGTGGCCGCGGTGGTCCACACCCACTCGCCGCACCTCACCGCGTTCGCGCTGGCGCACCGGCCGCTGCCGTGCCGCTACGAGGCGCTGCTGCGACACGGTCAGACCGAGGCAGTCCCGATCGTGCCCTGGGCGCCGCGCGGATCGGAAGCCTCCACCCGGGGCATCGGGGAGGCGCTGGCGCGCCACCCCGGCAGCCGAGCGGTGCTGCTGGCCAACCACGGGGTGCTGGTCGGGGGACCGGCTGCGACCACCGCCGCGAAGCTGCTCGTCGTGCTCGAGGAAGCCGCGGCAGCCGAGCTTCGTGCGGTTGCACTCGGCGGTGCGAGAGACCTGCCCGCGGCGGCGGAGCAGGACGTGCAGCAGTCGATGCACCGAGCGGCCGGGGCGCAGGCCGGCTAATGCCACGCGCCGGCGCAACCTGGCGGGCTCAGGCGGCTCTGCGGCGACGCTCGCGGCGAACCCGCATGCCGTCCCAGTGGCCGAACTCGTTCTCCGGCAGCCACGCGGTCGCCCAGAAGCCGTCGCCCCATCGCTGGGCGGACGACCGGGTCCAGTCGCCCCGCAGGAATCGGACGGCCTCCTCGTGCTCGGCGAAGACGGCCAGGAAGTACACATGACCCGGGCGTCCGATCCCGACGACGCTGCGCAGCAGCCGGGGATCGGACCCCAGCGAGCGACGCAGGCGGACCAGTTCGCGCAGTGCGCCGGGGAATCGCCGGTACGGCGCATGGATGCCGACCACCACACCTGCCACACCTGCCACCTTTCGCCGCTCCCGCCGGGCTTCGGGGGAGGTGGCGTAGCGCGCCGCCCCGTCCGCTCCGACGGCGGACTTGAGCACGGGCAGGCTCTCGAGAACCTCGGACGCCACCGGATCGACGACCGGCGGTGATGCGGTGGCATCGACTGGTGCCAGGGTTAGGCCAGACCACGACCCCAGCTCGCAGGGCCCAGGCCGCCAGCGCATCAGCCAGATCGAGTGCAGCCACCGCGAGAAGCGCCACATGATCTGACCGTGCTCGTCGGAGCGGGTGAACTCCTGCATGGCGTGACGGCTTCGCCACGCGGTGATCGTCCAGAACTCGGTGGGGCTGGCGATGAGGCTCGCCGAGCGCACCAGGCCGTCCGCCCGGGCGAGCTGGCGACGGATGAGCAGCGTCGCCAGCAACATCGGCGGGAAAAAACGTGCGCTGCGCAGCCGCGATCGAGTGGTGACGATCAACAGGTCATCGTGCGGTTCGTCAGAGCTTCCGGTCATAGCGCACCACCTCGGCCGTGAACGGCGACGCCGCGAGGCCCTGGCGCCGCCGGTTTGCGGTCAAGGCTAGTGTCACCTACTCCAGGCACTATGAGCAACGAGGTGACAGCCGTGCGGGTGGCGTTGGTCGGCAAGGGCGGTTCCGGCAAGTCCGCGATCGCGGGCATCCTGGCGCGGGCACTCGCGCAGCAGGGTGCGCGAGTACTCGCCGTGGACTCCGATCCGATGCCGGGCTTGTCGCTGTCCCTGGGCCTCGGTCTGGTCGATGCGCCGATCCCGGATGACGCCGTCGAGGAGAAGGCCGAGGGCGAGCCCGGGCCCCGTTTCCGGCTCCGCACCGGCCTGTCCGCGCTCGACGCGGTCGATCGCTACGCAGTCGACGCGCCGGACGGCGTCCGGTTCCTGCAGTTCGGCAAGCTCCGCGGCCACTCCGCATCGTTGATGCGCTCGCAGCTGGCCTTCCGCCAGATCCTCGACGACCTGCCGCCGCAATCCTGGTCGGTCGTGGGCGATCTGCCCGGGGGCACCCGGCAACCGTTCTACGGGTGGGCACGCTATGCCGACACCGTGCTCGTCGTGACCGAACCGACCGCCAAGGGCCTGCTGTCCGGTCGCAGGCTGGCACGGCTGGCGCTCGGCGACGCGCGGCCGGGACGCCTGGCGGCCATCGTCAACAAGGTGACCGATCCCGGCGACGCCGAGTGGGTGCGTGCGCGGACCGGCCTCGACGTACTCGCCGCCGTTCCGCTGGATGAGGCCGTCGGCGACGCCGAGCGCCACGGTGCCGCCGTCATGGACGAGGCCCCCGATTCGCAGGCGGTCGCGGTGGTAACGTCGCTCGCTCACCGCCTCACCGAGGATAGAGTGGGCGCTGGCATCGGCAGCTGATAGGAGAGGGGCAGATGAAGCTCGCAGTGGTCGGCAAGGGCGGATCCGGCAAGACGACCACGGCCGCGGTCGTCGCGCGCACCCTCGCGCGTCACGGTACGTCGGTCGTCGCGCTGGACTGCGACTCCAACCCCAATCTCGGCATCTCGCTGGGCGTCGGGGACGACGAGACCGAGCGGCTGATCGCCATGCGGCAAGCCCTCGACGAGGGCGAGCAGGAGCACGCCCCCGGATGGGACGATTTGCTCGATCGGTTCGGCACCGACGCCCCGGACGGAGTCCGGCTCGCAGTCGTCACGGCGATCCAGAACCCTGAGCCAGGCTGCCCTTGATGTGGTCTCTCGCCTGAGCAGTTGCTCAGCTCGGTCAATTTCACACACGACACCGTCATCGCCGATCTCGAGGCCGGGCTCGGTACCCTCACGCGCCTGGGCAACGCGCAGGTCGACGTCGTCCTGCTGGTCGTAGAGGCCACGACGAAATCTCTCGAGGTGGCTGCGCGAGGCGCCGATCTGGCGCGCGAGAAGTCGCTCGGCCGGCTGATCGTCATCGCCAACCGGGTTCGCGACGAGGTCGATGCCGACGCCGTCCGCAAGGCCTTCCCCGATGACGAGGTGATCGCCGTCCCGCACGATCCCGCGATCGTCGAGGCGGACCGTCACGGCGTGGCAGCGCTCGACGCCGCACCCGACGCGCCGGCCGTCCGGGCCATCTCCGCGATGGCCCGGAACCTGCTCGTCATGGCCGGCCACAACGGCTCGGGCGCAGCGTCGGTCTAACGAGCGCCCAGTTCGGTGAGCCGCTGCTGGGTGGAGTCGAGGAGGCGGTGCAGTTCGGCGATCTCCTGATCGCGGCTCTGGCCGCCCTCGCAGCACGAGCAGCCGCAACGGCACCGTGCTTCGCCACTGACGGTCGGCAGTGCTCCGCATCCGCACGAGCACGTCGTGTTCTCAGCCATCGTGATCTCCGTTCCGAAATGTGATCTGAAGTAGGTCCGGGGGACAGGAGAAGCAGCGGCCGGTCTCGGCTTCGGTATCGAGCACGCTGCGGATCGTTCCCCGCATTGCGGTCAGGGTCTCGAGCTGGGCCTCGATCTCGGCGACCTTGGCTTCCAGCAGAGCCCTGGCGTGACCACACGGGCACAGCCCGTGCTCAGTGATGTCCAGCAGCTCGCGGATCTCGGCCAGCCCGAGCCCGAGTCGCTGCGCGGCTTGGATGAAGCGCATCCGCTCCACATCGCTCTCGCCGAACAGGCGGTAGCCTGCCGAAGTCCGATCGGCCTCGCGCAGCAACCCGAACCGTTCGTAATACCGCACCGTGTCGGCGCTCGTACCCACCTGACGCGCGAGTTTCGAGACAGTCATCGCAGCCACGACACCAACCTAAACCTTTGAGCTGGCTCCAAAGTCAAGTCAGACAAGGTCAAGTCAGACGCCGACCATTCTCGCGGGACCTCGGCCGATCCCTTCTCGGCCGCCGGCTGCCCACGCCGGCCGTACGAACACCACAACCACCGAGCGCCCACTCGCCGGGTTCTGGCGAGCCCAGCTGGACGAACTCGTCGGCGATCACGCGCATCCCGTACCGGTGACCTGCCGCGGTCAGCCGGTAGAGCCGGTCACCTGCACAGCTCAGCAGCCCCTCGTCGACGAGCTCGTCGAGATGGCGCACGCCGTGCCGGGCCTCGACACCAAGGGCTCGTTCGAGCAGGCTGGCATCGAGGTGATCACCGAATCCCTCGCCCCGCATCCAGAACAGGAGTTGCAGGATCTCCTTACGCCAGTACATGGCGCGCAGCGAATCCGACCTCGTCGCGTACGACGCCATGCCCGCCTCCCGCGGAGAGTGTCGCCGACGATGGCGCGCCAGCCAGACGCATTCCACCGAGGTGACGTTCAATCGACGCGGTGAGCCTGCACCTGTGAGCAGGGTCCAAGGTCAAGCCCCATGGTGGCCCGGACACGGGCCTGTCTCGCCATCGAGGCCCGGTGGGCGGTATGGCGTGACTCACGACGGTACTGCTGGGACCTCCTCGAGAGCCGAGATCACTCGATCGAGTTCAGTCCGCACGTCCGCGCCGAGTCCCGATCCGGCGTCGGTGCCGGCGCGGTCGGCATCGACCACACCCAGGTCGTAGGGGAGCACGCCGATCAGCGGCACGTTGTACTCCGCGCAGACCTCGGCGAAGAAGTCCGCGTCCTCGGGGAGCCGCGCCTTGTTGCCGAGGCCGTAGGTTCGCGGGATCCCCAGTTCCTCGGCCAGCGCGAGCGTGCGTGCCGCGGTGATGATGGACTTGCGGCTGGGCTCCATCACCACGAGCAGCACATCTGCGTAGGCCAGTGTCCCCCCGGAGCGGCTGAGATGCTCCAGCCCTGCCTCCATGTCGACCAGCGTGACATCGGCCTGGTCGGCCAGCGCCTCGCCGAGCAGGCTGCGCACGGTCGCGTGCCCCGCGCAGGTGCAGCCGGCACCCGCCGCTGTGACGCGGATGGCCGACAGCAGGGTGACGCCGCCGGCGGTCGTCGTCCCGTACTTCGTGATCAGCTCGTCAGCGGACACATCCCCGCCGGTGCCGACCAGCAGTGCCCGTGGCAGCACGGGGACGGCCTCGGTCTCAACCAGGCTGAGCCCCAGGGACACGCCGAGGTTGGGGTTGGAGTCCGTGTCGATGGCCACAACACGCCCACCCCGCTGCGCATAGGCGCGTGACAGCAACGCCGACACGGTCGTCTTGCCGACGCCGCCCTTTCCTACGATACCCAGCTTCATCGTGAAATCCTCACTCTCGGTAGGCAACAGGTGAGCAACGGTCTTGGCTCTGCAGCTCTGTAGCCCGCACCATGTCACTATAGGACGACATCTGGTAGCGACGACACCGAGTGGGTGAACCGTTTGGCGATACCGTCAGCCGCAGCCGAGACATCCCTGACCGGTCGGACCGTGCCGAGAGTCCTGCCCACCGAAGAGGATGTGGCGGGGGGGCTGCCCCGCTCCTTCCTGCGTCCTTCCCTCCTCCTGTTGCTGGGCGAGGGGCCGTCTCACGGGTACGAGCTGCTGGAGCACGCCCGCCGCCTCGGGCTCCGTGGCGCGGAGCCGGGCGGTCTCTACCGCTCGTTGCGCGCCATGGAGCGGGAGGGGCTGGTGCACTCGCGGTGGGAGCGATCGCAATCGGGACCCGCGAGGAGGACCTACTTGCTCACCAGGGCAGGATTGACGGCATTGGATGCGTCTGCAGCGACACTGTCCGAGGCGCAGCGGCTGATCAGCAGCCTGCTCGAGCGCCACAAGGCGTTCGGCGGGCACCGTCGAACGGAGAGCTCAGCATGAGAATTGCGCTCGCAGGTAAGGGTGGCGCCGGGAAGACAACCATCTCCGCGACGCTGGCGCGGCTGAAGGCTCGTGCCGGCGCGCAGGTGGTTGCGATCGACGCCGACTCCAACCCCAATCTCGGCACGGCGCTGGGCATCGACCCTGAACTGCTGGCCAGGTCCGGCTCCCTTCCCTTCTCGCTGGTCTCCCGCCGGTTGGGCAGCGCCGCACTCACCGCGCCGATCGACGAGGTGGTGCGCACGCACGGCCTCGAAGGGCCCGACGGCGTGCGGGTGGTGAGCATGGGAGCGCCCGGTCACGCCGACGAGGGGTGCTTGTGCTCGGCTCACGTCACCGTCAGCGCACTGCTCTCCGATCTCGGAGGCGCTCCCGGCACGGTTGCGGTGGTGGACATGGAAGCATCACCCGAGCATCTGAGCCGGGGAACAGCCCGTCACGCCGACGTGCTGCTGTTGGTCACCGAGCCCTACTTCCGCTCGTTGGAGGCCGTCCGCCGGCTCGCCGAACTGGCTACGGAGCTGCCGATCGAGACGGTGGCGGTCGTGGTGAACAAGGTCCGCTCGGCCGCCGAATCCGAGGCCGTCGCCGATTTCTGTGACCGGCACGGGCTGACACGGCTGGGCGAGGTGCCGTGGAGTGACGACGTGACCCGCGCCGACCAGGCAGCCCGCCCGCTGCTCGACACGGCGCCGGACGGGGCAGCGGTCGCCGCCATCGCGGAACTGTCAACGCGACTGCAGCAGACCGTGTCCGTCCGCTGACGAATCGTGCCTGTGACCCATCTGGCCCTGTCCCATCTCAGCGCCGGTATGTGACCCTGTCACGTAGCAAGCGTTGGTTGGGAGGAGCCCATCATGACGAACGCCCCTGTCCTCGATGTCGCCCCGGAGACCGTGCAGCGTTGGCGTACGCTTCTCGCGTGGCGAGCCCGGAAAGCGGCCGGTCGCTGCGACTGCAGTTGCCGCTGCAGTTCCATGTCGCCTGCTGCAGCGAACGGTGCTGCATCCCCTTCGGAGCGGGACGAAACACCCGCGTTGATGCACGTCTGACCAAGATCCGCGCCATCTACTACCCCTCAGCGACCGCGCTGCCGATCGCCACGGCTGCGCGGTCGCCGATCGACCACGATTGGAACTGCGTCGACTAGCCGCGCTCAGCGACCCGGTTCGCCTTCTCGGCGATCGGGCCCAGGGCCGCATCGATCTCGCGGAGGGTCGTGTTGATCCGCACGACGGACGGTCCGATGGATGCGGTCTGGGTGTTCACAGCCCGCACGCCGAACGCGACCTTGCCGAGCCAGGTCGAGATCACCTTCAGGTGCTTGTCGATCAGTATGAGGTAGACAGCGAGCACGGTGACGACCAGTGCGATCTCGATGACGCTGAACGTCACGAGCAGCGCGATCATGAGCGGCCTCCCCTGTGGGCGACGGCGCCGTCACCGGCCTGTAGGGCATCGGAGAGTAGGGCGTCGTGTCGCAATGCCTCGGCCTTGAGTTCCTCGAGGCCATCTGCGGTGTTGCCGAGCATCCAACTGGTCGCGGTGTTCCGCGCGAGGGTCGTGGCCGTGTGCCAGAGCACCTTGACGTTGTTCTCGATCTCCTTGACCGCGAGGAGCAAGAACTGCAGCAGTATCACCACGACTATGGCCACGATCAAGCCGACCCAGAGGGTGACCCACCACCAAATCTGAGTCTCAGGTTCCAGGGCGAGTATCATCAGGTCATCCTCCGAGGGCCTTGCGCGCCTGCGTGGCGCCGTCGACGACGTCTGCCACGACCTGGTTGGTGATCTCTACATGCCACAGCGCCTCGGACCGATCCCTCGCTGCCGCGAGCGACTGGGTGGCATCTTCCGCGACCACAGCTATGTTGCGTGCTGCGATGATGATGAGTAACACCAGCGTGGCGACCACGAGAATGATAGGTCCGCCGATCAACCAGCCGATCCACCAGCCGGTCAGATTCGCTTGAGCAAGGATCATGGACACCCCCGGTCCGCGACGTAGGGAACTAGGTGACGAGAGCATACACCTGAGCGGAGTTCGTGCAAGATCCCGCGTTGACTCACCGAAGACGGCCCCCGCGTCGCGGCGTGTCGGCTCGGCGGGGTAGTGGCCATCGGGCGCTATCAGGCATCGTCAGAGCATCCCCCCTTTCGCTACGCCCATCGTGGGGTTACGCTATGTGCGCTCGTCACATAGATTCCGGTGACGCGGTCACCCGACCAGGAGGCGAGGACCTATGGTCTACGCTGGTATGTCTGCGAAGACCCCGGCTGAGCGGCTGCTCGATCTGCTCGGGCCAGTGAACCAGTTCCATGATCCCGTCGAGCTCGGCGACTTCGGGATGCCCAGCCGGGCCTTCATGGAGGACATGCTCGAACCAGTCGCCAGCGCCGGCCCGGGCAGCCGGCTGGGCCCGCTGGAGAAGATCCACGTGTTCTGGTTCGCCGGGATGAGCTGCGACGGCTGCTCGGTCGCGGTGACCGGAGCTACCGCTCCCTCGGTGGAGGGTCTCGTGCTGGGCGCGCACCCCGGGCTGCCGCGGGTGATCCTGCACCACCCGGTACTCAACATGGAGGCCGGCCCGAGCTACATGCGGCCCCACGAGCTGGCGGTGCAGGGCAAGCTCGACGCGCCGTACGCCATCGTGCTGGAGGGCTCGATCTCCGACGAGACCATCGCCATGCAGACGGGCGGCTACTGGTCCGGCCAGGGCGAGGAGCCCTGGGGTCCCAACGGCGAGATGCGGACCGTGTCGACGGATGAGTGGATCGCCCGGCTGTCCCAGGGCGCGGCGGCGTCGATCGCCATCGGAACCTGCGCCACCTGGGGCGGGATCCCCGCCGCGCGCGGGAACCCGACCGGGGCGATGAGCCTGATGGACTTCCTCGGCCAGGACTACCGCAGCGCGTTCGGTGTCCCGGTCGTGAACATCCCGGGCTGCGCGCCGATCGGCGATAACTTCACCGAGACCGTTGCGGCGGTCCTCTACTTCCTGCAGGGTTTCGGCCCGCTCCCGGAGTTCGACGAGCTGGGCCGGCCAGCGTGGCTGTTCGGCGAGACGGTGCACCGGCACTGCGTGCGGGGCGCCTACTACGAGGAAGGCACCTACGCCGCCGAGTTCGGCGACAAGGAATGCCTCGTCGAGATCGGCTGCTGGGGCCCGGTGGTCAACTGCAACATCACCTCGCGGGGCGCCATCAACCACGTCGGCGGCTGCATGAACGCCGGCGGGGCGTGCATCGGGTGCACGATGCCGGGCTTCCCGGACAAGTTCACCCCATTCTACAAGCGGCCGCCGGGCTCGATGGCGTCGACCGGGATGGCTCGGATGATGGGCAGCGTGGTTCGCCCGCTGCGCCGCTACAGCAACGCGCACCTCAACCGCGAGGTCCGCTGGGACCTGCAGAACGATACCCCCACCGGCTGGGCCCGGGAGCGGTCCGAGCCCAGCGGGCTGTCGAACTTCGGCCACCGCTTCTACGACCGGATGCGTCGCTCGGGCGACACGGGCCGGCGACGCGGCGGCGAATGGGGCAAGCGCGACGAATGGTCCGACGAACGCGATTCCTCGACCGAGCGAATGCTGCCCGGCGGGGTCGGCCACCACAACCAGTAGGAGAGCCCGCGCATGTGCTTCAAGAACCTCCCGATTGAGTTCGACGGCGGCGGCAACGCCAGGCTCAAGGGCGGCATCCGGGACCCGTACTCGGTGTCGACCAGCCGGCCGACGGTGACCAAGACCGACGCCGAACGCGAAGCCGAAATCCACCGTTTGATGGCGGCCAACGGCCACATCAAGGACATCAACATGGACCCGGTCACGCGGGTGGCGGGTGCCCTTGCCGTGCACGTCACCGCCGACCTCGATTCCGGCCGCTACCTCGACGCCCGGTCGCAGGCGACGCTGTTCCGCGGCTACGAGGTCATTCTCATGGGTCGCGACCCGCGTGACGCGATCTTCGTGTCCTCGCGCGCCTGCGGGGTGTGCGGCGGCGTGCACGCCCACGCCTCCGCCTACGCGATCGAGATGGCGATGGGACTGGCCCCGCCGCCGCTCGGCACGGTCGTGCGCAACATGCAGGAAGCGGCGGAAATGGGTTACGACAACCCGCTGCACCTCTACCTGCTGGCCGGCCCCGACTACTCCGAGTCCGTCATCAAGGCCGCCAACCCGGAGCTGTGGCCCAAGGCCGAGCAGTGGGCCTGCCCCGGCCAGGTCCACCATGGCTTCAAGTCGATGGCCGACCTGATGACCGCGCTGAACCCGCTGACCGGCGCACTGTACAAAGAGGGCCTGGACTTCACCCGCGTCTCCCGGGAGATGTTCGTCATCCTGGCGGGTAAGTACCCGCACCCACAGACGGTCGTGCCCGGCGGGGTGTCGTCGACCGTGACGCCACAGACGCTCAACGAGTACCAGTCCAAACTGGGCAAGTTGTTCGACTATGCCCGTCGCATGGTAGCGGTGTGGGACGACATCACCGAGTTCTTCTACGAGGCCGACGAGCGGTACAAGCAGGTCGGGAGCCGGCCGATGAACCTCATCGACCTCGGCTTCTGGGATGACCCGTACAGCTACGACGCGACCTACGAGAACTGCAACGAGTGGGGTCAGAAGCGGTGGTCCTCCCCGGGTCTGGTCCTCAACGGGGAGCTTGTCACGACCCGGTTGACCGACATCAACATCGGGTTGGAGGAGTTCGTCGAGCACTCCTACTACGAGCAGTGGGCCGGCGACCGCTACACCGACGACGGTCTCGGCAACCCGATCGGGCCCTACCACCCCTGGAACAAGCGCACCCTGCCTGCGCCCACCGGCAAGAGCTGGAAGGACAAGTACACCTGGGCGTGCTCCCCGCGGTGGGACCGCAACGTCGTCGAGGCGGGCGCCTATGCCCGGATGTTCAACACCGCGATGGCCCGGACCCTGCCCGAGAACGACTTCATCGAGGTGACCGGCCACAGCATGCGGATGCACATTCCCAAGGGGATGACGCCCGAGATGACTGTCGAGTGGCGGGTCCCCGAGGTGTGGAATGCCTTTGAACGCAACCGGGCGCGCGCATACCACTACCTGTTCTCGCAGCTGGTCGGGCTGAACAGCCTGATGCAGGCCTACAAGCTGTTCAAGGAGGGGGAGCACCGGGTGGCCGCCGTGCCGCCGGATGAGCTGGACAAGCACATCCCCAAGGACGAGCGGCGCGGTGTCGGCTTCTGGGGCGCTGGCCGAGGGTTCCTCATCCACCACCTCAGCATGGACCACGGCAAGATCACCAACTATCAGATCGACACCCCGTCGACGGTCAACGCATCACCGCGCGACCCGTGGGACCAGCCCGGTGCCTACGAAGAGGCTGTGATGAACACGCCGATCATCGAGGATCCCGATCCCGCGAAGTTCACGTCGATCGACATGCTCCGTACGATCCGCAGCTTCGACCCGTGCATGCCCTGCACCACGCACGTCCACACGGGTAACGACACCGTCGTCCGCGAGGTGAACACCTGCGCCTGCGGCGTCGACTAGCACAACGGTGACTATCCTCGTCGGTGGAGTGAGTCAGCTCTACCAGGGCGACTTCGACCTCGGTCGGCTCGCGGCCGAGCGGCTCTACAGTGAGCCGCTCGGCCGTGGCGTGCTCGTCGAGGAACTGCACTACGGCGCGGTGGCCGTGGTCCAGCGGCTCGACGACATCGACCCGCATGCACTCGTCCTGGTCGGCGCCGAGGCGCGGGGGCGTGTGCCGGGGACCGTGGAGCGGCGTCGCGTGCATGCCGCCGGCCTATCGGACGAGCAGGTACAGCAGGCCGTGCGTGATGCGGTGACCGGTTATGTCACGATCGACCTGCTCGTCGAGGTCGCATCCGGGCTCGACGCGCTGCCTCGCAGGACTGTCTCGATCGAGGTCGAGCCCGTGCATACCGACTCCGGCGACGAGCTCTCGCCGGCCGCCAGAACCGGTCTCGAGGAGGCGCTGCGCTTGGTGCATGCCGAGGTCGATCGCATCCCGCTGCTTGAGCTGGCCGACGATCTGCGCCCACTGGTCGATGCTGACCGGCTCGGTCCCGCACCCGCGCTCGATACGCTACGCGCCTTGCTGGGCGAGTTGGAGGTGCTCGACGAGGAGGGGAGGTGGGGCGCCACCTTCGCGCTGCGCGACCGGCTGCGCCGCACGATCGCCGACGGGCAGACCTGTGAGGGGATGGATCACCTCGACTGGGGCCTGTGGTGGACACTGATCGAAGAACTCGATCGGTTACAGGGACAGGAGATCTTGCGCTGACCACCCCGTCACGATAAAGACGGTCAGCGCAAACATCTCCGTATCAGGGCGTGGGATCGCGGTAGGTCCCGGTCATCGTGTACTGCGCGTCTCGAAACTCACCGAGACTCTCGCAGCCTTCGTCTGCGAAGCAGAAGAAGTAACCCGACATCGTGCCGCGGCCCGTGAGATCCTCGTAGACGCCGGTCCCACCCGTGATCGTGAACCTGCCGCTCCAGGCCACCTCTTCGGGGGAGGTCCGTTCATAGGTCGCGTTCCAGTCGAGCAAGACCTTGTCCTTGTTCCCGTCGGGGACCGGATCAGGACTCTCGGTCGCTCCCGGCTCCCGCTGGCAAGTCGTGAGAACGATCCTGCCGTGCAATGTCGACCCCTGCACGACGAATTCGAGCGGGTGGTTACGGGTGGACGCCGGCGACCGGCTTGCCGGTAGCTGGGAGTTGTAGGTGGTCAGGTTGGTCGAGATGTTATTGACAGGTGCACTGCCGCTGCAGGGAATCGAGGCGTAGCGGTACGGACCGCCCGCAGCGGATCCGTTCCATGGGTTCGGATCCTGCGTAGCCAGGTCGCTGTCCTGGTACTGCGTGGTATGTACCATCGCCATAAGGCTGAAGTCGCCGGTCACCGCCGGGCTGGCCGCACTGGCCTGCGGCACGAACCCCGCGACGAGCGTGAGTGCTGCGGCTGCGAGAACTGAGCGGACCTTCACGAGGCCTCCTTTGGGCCATGGACATCGACACACATTCGGTAGCTGGCACGATCATCTACGTATACACGGCTCACCCGGGAGATGTAAGTGTGATCAACATATACTCACCGACCGCGAGTGAACATCTCGTCGCGCACTCGGCTCCCGGGACCGGTCACGAGCGGTCAACCGCCGATTGTGGCGAGGGGTCGAACCGACGAAGGTAGTGTCAGTCGGAGGCCTCGGTCAGATCGTCGAGGATTCCGAGGTTCTGCGGGCGTACCGCGACGCGGTTGCCCGTACTGTCGGACTTGATCACGAGCGACCCGTCGCTGAGCACATCGACTGCGGTGCCTTGCACTCGGGGCCCCGCCGGGCCCATCGGGATCATTCGCGCCAGCACAAGTCGGCCGAACGTCACGCAGCGCCGCCGGTAGTCGTCGAGCACACCCTCCCGAGGTGCGGCTGTTCTCGACTCGATCGCGGTCACGGCCCGCTGCAGGGCCGGCGCCCGCGGTGCCGTGATGTCCGGCAAGAGCACGTTCACTACCGCCCAGTCGACACCCTCGCTGCCCAGCTCCACCCACGCCCCGACAGCGCTTTTCCGGACGCCAGCGCACCACACCTCGTCGGGCCAGCAGATCTGAGCATCGTCGCCTGCGACATCGGCGAGTCCGCACACCGCCGTCGCATAGACCCATCCTTCACGAGCCGCGGGAAGCTGCGGACGCAGCACGATGGAGAAGCCGACTCCGGTTCCCATCGGGAGGTCCCACGGCAGCCCGGCCCGTCCCCGAGGGGATGCCTGATAGCCGGCGACCACGACCGCGCCGTGCGGCGCACCCTCTCGCGCCCAGCCCAGGGCAACAGCCTCGGTGGACAGCACGGCCGGGTAACTCCGGATCGGGCGACCCGGCATCTCCTTGCCCAGCGGTTCCGCCGCAAGATCGTCGGCTAGCCCCACGAGGCCTCCTGACCGAGCTCGGTCGCGACAGCGTTGAAGCTGTCCGCAAGCCGCATCCACTGCGGAATGGGAAACCGGACCACCGTCCGCGACACTGTCGAACGGAACCTCTCGACATCCTCCTCGCCGCGGTCGGCGATCGCCTCGAGCATGGCACGGATCAGGCTGATCATAGCGTCAGGGGGCAGCTCGAGCAGTGCCCCTAGCCAGACCTCGGCCAGATCCGCGGCGGCTGCCCGTCGAGCCAGCTGCCCGTCGAGCCACCCTGCGCACTCGGCGCGACGCTGCGAGGGTTCGGCGTCCGACCATCGGGCCAGCTCCTCGCGCACGAGCACCGGCCAGCGGTCCTGCGGCTCCTGGTCGAGGACCGGCAGCACGGCACCATAACGCAGGCCGAGCCGCTCGAGGGACGCCTCGGCCTGCTCACGCACCGGTTCGGCAACGCCGGGCACGCCGAGCGCTTGTACGGCGGCGAGGTAGGCGTGGTCGGTGGCGCCGGTGCGCTCGTAGGCCAGGGCAAGGTTCGCCTTGGCCATGGCGTGCTCGCCGGGGCGCACGGTCCTCGGGTGCGCCCCGAGCGCGTCCCGGAAGGCAGCCACCGCGTCGTCCGGGCGGTCGGCGCCGAGGTGGACCAGTCCGAGCAGGTTCGCCGAAGCACCGAGGCCGGCGGTGTCAGCAGCGCGGTCGGCCAGTGACACGGCCGACTCCAGTGTCTCCCTGGCCGCGTCCAGCTCACCTTTGACCAGCAACGTGGCCCCCAGTTCCCGAGCGGCAGCTCCGGCCTCGCCCGGCGCGGTGTCCGCATCGAAGCGGTCACCGGCCTGCCGGAAACAGTCCGCGGCCGCGGCCGCGTCGCCGCGGTCGCGCTGCACCAGTCCCAGGTTGAACAGGGCGGCCCCGTGTTCGCGGCCCAGCTCCGTGGTCGCGAACGCCGCGGCGGCTCTTTCGAACGCACTCGCGGCGTCGTCGAGGTGGCCTGCGAGGCGGAACACCACGCCCCGGGCGTTGGTCGCCTTGGCGTGCTCGGCAATGAGCCCGTCCGGCGGAAGCAGGGCGGTGGCGACGTCGAGGGCCTGCGCTGCCTCCTCGAGCCGGTCCGCATCGGTGAGCAGGACACCGAGGTGGAACTGGGCAGTGGCGTGCTGCACCGGGTAGCGGTCCGCCGGGTAACGCGCCAGCCGTTGCTCGAACTCGTCGAGTGCGTTCTGCACGTCCATCAGTGACCCGTACCCTCCTCTGATATGACAGTGCTGATCGCAGGAGTAGGAAACGTCCTGCGTGGTGACGATGGCTTCGGCGCGGCGGTGGTCGAGCGGCTGATCGAGCAGGGCGTTCCCAGCGCCGTCCGGGTGATCGAAACCGGCATCGGCGGCATCCACCTCGTGCAGGAACTGATGCTGCATGTCGACGCGCTCATCGTCGTCGACGCCGTGGACCGGGGACGGGCACCGGGCACCGTACTCGTCATGCGCCCCGATGTGCACGACGTCACGGCACTGCCGATGGCGCAACAGCGCGACGAACTCGCCGACATGCACTATGCAACCCCGGAACGGACATTCATGCTCGCCAGCGCGCTGGATGTGCTGCCAGCGCAGAGCTGGATCGTGGGCTGCCAGCTCGAAGACGCCGACATGCTCGGACAGGGCCTGTCCGAGCATGTGGCGGCTGCGGTCGACGTCGCGATCGCTGAAGTCCGACGGCTCGTGAGGAGCCTAGGGGTTGAGTGGGAGTGAGTGCTGACGTCCGGTCCCGACAGCGAGCAGGTAATCGACCAGCGTCTCGTTGGGCTTTGTCACTCCGTGCCGACCCAGGTGCTGGATGAGCGTGTTCCGCAGCTCCTCCTCGGTGTTGGCCGCGAAGCTGCTGAAGCACGTGGGGGCGCCTGCGTCGACACATCGGAACGTGTAGTTCATTCAGACCAGCTCCTCGGTGTCGCGGTGTTGCGGACGGCCGTTTCGCTGCTGCTGGTGCGTCTTCAGCGCGGACATCAGAGCATTCCGGGCCTTCATGAGGTCTGAGTTGACCTCTGTGAGAACCGGCTCCAGCGGTGCGACCCGCCGCGCGATGGCACGAAGACCGACGTTGATGGTCCCGAGCGTGAACAGGGTGTGACGCAGCAGCACCACGATGGTGATCAACGAGACCGCCAGCGCCACGACGATCAGTCCGACCGCAACCAGGGTCAGGGTGACGAGCAAGTTCATCTGGCGTCCTTCCTAGAGCAGTCGGTTGACGGTGGAGACGTACTGGCCGAACTTCCCGCTGGCACTCTTGACGAGATCCCTCGTCTCGAGCAGCGCAGGAACGGGGTCGAGGTTCTCGGTCACGGCGAGCCCATGAACGAGGGCGTCGTCGGCATAGCCCTTGATCTCACGGATGTGTGTGATCACTCGTAGCGCCAGTGTCAGTACCAGCGGGATGACGACGAGGAACAGGGCTGCGACCCCGATCCACCACAAGATCGCTCCGCCGGTTGGTAGCCCGTCCATCTCCACCTCGCTGTGATCGGGTCGGATACTCGATGTGATGCTATATGAATGTGACAGTTACCACAAGATCAACGACGAGTGGGAGAGCACGTCGCCGATCGAGTCAGGCGGCGTGCTCCCTATGACGGAGGCACGCGCTCGATCCGCACCGGCACCGGCCCCGGTGGTGGGTGGGGTTGCGCATCCGGCTCCTCCTCGGCCTCCACGTGACTGAAGCCGGGCACGTGCTCCCGCAGGGCCGTCTCGATGCTTTCGGTGAGTGTGACCGCCGATGCGGTGCACCCGGAGCATGTGCCGGACATGCGCACCCGCACCACGCCGTCGGCCGCCTCCAGCACCTCGACGTCACCACCGTGCGAGTGCACGTAGGGCAGCACCTGTTCCAGCGCCTCCTCGGCGGCCGCGTGCTGGTCGACTCCGATTCCGTATGCATCGAGCAGCCAGGCCACTGCGGGCTCCGTCGTCCGCAGCTCATCGAGGACATCCCGGTCGATGCCCTGCGTCAACGTGCCGAGAGCGAATCGGTGCAGCGTGTCGATGTCATCGAGCAGGTCGAACACCGTGTCCCGGGCCGGCTGTTCGAGCTGCTCGACGGCGGCGATGCGCTCTTCCGTCTGCCGCAGAAGCTCTTCAAGACTGCTCATGCCCGTAAGCCTAGTGCGGCTAGGTGCTTCAGTCATACTCCTTGGTGGAATCGGTCCACGAAACGCCGGGTTTCGCCTACACTGATCCTGCAGGAGACGATGCCCTGACAAGCTCGGAGGCCAGCATGGAGTGGCTGCACGAACCGAAGTCCGATGCGTTGCGCGCGCTCTACTGGCGCGACGAGATCCTGCAGCTGATGTTCTGGATCCAGGGTGAGGGCTTGGGCGACCGGATCGATCCCGTGCTGCTCGAGCGGTTCCTCGGCGTCGATGCGCAGGTCGGCATCCGCTACCTGGATCGGCTCGTCACGGAGGAGTTGCTCTCCTGTGACGCCGACGGGCTCTACCAGCTCACCGAGGATGGGCGCGGCCATGGTGCGCGCGTCTTCGCCGACGAGTTCGCGGACCTGACCCAACCCGGCCACGGCGAGTGCGGGGCGGACTGCTGGTGCCACGCTTCCTTCGAGGAAGCCGAGACATGTCTGGCAGGGCGAGCCGGCGGCGGCGACCATCACCACGGAGGTTGACCAGGTGCCCCGCGGTGACGATCCGCTGGCCGGACTCCCTCGCAACTTCCTGCGGCCGTGCCTGCTCCTGATGATCGGTGAATCGCCCGCCTACGGCTACGACCTGCTCGAACGACTCCGTGAGGTCGGGTTCAGCAAAGTCGATCCTGGTCTGCTCTACCGCTCGTTGCGCGCGATGGAGCAGGAAGGGCTGGTGCAGTCGAACTGGACCGGTTCGGAGGTGGGACCACCTCGACGCACGTACGAGCTCAGCGAGGAAGGTCTGGACTGGCTCCACGCCTGGGCAGGCAGCCTCCGCGAGACCGAGCGAACGATCGGTATGTTCCTGGGGCGCTACGACACGTTCACGGCAGCCACAATCCGCACCGGCTGAACCCCGCGTGGTGCTCAGCCGATCGCCGGGGACCTGATGGGACGAGGACGCAGCAGGCCGTCGTCGGCGATGCACGCCGCCTCACGCTGCTCGCCGCGTAGGAACTCCTGCAAACAGCCCGCGACGCGGGCGTAGCCGGTGGCGTTGGGATGAAACGATTCGGCCAGCGCACGTTGCCCCGTCTCCTCGCGGCGCAGCAACTCGAAGTCGACGCGCAGTCGATTGATCCACTCCCGGCTGGGCACGCCGGGCGACGAGCAGGCCTCGTGCCCCCGCGCAGCCTGGCTGAGGTCGAGAAAGCGGGCGTTCCCGCGTTCTGCGACCCCTCGCAGTGCCGCGGTGAGCTGCGGTACAGCCTCGGTGCGGACCCAGGCCAGGTCCTCGATCCGGAACGGGCACCCCGACAGGTCCCGCAGCGTCGGCACGATGTCCTCGGTGAGCGGGGAGGGGTAGGACTGCAGCACCAGGTCGTAGTCACCGTCGAGGTAGCCCGCGCCGCGCATCACGGTCCGGATGTCGGCCAGCGCCGCTGCGATCTTGGGGGCCATCGCGTCCAGCCGTTGCGGCCACTGCGGGGCGAGCACGTCGGAGCAAGACGGTCCGGAGCGCCGTGCCCACGCCTGGATGCACCGCAACATCGTGTCGGCGAAGTGCGGGTCGTCATTCGCGCCGACAGCGACCACGACCGCCTCCACCCGGTAGCGCATCGCCACCTGTCGCAGCCGCTCGGCCTGCGCGCTGCCCGGCGACCGGTCCGGCGGGGCGATACCGATGTCGGCCGCGTCGGCCCCCGAGCACGCCAGATTGATCCGCTCGGTCACACCGGGCAGGTCGACCCGGTACACCGTTGCGTTGGCGCTGCGGTGGCAGAAGTTGCCGTTCTGGCCGCGGGTGCCCGGCGAATAGTCACCTGCGCCCTCCCCGGACATGGTGCTGTCACCCAGCGCCACGATCGCCTGTGGCCGGGTGTCGGGCAGTGCCGGCCGCTGCTCCGGTACGGGGCGATCGGCGACCAGTACGGCGAGGATCAGCACCGCGATGACTGGGAGCAGCAGTGGGCGGGCCGAGCGGCGGGCCATCGGAGTTCAGGTCAGTAACGTCGCGGAGCCGAGTACGCGGTGCACCCGCACCGCGAGGACGACCCGCTCGGGGTTGGGCCGGGGCTGCCGGTAGCGCTCCGCGTAGCGACGCTCGGCGTCGGCGACCGAGACGGGATCGGTGAGCAGCGCGAGGCTGCCCTCCAGCGTCAGCCAGCGCCGCCCATCCACCTGGCACAGCACGCCCGGTCCGCCCGCTGCGGCGTGACGTGCCTTCTGCGACGAGCCGCGGGTGATCACCCGGGCGAGCCCGGCCCCGGCGTCCCAGGTGAACCCGACCGGCACCACGTGCGGGCTGCCGTCGCGACGTGTCGTCGTCAGCGTCGCCAGGTGGCGCTCAGCGACGAACGCCAGTGCATCGTCGCCGAGCTCATCGGGACCGATAGCCATGCAAGTACAGTAATCACCCCGGCCGACGACATCGACACGCCCGCGCGGGGAGCACGCGGGCCGACTCGTGCGTTGTACCGGACGGGGCCGCAGCCGATGCGGCCCCGGTGCCGACCCGAGGAGCCCGCTCGCCGTGCCCGTCCTGCTGATCCTGCTCGTCGCCGCCGTGGTCGAGGTCGCCGTTCTGGTCGCGGTCGGGGACGCCATCGGGGTGCTGCCCACGATCGGCCTGCTGCTGCTCGCATCCCTGGTCGGAGCCTGGCTGCTGCGCCGCGAGGGCAGCCGGACGATGCATGCCTTCACCGAGGCAGCACGAACCCGCCGGCCGCCGCACCGCGAGCTGATCGACGGGGTGCTCATCGCAGGGGCCGCTGTGCTCATCGTGGTGCCTGGATTCGTCTCCGACGTACTCGCGCTGCTGATGCTGCTGCCGCCGACGCGGGCGTTGCTGCGCCGCCGCATACTGCGCTCGGCCCGTCGCAGCGCGCCGCCACGATTCGCACCGGGCGGTGTCGTGCCCGGCGATGTCGTCGACGGCGGTGTCGTCGACGACGTCGGCAGCCACAATGTCCGTGACCGAAACGTCGTCGATGGTGAGGTGGTTGACGGCGAGGTGGTTGACGAGGACCCCACACCGACAGCGCCGCCTCCAATTCACGGTTCAGCCCACCGCGATGGGCGAGAGGGGACATCACGGACAGACTGAAGGACGTCGATCGGTGTCGGCGCCTGGATGGAGTCGGACCGAGTTGACCACACGGCTCTTCACGCGGGGCGGCCCAGCAGCTACTCTCCGTCGCACACGGATGATGCCCACACATCGTCGACATGCTGGCGATGCATGGAAGGAGCCCTCGTGACCGAGCTCCGAGATCCGATCCTGAACTTGCACCAGAGCTTCCCGCTCGCTGCGCCGACGTCCAGCGACCCGCAGGGTCCAGGGACCTCGCCGGTACGTCCGTTTGCACTGCGCTTCACGGTGCCGGTCGTCACTGTTGGCCCGGAGCCCACATACCGCTACGAGCGCATGCAGGTCAACGTGGACGACACAGGGGTTCCGGTGTGCAAACATCGAGAACGGCCGACATCTGTACGCAGAGAAGTCGAGACCCACCCCGACGGTGGCGGGCCCAATCCTCCTCCACCGGACAAGACCGTGGTTTACGATCCGGACTGAGATTCGGTCACTCGGAGTGATGAGCGTTCTCGTCCTCACGTCGCCAGACGACCTCACTGCTGATCGCGTGGTCCTTGCACTCGCCGAGCGCGGCACCGAGGTGTTCCGTTGGGATACCGCCGACTTTCCTCAACGAACACAGATCACGGCACAGCTCACCCAGGACGGCTGGACGGGTGCTCTCACGACATCGGAGCGTGTACTGACATTCGAAGACGTGATCAGCGTCTACTACCGTCGGCCCGGAGCTTTCGACCCTCCGTGCGGGCTCACGACCGCTGAGCGCAGGTTCGCCTACGAGCAAGCCCAGCAGACCGTCGGAGGTGTGCTGACCTCCTTGGACTGCAGGTGGATCAACTCACCAGTGAACATTGAGGTTTTCTCAGCAAGATCGAGTCGTCCGGCGATGGCGTAGGACGCAGGTGTGAGGTCAGCGACGCCGACAGGCCCCGACACGCCGAGGATCGTCAGGTGCCAGGCCATGGCGTGGAGCCCCCGCTAGAAGAGGTC
>WHTH01000042.1 GCA_009377865.1 Pseudonocardiaceae bacterium | reverse complement strand
GGCACCTGCACTTCACGCCCACGTCGAGTTCCTGGCTCAACCTGGTGGAGCGCTGGTTCAAAGAGCTCACCGACAAACGGCTCACCCGCGGCGCGTTCACCAGCGTCCCCGAACTAATCGAGGCCATCGAGCTCTGGGCCTAGCACTGGAACGACAACCCCAAGCCCTTCATCTGGCACAAAGCCGCCGACGAGATCATCGACAAGGTGCGCAGAGGACGACAACGACTCCACCAGATCAAAACCGCGACGGACCACTAGTGCAACGGCGACGGCCGTCGACGCAACATGGCTCAGCGAGACGCGGACCGACACGTCGAGCTGGTCCGCGCGATCCTGGGCAGGCCCTGTCAGTCGGACGGTTGGTGCTGGGTCACCGGGCAGGACCTCGATATCAAGGGGATCGAACGCGTCCAGCGCAAGTGCCTTCACCACCGCCTCCTTGGCGCAGAACCGCGCCGCCAGGTGCTGCTGCGGATGATGCTGGCTGTCGCAGTACGCGAGTTCGACCTTGGTGAACAGCTCCGTGCGCAGACCGGGCCGCGCCTCGAGACGCTTCTCGATGCGCGTCGGCTCCATCACGTCGATGCCAACCAGCGGTGCTGGGTGCATGGCGCTCCCGCCGTTGCAGTTGTCGGAATCTACGTCTAGCCTGTCGGGCAATCCGACATACACGGTAGGAGGTGGCCTGTCCCGTGACAACCTCCGCCGTCGACTCGGTCCAACCGTGGACGGCCGTCGATGTCGAGGAGCTCGTCGTCGAGTTACTAGCGGAGCTGCTCGAAGAGGAACCGGTCGCCTATCGCCGTCGGCTCGATTCAGATGGCTGGCTGATGCCGGTCGATTCCCTCGATCTCTTCGACGTGCTCCAGAAGTTTCGGCAGATCACCGGTCTGACGCTGCCTGTCCGTAGGCTACGTCGGCGCACGATGCGTTCTGTGCGCTTGTTTGCCGAGTTCGTGGAGCAGGAGTGCACCTCATGACCCAACCCCAGGACATCGCATCGTCGGACGATGGAGCGATGTTGGCGCGACGGCTACGCAAGGCCCGCGAGCTCCTGAACGTGTCCCAGCAGTTCGTGGCCGAGCAGACGGGCATACCTCGTTCTGCGATCTCGGACGTCGAGCGAGGCTCTCGCCGCGTAGACAGCCTGGAGCTCAAACGCCTCGCGGCCGTCTACCGCATGCCGGTCGAGTACTTCCTGGGGCACGGCGAAGACAAGATCGGGAGCGGGGACGACCCCACGGTGCGCGCCCTGGCACGGGCTGCCACCGAGATGTCCGCGGCCGAGAAGGAGGAGGTCCTGCGCTTCGCGTTGTTCCTTCAGAACTATGAGCGGTCCCCTGGGGGAACTACGTGATCACCTGGTCCGACGCCCATCGGAGGGCCGCCGTCCTCGCCGCCCAGTTCCACGCGGACCTTGACATCGAGCTGCGGCGCCCGGTCGATGTCTTCGCCGCCGTGCAGCGTCTAGGTTTGGTGCTGGCATTCGTGCCGTTGGGGAAGGTCTCCGGGTTGTACCTTCCAGGTGGGGGCGCGAGTGGAGTGCTGATCCACGCTGGGCATCCGCGGACGAAGCAGCGGTACACCGCGGGCCACGAACTCGGCCACCATGCGTTCGGTCACACCGCGGAGGTAGATGGGGACCTTGAACTCGGACTGCGTCGCGACGCCAACAGGTGGCCCGATCACGAGAAGGAGGCCGAGGCTTTCGGCGCCTGGTTTCTCATGCCGCGCCGGCTGCTCCGGGAGGGCCTCCGGCAGTTGCAGATCGACACGCCCACCAGCCCTGGCGACGTCTACTCACTCGCGTTGTGGCTCGGTACGAGCTACACCGCCACAGCCCGCCAGCTCGGTGCAACCCGCATCGTCGAAGCGTCGCAGGCCGAGCAGTGGGCACGGATAGAGCCTCGGACGATCAAGCTTGCGCTGGCGGCGGGCTACGCACCCGACGATCTGCAGAACGACGTCCGGTGGTTGGACCATGCGAGCAATCGGCATCCGGTCGACGTGCGACCCGGCGATCGACTCGTCCTCACCTTGGATGAGATCCCATCGTCCGGCCACTCTTGGCGGTTCTCCGAGCTACCCGAAGGTTTCGTCGTCCTCGCGGACTCCTACGACGACCACTGGGAGCCGCGGCTTCCCCACGAGTCGCCCACCGACCAGGACTCGAGTCGCGACGAGATTGCCGGAGACAGCTCGCCGCGGTCTTTCGCGATCGACATCACGCCAGCTGTCCTCGGTGGCATCTACCCCTTGATGCTCGTGAAGGATCGGCCGTGGACCTCCGATGATCCGATCAACGAGTTCGAGGTGCTGGTGTCCGTGCACCCGCGGCTTCACGGAGTGCAGCTCACCGAGGCAGAACTGCTGACTACCGCGTGACCGTGACCGCCACTGACCGGCGGAGTCGTCAGACTCCCGTGCGCGACCAGGGCGACCGTCCGTCCTGTGTCGGCTTCGCCGTCAGTGCGGCTCACGAGTGGATGGCGACTGGCGACGTCGTGCGCTCGCCAGAGGATGCATTGTGGGCGGGGCACCAGGAGGGTGGGGTTGCCCATCAGGAGGCGACATCAGTCCAGTTGGCCCTCGCTGGCCTGAGCCGGCTCGGCCACGCCTTTGAGTACGCCTGGCCGTATGGGCGCCCACCCTGGCCCGCAGACCGCCCGAGGGATGCACTCGACGCGACCAATCGGCGCGAACTACCTTCTTGGCGCACGATCGCGACGCTCGACTTCACGGCGATCGCTGCCGAATTGGGAGGCGGGGCTGCGGTCCTGCTCACGCTCGGGGTGGTCCGATCCGTGTGGCTGTACGGGGATGGAGTCATCGATGCCGAGCCGGGGCGGCGTACCCCTGGTCGTCATGCCGTGGTCGTTGTCGGCATCGCCGAGGATCCGGATACGTCTTCCATGCGGTTGATCATCAAGAACAGTTGGGGACGATCCTGGGGAAACGATGGGTACGGGCTCGTTTCCCAACGCTACCTTGAGGCGTACGGCGTTGTCGCGCATGCACTGGAGGCTGAAGCATGAGCAGATTGGCGGATCGGTACATCGTCGCCGACACCCTCTCCGAGGCATGGCTCGACGCGGTCCGTCTCCTCCACGATGACCCCAGCCACAAGGTCGTGCACTTGGTCGTGCGCATCCTGCGCCCACCCGCGGAGGAAAAGTCGATCCGTGATGCGGCCGACAGCCTCATCGAGGAGTGGAACTCACGAAGCCCGACGAAGAGGGAAAAACCGGCGGTCGACACAGCCCGCAACACGATCTTTCCGGCGGCATGGGCTCATCGACTGCCGGAGCCTGCCGAGCTCGGCGAGTACTACCGTTCCCGTTACGCCGAGCTCTGCAGTCACCGCGACAACGAGCGCGGGACCTACTTCGGCAGGATGGTCGCGTACCCGCGGGCCGACGGCGGGGAGGCCGACCAGCTCGCAGACACGGTGCGAAAGCTGCGTCAAGAATTGGCAACGCCGGGGCCCAAGAGCTCACGGTACGAGGTCAACATCTATTCGGAGCGGCAGGACCGGAATCCGATGAGCTTTCCGTGCCTGGCGCACCTATCGCTGCACCTGCATCAGGAGCGGCTGCACATGCAGGCGGTGTACCGCAACGAAGTCATGGTGGGACGTGCATACGGTAACTACCTGGGCCTGGCTCAGCTCCAGGAGTACATGGCTCGAGCGTGTGGTCTCGATCCGGGTGAGCTTCTCGTAACCGTGAACCACGCTGAGATCGATGGTCCGGTCGGCGCCGTCGCCCGGATGCTGGAAGGTCTGGCGTCGTGAAGTGCACGGCCGAGTACATCACGCCGTAACATCAGAGCAACGCCTGCTCTACACTTTCGGTCCGGGCGGGTGCGCCGAGCACCGATCCTCGGGGGAGTTTGTCGTTGATCCCCCATTTCGGTGGGAAGAAGAGCTCGAGCGGCTTCGGCGTGATCGAAAACCTCGCCTTGATGCGCGTACGGGCACTGGTCAACTCGGGCACTGCTTCGCGGCAGTACTTGTCTGTCTCGCAACACAGCCCCTGGCAATCAATGGCGTGCAGTGGCCGACCCCACAGACCGTCAAATGGCAAGCCGAGCCGCTCGAACTCCTCAGCTTGCCGGTCCGCCATCCACAGAATTACCTCGGTCGGGGTGTAATCACCCAGACTCTCGAACATTTTCTTGATGCCTCTGAGCGCTCCCGGTCCAGCTTTGGTGAACTCGTTTTCAGAAAAGTTCACAAGCCCCGAGTAGTTGAGGTCGATTGTAGTCTGGTACGACATGAAATCCCCCATGAGGGGGTAGCCGTGCAACAGTTCGTAGACCTCGTGGAGCGAGTCTGCGGCGAGCAGCCGCTCACCGAGCGCATCGTGCAGGAACATGTGCCGGAACAGCTCGACGTGGTTGAGATGCTTGAGCGACTGCCCATATGCGGCACTGGCACACAAAATGAAAGCGCCCGTGTAGAGTCCGCCGTTTCGCTGTTTCGCGTGGCTGAGGGCCTTCGTGAAGCCCTCGTCTTCGAGGTCCTCGAGTGTGGGATGGTGGCCGAGGAACTCGTGCACGGCCATCCATGTCTCGATCTTGCTGAACGTGCGGAACGCAACAATCTGGAACAGCCGATCTTCCGGCGTGCATGCCTCTGAATGGTAGCAGACATCTCGAATCATGTATTGGGAAACCCGGTCGGCAGCCCGATAGACGTTACAAAACTTGAACTCCTGCAGAATCGGGTCCTTGCTCCATGGTTGCGGCTCACCCGAGATGCGCCGCTCGAAGGCGGCGTGCCGCTCCGAAGCGAAGTACCAGTAGAGATCATAGATTTGCTGGCGTGGAATAGGTGTACTCTTCATTCGTTCATACCTGCCTTGTTCAATATTGTCGGTAGAAGACTCCGGTGTCGTGCAGATGGAAGTAGCGCGGGTCGTCGAGGAGCCGTATGCCGGCGATGCGTTCGCCGAGCGTGTAACGGAAGCGGTCCACGCCGGTGAAGTGGTCGAAGACGATCGCACCACCGACGACGGTTTTCGCAGTGACGACCTCGAGAGCGGCAGAGGCGGAGCTGTAGTTGTCCGTATCGATAAAGCTCAGGACGAGGTCTTCTCTCTCCAAGCGAGTGGACGTGTCGACGATATCGCCCGGCACGATCTCGATGTTACGGCCACCGAGGTAGCGCCGCACCGTCGGCAGATCGGCGAAAACACAGTCTGGGTGATCGTACATATCAAGCGGGCTGCGTCGGGGCGGAAAACCATCGAAGGTGTCAAAGCCGATGACGGTCCACGCTGCGCCGAGTCGCTCGATCACGCGCGAAAGAAACATGGTGGTGCCGCCTTTGAACATGCCGAATTCGGCGACGACGCCCTCGAGACCGAGCTGCACAGCGTTGCGGAGGCATTGGTAGAGGTGGGTCAAACTATTCGGGTAACCGTTGGCGAACGATGGCACGAGTAGTTGAGCCAGCGCCTCACGGAAGAGGGGATCGCGAAACGCGAGGTGTCCATAGCCGGCGACGAGGACCGTGGGCGTGTTCTTGATGTGGGGGAGTGCGGCGCGGAGCAGGTCTTCCTTCTGCTCGTCGGCGGCGACCACGAGCACATCATGTCGCACATCCGAGAGAGCCGTGAAAGGTCGTATGGGTACCGACAGTGGCAGGTTGGTCTGTTGGGCTGTGTCGAGATCGGGCACGTATGCCGCAGCGACGGCGGACACGAGGCCCGACGGTGTGAGCGAGGCGAGGAGGTCAAGGGTGACGCTGGTGAGGCCGAGGATGCCCACTGAACGCGCGCCGGACAGAAGCTCGTGCTGGACGTCCTCGATGAGTTTGCCGAAATCCTCGGGACGCATCAGCACTGGTTTCCTTCCGGCCGCGACGCGGGAGGTTACCCTACAAGGTCCGAGCCGCCCGGGTGGAGTGTCGCGAGGAGACACACCGTGGCATCTGCGAGCGCTTGAACGCGCGCGAGGCGGGCGGGTGGCGGCAAGGCGGCGGTGAGCCCGGCAAAACAGGCCTCGAGCTCACCGAAGCGTGCCAGCACCGCCCCGGCAGCGTCGGCGGCGGTCACGTGCCGGACATCGGGTCCGGGCAGGTCCGCCTGCTCCAGCACGTGCTCGAACCCAGCCGTCCCATCGCTGTACGGCGGATCGAGATCGCTGTTGCCGAACAGCTTCTCGGCGACGGTCGAGTCCAAGTCAGCAAGATACTAGTACGTCTGGTACTTCAGGGCGTAGACCAGGAGGTCAACGGCCGTATCCCACACCGGCTCGTCCACCGTGGTCGGACCACCATCGACGACATACTCGAGTCGATCGACCTTGCGTGCGATATTGGCCAGGATACTGATGAGCTCGCCGCGTTTCTTCCATGCGTCGCGGTAGGCGGCATTCTTCCCGTGATGCAGCCGACGAATCACATCTAACAAGTCCTGACGGCCTGAGGTTGTCATGCGAGCACCTTGTGGTAGCTCAGCGCCCGCCCGTCGAGATCCGCGACGAGGTAACCACCACCGTTGTCGCCGAGCTGATGCATGGCTCGGAATCCTTGACAGACGGCGCGGCGCCACAGCCAGGCAGGTAGCGTCTCAACCTCAAGGTCCATGGCCGCTGCCTTGGCAACCTCGATCACTTCTCCATCGACGCTGGTCTCGCTGAGGAATGCTGTCCGGCGCGTGGCGAGGCGCGAGAGCACAGCGGCAAGTCCTTCCTCGGCGAAGATGGCTCTTGCCCCGTCCTCGCACTCGTCGGTCTCAGGAGCGGACCGACGCTTGATCCCCAACAGTGCCCGCATCGTGGGAGACCAGCCGAGCACGGCCATGAAGCCCATATGGATGGCGTCGTGGAAGCGGTAGGCATCCACACGCCGCGAGTTGTCGGTCAGCAGGTCGCCGAACTCGGTGCCGACCTGGAAGCCTGCCAATTTTCCTCCCTCAAGGCTGAACGGGCCCTCCGGAAAAGCGTTCGGCTCCGCGCTGACCAGCGTCCGTACGGTTGAGGCACGCCCGGAGGGCAGTGGTCGCTCGGCGAACGCTACGACCACGCGGCGCGGGAACTGTTCATGCCTGGGGTACCCGGCATCGAACGCTGGTAGCTCGTCGGACTGAGGCTCGTGCTGTCGTGGGTAGCGATCACGGGTGCGGCGTAGGTTCGCTACCGCGATCTCCTCCAGGTCGAGGTTGCAGGCGGTCGCGACTGCGGCGACGTACCAGAGGAGGTCGCCGAGCTCTTCACGTAGGGACTCGCGGTTGGCGACGAGGTCGATGCCGTCGCGGAGGTACTTCTTGTACACGTTGAGGATCGCGCCGGTCTCGCTGGCCAAACCGAGCATCGGCGCGACCGCACTGTGTGGTCCACCAAACCCGAGCTGACTCGTCTCACGGGCGGCACGCTGGTACTCGTTGAACTCCATGACCCCTCCCCGAGCGAGCACACACCTACATACAGGATAGCTCGCGTGACAAGGCGACTACAGCAAGTGACATGTCCCCGCTTCTCCCCCACCCGCGAGCGCGACGTGGACGTACTCTCGGCGAGCTTGCGTGCGATGGCGAAGCCGTACCGCAAAGAGCGCCGGTGACCCAGCGCGACCTTGTGTAGCGCGAGTATGTCGTCCTGCTATGCGGCAAGCGCCCGCAAGCGATCGTCGAGTTCGATCACGCAGGGTTCGCGGTTATGGGTCCCCATGTTCTGGCGCGTGTGGCGGACGGTGGAGATGACGCGTACGGACCCGGTCTGCCGGGCAAGGTCGACGGCGGTACTCAACTCCTCGCAGGCGAGGTGGAGTTCCCGATCCTGCAGGTACGCCTCTGCGCTGCGGGCGCGATAGAGGGCACGGTCACGGACGTAACTTGCGTCGATGGTGTGCAGTGCGTTGTCGATGAACGGCCGGGCGCGGTCGGGCTGATTGAGTTCGACCCAGCAAGCCCCGGTCTGTGCCGCAAGTTCGGCCTCGTCGAAGAAGTAAATCCAGTCGGGTTCGGTGGTTGCTGACGTTGCGGCTTCGAGGTGCGATTCGGCTGCATTGAGAGCGCGACCGCAGGCTGTGGCGTCGCCGGCCCTGGCGTGGGCGCGAGCTTGTCTGCTGGCCAGCAGGGCGCTGAGTCGCGGCGTGGCGTTGCGACCGAGTTGGTCGCGAGCGCTGTCGATCAGGGTCACGGCCTCCCGGTGGTGCCCAGTCGACGTGGCTTGGAGACTCATGCACGCCAGGACATTGGCACCGGTGAGTGGGTCGTTCGCGGTGGACGAAGCGCGCAGCGCGGCGATGTAGTGGGACTGGGCCTCTGCGTGCTCGCCGACGTCGAAGTGCAGCCAGCCGCAGATGCGCGCGGCCTCGGCGGTAGCTGCGAACAAGCGGTGGCACGTCGATTCAGTGGCGTCGGCAGCGAGCCGGGTGAGTGCCCTGAACTCGGCGACGGCGAGGTGGCGTAGTTGCGTACCTCCCATGGCGTCGTCCAACCGACGGAGATCAGCGAGCCGGCTCTCGAACCGGCCGATGACTCCGAGCGCCACCCCGCTGGACCGGTCGCCGGGCGCGAGCGTGACGGCGGCGTTGCCGAGGCCGGCCGCCCATTGCGTGGCCAGGCCGGTCAGCGTGCCCCCGCTGGCAATGAGGAAACCCCGGCGATCCATCACACCTCCCGCGATCTCCTGGAGTACGTGCACCGTCCCGGCCGCCGACCATGGCGCATCCAGGACGTCACCGTCGCAGCCGCAGTATATGCGATGCCGATGCTCGACCGGCCAAACTCCGGATTCAACCAGCCCCGCGCGCTGGTTGACGAGCAGCCGATCGACCTCGTCCAGCGACAGCGACAATATCCGAGCGATCCTGGGGCGAAGCCAAGGCTGGGGCGTGGTCGTCCCCTGCTCCCACCGCGCGACGGTGCATGGGTCGACGCCGAGACGTTCGGCCAGCGCCTCCTGCGAGTAACCCTGCCGATGTCGCCGTGCAACGAGGTCGTCGCGCCGCCCCATGGTCCACCTCCGTTGTGTCGTCGTCACAGTATCGGGTCGCCGGCAATGCCATGGCCAGCTCGGCGGGCATGCGATTCGCGCAGGTCACGCGCGGTGTTGCCAGATCTTTGCCATACTTGTGCACCACACCTGCATGGCAGCAGACGTTCCGTCCGGCTTTACTGAACAGGTCGGGTGGCAGGACGCAGCCGCTGACTCGGGTTGAAGCCGGGCAGTGGTGTGGCCGCTCAACTGCTGAACGTCAACGGCCTGTTCGCGGCGCCAGGGGCCAGTGGCACGCTGAGCTTCAGCGACCGCTCGCAGGGTGCGGGCAACCCGGTGGGGAAGCCGGTGCCGGTGCTCCAGTACCCACAGCCTTTTGGTAGCCCCTCCCGGCAAGTCGGACCGCTCTACTACGTTAGGACTGATCACATGAAGGTGGGGTGCTGAGCGCCCCAACCTTCACGGGTTTCGAATTCGTTGCAGGGTCGCGTCGTGCAGCGCGGTCAGCCGCCGGCCTGCGGCCTGCCGCGCGGCGTCGAGCCGGTCTCCGGACACCGGCTCGATGACCTCGAGGTACGCCTTGAGCTTGGGCTCGGTTCCCGAGGGTCGTACCGCCACCCGCAGCCCGTCGGCCCGCAGCACGATGGTGTCGTCGGGTCGGCGCGGGTCGTGCAGCAGGTCCTCGACGGTGACCGGCACGCCGCCGAGCTCGGCAGGCGGCCGCTGCCGCAGCGCTGCCATCGACGCCGTCACGGCGGCGTGATCGGGCAGCCACACCGAGACCGCGTCGGTTTGATGCACCCCGTGGGTCAGAGCAAGCGCGTCGAGCAGGTCGGTGACGCTGCGCCCGGCGACGCGGGCCGTCGCGGCGAGGTCGCAGGCCAGCAACGCCGCGGAGATCCCGTCCTTGTCGCGCACCACGTCGGGGTCGACGCAGTGCCCGAGCGCCTCCTCGTAGGCGTAGACCAGCCCGGTTCCCGCCCCGTCGCCGGAGCGCACCAGCCACTTGAACCCGGTTCGGGTCTCGCCGTAGCGGGCACCGTGACCGGCAGCCACCGAGCGCAGCAGCCGCGACGACACGATGGTGCTCGCGACGAGCGGGTCGGGGTGCGCCTGGCGATCCAGCCCGGCCAGCACCTGCTCGCCGAGCAGCACGCCGGTCTCGTCGCCGCGCAGCATCCGCCACCGGCCGCCGTCGGGCACACCGAGCGCGAACCGATCGGCATCGGGATCGAGCGCGATCGCGACGTCGGCCGCCACCTCGTCTGCCAGCGCGAGCAGCGCATCCGCCGCCCCGGGCTCCTCGGGGTTGGGGAAGGCGACGGTGGGGAAGTCGGGATCCGGATCTGCCTGCGACGTGACCAGGTGCACGTCGGTGAACCCGGCTCGTCGCAGCGCGTCGAGCAGCACCGGCCCCCCGACGCCGTGCAGCGGGGTGGCGGCGATCCGGAGCCGGCGTGCGGCGCCGCGCGGCAGCGATGCGACGCGCTCGACGTAGGCCTCGACGAGCTGCTCGTCTGTAGTGTGCCATTCGGCACTGACCGGGACGGCCACAGCGGCGGGCGCGGCAGCGATCGCGGCCTCGATCGCGGCATCGGTGGGTGGCGCGAGTTGCGCGCCCCGGGCGTCGTCATCACCGAGGTAGACCTTGTAGCCGTTGTCGCCCGGTGGGTTGTGCGAGGCGGTGACCTGCACGCCGGCCACCGCGCCAAGCCGGCGCACCGCGAAGGCGAGCACCGGCGTGGGCAGCGCGCGGGGCAGCATCACGGCATCGAAACCGGCCGCTGCGAACACCCCGGCGACGTCGGCTGCGAATGCATCGGAGCTGTGCCGGGCGTCGCGGCCGACCACGATCGTGCCGGTGCGGCCCTGCTGGTGCAGCCAGGACGCCAGGCCGGCGGTGGTGCGGGTGACGACGGCGCGGTTCATCCCGGCCGGCCCGGCGCGCAGCGGGCCGCGCAGCCCGGCGGTGCCGAACCGCAGCGGGCCGGCCATCCGGTCGGTCAGCTCGGCAGCCGCGCCGGTGTCGCCGGCGAGCGCCGAAGCCAGGATCTGCTGCAGCTCCGCACGGTCACCGGTGTCGACGTCGTCGGCGATCCAGCGCAGCGCGGCGTCACGGACCGCGGGTTTCATCCGCGGGTGGCGAAATCGCCGCCGACCAGGGCGAGCACCTCGTCGCCGTACCAATCGGGCTCGGGCTGCCCGGCCAGGATCTCGCCGGCGAAGCCCTCGGAATCGTCGACAGGGTGATACCCGAGTGTCGCCCCCTCGGTGAGGCTCCACCAGCGGCGGGTGTTCGCCGAGATACCCCAGACGGTGGCGAAACCCGGTTCGGGGGTGGTGAGCGCGGCGTGCGCGAGCCGGACGGCGTCGCCGGGTGACAGCCAGGTGGCGAGGTGGCGCGGCGCGGTCGGGCGGGGCAGGAACGAGCCGATCCGCAGCGCGACGACGTCCATCCCGTGCCGCTCGGCGTAGAGCGCCCCGAGTGCCTCCATCGTCGCCTTGGACACGCCGTAGAAGGTGTCCGGACGCATCGGCGCAGCCGCGGGCAGCGCGGTGCCGTCCGGTGGGCGGCGGGTGAACCCGGTGGCGTGGTTCGACGAGGCGAGCACGACCCGCCCCACACCGGCGGCGCGCGCCGCGTCGAGCACCCGCTGGGTGGCGTCGATGTTGGCGGCGAGGATGCGCGGCCAGCCGTCCTCATGAGGGATCGCGCCGAGGTGCAGCACCGCGTCGACGCCGTCGAGCAGCTCGGCCAGCACCGGCCCTGCGGCCGGATCGGTCAGGTCGGCGGTCGTGCCGGGCAGCCCTGCCGGCAGGTCGGCGATGTCGGTGCCGCGCACCGTCACCCCGGCCTCGGCCAGCCCGGGACACACAGCTGCGGCGATGCGCCCGGTCGCGCCGGTGACCAGCACGGTGTGAATGCTCGACCCTGCAAGCAGGTCTTCGGTCACAACCGGCTCACCAGCTCCCGCAGCAGGGTGCCCATCCGGTCGGCGGCTTCACGACCCGCCGCGATGACTTCCTCGTGGTCGAGCGGTTCGCCCGTCACGCCCGCCGCGAGGTTCGTCACCAGTGACAGGCCGAGCACCTCGGCGCCCTCGGCGCGCGCGGCGATCGTCTCCAGCACCGTCGACATCCCGACCAGGTCAGCGCCGAGCGCCCGCAGCATGCGGATCTCGGCGGGCGTCTCGAACTGCGGACCGGGCAGCCCGGCGTATACCCCCTCGACGAGCGACGGGTCGATCTCGCGGGCCAGCGCGCGCAGCGGCGGCGAGTAGGCGTCGACCAGGTCGAGGAACCGGGCGCCGGCCAGCGGGGTCGTGCCGGTGAGGTTGAGGTGGTCGGCGATCAGCACCGGCTGGCCGACCTGCAGCCCGTCGCCGATCCCCCCAGCGGCGTTGGTGAGCACGACGGTGCCCGCGCCGGCGGCGCAGGCGGTGCGGACACCGTGCACGACCTGGGCGACGCCGCGGCCCTCGTAGCCGTGGGTGCGCCCGAGCAGCACCATTACCCGGCTGTTGCCGAGCTGTATCGACCGGGCCGTGCTGCCCTGGTCCGCCGCTGCGGGCGTGGCGAACCCGGGCAGCTCGGCCATCGGGATCTCGGTGTCGGCCGCACCGAGCACGTCGGCGGCCGGCCGCCATCCCGAACCGAGAATCACCGCGACGTCGTGGCGGCCCTGCCCGGTGCGCTGCGCGAGCACGTCGGCGGCAGCACGGGCGGCGGCGTCCGGATCGGTCGACGGGGTGATCGCGGCGTCAGTGGTCACATCGCGCACCCTACGGGGAGGGCTCACAGCACGGTGAAGCTTGGGACGACCCGGTCGAACAGCTCGGTGCGCCCGGCCTCCTCGCGCTGCGTGGGCACGGTGACCTGCAGCGTCCACAGCTGCGAGTCGACCTCCTGCAGCCGCAGGAAGCTCGTCCGCAGCT
This sequence comes from Pseudonocardiaceae bacterium, assembly GCA_009377865.1. Taxonomy (GTDB): domain Bacteria; phylum Actinomycetota; class Actinomycetes; order Mycobacteriales; family Pseudonocardiaceae; genus WHSY01. The sequence continues at coordinate 23,435 of WHTH01000042.1, read as the reverse complement.
GCTCGGTGTCGCCCTCCGAGCCCTCGACGGTGCGGTAGGTGACCTCGAGTTGCGAGTCGATCCTCTCCTGGCCCACCTCGAACAGCTCGGTCACCGACTCGCTGATCGTGGCGAGATAGGCGTTCAGGAAGCTGCGCCGCTCGCCGTCGTAACCGGGCACGGATTCGACCGCGATCGCCTCAGAACCGTCCGGCGAGACGAAACGGACCACCGTGGTGGGCTCGTCCGCGATCGTGCGGCGCTCGCCGAACTGCGACCAGTCCGGGGGAATGACAACGGTGAAGGCTGCCTGCGACTCGTCGGGGGTGTCGATCGTGATGCGGCGGCGCTCGAGCACCGGCGGCGGGTCCTGCGTGGGCGTGCTCGGTGCGATTGCGGTGACGGAAGGTGACGCGGGGAGTATCGGCGCACCCGCTGTCGTCCGGGTAGCGACGAAGCCGGCGACGGCAGTGCCGACGAGCAGCACCGCGGCGAGGACGTAGAGCAGCACCACCGCACCGATCGGCCGTGGCCGGACCCTCGCGTGCGAGACGCGGGGACGTCCCGCGGTCTGCCAGGGCAGCGGTCCCGGGGCTGGGGCCAGCGGTGCTGGGGAACTCTTCGGCTCCGTCGTTGGGTGCCTGGCCGTTCGGTGCCGGGGCTCCGGGTTCAGGGTCGCTGCCGGAGGGGGCGGGGACGGCCGCACCGGCGGTGCGGAAGCGGCCGCGGGAAACGGCGCCCGGGCGGGGTCGCGTGCCAGCGGGCGCAACAACCGGTGAACCTCGTGCAGCGGCATCCGTCCGTTCGGCTCCTTGACCATCAGTGCCGAGATCACATCGGGTATCACGCCGCTGCCGCCGGGCGAGGGCACGTCGCCGTGCACGACCGCGGCGACCGTATCCACCGGGTCGCCGTACTCGTCGTAGGGCGGGTGACCCTGGGTTGCCGCGAACAGCGTCGCGCCCAGGCCCCACAGGTCGGCAGCGGGGCTGACCGGCCGCCCGGAAGCGACCTCGGGAGCCATGTAGGCCGGCGAGCCGAGCATCAAGCCGGTCCCGGTCAGCGTGACGTCCGCCGGATTGCGCGCGATGCCGAAGTCGGTCAGCTTCACCCCGCCGTCGTGGCCGACCAGCACGTTGCCGGGCTTGACGTCGCGGTGGGTGATGCCCGCCGCATGCGCTGCGGCCAGCGCCGCCGCCACCGAGATGCCGACGGTCGCGGCCTGGCCGGGCGTCAGCGGGCCCTCCCGCATCACCTCCGCGAGGCTGCGCGAGGCGACGTACTCCATCACCACGATCGGCTCGCCGTCTTGCCGCGCGACGTCGTAGAGCGTCACGACGTTCGGGTGCGACAGCATCGCGATCGCCCGCGCCTCGCGCAGCGTCCGGGCGCGCACCGCATCGGCCTCCGCCTCCGGGATCCCCGGCGGGACCAGCACCTCCTTGACTGCCACGGACCGGCCGAGCACCTCGTCGTAGCCCGACCACACCGTCCCCATCGCGCCACGGCCCAGCACGGCGTCGAGGCGGTAGCGTCCCACCACCAGGCGTGGCGGTAGATCCCCAGTGTTGGGCCCGGGGATGGACTCAGAGGTGGGCACGGCCACATTGTCCATGCGTTCTCGCCGCGCTGAGGGTATGCCGGTACAGGGGGTATGCCGGTACAGGCGAGGCAGGTCTCGGGGCGAGGAGGACGGACATGGCAGAGCAGCCGGGCACCGGGCAGCAGCGGTCGGCCGAGTCGGGCTTCGACGTCAAGCCGGTGTACCGGGCTGGCGATGTCGCCGGGAACCTCGAGGAGCGGCTCGGCGAGCCCGGTGAGTTCCCGTTCACCCGGGGCGTGTACCCGTCGATGTACACCGAGCGGCCCTGGACGATGCGCCAGTACGCCGGGTTCGGCACGGCGACCGAGTCGAACGCCCGGTACCACCAGCTGTTGCAGGCCGGCCAGACCGGGCTGTCGGTGGCCTTCGACCTGCCCACCCAGATGGGCTTCGACTCCGACGAGGCGGTGGCCAGCGGCGAGGTCGGCAAGGTGGGGGTGGCGATCGACTCGATCGAGGACATGCGGACGCTGTTCGATCGGATCCCGCTCGACGAGGTGTCGACGTCTATGACGATCAACGCGCCTGCCGCTCTGTTGCTGCTGCTCTACCAGCTCGTCGGCGAGGACCAGAGTGTGCCGGGGTCGAAACTGACCGGGACCGTCCAGAACGACGTGCTCAAGGAGTACATCGCGCGCGGCACCTACATCTACCCGCCGTCGCACTCGTTGCGGCTCACGTCGGACATTTTCGCCTACTGCAAGGCCGAGGTGCCGCGCTGGAACACCATCTCCATCTCGGGCTATCACATGGCCGAGGCGGGGGCGAACCCCGCGCAGGAGATCGCCTTCACGCTGGCCGACGGGGCGCAGTACGTACAGGCAGCGCTCGACGCCGGGATGGCCGTCGACGAGTTCGCCCCCCGGCTGTCCTTCTTCTTCGTCTCCCGCACCTCGCTGCTCGAGGAGGTCGCGAAGTTCCGCGCCGCCCGCCGGATCTGGGCGCGGATGATGAAGGAGCGTTTCGGTGCGCAGCACCCCAAGTCGCTGATGCTGCGGTTCCACACCCAGACCGCCGGCGTGCAGCTGACCGCACAGCAGCCCGAGGTGAACATGATCCGGGTCACGGCCCAGGCCATCGCCGCGATCTTCGGTGGCACCCAGTCGCTGCACACCAACTCCTACGACGAGGCGATCGCGCTGCCCACCGAGAAGGCCGCCCGGCTGGCGCTGCGCACCCAGCAGGTGCTCGCCTACGAGACCGACCTGACCGCCACCGTGGATCCGTTCGCCGGGTCGTATGCGATGGAGGCGATGACCGACGAGGTCGAGGCCGCCGCGGTCGAGCTGATGGGCAAGGTCGACGAGCTGGGCGGTGCGGTGCACGCGATCGAGCAGGGCTTCCAGAAGTCCGAGATCGAGAAGACGGCGTACGGCACGGCCAGGGAGATCGACTCCGGGGACCGGATCGTGGTCGGGCTCAACCGCTACCGCGCCGAGTCCGAGGAGCCCTACCAGCACCTGCGGGTCGACCCGGCCATCGAGGACAGCGCCCGCGAGCGGCTGGCGGCACTGCGATCGTCACGCTCGGCGTCCGACGTCACCGCGGCGCTCGACGAGCTGCGGCGAGCCGCCGAGGGCTCGGGTGTCGAACACAACGTGCTGTACCCGATGAAGCGGGCGCTGGCCGCGTCGGCCACCGTGGGCGAGGTCTGCCACGCGCTGCGCGACGTCTGGGGCACCCACGTCCCGACGGAGACGCTCTGACGCAGTCACAATCGGGGGGCCATGACGGCGATCACGCTCCGCTGCGGCAGAATCAGGGGGTGAGCAGTCCAGCAGCCACCCTCACCGACGCCGTGCAGCAGCGAACCGGTGAGCTGCTGGCGCTGTCGCACGACATCCACGCAGCGCCCGAGCTCGCGTTCGCCGAGCACTGCAGCGCTGCCAGGGTCGCGGACCTGATGGCGGCCGAGGGCTTCGACGTCGAGCGCGGGGTCGGCGGGCTGGACACCGCGTTCACCGCCAGTTACGGCTCGGGTGCGCTCGTCGTCGGGCTGTGCGCCGAGTACGACGCGTTGCCCGAGATCGGCCACGCCTGCGGGCACAACATCATCGCCGCCTCGTCGACCGGTGCCGCGCTGGCGCTGCGCGAGGTCGCCGACCGGCTCGGGATCACCGTCAAGCTGATCGGCACGCCCGCCGAGGAGTCCGGTGGGGGCAAGGTGCTGCTGCTCGAGCGAGGTGTGTTCGACGACGTGGCGATGGCGATGATGGTGCACCCGGCACCCGAGGAGACCTGCGCCTCGCCGTCGCTGGCCATCGTCGACGTCGAGGTCCGGTACACGGGCAAGGCGGCTCATGCCGCGTCGGCGCCGCACAAGGGACGTAACGCGGCCGACGCGCTGACCGTCGCCCAGGTGGCGGTGGGACTGCTGCGCCAGCACCTGGAACCGAAGCAGATGCTGCACGGCATCGTCACCCGGGGCGGCGCGGCACCGAACATCGTCCCCTCCGACACCGCCGCGTCGTACTACCTGCGGGCTGCCGATGGGGAGTCGCTGCGGCAGCTGGAGACCCGGGTGCTGCGCTGCTTCGAGGCAGGCGCCGTTGCGACGGGGTGCAGCCACGAGGTGACACAGCTGTCTCCGACCTACTCCGAGCTCGAACCCGATGCCTGGCTCGCCGCGTCCTATCGCGCCGCGGTCACCGGGCTCGGACGGTCGCCGCAGTCCCCCGAACAGGAGCGCGAGCGGCCGCCCGGCAGTACCGATATGGGCAACGTGACGCAGGCGCTGCCGGCGATCCATCCGACCATTGCGATCGACTGCGGCGACGCGGTGAACCACCAGCCCGAGTTCGCCGCGGCGTGCGTGACCCCGTCGGCGGACCGCGCGGTGTGTGACGGGGCGCTGGCCCTGGCGCTCACGGCGGCGGCGGCGGCGACCGACGACGCGCAGCGCGATCGCCTGATCGGCGGAGTCTCGCGACGCCGCGAGGCCGCCGCCGGAGGTGTTACGTGAGCCTGCTGCAGTCCGGTGCCGCATCCAGCCTCGACGGAGCCGACACGATGCCTCCACTGTCCTCGGTGGATGACATCGCGGCGGGACGCGGGCCGTCCTGGTTGGACAGTTGGCTCGAGAGCAACGGCGCGCACGTGGTGGCATGGCGGCGGCACATCCACGCCCACCCGGAGCTGGGTCGCACCGAGCACGCGACCACGGCGCTGGTGGCCGACGAGCTCGCCCGCGCGGGGCTGCGCCCGAGGCTGCTGCCCGGCGGCACCGGCCTCAGCTGCGATATCGGCACCGGCGACCGGTGCGTCGCGCTGCGGGCCGATATGGACGCGCTGCCACTGCAGGATGGCACCGGGCTGCCGTTCGCGTCCACAGTGGACGATGTGGCGCACGCCTGCGGTCACGATGCCCACACCGCGATGCTGCTCGGCGCCGGGCTCGCGCTGGCGTCGGCGCCCTCGTTGCCCGGCCGGGTGCGGTTGATCTTCCAGCCGGCCGAGGAACTGATGCCCGGCGGAGCGCTCGACGTGCTGGCGGCCGGTGAGCTGTCCGGCGTGGACCGGATCTTCGCGCTGCACTGTGATCCGCGGCTGCCGACCGGCCGGGTGGGCACCAGGGTCGGCCCGATCACGTCGGCGGCCGACATGCTGGAGCTGCGGCTGACCTCACCTGGCGGCCACACCTCGCGTCCGCACCTGACCGCGGATCTCGTGCATGCGCTCGGCACCGTCATCACCGGCTTGCCGGCCTTGCTGTCGCGCCGGGTCGACCCCCGGTCGGGGACCGTGCTGGTATGGGGTGCGGTGCAAGCGGGCCAGGCGGCCAACACCGTGCCGCAGGACGGCGTGCTGCGCGGGACGCTGCGTACCGGCAACCGGGAGACCTGGGAGGAGCTCGAGCCCCTGGCACGCGAGCTGGTCGCCGGGTTGCTGGCCCCGACGGGTGTCCGCTGCGAGCTCACCCACATCCGCGGGGTCCCCCCGGTCGTCAACGAGGCAGGCAGCACGGGCGTGCTCGACCAGGCTGTGGTTGCCGGGATCGGCGAGGACGCGCCGGCGGGCACGGAGCAGTCGTCCGGCGGTGAGGACTTCGGGTGGTACCTCGAGCAGGTGCCCGGCGCGATGGGCCGGCTCGGGGTCTGGCCCGGGCACGGCCCGCAGCGCGACCTGCACCGTCCGACCTTCGACATCGATGAGCGTGCGCTACCGCTCGGCGTGCGGGTGATGACGCACGCCGCCCTGGCCGCCCTCACCTGACCTTCCGGGCGTGTCAGTCGGCGAGGCCGCTGCAGGGGCGGATCCGGAGGTCGGCGACGTAGTCCTCCGGCGCACCGGCTGCTTCGGCGGCGTCGGCCAGCACTCCGAGATAGCGCGCGGATGGCAGGCCACCCTCGTAGGCGTCGAGCACGTAAAGCCAGGCGAGTGCCGAACCCTCGAGAGTGTGGATGCGCAGCCGCAGCTTGCGGTGTAGCCCGAGCTCGCCGCCCTCCCAACGGTCGAGCTGCTTCTCGTCCTCGTGGGTGACGTCGTAGAGGACCACGAACACCTGCGAGTCGGAGTCCTCGACCACCGTGGCAAGCGCACCCTCCCAGTTGAGGTCCTCACCCCCGAAGGTCAACCGCCAGCCGACCAGCCATCCGGTTCCGGCCATCGGCGAGTGCGGCGCACGCCCGTTCATCTGAGCGGGATCCATGTTGGACCCGTAGGCGGCATAGAGCGGCACCCCCACAGCGTAGCGATCACCGGTGTTTCGGGCTCCATGCGGTGGCCGCGCGTACGGTGGTGCTGCTTGCGATCCGGGTGCCAACTGATGAGGCTCTACGGCCTGGCCGAGCATCACTCGATCGAGGCTGTGACGCTGCGTCGCACGAATGCCGCCTGCCTTGCTGGACGGCGAGCAGTCCACCTCTTCGGGGCGACCGTTGATAACAGGTTGGTATTGAATTGAACCTCTCTCACTCCGTCGCGTCCACCTCCTATCACCCGTGCGGTGCTCACCGCACGGCGGCCGGGGAGAGGGAGATCATCATGCGAATCACCCAACGACCTCGCGGCCGGCGACACGTGCCACCACTGTGGGTACTGGTGCAGCGGCAGATCGTCGCGGCAGGAGGAAGATCATGAGAAGCAAGCTCGTCGCCGCGGCCACGCTCGCGGTGTGCATGATGGGGCTGGGCGCGCCGACGGCGGTTGGCCAGGACGAGCGCTCGACGGAGCCGACCACGACCGAGCCGCAACCGTCGGACATCGAGGTGACGCTGGCGCTCAACCCGGCCACTGTAGCGCCCGGGCAGACGGTCATCGCGACCGCCGCCTGCGGGGCGGGCGACGAAGCAACCCTGGCATCGCCAGTGCTGGCACCGGTGGTGCTGACCGCGGACCCCGACGGGCACCAGCCGTGGGCACTGCACGGCACCACCACGGTGCGGCAGGACGCCCAGCCGGGCGACCACGACGTGGTGGCGGACTGCGACGGCGGCGCTGTGTCGACGGTCCTGACGGTGCTGCCCGTCTGCACTGACAGCGACGACGACGGCGATCAGGTGGAGCGTGTGCCCAAGGGCGCGCCGGAGACCGGCGGCGGCCCGGAACCCGACCTGCTCGCGCCGGTGGTCGTCGCCGCGGGACTGGCCGGGCTGGCAGGGATCGCCGGCCTGGCGGCGAGACGGGCTGCGCGTCGGTGAACCGCGGTCGAGGCAACCTGGGGCGGGCCCGTGCGTCCTACAGGGTGACAGCACTCGCAGGAGGGCGTAAATGAGGATGACCACCGTGGCCGCACTTGTGGTCGCAGGTGCGCTCGGGCTCGGCCCCGCCACAGCTGCGGCCGAACCACCTGACCAGCAAGCGGCCGAACCGGACAGCGGGGTGAGCGTGCTGGCCATCTCGCTGACCGCCGGTGGCGCGCTCGCCGCGGTCGGGTCGGGAGTGACCTTCGCAGTCAATCGGCGACGATCAGGCGGCGATCACTCGACCCAGTCGAACGTTCGCGTGACGGCCTTGCGCCAACGCGCGTAGAGCTCGTCGCGCCGCTGCGGATCCATAGCGGGCTGCCACTGCCTGTCGGCCACCCAGTTGGCACGGATGTCGTCCTCGCCGGACCAGAACCCCACCGCGAGTCCGGCCGCGTAGCCCGCGCCCAGCGCCGTCGTCTCGCTGACCACCGGCCGGATCACCGGGACGTCGAGCAGGTCGGCCTGGAACTGCATGAGCAGCTCGTTGCCGACCATCCCGCCGTCGACCTTCAGCGAGGTCAGCGGCACCCCCGAGTCGGCGTTCATCGCGTCGATCACCTCGCGGGTCTGGAAGGCGGTGGCCTCCAGCACCGCTCGCGCCAGGTGTGCCTTGGTGACGTAGCGGGTGAGCCCGACGATGGCGCCGCGCGCGTCGGAGCGCCAGTACGGCGCGAACAGTCCGGAGAACGCGGGCACGATGTAGGCACCACCGTTGTCGTCGACGGTGGCGGCGAGCTGCTCGATCTCGGGTGCTGTGGAGATCATGCCGAGGTTGTCGCGCAGCCACTGCACCAGCGATCCCGTGACGGCGATCGCGCCCTCCAGCGCGTACACCGTGTCGTTGGTGCCGATCTTGTAGCAGACCGTTGTCAGCAGGCCGTTGCGGCTGTCCACCTTGGCTGTGCCGGTGTTGAGCAGCACGAAGTTGCCGGTGCCGTAGGTGTTCTTGGCCTCGCCGACCGCCAGGCACGCCTGGCCGAACGTCGCGGCCTGCTGGTCACCGAGGATCCCGGCGATCGGCACCCCGGCCAGCACGCCCCGTTCCCGGACCGTGCCGTAGACCTCTGACGAGGAGCGGATCTGCGGCAGCATCGCCACCGGCACGCCCATCTCGGCGCAGATCTCCTCGTCCCAGCTCAGCGTGTCGAGGTCCATCAGCAGCGTGCGGGATGCGTTGGTGGGGTCGGTGACGTGCAGCCCCCCGTCCGGGCCGCCGGTGATGTTCCACAGCACCCAGGTGTCCATGGTGCCGAAGCACAGTTGTCCGGCCTCGGCACGGGCCCGGACGCCCTCGACGTTGTCGAGGATCCAGCGGATCTTCGGGCCCGCGAAGTAGGTCGCCAGCGGCAGGCCGGTCCGCGCGCGGTAGCGCTCGGCGCCGTCGTCGCCCAGCGCGGCGAGCTCGGCGCAGATCCGGTCGGTGCGGGTGTCCTGCCAGACGATCGCGTTGTACACCGGCTCGCCGGTGGCGCGGTCCCAGACCACCGTGGTCTCACGCTGGTTGGTGATGCCGACCGCCACGACGTCGGCGGCCGACAGGTCGGCACGGGCCAGCGCGCCCGCGCACACCTCGCGGGTGATCGTCGCCACCTCGGCGGGGTCGTGCTCCACCCACCCCGCCTGCGGGAAGATCTGCCGGTGCTCCTTCTGCTCGGTCGCCACGGCCCGGCCGGAGCGATCGAAGAGCATGCACCGGGTGGACGTGGTGCCCTGGTCGATGGCGGCGACGTACTTCTTCATCGGTGCCTCCGATCAGCGGGCTGGGCGGGGTACTCGACGGTAGCGTGATGGGCGATCACGGTTACGGGAGGGAGTTCGGTGGCCGAGCGTCTGCGTAGATCCAACCGGCGCCGCGCGACCGCGTCGCCGGCGGCCGCGGAGCCCGCTCCCGGACGGCTCGGGCCGCCCGAGCGTGAGGCCGACTGGCAGCGGCTGAGCCGCGAGCAGTTCGACCTCGTGGTCATCGGTGGCGGCGTCGTGGGCGCCGGCGTCGCCCTGGATGCCGCGACCCGCGGGCTGTCGGTCGCGCTCGTGGAGGCGCGCGACCTCGCCTCGGGCACGTCGAGCCGCTCGTCGAAGCTGTTCCACGGCGGGTTGCGCTACCTCGAGCAGCTGGAGTTCGGGCTGGTGCGCGAAGCGCTGGCCGAGCGCGAGCTCATGCTCACCCGGCTCGCTCCCCACCTGGTGAAGCCGGTGAGCTTCCTGTACCCGTTGACCCACCGGTGCTGGGAGCGGCCCTACGTCGCGGCCGGCCTCGCGCTCTACGACACCATGGGCGGCTCGCGGTCGGTGCCCGGCCAGCAGCACCTCACCAGGGCGGGCGCGTTGCGGATGGCACCGGCGCTGCGGCGTGACTCGCTGATCGGCGGGGTCCGCTACTTCGATGCGATGACAGACGATGCCCGTCACACCATGACCGTGGCCCGTACCGCGGCGCAGTACAGCGCGGTGGTGCGCACGTCCACCCAGGTCGTCGGCTTCCTCCGGGAGGTCGACCGGGTGGCCGGGGTGCGGGTGCGCGACTGCGAGGACGGCCGGGAGACCGACGTCGGGGCGCACGCAGTGGTCAACTGCACCGGGGTGTGGACCGATGAGATCCAGCGGCTGTCCGGCGGGCGAGGCCGCTTCCGGGTGCGGGCGTCGAAGGGCGTGCACATCGTCGTCCCTCGTGACCGGATCGTCAGCGAGAGCGGCCTGATCCTGCGTGCTGCGAAATCCGTGCTGTTCGTCATCCCGTGGCGCAACCACTGGATCCTCGGCACCACCGACACCGACTGGAACCTCGACCTGGCGCATCCCTCGGCGACCCGGTCCGACATCGACTACGTGCTCGACACCGTCAACGCGGTGCTGGCCACACCGCTGTCACACGACGACATCGATGGGGTCTACGCTGGGCTGCGACCGCTGCTGGCCGGTGAGAGCGAGGAGACGTCGAAGCTGTCGCGGGAGCACGCCGTCGCCAGGGTGTCGCCCGGGCTGATCGCCATCGCGGGCGGCAAGTACACGACGTACCGGGTGATGGCGGCTGACGCGGTCACCGCCGCCGCGCCCGACCTGCCCGGCCGGGTGGCCCCCTCGATCACCGACCGGGTGCCGCTGCTGGGCGCCGACGGCTATCACGCGCTGGTGAACCAGGCCGAGGCATTGGCGGCCCGGTACGGCCTGCATCCCTACCGGGTGCGTTACCTGCTGGATCGCTACGGCTCGGCGGTGCATCAGGTGCTCGCGCTCGCGGCGCAGCGGCCGGACCTGCTCACGCCGGTCCCCGAGGCCCCGAACTACCTGCAGGTCGAGATCGTGCATGCGGCGAGTCATGAGGCCGCGTTGCACCTCGAGGACGTGCTGGCCCGGCGTACCCGGATCTCGATCGAGTACCCGCATCGGGGGGATGGCTGCGCGGCGCAGGTCGCCGGGCTGATGGGCGAGGTACTCGGGTGGGACGCGGCGCGGCAGCGCCGGGAGGTGGACATCTACGCCGCCCGGGTTGCCGCGGAGCGCGATTCGCAGACCCAGCCCGATGACGGCGCGGCTGACGCGAGCCGCACCGCCGCGCCCGAGGCCCGGCCGGAGCTGCTTGCGCCCGTCACCTGACGGGAGTGTCGCGCTGACACGCCGACCGGTCAGTCCTTGAGCTCGCAGATCACCGTGCCCTGGGTGATCGAGGCGCCGGGCTCGACGGTCAGCGCGGCGACGGTGCCGTCCTTGTGCGCGGTGACCGGGTTCTCCATCTTCATCGCCTCGACCACGATGACGAGATCGCCGGTGGCCACGGTGTCCCCGTCGGCCACGGCGACTTTGACGATGGTGCCCTGCATCGGTGCGGTCACCGCGTCACCGGAGACAGTGGACGACTTGCCGCTGCGCTTGCGGGGAGGAGCCTTGGCCGCGCCGCCCTGACCGCCGCTCAGCGCCAGGTCGCCGGGCAGCGACACCTCCAACCGGCGGCCACCCACCTCGACGACAACGGTCTGGCGCTGCGCGGGTTCCTCGACCTCGCCGGCGCCGTCGAACGGTGCGAGCTCGGCGCTGAACTCGGTCTCGATCCAGCGGGTGTGGACGGTGAAGCCCTCGGCGCCGGTGGCGGCGAAGGCCGGATCGTCGAGCACCGCCCGGTGAAACGGGATGACGGTGGGCAACCCGGTCACGGTGAACTCGGCCAGCGCCCGCCGCGAGCGGGCCAGCGCCTGGACACGGTCGGCGCCGACGACGATGAGCTTGGCCAGCATGGAGTCGAACTGCCCGCCGATCACGCTGCCGGAGACCACACCGGCGTCGAGCCGGATCCCCGGCCCGGACGGCGGGTCGAACAGCGCGACCGTTCCCGGCATGGGCAGGAAGTTGCGCGCGGGGTCCTCACCGTTGATGCGGAACTCGATCGCGTGCCCGCGCGGCGCTGGATCCGACGTGATCGACAGCGCGTCGCCGGCGGCGATGCGGAACTGCTCACACACCAGGTCGATGCCGGTGGTCTCCTCCGAGACGGGGTGTTCGACCTGCAGCCGGGTGTTGACCTCCAGAAACGAGATGGTGCCGTCGAGCCCGACCAGGAACTCCACCGTGCCCGCCCCGTGATAGCCCGCCTCGGCGCAGATCGCCCGGGCCGCCTCGTGGATCGTCGACCGCTGCTCGTCGGACAGGAACGGCGCCGGCGCCTCCTCGACCAGCTTCTGGTGGCGTCGCTGCAGCGAGCAGTCCCGGGTGCCGACCACGACCACCGTGCCATGCGTGTCGGCCAGCACCTGCGCCTCGACATGCCGCGGCCGGTCGAGGTAGCGCTCCACGAAGCACTCGCCGCGACCGAAGGCCGACGTGGCCTCGCGGACCGCGGAGTCGAACAACTCCGGGATCTCCTCCTCGGTGCGCGCCACCTTGAGCCCGCGCCCGCCACCACCGAACGCGGCTTTGATCGCCACCGGCAGGCCGTGCTGCTGCGCGAAGGCGACGACCTCATCGGCCGACCCGACCGGCTCCTTCGTCCCCGGCACCAGCGGCGCACCCGCCCGGGTGGCGATGTGCCGCGCGGTGACCTTGTCACCCAGGTCCCGGATCGCCTGCGACGCCGGCCCGATCCAGGTCAGACCGGCGTCGGTGACCGCCTGCGCGAAGTCGGCGTTCTCCGACAGGAAGCCGTAGCCCGGGTGCACCGAATCCGCCCCGGCCCGCGACGCGACGTCGATCAGCTTGCGCTGATCCAGGTAGCTGTCACCCGGACTCGACCCGCCCAGCGCGAACGCCTCATCGGCCAGCCGCACGAACGGCGCGTCCCGGTCGTCGTCGGCGTAGACCGCGACACTGGCCAACCCCGCGTCCCGGCACGCCCGGACGACCCGGACGGCGATCTCACCGCGATTGGCGATGAGTACCTTGCGCAGCTCCCGGGCCACCCCCACACACCTCCTCGTCGACACGTTTCTTCGACCGGGAGCTTACGGAAGGGTGCGCGGTGGTGGCGGGTGAGACCGCCCACGGCCCGGCCCCCACGGAACTGCTCAGCGAGCCTGCTCGCGGACGTTGCGCTTGATGCGGGCGAGCATCGCGGCCATGCCGCGCAGCCGTAGCGGGCTGACCGCCTCGGCGAGGCCGAGCCGGACGTAGAAGTCGTCCGGCACGTCGAGCACGGTCTGCACCGGTTCGTCATGCAGCCCGGTGCGCAGGATCGAGGCGAACCCGCGGGTCGTGGGAGCCTCGGGCGGGGCGTCGAAGTAGAGCTGCACGCGGTCGTCGTCGGCGACCTCGACGGCCAGGAACAGCGGTGTCTGGCACTCGTGTACCTGCTCCATCGAGTCGCGATGCCCGACGAGATGTCCGGGCAGCCCGGGCAGCTCCTGCGACAGCTCCAGCAGCAGCTGCAGCCGGTCCTTGGTCGATACGCCCTCGAACTCGTCGACGAGGTCGGCGAGCCCGGGCGGCAGGGCGGCGGCGGTGGTCACGGCGCCGACCCCCGCTCGCTTCCGGCCACGATGGGCGCGCGCACGGTGTTGCCCCATTCGGTCCAGGAACCGTCGTAGTTGCGGACGTTCGGGTAGCCCAGCAGGTGGGTGAGCACGAACCAGGTGTGGCTGGAGCGCTCCCCGATCCGGCAGTAGGCCACCACGTTGTCCTCCGGTGACAGCCCGGCCTCGCCCTGGTAGAGCTCCTCGAGCTCCCCACGGGACCGGAAGGTGCCGTCGTCGGCCGCCGCCTTGGCCCATGGCACGTTGGCGGCGCCGGGGATGTGACCGCCGCGCACCGCGCCCTCCTGCGGGTAGTCGGGCATGTGCAGCAGCTCCCCGGAGTACTCGCCGGGCGAGCGGACGTCGATCATCGGCTTGCCCAGGTGTGCCACCACGCCGTCGCGGAACGCGCGGATCACGGTGTCGTCGCGCTCCACGACCGGGTAGGAGGTCCGCGGCCGCTGCGGCTCCTCGGTCGTCATCGGCCGGTCTTCCTGGTTCCACTTTGCGCGCCCACCGTCGAGCAGCCGCACGTCGGGGTGGCCGAACAGGCTGAAGACCCACAGGGCGTAGGCGGCCCACCAGTTGTTCTTGTCGCCGTAGATCACGACAGTGGTGTCACGGCCGATGCCCTTGTCCGACATCAGCTCGGCGAACCCGGCGCCGTCGACGTAGTCGCGGGTCAGCTGGTCGTTGAGCTCGGTGTGCCAGTCGACCTTCACGGCGCCGGGGATGTGCCCGGTGTCGTAGAGCAGCACGTCCTCGTCGGACTCCACGACCGCTATGCCAGGGTCGTCGAGGTGCTCGGCGAGCCATCCCGTGGTGACCAGCCTCCCGGGGTGCGCGTAGTCCGCCAGCTTGGGGTCGTCGTCGTGCGCGAGCGCCATGAGCTCCTCGTCCTCCCTGGGATATTCCACACCGGTGCTGGTCTCGACAATACGTGTGGTGCTCACGTGGCGGCCGAGCAGCTGGAACCCGCAGCTGCGCAGGTGGCGTCGCGTCAGGTCGAGGTGACGGTGGCGAGGAAGGATCGCCACTCCTCGGCGGTGACGGACAGCACCGGGCCGCCCGGGTCCTTGGAGTCGCGCACCAGCACCCGGTCCGGTCCGGGCGCGACCTCGACGCAGGCGTCGCCGTTGGCGCTGTGGCTGCTGGTGTGCCAGCCCACCTCGACGCAGTCGCCGCCGTTGGCGCTGTAGCTGCTGGTCCGCCAGACGATCCCGTCCGGCTCAAGGGGGGTCATGATGATCGTCCTCTCGGTCCGCGTAGAGCTGCGTTGCCACCGTGGCAATCAGCTCCCTCGATTGTCCCTCGCTCAGCGCGGTTTCGGCCAGCGCGCCGAGGATGCGCCGGTAGGCGGAGGTCTCCTCGGGTTTCTCCAGGAACAGGCTGGAGGTCTCGCTGTCCAGGTAGGCCACCGGGCGGAACTCGGCGAACTGCATCAGCGTGAACGGGCCGGCCAGCCCGGCGTGCGCGCCGAGCGCGGCCGGCAGCACCCGCAGCGTGACGTGCGGGCGCACTGACATGCGCAGCAGGTGGTGCAACTGGTCGGACATCACCGCCGGGCCGCCGATCGGCAGCCGCAGCACCGCCTCATGCAGGTAGAAGCTGAACCGCGCCGGGTGCTCCCGGCTGAACACGCTGTGCCGGGCCAGCCGGGCCGCGACCCGATCCTCGACCTCCTCGGCCGGGGTGTTCGCCGAGCGGCTGATCATCGCCCGGGCGTACTCGCCGGTCTGCAGCAGCCCGGGCACCAGCGTTGTTTGGAAACCACTGATCACGGTCGCCTTGTTCTCGTGGTCGATCAGCGTGCGGACCTGCTGCGGCAGCCGGGAGCCGTGCTGCTGGAACCAGCCCGGGGTGTGCTGCTCCTGGCACAGCGCCAGCAGCCGGTCGCGCTCGGCGCCGGTGACCCGGCACACCGCGAGGAACGCCGACACGTCCACCTCGCTGCCGCCGCGCTTGCCCGACAGCAACCGCGACACCCGGCTGGTCGACCAGTCGAGCAGGTGGGCGACCTGCTTGCCGGTCAGCCCGGTATGGTCCATCGCCTGCCGCAGCCCCTCGCCGAGTTCCCGGCTGCGGATCGTCGGCTCCCGGTCGCGCATGCTGACCTCCCCGTGGTGTTGATCACGCGCACCCTACGGCGGCGGGGGACACCGGCGAAGTCCTATTCGCAAACTGGCCCTGAACGGGCTCATTGCTTGTCCCGGGGCCAACCGTGTCGGGTTGTCCTCGGCGGGGTGCGGGCCTCGCCCGGACCCGGGAGGTCTCCGATGGACACGCTGTCACCAGTGGTCGCCGATGCGTTCCGCCTGCTGCAGACCGATCTCTACGAGTACCTCGACGAGGCCGAGTTCGTGGCGAGCCGGTGCGGCGAGTGGTCCGAAGAGGACGTGGACACGGCACGGGAGCTGATCCCCGACCTGGTGGTCGTCATCCGGGGCGTGCTGGGCGAGCACGGGCCACAGCCGGCCGGCGACTGCCGGATCTGCACGGTGCCGTGGCCCTGCCCGGTGGTGACGACGATCCACGCCCTACTGAAAGACCCGGAACACCACTTCACATTGCTCCTCCGGCGGGCGACCGACGCCGACTAGCGCGACCGGCAGCACGCGCCGTCACGTAGTCAGTCCTGCTCGGAACCCGCGATACCCTGCAGCAGGGTGGTGATCTGCGCCATCCCGCTGTGGAGCGTGGCGAACCCCTCGCTCATCTTCTGGTCCAGACTGACGATCGCCTGACCATGCCCGGCAAGCGCCTGACCGTGCCCGGCAAGCGCCTGACCATGATCGTCGAGCGCCCGACCATGCTCGGCAAGCAGCCGACCCTGTTCGAGCTGGGTCTCCCGCAGCGCGTTGAGGCTCTGGGTGTGGGCGCGCAGCTCAGCGCGGACCTCCGACACGTCATGGTCGGCACCGGCCGCCAGCGTGCGGGCGGCGGCCGCATCGGAGCTGGTCAGCGCGGCCTGCTCGCGGAGCCGGGCGACCTCGCGCTCCAGGGTGGCCACGCGGGTCTCGAGGTCGTCGTCAGGGTCCGGCATGACGATGGAGCGTATAGGGCTATCGCTGCCAGAGCACGGTCACCGATGCTCCGACCTCGGCGAGCAGCTGCCGGGTCAGTGGCAGGCTGATCCCGATCACGCTGGACGGGTCGCCGTCGACGCCCTCGACGAACCAGCCACCCAGGCCGAGGAGGGTGAAACCACCCGCGACCCGCAGCGGCTCCCCGGAGGCGATGTAGGCGTCGAGCTCGGCCGGTGACGGGGAGCCGAAGCGGATCCGGGTGCGCTGCGTCCCGGTCGCGACCCGCTGCGGCTCGCCGCCGTCGAGCCGCAGCACGGCGTGGCCGGTGAGCAGCTCGCCGGTGCCGCCGGCGAGTTGGCGCCACCTCGCCGTGGCTGCCTCGGCCGTACCGGGCTTGCCGATCAGCTCACCGCCTGCGTGCAGCATCGAGTCACAGCCGACGACCACCGCGTCGCCGAACTCGGTGGCCACCCCGCCGAGCACCGCGCGCGCTTTCGCCTCAGCCAGCGTGGTGACCAGCTCGGCGGGCGACGCATCGGGATGGGCTGCCATGATCGCGGCCTCGTCTACGTCGGAGACCCGCACCACCGGATCGACGCCCGCCGCGCGCAGCACCCCGAGCCGGCCGGGGGAGGCTGAGGCGAGCACGAGACGCACGGCGTCGACTCTAGGACGGGTTGCGCACCTGCAGTGGATCGTTCATCCAACGCGTGTCCACCCGCGCCGCGCGCGCGAGTTCTCGCCACGCGCGCGTAGCTTCGCGCGCGCCGGTCACAAGATGCGCGCGCGACCGGGTGGTCGTCCGACACATCGTGGGCGTAGCCGAGCTCGCCGGTGTGGCGCAGCCGCTTTATGCGCTTACCGAGGCAATGCCGAGGCTCGCCAGGCGCCAGGCCCGGGCCGTAGCGGCGCCCGCAGCCGGTGCGCCGGATCGGCCCACGCCGAGCGCGACGGCTGGGACATCGACGGCTGGGACGTCGACGGCTGGGACGTCGACGGCTCCGGCTGCGACGCCGCGGCCGCGACGACGGCGGTCAGCGCGGCGAGTTCGTCGTCGCTCGGCTCCCCCCGCACCACCCGCACCACCCGCAGCAGCGGTCGCTCGGTCATATGCCTCCCTCCTGTGGACAGGTCGTGAGTGGCGATTCGAGTCATGGCTCGCGGCGGCACGCACGGGCGGCGAAGCCGCATTACAGCGGGATGTTGCCGTGCTTCTTGGGGGGCAGCGTCTCGCGCTTGTCAGCCAGCATCCGCAACGACCGCGCTACGTAGGACCGGGTATAGGACGGCGGGATCACCGAGTCGACGTAGCCCCGCTCGGCGGCGACGTAGGGGTTGGCCAGGGTGTCCTCGTACTCCTGCTGCCGCTGCGCCCGCAGTGCCTCGACGTCGTCACCGCGCTTCTCGGCGTCGGCGAGTTCCTTGCGGTAGAGGATGTTGGCGGCGCCCGACGCCCCCATCACGGCGATCTGGGCCGAGGGCCACGCCAGGTTCATATCGGCGCCGAGGTGCTTGGAGCCCATCACGTCGTAGGCGCCGCCGTAGGCCTTGCGGGTGATCACGGTGACCTTGGGGACGGTCGCCTCAGCGTAGGCGTAGATCAGCTTGGCGCCGCGCCGGATGATGCCGTTCCACTCCTGGTCGGTGCCGGGCAGGAAGCCGGGGACGTCGACGAAGGTGAGCACCGGCACATTGAAGGCGTCGCAGGTCCGCACGAACCGGGCGGCCTTCTCTGCGGCGTCGATGTCGAGGCAACCGGCGAGCTGGGTGGGCTGATTGGCGACGATCCCCACCGCACGGCCCTCGACCCGGCCGAAGCCGACGAGGATGTTGGGCGCGAACAGCTCGTGCACCTCGAGGAACTCGCTGTCGTCGACGATGCGGGTGATCACCTCGTGCATGTCGTAGGGTTGGTTGGCCGAGTCCGGGATCAGCGTGTCGAGTTCGCGGTCCGCGTCGCTGATCGTGTCGGCGACCGCCGACTCGGTCAGATCCGGGCCCTCGAACCGCGGCGGCTCCGACAGGTTGTTCGACGGCAGGAAGCTGAGCAGCTCCTTGACGTAGCTGATGGCGTCGTCGTCGTCGGCGCCGAGGTAGTGCGCATTGCCCGACTTCGTGTTGTGGGTCCGCCCGCCGCCGAGGTCCTCGAACCCGACCTCCTCACCGGTCACCGTCTTGATCACATCCGGGCCGGTGATGAACATGTTCGACGTCTGGTCGACCATCACGGTGAAGTCGGTCAGCGCGGGGGAATAGACGTGCCCGCCCGCGCACGGACCCATGATCAGCGAGATCTGCGGGATCACCCCGGAGGCGTGGGTGTTGCGCAGGAAGATCTGGCCGTAGAGGCCGAGCGAGACCACACCCTCCTGGATGCGGGCGCCGCCACCCTCGTTGATCCCGACGATCGGGCAGCCCGTCTTGATCGCCAGGTCCATCACCTTGACGATCTTCTCGCCGTACACCTCACCGAGGCTGCCGCCGAAGATGGTGACGTCCTGACTGAACACGCACACCGGCCGGCCGTCCACGCTGCCGTAGCCGGTGACCACCCCGTCGCCGTATGGCCGGTTGCGCTGCTGGCCGAAGGCGGTGGAGCGGTGCCGCGCCAGCTCGTCGAGCTCGATGAACGAGCCGGGGTCCATCAGCATGTCGATGCGCTCGCGCGCGGTCTGCTTGCCCTTGGCATGCTGCTTCTCCACCGCTCGTGCCGAGCTGGCGTGCACCGCCTCGTCGTTGCGCCGGTAGAGGTCGGCGAGCTTGCCCGCGGTGCTGTGGATGTCCGGCTCGTCCCCGGGCGGGACGCCGATCGGCTCGGTGGCACTGCTCATGGCAGCCAACCCTAGCCCGGTAGCGTTGCCCGCCATGTCGTCCGAGCCGGCGCGCCCCTCGATGCAGGTCGAGGCGCTGCGCCAAGCCCTGGTCGCGCCACACGGCCCGTACACCGCGCTCGACGTCGTGGCCGAGACCGGCTCCACCAACGCCGAACTGGCCGCAGCCGCCCGGGCCGGCGCCGCGGACCGCACGGTGCTCGTCGCCGAGCACCAGACGGCAGGGCGCGGCCGCGCCGGGAGGGGCTGGGTTGCGCCACCCCGTTCCGGCCTCGCGCTGTCGGTGCTGCTGCGGCCGCAGCCGGTGCCGCAACAGCGGTGGGGCTGGTTGCCGCTGCTGGCCGGGGTCGCGCTCGGCGAGGTCGTCGCCGAGCTGTGTGGGGTGCAGGTGGCGGTGAAATGGCCCAACGACCTGCTGCTGGGACCGCAGCGGCGCAAGGCCGCAGGAATCCTCGCCGAGGTGTGCGGTGACGCGGTGGTGCTCGGGATCGGGCTCAACGTGACCCTGCCGGCCGGCGAGCTGCCCGTGCCGCAGGCCACCTCGCTGGCCATCGAGGGGTCGGGATGCACCGACCGGAACGCACTGCTGGCAGAGCTGCTGCGTCGGCTCGACCTCCTCGAGCGGCACTGGCGCGACGCCCGCGGAGACGCGGTCGCCAGTGGACTCCGCGATGCCTACCGGCGTTGCTGCGCCACTCTCGGCCGGCAGGTCAGCGTGGCGCTGCCCGCGGGGCAGCAGCTGGCCGGCATCGCGGTGGACGTCGATGCCGAGGGACGGCTCGTGATCGACGCCGCCGGGGGCCGTCAGGCGCTCAGCGCCGGGGACGTCACGCACGTGCGCCCGGAGTGAGGGGCGGTGGGTCCCGTGACGGTCAGGCGGTAGCGTGATCGTGACGGTGGCTGCCCGCCCGCGGTGACGTCGTGGCCAGGTCACCGGCGTGACGAGGAGGAGTCGTGGCCTACCCGGACGAGCTGCTCGCCGACGGTGAGCAGGTGATGCTCCACAAGCACCCGCACTGGAAGATGCTGGTGGCGCCGGTGCTGGCCTTCCTGCTCATCGTGGCCGCGGGGGCCTTCGTCGCCGCGCTGGCCGCTGGACAGAGCTGGGAGTTCTACGGCTGGATCGCGGTGGGTGTGATCGGCGGCATCGGGGTGGGTTGGCTGACGCTGGCGCCCCTGCTGCGCTGGCGCACCACGCACTTCATCGTCACCAACAGGCGAGTGCTGGTCCGCGAGGGCGTGCTCACCCGCACCGGCATCGACATCCCGCTCAACCGCGTCAACTCCGTCCAGTTCCGGCACTCGTTCGTGGAGCGGATGCTCGGCGTCGGGACGCTGATGGTCGAGTCGGCCTCCGACGAGCCGCTGGAGTTCGACGACATCCCGCAGGTGGAGCGGGTGCACTCGCTGCTATACCGGCAGGTCAACCCCAACGCGCCAGGTTCTGGCAGCCAGACCGGGGACGGGAGGCGCTGATGGGGGGACGGCTGCCCGACCCGCACCCGAGCGGTGGGCTGCCGTCGCAGGTGACGATCTGGGAGGTCGGGGCCCGCGACGGGCTGCAGAACGAGGCAGCGACGGTCGACGTCGCAGTCAAGGCGGAGTTCCTCGACCGGCTCGCCGCCGCCGGGCTGAGCGTGCTGGAGGCGACCAGCTTCGTGCACCCGGGGTGGGTCCCGCAGCTCGCCGATGCCTCCGACCTGCTGGCGACGTTGCAGCGCCGTCGCGGCGTGCGCTACCCCGTGCTGGTGCCCAACGAACGGGGACTCGTTCGCGCGCTGCAGGCCGGGGTCGATGACATCGCGGTGTTCGCGTCGGCCACCGAGAGCTTCGCGCAGCGCAACCTCAACCGCAGCCTCGACGATCAGTTCACCATGTTCGAGGCGGTGGTCGGCAAGGCCCGCGCTGAGGGCATGCGGGTGCGCGGCTACGTGTCGATGTGCTTCGGCGACCCATGGGAGGGGCCGGTCAGTGTCGGGCAGGTCGTCGAGGTGGGGCGCCGGCTGCTGGCGCTGGGCTGCGAGCAGCTCTCGCTCGGCGACACCATCGGGGTCGCCACGCCTGGGCACGTCGAGGTGCTGCTGGAGCGGTTCGCCCGTGCCGGTGTCGGCGGCGACACCGTGGCGGTGCACTTCCACGACACCTACGGCCAGGCGCTGTCGAACACGCTCGCGGCGCTGCGCTGCGGGGTGACCTGCGTCGACGCCAGTGCAGGTGGGCTGGGCGGCTGCCCGTACGCCGAGTCGGCAACCGGCAACCTCGCCACCGAGGATCTGGTGTGGATGCTCGACGGGCTGGGCATCGTGCACGGGGTCGACCTCGATGCGCTGGTCGAGACCAGTGGCTGGATGGCCCGCCGGCTCGGCCGCCCGTCACCGTCGCGCGTCGTCCGCGCGCTGGTCGGGTGACGCCGACTCACGCCTGGTCGGCTGCCACGACCTCGTGCAGGAAGCCGCGCCGGTCGAGGAAGTCGCCGAGATAGCCGCGGTGGTCGTCGCAGGCCAGCCATGTCTTGCGCCGATCCGGTGTGTGGACGCGGGGGTTGTTCCACACCAGCGCCCAGACGGCGGACGCGGTGCAGCCCTTCGCCGAGCACCGGGGGCCGTCGAGACTGCCTGGTTGGATCACGCGCGCTTCCTCGAGCGGGGATTCTTCTAGTCTACGGCGAGACCCGCCACCCTACCGAACTCCTCGACGAGCCCTTGGCAGAAGGCGGGCACGTCGTCGAGGTTGCGGCTGGTGACCAGCCCGTTGTCGACCACGACCGGCTCCGCGACACACTCGGCGCCGGCGTCGCGCAGTTCGCCCTCCAGCGCGGGCTGGGTGCTCACGCGACGCCCGCGGACGACATCAGCTTTGATCAGCGTCGCTACTGACTCACCGATCGCCGCAACCGGCTTACCCTGAGCGACGAACTCGCTGACGAGTCGCATGGCACGGGGGTCAGCATGCAAGGTTTCGGAATCGACCCCACCGCCGGTGAGCACCAAGCCGTCGTAGGCGTCGACACTGGCATCGTGGGTCCCCTGTTTGACCCGCATCGTTATCTGGTTGTCCTGGTCGTCGAATGCCCGCAGCATGTCCGGTCTCGCCGCGATCAGATCCGGCGTTCCCCCGACCTCCTGGACGGCCCGCCACGGTTCGATGAACTCGGCGCGCTTGATCCCCTCAAGGGTTACCAGGAAAGCCACCGAATAGTCTCGAGTTCCCCCTGGCGGGGGCGCCCGTGCCGGGCTGAAAATCTGGCCTGTGGCTGCCCGTGACGTCGTGGTCGCTTGGTGCCTCGCCCGAGGCCGATGAATAGTCTGACGCTGGGAGCTGCTGTGAGGGGCCACTGCATTGTTGCCTCGAGCACGAGAGTTCGCCTCTGTTCCTGGCCCGCTGGCTCCCCGGGCAGCCACGCCTGGTCCGTCCGTGACGAGCGTGGTTGAGGTGAGGACATGGAAACGACCGACGAGCCGGTCGAGCTGGTCGCGCGGGTAGCCGCGCTCGATCTGGGCAAGGCCGCCCTGATGGCCTGCGTGCGGGTTCCGCACGAGGACCGGCCAGACCGGCGGCGACAGGAGATCCGCGAGTACTCGACGCTGTCACGGTCGCTGCTGGAGCTGGCGGACTGGTTGCGCTGCGAACGGGTGGAACTGGTCGCCATGGAAGCCACCAGCGACTACTGGAAGCCGGTGTTCTACCTGCTGGAGGCCGAGGGTTTCACCTGCTGGCTGCTCAACGCCAAGCACGTGAAGAACGTGCCGGGCCGACCCAAGACCGACAAGATCGACGCGGTCTGGCTGGCCAAGGTGGTGGAGCGGGGCATGTGCTCGCCGAGCCTGGTGCACCCCAAGCCGATCCGGCAGCTGCGGGACCTGACCCGCTACCGCCGCTCGCTGATCCGGGAACGGACCCGGGAGAAGCAGCGGGTCGAAAAGCTGCTCGAGGACACCCAGATCAAGCTGTCCTCGGTGATCAGCGACATCTTCGGGGTGTCGGGCCGGGAGATGCTCGGCGCGTTGATCACCGGACAACGCAGTCCCAAGGTGTTGGCGCAGATGGCCCGCGGCACCATGCGCTCCAAGATCGCCGTCCTGGAGGAGGCGCTGACCGGGCACTTCGAGGACCACCACGGCTTCCTCCTCCAGTCCATGCTCGCCCACATCGACGTGCTGACCGCTCAGATCCCGGTTCCCCAGCGCCGCGCACCTGGTGTCGTGGGCGCAGTTCGCCCCGATCGACCGCAACTCCGCCGGCAGGAAACGCGGCGGGACCACAGGCAAGGGCAACCCCTGGCTAGCAGGCACCCTCGGCGAGATCGTCGCATCGGTCGCGCGGACCGACACCTTCCTCGGCGAACGCTACCGGCGCCTGGCCCGCCGCTACGG
>WHTH01000109.1 GCA_009377865.1 Pseudonocardiaceae bacterium | reverse complement strand
GGGGGGGGGGGGGGGGGGGGGGGGGGGGGGGGATATCCCAGGCGCCGACCGTGACGATGATCCGGTCGAACGGCGCGTGCTCAGTCGCGCCGAACTCGCCGTCAGCAGACAGCACGTTCACGCTCTCGTAGCCTGCCGCCGCGAGACACTGCCGGGCACAGTCTGCTATGTCGCTGTCGATGTCGACCGTGGTGACCTCGCCGTGCTCGCCGACCAGCTCCGTGACGGGTCCGAGCCGTGCCTGCTCCAGCATCACGGCCTGCAGCCATGGCGCGGAGACCGAGCTGAGGGAGGCACCGTGCTCGTCTCGCTTGGTGACCACCGCGCTGTGGGCGGCGTAAGCCGTCTCCACCGGCGCCTCCGGCGCGAAACAGGTGCCGTGGCACCGCGCGGAAGGCATCAGCCACCCGGTCACCGCAGATCCTCCCCTCCTCGCGCAATTCCCCCACCATCGCCGCGCGCAGCGCGTCAGCCTCCGTGGCCTCCGGAGTGGCGCCGACGTTCACGTCTCGGAGAGTACTCACGTGGTTACTCCTACTTGGCTGCAGGCTGCTGGCTAATCAGACGGTGTGGGCGCTGTGGCCGCCCGGCCACAGCCGCACGACCCTACGCCCAGGGCGCGGGCGGCGGGTGTAAACGAGGTGGGACCGGCGGGCCGCCGGGAACGGTGTGGGGACTGCGCGGAAGGTTCGCTCGACCAACGGCCCGCCGGGGTCTATCTCGGGCGCAGGTGGTCGAAGCCTGGCGCCGGCTCCCCCGACCCGGTGCACTGTTCCTCCCGGCCGCGCCGATGGGCCGCGATAAGCCCGTCCGGCCCGACGGAGACCTCGCGCCCGCACCGGTCGCACACCGTGTAGTGCCGCACTTCGCGGGCGCCGCGGCTACTTGTCATCGGGGAACCATTCGCCGCAGCCGTCAGCGTCACGCGCGGCGTTGACCAGCCCGCCGCGAGCCTCGAACGTCGGGGCGACCGCCAGCACGCACGCCGCGCACAGCTGCGCTCGGGGCGAGTCGTCGAGCCCGGCCTCGACCGGCATCACGTGCCCGCAGCGTGCCGCCATCGTCGAGTCGCCGGCCAGACCGCTCACGGCGTGCGCGCGGTAGTCGCGCGGAGACAGCGCCCACCGCACCGCTGGGGCGCTCACAGCGCCAACCCGGACGCGCGGTGACGACCTCGGGGCCGGCGGGGCTGGTCACGGAGCCGGGGTTTCGGCACCAGCAGCGGCAGCACCGCCGGGCCGAACACCACAAGCAGCAACAGCAGCACGTCAACGATCACGGAATCCACCGTGGCGCCTTGCACCGGCGCAAGGAACACTGGCGCTGTCGCCGAGCGCGAGGCGACACCCACCGAGGCGACAGGAACAAGGCCCGATGGACCAACGCGACGCGTTCGCCGCTGAGCTGCGGCAGGCACGTGCCGACGCCGGACTGTCGCTCGCCGACCTCGCCCGGCACGCGCACGTCAACCGCGGCTACCTCGGGCACGTCGAACACGCCCAACGCTGGCCCTCCCGCCCAGTTGTCGCCGCCCTCGACCGGGCCCTCGCCGCCGACGGGCGCCTGATCGCCGCATGGACCGCCGCGGACACCACACCACTTATCGCCGCACCCGAAGGCGACGACGCGTTGTCACTGCCCCTCGATGAGTGGACCCCGTCCGACGCGACCGCGCTGGCCGACCGGATCACCGGCGGCGACATCACCCTCACCCTCACCCCCACCGTCGCACGCCGCGTCGTGCACGAGTGGCTCGTCGCCGAGACCCCGCACACCGTCGAGATCGCCGCCGGCCGCCGCATCGGTGCCAGCGCAGTCGAGACCGTGACCCGCCGCGTCGCGCAGCTCCGTCGCGTCGACGACCACATCGGCGGCCGGGAGCTGCGTTCCCCTCGTCGAGCGGGAGCTACGCGCCACCGCCGGCCTGCTCCGCAACGCCGCCTACACCGACCCCGTAGGCCGTGCGCTACTCGGGGCGGTCGCCGAGCTGTGCCAACTCGCCGGGTGGGTCACTGCCGATGCCGGAGCCCCCGACGTCGCCGCCCGCTATCACCTGCTCGGGGTCCACGCCGCCCACGCTGCCAGGGACCGGCCCGCCGCCGCCAACCTCGTGTCGACCCTGGCCTATCAGGTCGCCAACATCGGCGACCCCCACGAAGCCGTGCTGCTGGCCCGCTCCGCGCAGTCCGGGGTCCGCGAACACGCCAGCGCCACTACCCGCGCCCTGCTCGGCGAGCGCGTCGCATGGGCCCATGCCCGCGCCGGGGAGACCCGCCACACCGAGCACGCCCTCGCCCAAGTCGAAACCGAGTACGACCAGCGCCGCCCGGCTGATGACCCATCGTGGGTGTACTGGCTCGACCCCGACGAGGTCACCGTGATGGCCGGCCGCTGCTACGTCGAGCTCGGGCAGCCCGACCGGGGCATCCCACTACTGACCGGGGTACTCGAGCGGTACGACGAGCGGCAGGCCCGCGAGTCCGCGCTCTACACGTCGTGGCTGGCCGAAGCGCACCTACGGGCCGGCGACGTCGACCACGCCGCGCACCTCGCCGGCCGCACTCTCGACCTCTCGTCGTCGACCAGCTCGTCACGCGGGGATGATCGGGTGGCGCTGCTGCGGTCGCGGCTCGACACGTACGCCGCCGTGCCCGAAGTGGGCGAGTTCCTCGACCGGTGCGCCGCAGGCTGACCGGCCGCCCGTAACTCCCGACTCGGTTGTCCGTCGAGTTGGACGCCGTCAATGGCGTGACGGTTCTGGCAGCGCCCCCTCGCGGTCGAAGATCGTGCGGCCGTGGTGGACGGTGCGCAGGCAGCGCGGCGACTCGGCCTCCGGCGAAGCCAAGTCGGGCTCGGCGTCCCACACGGCGTAGGACGCGGGAGCACCAGGAACCAGCGTCCCCGCGAGGGGGTCTGTACCACCCCCGGCGCGGTACCCGGCGCGAGTGTGCGCGGTGAAGGCCGCCGCCGGGGATATCCCGGAACCCGGGGTGCGGTGATGCGCCGCCGCGCGCACCGCAGCCCACGGCTCGACGCCCGTCACGGGTGTGTCGGAGCCGAAGGCCAGCACCATCCCGGCGCGTTCGAGCGTCGCGAAGGGATTCATCGCTGCCGCCCGGGGCTTCCCGAGCCGAAGCGCGTACATGCCGTCGGGTCCGCCCCACGCGGCGTCGAACGCCGGCTGCACGCTGGCCACCACACCCGCCCGCGCCAACTGCCCGGCTTGCTCGGCGTCGACCATCTCCAGGTGTTCGACCCGGTGGGTTCGTGCTCGAAGCGCCGCGGCGCCGAGCTGCGTCTCGGCGGTGGCCAGACCGGCGAGCACGGTCCCGGTGGCCGCGTCGCCGATGACGTGGAACCCGGCCTGGGTGCCTGCCAGGCTGCAGGCGACGAGGTGCGCCGCGACGGCGTCCGCATCGAGGTAGGTCACGCCACGGTTGCCCGGTGCGTCGGCATAGGGCCGGCACAGCGCAGCGGTGCGCGAACCGATCGCGCCGTCGCAGCACAGGTCGCCGGCCAGCCCGTGGGCGCCGGTCGCGGCGAGCAGTTCGGTGGCCTGCTCGGAGGTGGCGACCGGCTGCCCCCAGTACCCGATCACCTCGACGCCCGCGTCGAGGGCGAGCAGCCCGGCCAGGTCGTCGGCCCCGGAGATGTCCGGCCCGGCGCATTCGTGCACCACGGCGACGCCCCGTGCCGCGGCATGCGTCAGGAACATTCGCTGCGCATCGGTGCGCTGGGCAGGTGTGATGGACTCGCGGGCGGCGCGACGGGCAGGGTGATGCGCCTCGCGCGACAGCGGCCCCTCCGATGACCATCCGTCGGCGCGGACCGCGTCCGGCGCCCGAACCAGCAGCGCCGAGGACACCGCCGCCGAGTGCGCGTCGATCCGGGACAGGTAGACCGCCGTCCCGGCGGCGGCACGGTCGAGCTCGGTGCGTGACGGCGGCCGAGCCTCGGGCCAGCTCGTCTCGTCCCAGCCGTGCCCCCACAACACCGCACCGGGGCGCGCGGAGGCGTGCCGGGCCACGGTGTCGAGGCACTCCCGCAGCGACGTGGTGCGGGTCAGGTCGAGCCCGTCGAGCAGCAGTCCGGTGCTGGTGGCGTGCACGTGTGCGTCGACGAACGCCGCCGCGACGAACGCCCCGTGCAGCTCGACCACCTCGTCCGCGCCGTCAAACCGGCCGCGGGCCGACTCCTCGGTGCCGAGCCAGATCACCGTGCCGCCGGCCACGGCCATCGCGGTGGCTCCCGGCGCCGAGGGGGAATGGATGTGGCCGCCCAGCAGCACGGTGGTGGTCACGGGCTACCGACGCGGCTCGACGGGCCGCGCGTCAAGCCTCGCCTGGCGGAGGACATGCGCCTACCTCACCGGTGATCCAGCAGATCCTGTGGAACATACCCTCGCCGTTTGCTGGTGTCGGCCTCGGCCAGCGCGCAGAGCGGGCACCGGGCACGGGCGCGCCGCCGGTGGGACGGTTCGCCAGACTGTCACCGTATGCTCACGTGAAGCCACAGACTCTGACGATGGCAGACTTGGGGCGCGTATGGACGTTCAGGCGGACTTCGCAGCCGACCTGGCGCGTCGCCGCTGCGAAACCGGAGTTCGCCGACGGCTACGCAGTGGACGGAGCGACCGAGCCACTGTTCGAGTCCTGAGCTGATCCGCTCATCCGGCGCGTCCAAGATCACAGTGGCATGGGCCATGAATAAGCACCGTTCGGATCGTCGAGCCAGACGTACTGGTGGTTAGTGTCGTCGAGCGCGGTGATCCCCAGGCGGGTTCGGCGGGGCATGCCGAGCCTTTCCCAGGTCCGTCGAGCCGATTCGACAGTGTCCCAGATTCGCCCCGCGCCGCGTTGCGTCGTGCGCCATTCATCGGGGCCGATCGGCGCGAAGGCAGCAATGGCGGAGCTGGCGGTCGTGTGTACAGAGATACCGTCCCGCCGACCCGCTGGGTCCAAGGTGTGACCGAATGTGGCACCCGGTAGGTGAAGCCGCAGGAACAACCACCAGTCGTGGTCGTCCGAGATGAGCGTGCTCGGATCGAGATCGGTAGTCCCATCGTGCGCCATGCAGCCTCTAGCTGTGTGGCTCATACCTCGTGCGGGCCCCCACGGATGGTCTGGGTCGTCGCGCATCGGCATGAAGAACGTGAGCATGGCGTCGAAGCGGCCCGTCACCTCGTCGGGCGCAGCCTTGTCAAGCACCATCAGACCGCCCTCGCGCGTCCCGTCGAGGGGGGCAACGATCCGCCCCCCGGCGCCGAGTTGTCTGATCCATGCCGAGGGCACGTGGGTGACGCCGCAGGTGGCGATGATTCGGTCGTACGGGGCGCCATACGGGTAGCCGATCGCGCCGTCCCCCGCGATGAGTGTCGGTGTGTAATGTAGCGCGGCCAGCCGGCCCCGCGCCTCATCGACGAGCCTCGGGTTGATGTCGAGACTGGTGACGTTCGACGAGCCGAGCCGGTGGCACAGCAGCGCCGTGCTGTATCCGGAGCCGGTGCCGATCTCCAGCACACGTTCATCGGCTTGCACGTCGAGCTTCTCCAGCATGGCAACGACGAGACTGGGAAGACTGCTCGATCCCGTGGGCACGCGCGAAGGGGTGTCTCCGCTGGATGATGGGAGCGTTCCAAGGTCGTTCACCAGTGTGCGGTCGGAATACACAGCGTCCAGCCAGTCGTCCCGTTGGTCCGGGTTCGCACTGTCGACGGCCAGCCACGTCGTCGACCCGCCGTTGTCGAAGTAATGGGGTATCAGGACGTGCCGGGGGACCTCCGCGACTGCTTGTCGCCATGCGGGATCGTGTAGGGCGCCTACCTCGGTGAGCTTACGAACCAACGTAGCGCGAGCTCGATGTGCCCTGGCCTGCTCGTCCTTGGTAAGAGCAACATCAACCATGATGAGGGCCTCTCGTCAATTCGGCCGCGATCGCAGCCGCGATCGGCTGTCCGGTGGCGTATTCGATGAACCCCCACTGGCCATTCGGATTACATTCTAAGAACCAATGGAAACCGGATTTGTCCACGGCGAAGTCGAATGCACCGAAGATGAGCCCGAATGAGCGCAGATAGGCGAGAACACCGGCACGCACTTCGCTCGGCACGCCGACCGGCTCGTACTCGAGCGAGTCGTAATCCGATCTCCAATCTATTCTCGATCTGTTGCTGTGCGCATGGAGCGCGGTGGCGAAAATGTGGTCACCGACGGCGGTTACACGCAGATCGGATCTTTTCGCAATCCATCGTTGGAACATGTGGCCAGTTGTATCGATGCCGCGAAGGTCGCCGATGTCGCTGTCACTCAAGAGGTGCGTGTAGGCTATTTTGGGCTCGTCGACATCGATGGCTGGTTTCGCCAGCGGCTTGGTGACGAATTCACCGTCGGTGAACAAGCCGAGGTCCTCGGCACGGTTGGTGAGAAGTGTATCGGGTACCTTCAGCCCGCAACGCCGTGCCACAGCGAGCTGACGTGGTTTGAATTCGGCCGCTGCAATGAGGTTTTCTCAGCAAGCGAGGTAGTCGTGCTCGAAGTGGGTGAGCACGAGGGCGGCCTGTGCGATCTTGCTGATCTTGCTGGGGCTGACGGTGACCTGCTGAAGGGTGTGCCACCGCTGGGTGAGCAGGGCGAAGC
>WHTH01000087.1 GCA_009377865.1 Pseudonocardiaceae bacterium | reverse complement strand
GGTCTGGAGCTGCCGCAGGGGTCCGGCGTGCTCACCGAGGACGACATCGTCACGACCATCGACTACCTGGTCCGGCTGCACGCGGGTGAGGAGACGATGGCCGCATCGAACGGTACCGAGGTGCCGGTCGAGACCGACGACATCGACCACTTCGGCAACCGCAGGCTGCGCACCGTCGGTGAGCTGATCCAGAACCAGATCCGGGTCGGGCTGTCCCGCATGGAACGAGTCGTCCGCGAGCGGATGACCACCCAGGACGTCGAGGCGATCACGCCGCAGACCCTGATCAACATCCGCCCGGTGGTGGCGGCGATCAAGGAGTTCTTCGGCACCTCGCAGCAGTCGCAGTTCATGGACCAGACCAACCCGCTGGCGGGTCTGACCCACAAGCGCCGGCTCTCGGCGCTCGGGCCGGGCGGGCTGTCGCGGGAACGGGCCGGCTTCGAGGTTCGTGACGTGCACCCCTCGCACTACGGCCGGATGTGCCCGATCGAGACCCCGGAGGGCCCGAACATCGGGCTGATCGGGTCGCTGGCGTCGTACGGGCGGGTCAACCCGTTCGGCTTCATCGAGACGCCCTACCGCAAGGTCGTCGACGGCCGGGTCACCGAGCAGATCGACTACCTCACCGCCGACGAGGAGGACCGGCACGTCAAGGCGCAGGCCAACGCGGTGCTGCGCGACGACGGGCACTTCGCCGAGGAGCGGGTGCTGGTCCGCCGCAAGGCGGGCGAGGTCGACTACATCGACCCGCACGGCGTGGACTACATGGACGTCTCGCCGCGGCAGATGGTGTCGGTCGGCACCGCGATGATCCCGTTCATCGAGCACGACGACGCCAACCGCGCGCTGATGGGCGCCAACATGCAGCGCCAGGCGGTGCCGCTGCTGCGCAGCGAGTCGCCGCTGGTGGGCACCGGCATGGAGCTGCGGGCGGCCGTGGACGCCGGTGATGTCGTCGTCGCGGAGAAGGCCGGCGTGGTCGAGGAGCTGTCGGCCGACTACGTCACCGTGATGGCCGACGACGGCACCCGGGAGACCTACCGGATGCACAAGTTCCACCGCTCCAACCAGGGCACCAGCATCAACCAGCGCCCCATCGTCGACGAGGGCGCCCGGGTCGAGGTCGGTCAGGTCATTGCCGACGGCCCGTGCACCGACGACGGTGAGATGGCGCTGGGCAAGAACCTGCTCGTGGCGATCATGCCGTGGGAGGGTCACAACTACGAGGACGCGATCATCCTGTCCCAGCGCCTGGTACAGGACGACGTGCTGACCTCGATTCACATCGAGGAGCACGAGGTGGACGCCCGCGACACCAAGCTCGGCGCCGAGGAGATCACCCGGGACATCCCGAACGTCTCCGAAGAGGTGCTGGCGGACCTGGACGAGAGAGGCATCATCCGGATCGGCGCCGAGGTGCAGCCCGGCGACATCCTGGTCGGCAAGGTGACCCCGAAGGGGGAGACCGAGCTGACGCCGGAGGAGCGGCTGCTCCGTGCGATCTTCGGTGAGAAGGCTCGCGAGGTGCGGGACACTTCACTGAAGGTGCCACACGGCGAGACCGGCAAGGTCATCGGCATCCGGGTGTTCTCCCGTGAGGACGACGACGAGCTGCCGCCCGGTGTCAACGAGCTGGTCCGCGTCTACGTGGCGCAGAAGCGCAAGATCCAGGACGGTGACAAGCTCGCCGGCCGGCACGGCAACAAGGGCGTCATCGGCAAGATCCTGCCCGTAGAGGACATGCCGTTCCTGCCCGACGGCACTGCGGTCGACATCATCCTCAACACCCACGGCGTGCCGCGGCGGATGAACGTCGGCCAGATCCTGGAGACCCACCTGGGCTGGATCGCTCAGAGCGGCTGGGATGTCGAGGGCGAGCCGGAGTGGGCGTCGCGACTGTCCGAGGAGCTGCGCTCCGCCGAGCCGGGCGCTGTGGTCGCCACGCCGGTGTTCGACGGCGCCAGGGAACAGGAGATCTCGGGGCTGCTGGCCTCGACCCGGCCCAACCGCGACGGCGACCAGATGGTCGGGCCCGACGGCAAGGCCGAGCTGTTCGACGGGCGCACCGGGGACCCGTACCCGTACCCGGTCGCGGTCGGATACATGTACATCCTCAAGCTGCTGCACCTGATCGACGACAAGATCCACGCTCGCTCGACCGGCCCGTACTCGATGATCACCCAGCAGCCGCTGGGCGGGAAGGCGCAGTTCGGCGGCCAGCGCTTCGGCGAGATGGAGTGCTGGGCGATGCAGGCCTATGGCGCGGCATACACGCTGCAGGAACTGCTCACGATCAAGTCCGACGACGTGCTGGGCCGGGTCAAGGTCTACGAGTCGATCGTCAAGGGCGAGAACGTCCCGGAGCCCGGCATCCCCGAGTCGTTCAAGGTTCTGCTCAAGGAGTTGCAGTCGCTGTGTCTCAACGTCGAGGTGCTTTCCAGTGACGGTGCCGCGATCGAGATGCGGGACTCCGACGACGAGGACCTGGAGCGCGCCGCTGCCAACCTCGGCATCAACCTGTCCCGCAACGAGGCGCCGTCGGTCGACGATGTCGTCCAGTAAGCCGTCCAGTAAATCGTCCCGCGGCTAGCCGCACCACGTCCAGCGCGGGGGTGGTCCTCCCGCCCATCCCCGCGCCGGTCGTCCAGCCGACCTTTCGATACCCGAGTCTGATAACGACAGGTCCCATCAACACAGGGTCCCATCAACACAGGGGAGAAGGACCGAAGACGTGCTAGACGTCAACTTCTTCGACGAGCTCCGCATCGGCCTCGCCACGGCAGAGGACATCCGTCAGTGGTCGTTCGGCGAAGTGAAGAAGCCGGAGACCATCAACTACCGCACTCTCAAGCCCGAGAAGGACGGGCTCTTCTGCGAGAAGATCTTCGGTCCCACCCGGGATTGGGAGTGCTACTGCGGTAAGTACAAGCGCGTCCGCTTCAAGGGCATCATCTGCGAGCGCTGCGGCGTCGAGGTCACCCGCGCCAAGGTGCGGCGTGAGCGGATGGGCCACATCGAGCTGGCCGCGCCGGTGACGCACATCTGGTACTTCAAGGGCGTGCCCAGCCGCTTGGGATACCTGCTCGACCTGGCCCCGAAGGATCTCGAGAAGATCATCTACTTCGCGGCCTACGCGGTCACCTGGGTCGATACCGAGACCCGGCACAACGACCTGTCGACGCTGGAGAGCGAGATCGGCGTCGAGCGCAAGCAGGTCGAGGACAAACGTGACGCCGACCTCGAGGCGCGCGCGCAGAAGCTGGAGGCTGACCTCGCCGAGCTGGAGAACGAGGGCGCCAAGAGCGATGTGCGACGCAAGGTCAAGGAGGGCGGCGAGCGCGAGATGCGCCAGCTGCGCGAACGCGCGCAGCGCGAGCTCGACCGGCTCACCGAGATCTGGGACACGTTCACCAAGCTCGAGGTCGGCCAGCTCATCGTGGACGAGATGCTCTACCGCGAGATCTACGACCGCTACGGCGACTACTTCACCGGTGCGATGGGAGCCGAGGCGATTCAGAAGCTGCTGGAGACCTTCGACATCGACGCCGAGGCCGACAACCTGCGCGAGGTCATCCGCAGCGGTAAGGGCCAGAAGAAGCTGCGTGCGCTCAAGCGGCTCAAGGTCGTCGCGGCTTTCCAGGCCACCCGCAACAACCCGATGGGGATGGTGCTGGACTGCGTCCCGGTCATCCCACCGGATCTGCGCCCGATGGTGCAGCTCGACGGCGGCCGCTTCGCCACGTCCGACCTCAACGATCTGTACCGCCGGGTCATCAACCGCAACAACCGGCTCAAGCGACTGATCGACCTGGGCGCGCCCGAGATCATCGTGAACAACGAGAAGCGGATGCTGCAGGAGGCCGTCGACGCGCTGTTCGACAACGGCCGCCGCGGCCGGCCGGTGACCGGGCCGGGCAACCGCCCGCTCAAGTCGCTGTCGGACCTGCTCAAGGGCAAGCAGGGCCGGTTCCGCCAGAACCTGCTCGGCAAGCGCGTCGACTACTCCGGCCGCAGCGTGATCATCGTCGGCCCGCAGCTCAAGATGCACCAGTGCGGGCTGCCCAAGCAGATGGCGCTGGAGCTGTTCAAGCCGTTCGTGATGAAGCGCCTGGTCGACCTCAACCACGCACAGAACATCAAGTCCGCCAAGCGGATGGTGGAGCGGCAGCGCGGCCAGGTGTGGGACGTGCTCGAGGAGGTCATCACCGAGCACCCGGTGCTGCTCAACCGCGCGCCGACGCTGCACCGGCTGGGCATCCAGGCCTTCGAGCCGCAGCTGGTCGAGGGCAAGGCCATCCAGATCCACCCGCTGGTGTGCGCGGCGTTCAATGCCGACTTCGACGGCGACCAGATGGCGGTGCACCTGCCGCTGTCGGCCGAGGCGCAGGCCGAGGCCAGGGTGCTGATGCTGTCGAGCAACAACATCCTGTCGCCGGCGTCCGGGCGGCCGCTGGCGATGCCGTCGCTGGACATGGTCACCGGTCTCTACCACCTGTGCCGGGTGATCGAGGGTGCCACGGGTGAGGGCAGCTCCTTCTCGTCGCCCGCCGAGGCGATCATGGCCATGGATCGGGGCACGACCGCGCTGCAGGCCAAGGTGCGGATCAAGATGTCCGACGGTGTCCCGCCAGCCGGTGAGGAGTCCCGCCTCCGGGAGACACGGGGCTGGGAGCCCGGCAAGCCCTGGATCGCAGACACCACGATCGGCCGGATGCTGTTCAACGACCTGCTGCCCGAGGACTACCCGTTCGTCAACGAGGTGATGCCCAAGTCTCGACAGGCGGCGATCGTCAACGATCTCGCCGAGCGCTACCCGATGGTCTCGGTCGCCCAGACGCTGGACAAGCTCAAGGAGGCGGGCTTCCACTGGGCGACCCGCTCCGGCGTCACCGTCGCGATCGACGACGTCGTCGTCCCGAAGGCCAAGCAGGCGATCCTGGACGACTACGAGGGCAAGGCCGACCAGATCGAGAAGCGCTACCAGCGCGGTGTGCTCTCGCACGACGAGCGCAACGGTGAGCTGGTCAAGCTCTGGACCCAGGCGACCGAGGAGGTCGCCGAGGCGATGGAGAGCAACTTCGCCGAGGACAACCCGATCTTCGTGCTGGTCAAGGCCGGCGCGGCGGGCAACATGACCCAGGTCCGCAGCCTCGCCGGCATGCGGGGCCTGGTGTCGAACCCGAAGGGCGACTACATCCCGCGGCCGATCAAGTCCAACTTCCGTGAAGGCCTGTCGGTGCTGGAGTACTTCATCGCCACCCACGGCGCTCGCAAGGGCCTGGCCGACACGGCGCTGCGGACGGCCGACTCCGGTTACCTCACCCGGCGGCTGGTGGACGTGTCGCAGGACGTCATCGTGCGCGAGGGCGACTGCGGGACCGACCGCGGCATCCAGATGCCGGTGGCCGCGGAGGGCTCCGAGGGCCGGTTGGTACGCGACCAGTACGTGGAGACCAGCCTGTATGCCCGCAGCCTCGCCGAGGACGTCGTCGGCGGCAGCGACGGCGATGGCAGCTTGGTGCTGCCCAGGGGAGCCGACCTGGGCGATCCGGC
The DNA here is from genome assembly GCA_009377865.1 of Pseudonocardiaceae bacterium. Classification (GTDB taxonomy): domain Bacteria; phylum Actinomycetota; class Actinomycetes; order Mycobacteriales; family Pseudonocardiaceae; genus WHSY01. The sequence continues at coordinate 5,758 of WHTH01000087.1, read as the reverse complement.
GATCGAGTCGCTCATCGCGGCCGGTGTGGAGCGGGTCAAGGTCCGCTCGGTGCTGACCTGCGAGTCCGCCGACGGCGTGTGCGCGGTCTGCTACGGCCGCTCGCTGGCCACCGGCAAGCTCGTCGATGTCGGCGAGGCGGTCGGCATCGTCGCCGCGCAGTCCATCGGCGAGCCCGGGACGCAGCTCACGATGCGGACATTCCACACCGGTGGCATCGCCGGCGAGGACATCACGACGGGTCTGCCCCGGGTGCAGGAGCTGTTCGAGGCCCGGGTGCCCAAGGGCATGGCGCCGATCGCGGACGCCGACGGCCGGGTGCAGGTCGAGGACGGCGAGAAGTTCTGGAAGATCACCGTCACGCCGGACGACGGCGGTGAGGAGATCGTCTACGACAAGCTGTCCAAGCGACAGCGGCTCGCGGTGATCACAGCCGACGGCTCCGAACGGCCGCTGGCCGATGGCGACCACCTCGGCGTCGGCCAGCGGCTGATGGAGGGCGTCGTCGACCCGCACGAGGTGCTGCGGGTGATGGGCCCCCGGGAGGTGCAGCTGCACCTGGTCCGCGAGGTCCAGGCGGTGTACCGCTCGCAGGGCGTCAAGATCCACGACAAGCACATCGAGGTGATCGTCCGGCAGATGCTGCGCCGCGTGACGATCATCGACTCGGGCTCGACCGAGTTCCTGCCCGGTGCACTGGTGCAGCGCAGCGAGTTCGAGTCGGAGAACCGCCGCGTGGTGGCCGAGGGCGGCGAGCCGGCCGCAGGCCGTCCGGTGCTGATGGGGATCACCAAGGCGTCGCTGGCTACGGAGTCGTGGCTGTCCGCGGCCTCCTTCCAGGAGACGACGAAGATCCTCACCGACGCGGCGATCAACGGTAAGAGCGACAAGCTCGTCGGGCTGAAGGAAAATGTGATCATCGGCAAGCTGATCCCGGCCGGCACCGGGATCAACCGGTACCGCAACATCCAGGTGCAGCCGACCGAGGAGGCGCGAGCAGCGGCATACGCGATCCCGTCTTACGACGACGGCTACTACTCGCCGGATATGTTCGGTGCCGCGTCCGGAGCAGCCGTCCCGCTCGACGACTACGACTTCGGTCGTGACTTCCGATAACGACACAGATCCCCTACCCGCAGCGCCCGCCGTGCCTCCCGCGCGGCGGGCGCTGCTGTGCGCCCCGGTACCGGCACGCCCGCCCGCGGCTGGGCACCACCGTGCGCCGCCGACCGGTGGGCAGCGTCGGGGGGCGAGTTGGGATGATGCGGGGATGTCCGAGCCCCCCGCGCGGTCGCTGCCGCTGCCCAGGGCGCTGCGTTCGGCAGCCGTCGAGGTCGACTACGAGCGGGCGGGGTTGCTCGAAGGGCTGAACCGCGACGGCCGCCGCGCTCGGATAGCGTTGCTCGAGGAGCTGGCGCAGGCGGGCGTGACGCTGGCCGAGATGCGCGATGCGGTGCAGCAGGACCGGCTGGCGATGCTGCTGCTGGAGCGCGCGCTCGTGCCGCAGGGCAGGTACACGGAGGCCGAGGTCGCCGAGCGCACCGGGCTCGAGCCGGATGCGCTGCAGCGATGGTTCCGCGCGTTGGGCCGGCCGCCGGTGTCGGATGCCGGTTACGACGACGCCGACATCGCGCTCGCCCTGCGGCTGCAGGACTACATCGCGCTCGGGCTGCCCGAGGAAGGAATGCTCACTGTCGCCAGGACGATCGGTCGCGGCATGTCGAGCATGGCGGATGCGGCGGGTGCGCTGCTGGGGGAGGCCCTGCTCGAGGCCGGAGACCCTGATCCCGAGGTTGCGCTGCGCTATGCAACGGAGGCAGGCATGCTCGTCGACGCTGATTCCAGGTTGCTGGGACACGTCCTCGCCCTCAACCTCGCGGACCGCATTCGCTCGCACGCGATCGCGGTCGCCCATCATGACGCCGGCCGGATGCAGGGCGCCCAGCAGGCGACCGTGGGTTTCGCCGACCTCGTGGGTTTCACCGAGCTCGGGGAGCAGATCCCGGCCGACGAACTGGTCCACGTCGCTGACCTGCTCACCGCCACCGCCACCGACGTGGTGAGCCCGCCCGTCCGGCTGGTCAAGACGATCGGCGATGCCGTGATGGTGGTCTCGCCGTCGACGCTGCCCCTGGTGCACACGCTGCTCGACCTCATCGATGCCACCGGCGATGGGAGCAGCGCGCTACCACCGCTGCGGGCCGGGATCGCATCCGGCATCGCTGTGCCTCATGGCGGCGACTGGTACGGCCCGCCAGTCAACCTCGCCAGCCGTATCACCGCCAGCGCCCGGCCCGGCACCGTGCTGGCCACCGCGGCAGTACGCGGCTCAGCCGATGCAGGCGATCTGCGATGGCGTGCCACCGGTGTCCGGCGGTTCAAAGGAGTGCGCGGTAACCAGCGGCTCTACCGCGTCCGCCGTCCCGGCGGGTCGTGATCCGTCATCCGGCGCCACGAAGGGGACCTTCGCCTCGTGTCATGAGGCGAAGGCCACGTTCGCGGCGGTGCGGGTGTGGGCTGGCGAGTCAGGGGATGGTGACCAGCAGTTCGCCGTCCGCTTCGGCGGCGCGGAGGTACTGGGTCTGGCGGTCTGCCAGCCGCAGCGCAGTGGCACGCGGCGTCGCGCGGTCGCTGTTCCAGGCCTCGATGAGCGGCGGGATCTTCGCCAGCATCTCCTGGCGAAGTACCGAGAACGACAGCACGGGGTCGGCGTCGACCCGTCCGAGCAGCAGCCACCAGGCCCAGGCTGCCGCGCCGGCGTTGGCCACGAAGTCCGGGATCACCGGGATATTCCTGGCGGCCAGGATCGCTTCGGCCTCGGGTGTGGTGGCCGCGTTGGCAGCTTCGATCACGAACTGCGCCGACACGTCGCCCGCGTTGGCCGGGGTGATCGCGTAGGACACCGCTGCGGGGATCAGCACGTCCGCCTCGATGCCGAGTACCGCCTGCCGCGGCAATCGCTCGATGTCTGCGGGCAGCTGGGACCGGTCGATCTCGCCGTATCGGTCACGCAGTTCGAGCAGGGTGGGGATGTCGAGCCCGTCGGGGTCATAGAGCGCCCCGGCGGCATCGGCGACGGCGATGACCTTCAGGCCGGCCTCGTGCAGATACCACGCAGCGCCGCCGCCCATGGTGCCGACGCCCTGGATCGCGACGGTGGTCTCGCCCGGTGTCCAGTCGCGGGCAGCCACCACGCCGAGGCAGCTCTGGGCCACGCCGTAGCCGCCGACGACGTCGCCGAGCTGGTACCCGCCGGGGACGGGCGAATGCAGGCCGGCGTTGACCCGGCTCAGCGTGAACTCCGGGTCGGCCGACCGGCGGATCGCGGCGTGGTACGACTGGTCGAGGCCGAGATCGGCGAAAACATCGTCGATCAGGTGCTGCGGAACGCCGAGGTCTTCGGCCGTAACCCAGTGGGCGTCGATCCAAGGACGCATGGCCTGCACGAATCGGCGGAGCACCTCACGTGCCTGCGGGTCCTTGGGGTCGCAGTCGATGCCGCCCTTGGCGCCACCCACCGGGAGGTCGAAGATGGCGGTCTTGAATGCCATGCCACGGGCGAGGTCCTCGACCTCGGACAGTGTGCAACCTGCGCGCATCCGGGTGCCACCGGTCGCCAGCCCCGCGACGAGGCTGTGCACGACCAGATATCCGTGCTTGCCCGTCACAGGGTCTGTCCAGGTCACCCGCATCAACGGATCGCAGTCGACGAGTGCCATCAGCCGAACCTCCTCCCATTCACAGAGACCACCAAGAAAGAGACCACCAAGAAACAGTGCGAAACACGAAGACGCCCCAGAGGGGGCGCCTCGAAGTTGCTCGACAACGGAGATGTCGCGGTGCCGGAGTCAACCGTTACGGGTCGCTCGGTGGGAACGGTGGGACTTCTCGGCCAGCCCGGACCCTCGGGTCTTCGAGACCTTCAGCGGTGCCGCGGGATGAAACTCCGCGTCGGAAGAAACTCAGCGTTGTCGGTCCCAGAGGGAGTAGAGCCGTACCCAGCAGGACCAGGCGCGATGCCCATCGAGGATCTTCATGGACACCACCCTCTCTCTGCTACCCGATGCGACCAGGAGACGCTAAGTCGGGGGTTCGTGCGCTGTCAACGTCCCGCCCGCCCGAGGCTCGTTACGCTCTTGTGAACTTGTGACCGCCTCGTCCCCGGTACTCGAACCACAGTCCGTCTCCCCAGGCTACAGGCCCAGTGAGCGGCCGATGACCTCCTTCATGATCTCAGTGGTGCCGCCGTAGATGCGGGTGATGCGCGCGTCGGCGTAGGCGCGCGCGATCGGGTACTCGGTCATGTAGCCGTAGCCACCGTGCAGCTGCAGGCAGGTGTCGAGCACCCGGCCCTGCATCTCGGTACACCACCACTTGGCCTTGGCCGCGTCCTCGTTGGTCAGCTCGCCGTCATTGAGCGCCTCGACACACCGATCGGTGTAGGCCTGCGCGATGTCGATCTCGGTGGCGATCTCGGCGAGCCGGAAGCGGTTGTGCTGGAATGACCCGACCGGCCCGCCGAAAGCGGTGCGGTGGCGGACGTGGTCGAGGGTCCAGTCGAGTGCTGCCGTCGCGGCGGCGACCCCGGCGATGGCGATCGACAGCCGCTCCTGTGGCAGCCGGTCGACCAGCTGCGCGAAGCCCTCGCCCGGCTCGCCGAGCAGGTTTCCCACCGGCACCCGGACGTCGTGGAAGAACAGCTCGGCAGTGTCCTGGGCGTGCTGGCCGAGCTTGTCGAGGTTGCGGCCGCGCTCGAAGCCGGCCATGCCCCGTTCGAGCACGAGAAGGCTCATGCCCTTGTGCCGCTCGCCGGGGTCGGTCTTGACCGCTGTGATCACCAGGTCGGCGTTGATGCCGTTCGTGATGAAGGTCTTGGACCCGTTGACGACGTAGCAGTCACCGTCCCGGATCGCGGTGGTCTTCATCGACGCGAGGTCCGAGCCGATGCCGGGTTCCGTCATGGCGATGGCGGTGATCAGCTCGCCGGCGGCGATGCCGGGCAGCCAGCGCCGGCGCTGCTCCTCGATGGCCAGATCCAGGAAGTAGGGCAGGCAGATGTCGTTGTGCAACGTCAGCCCGAGGCCGGCAGCGGCGGCGCCACAGCGCTGCACCTCCTCGCCGAGCACGGCGTTGAAGCGGAAGTCGTCGACCCCACCGCCGCCAAGCTCCTCGGGGATCGCCATGCCAAGAAAGCCGCTGTACCCGGCCTTCGTGAACAGCTCCCGGGGCACGATCCCCGCAGCGTCCCACTCCTGATGGTGTGCCACGACCTCCTTGTCCAGGAACCGCCGCACCGACTCGCGGAACGCCTCGTGGTCGGCCTCGAACAACCGCCGCCGCATCGTCGACCTCCCTGGCGCCGCATGGTTCTCACCGTCGCTTCACGCTACTGCGCAACCACGCTGACTCGTGAACGGCTGGCTCGGGCTCTACCAGGGACGGGCGGAACGTGGCGGACAACCACCTTCGCCGCGCTGGAAGCAGCACGGGCCGACGGTCTCCGCTTGGTCTCCGCGTCGATTCGCCGATGACCGTTCGTCGCAAATTCTAGGATTTCTTTCCCGGCGAGCTGATGAGGCCCGGTTTTGTCAGGGGTGGATTCGAGAATGGGGGCATGAACGGTAAACATTCAGCCCGTGGGCTGACACGCATCGGGTTGGCGTGCTGGTCCAGCGGTCGGCGACAGGGCGTGTCGATCACGCGGTGATCGACTGGTGTGCGGTTTGATCTTCCGGTGGCCGAGCTGGAGGAGATGTCGCG
>WHTH01000072.1 GCA_009377865.1 Pseudonocardiaceae bacterium | reverse complement strand
GAGAATGGCGGCGTGGGGGGCCTGCTTCGGGACACCCAGGCCCTGCACCACGTCGGCAGGGAGTTCCAGCTTCGGGTAATCAATGCTCTCGACGCTCACCCGCCCCGGTCCCTGATAGACGACCACACGATTTCCTGCCATCGCCGATTCCTTTCTCCGTTTCAGCCCTCAGGTCGCCTGACCGCTGGTCGCTCCTGACATCACCCGAGGCTTGGCCCATGACTCTCGGTCTGCGAATGTTCAGCGCTCCACGTCTCCCCCAGGCGACTCGGCAGCGCCTTTCGCAGTCAGCTCGGCCTGGCGTGGTCTTGCCACGAAATCGTAGACGAAGGCTGCCACCACGCCACCGAGCAACGGTCCGATCCAGTACAAGGCGAATTCTTCCCACGCCACGTCGCCAGCGAAGATCGCGGTCGCGACATACGGACCGAAAGTCCGAGCGGGATTCAGCGACGCGCCGGTCAGCAGACCGATCACGAAAATCGCGCACGCGACCGCCAGACCGATCATCAGTCCGGCCCACCCCCGGGGGCCTCGGGGATCGACCGCCAACGCCATGACCGTGAACACCAGGATGAACGTGGTGATCGCCTCGGCCACAATGCCGGATCCATACGAGAGCCCTCGGCAAGAGCGGTCCCACCCACCCCGCCGAGATCCACGGCGCCCGTGCCGAAGGCGGCGACGATCAGTAATGCGCCCGCCACACCACCGAGCAGCTGTGCTATCCAGTACGGGATCACGTCGGCCCAGGAAAAGCGCCTGGTCACGGCCAACGAGAACGTCACTGCCGGGTTGATATGTGCCCCTGATACCGGCCCGAAGCCGTAGCTGGCTGCGGCAATCGCAATGGCGAAGGACAGCGAGATGAACCCCAGCGAGGCTTACGTCAACTCGCCGTCCCCCATGTACAGTGCAGCAACCACGGCGCCGGCGCCGAACATGACCAGCATCGCAGTACCGACGAACTCAGCGGCAAGGCGCAGTCCGAAAGGAGCTTGCATATCAACACCACCCATGCTCGCTACTCCGCAAGATCAAAAGATCTTGCGCTGCCGCTGTGCACCCTCGTAAGATCAATCACAAGGTGTAACGTGACTACACCCGGCGGTCATCGTTGAATAGTTGACACGGCTCGAACCACAGGCAAGGAGTGGGAGATGAGCGGTGGGAAGGCCAGTACGAGCGGTAGGCGTCTGAGCCGGGGAGGGCGCTCAGCAGCCGCCGAGCTCAGCATCACCCGTGCCTGGGAAGGCTTCGCGGCCGGTGACGACCTCGCCGAGGGGGTACGGCCGGAGATCCTGGCCTCCTGGTACCGCTGCCGCGACCTGCACAACGTGGACCCGCACCTGACCGTCGCGCCTGGCGCTACCGACCTCGGCGAACACCCCATGGACCACGATGTGATCTTCGCGGAACTCGGCGGGCTCGCTGTCCGGGCGGCCGACCAGATCCACCTTCAGGAGGGCATCGTCACCGTCACCGACGGCGCGGGCCGCATCCTGGCGTCCTGGGGCGACCGGCCGGCTCGACACCACGCCGCGGACAGCAACCTCGCCCCCTGGGCAGGCTGGTCGGAGCAGGCCAGCGGCACGAACGGCATGGGAACCGCACTGCAGGTCTCCGGGCCGGTCAACGTCACCGGCGCCGAACACTGGTGTGAAGGCTTCCACGAGTGGGCCTGCGCGGGTGTCGCGATCCGCGACCTCGTGACCGATACACCGATTGCGGCGATCAACGTCTCGCGCTGGCACGAGCCACTCCCCGAGCAGACAACACAGTGGCTGGCGAAGGCGGCAGCAGTGGTCGAAGCCGGCCTCCGCGCACACGCAGTCGAGGAAGGGCATGCGGTCGTCGCCGCGTTCACCGAAGCGAACTCGAAGGCCCGAGGGCCGCTCGCCGGCCTGGATGCCGGAGGGCGAATCGTCATCGCGAACAGCACAGCCGGCACCTTGCTAGGAGTCCCGCACAACCGTGCCATGGCCGACCCGGCCGACCGCTGGGCGTCCGAGTTTCCCAAGCTCACCGCCTTGGCGCGCTGGGCGGCAAGCGAGGCCCGCCACGATTCGCAATGGGTCGGCCCCGCGCAACTCCTCACCTCGCCTGGCGATGCTGCTGTGACCGTGATCATGCACCCGGTCTTCATGGCGAACCATCTGGCGGGAATGCTCTGCGGCTTCGGCTCGCACGACAGCGAACCGCACGACAAGCCGCCGGGTGACCCCCGGTCGTCGGCGCCCCGGCGGGTCGTCGGTACGCGCAACGAACGGCTCGTCCTGCTCGCGCCCTCCGAGATCCGGTTCGTCGAAGCCGACCGCAACACGGTATGGCTGATCACCGACCGAGGCAGGATCCGGGCGACCACGCACGGCCTCGACAACGTCGAGAACGTGCTCAGCGGTCAGGGCTTCCTCCGGGTTCATCGCCGCTTCCTGGTCAACCTCCGGCGAATCCAAGAGGTCGAACGGGGGTTCAAGGGCGAGTTGCTCCTGATCACCGACCCGCGCGGCCCAGAGATCGTTCCGGTCTCCCGCCGGCATGTCCCCGAACTCCGACATGCGCTGGGCATGTAGCGACTCGGGTGCCGCTCGCCGGGGGGAATCACGTCGGCTCTGTTGTGCCCGTATCGATGTCGCGGAAGCCGTACTCCTGGGCGAGCTCGGCGACCGGGATCGTCCGGCCGGCATGCCGGGCGACATCTGGGTCCTGCAGCAGCGCGCGCACGGCACGCCCGGGGAACTCGACCGAATCGGTACCCGGCGGTAGCCCGTCGCCGAGCGCGGCGACGATCGCCTCGGTGCGGGTGAAGCCTGGCGAGATCGCGAGCGCAGTGGCCCCGTGCGGGCGCAGGTCGTGCGCGAGCGAGCGCGCCAGCCGACTCACCGCGGTCATCGCGAGGTCATAGAAGGCGTGGCCGGCGATGACCTCGGAGTGGGGGTCGGTGTAGCCGGTGAGCACCGCGAGGCCGCGCCGTTCGATCAGCAGCGGCGCTGCGTACCAGGCGGCGACGAGGTGGCTGCGCACGCCGTTGTCGACCATGTTCCGCCAGTGCAGCAGCGGCAGTGTCCAGAACGGGCCGCCCGCGAACGGGAGCGCGTTGCCGTCGAAAGCGTTGGCGACGAGGAGATCGAGCCCGCCGTGCTCATCGCCGACTCGCTCGAACAGCGCCGCCACGGCGTCGTCGGCGGCGTGGTCGACGGCCACGGCGATCCCGTGCCCGCCCCGCTCGGTCACCTGCTCGGCGGTGTCCTCGACCGTTCCCGGCAACTCGGAGGACTTGCGGTCCCGGCTCTCACGATCCGTGACATAGACCGTCGCGCCGGACTCACCCAGCACTAAGGCGATGCCGCGCCCGATCCCGCGCGCCGCGCCGGTCACGACGGCGACACTGTCGCTGTTGTCGCTCATCCGGTCCTCCTCTGCCACACACCCCGCCGCCCGGGAGTCCGATTCTGCCGGCGCGATGGGGCTCCCAGGCGCTGCCAACCCCCCATCACGTCGAGTTCACGGACGGCAAGGGGAGTCATGACACAGGCAGGACTACACCGGGGAGGCGGGAGGGTGTCCGGACGAGGCGCGGTCGAGCATCCAGTAGCCGCCGAGGGAGCCAGGGTGCTGGCGAGCCTCGTAGACGGCCAGGTCGATGAGCTCGCCGTCTTCGATGGCGGCCCGCTCGCCGCGATAGAGCATGCCTGCCTTCTCCATCACGCGGCGGCTGGCGGTGTGATCGACCATGGTATGGCCGATCACCCGGCCCACTTCGGGCTGGGCGAGCACGTGATCGAGCAACGCCCGCAGCGCCTCCGTCGCATACCCCTGGCCCCACAACGGCGCGACCACCGAGTAGCCGACGTGGCCCGTGGCCGCGGCTTCGTCGATGCTGCACCCGATCTCGCCGATGACCGCTCCGTCGGCCTTGCGGACCATGAAGAACGGCCCGAACCGGCCAGGCGCCTGCGTTCCGACCACCAGCCCCATCGTTTCCAGCGAGAACTGGGACGGATATCCCGGCGCGAAGACCACCCCTGGCGGTCTCCGCCGATCCAGGAGGATGCTCGCCGACTCCCGGTCGATCGCTTGCAGCACGAGCCTGCCGGTCTCGATCTGTCCCACATGTATACGATCCCACCTCAACGCTGCCAGCCGCATCACGTTTCGTGGAGCACCGGCAGGCCGGCCGCCGCCCAAGCCTCGAGTCCCGGCCAGATCGGTGGCCCCGTGCAGACCGAGATCCTGCAGTGACACCGCGGCCAGGTGATCATGGGAGGGGCTTCGGTTGTGCGACCGGACGGCTGATTACTGCGCGGGGTGCAACCGACCAGTCAGCAGGCGGAGTCCTGCGGCTCGGGGTTGACCAGCCCGAACGCCGGGCGCAGCTTGAGGCCCGCGAACGTGCCGGCGATGGCCACCAGTCCCCACAGCCAACCGTGGAGGCTGAACGACGCGATCCCGCCGAAGTAGGCGCCGATGTTGCAGCCGTAGGCGATCCTGGCGCCGTATCCCATCAGGAGCCCACCGATCACGGCTCCCAGCGCCAGCCGTCCAGGGATGCGCCGGTGGATGACGAACGAGCCGGCGACCGCCGACGCGATCAGCGCGCCCAGGATGATGCCGAAGTTCATCACCGAGGTCTTGTCCGCCAGCACCGAGGACTGCAGCGCCGCCGCGTTGTCGGGGCTGCCCGCCCAGTAACCCCACGACGCGACGTCCACACCAAGACCGGCGAGCAGCTTGGAGCCCCACAGCGCGAACGCCGAGGTGACGCCCCACGCGCTGCCGGACACCCACAGCGTCAGGGCGTTGAGTCCGGCCAGCAGCAGCGCGCCCACCCACAGCGGCCAGGAGCCTCGGACAAGCCCTGGCCAGGCCACGGGCTGCCGGGGGCCGGGCGAGTTCGGGCGGGCGGCGACGCCGTGCCAGCACGATAGTGGTCGCGGCGATGGCGGCCATCGCCAGCAGTGAGACGGCGAGTGCGCCGGGGTAGCCGAGCCCGGACTCGGCAAGCGACACCGCCGGGCCGGTCGGGGTGTCCTCGGTCCAGAACGGGAAGTGGTAGGCGCCGATCACCGAGCCGCCGATGAATCCTGCGAGAGTGATCAGGATCGCGGTCTGCCCGCTGCCGACGGAGAACAGGGTCCCCGACGCGCACGACCCGCCCACCTGCATGCCGACGCCGAACAGCAAGGCCCCGACGACCAGGCTGACCCCGATCGGTGAGACGGAACCCTCGGCCGGGCCGGCGAGGCCGACGCCTCCGGCCAGGATCGGGGCGAAGAGTATGCAGGCGGCGGCGAGCATCAGCATGTGTGCCGCAATGCCCGGCCCTGCCGCACTGCGACCAGCTGTCGCCATGCCGAGGTGAAGCCGAACCCGGAGTGGAACAGCGCCAGCCCCAGCGCGAGGCCGACGAGGTAGAGCCACAGCACGGAAGTTCCGGCGACGGCGAGCACGGCGGCACCGAGCGCGACCGCGAGGACCGCACCGACGAGCATCACTGCGGTCTGGACCGGACGCGGTTCGTTGGATTCGAGAGGTGCCGACACGGATTCAGCGATTGACATCAGATCTCCGGGACGTGTGCGGGTGGTCACGAGGGCAGGGAGTGCTCCGGTGCCCATCGACGCCTTGGATCGTCGCCCGCTGCTCGAGTATTTGACACTGCATCCGAACTGCTCGATGCTCGTGAACAGCACTAAGTCGAGCTACTTTGCGGAGTATAAGATGCCGAGCCTGATCCTGCTCGCCCTGGCCGGAGTCGCAGGTCAGCTCGTCGACGGTGCCCTGGGCATGGCCTTCGGGGTGACGTCGACAACCGTGCTGCTGTCGGTCGGACTTGCCCCGGCGCTCGCGTCGGCGAGCACCCACCTCGCCGAACTCGGTACCACCCTGGCCTCTGGTGCCTCGCACTGGCGGTTCGGCAACATCGACTGGGACAAGGTCGGCTGGCTCGCTGTCCCCGGCGGGCTTGCGGCCTTTGTCGGGGCCACGGTGCTGACCTCGATCTCGGCCGAGGCGGCGACCCCCGTGGTGGCTCTGATCCTGTTCGGGATGGGCACCTATATCCTGGTCCGCTTCGCGTTCGACCGGTCGGGCCCGGTGGTGCGGGTGCGCAACCTACCCCGATGGTTTTTGGCCCCGCTCGGAGCCGTCGCCGGGTTCCTCGACGCTCTTGGCGGCGGTGGCTGGGGCCCGGTGGGATCGTCCACGCTGCTGGCCTCCCGGCGCATGCAACCTCACAAGGTCGTCGGCACCATCTCGGCCAGCGAGTTCCTCGTCACCGTCGGCGCCAGCGCCGGGTTTCTGCGCGGCCTGAGCACCTCGCAGATCCCCTTCCGGGTAGCCGGAGCGCTTCTCGTGGGCGGGGTGATCGCCGCACCCTTCGCCGCCTGGCTCGTGCGCCTGATCAATGCCCGCGTGCTGGGTACCCTCGTCGGCGGGCTCATCGTCGTGACCAACGCCCACGACTTCTTCAGCGCCCTCGAACTCGACGACCTGATCGGACTCCCGCTCTACACCGCGCTTGCCGTGCTGTGGCTCACCGCTGTCACCGTCGCCATCCTGGCCGGCCGCCGCGACCGCGCGCAGCCGATCGGGAGCGAAGCCGACGATCTCGTGCCCGAAGCGCGGTGATCGAGTCGTGGGCTCGGCGTGCTGTCACCGGCCGACTGCCACACTGGACTCATGCGGATCTCGACGAAAGCGGAGTACGCGATCCGCGCGCTCATCGAGATCGCCGCCCAGGATCGAGGCCTCCCGGTGCCCGCCGACGCCGTCGCCACAGCACAACAGATCTCCCGCAGCTTCCTGTTGACCATCTTCGCCGATCTGCGGCGGGCCGGCCTGCTGCACAGCCAACGAGGGCAGTCCGGCGGCTGGTTGCTCGCACGACCCGCCGACACGATCACCCTCGCCCACATCATCCGTGCGGTGGACGGGCCACTGGCCAGCATTCACGGGCGACGCCCCGAGACCGTGGACTACGAGACCACCCGTGCGCCACTGCAACTGGTGTGGATCGCCATGCGCAGCAGCTTGCGGGAAGTGCTCGAAGCCGTATCCCTGCAGCACCTCGTCGACGGTGACCTGCCGCAGGCGGTGACCGCGCGCATCAGCTCGGAAGACGCCTGGCTGCCGCACTGATGCCGCGTTTCCAAGCCCCCGTGTGTCGGGCTCATGGACAGCAGTGCGGTGGTGGCCGGCGTACCGTCGGGGCGTGGCTGCAGCGCTCGAGGCCGACGTCACGGCGCTGGCCCGGCGCCTGGCGGCGCTGGGCACCGGTGAGCGCTCGAGCGTCTACCGGATGTCCTGGTGGAACGAGCGCCTGCTCGACTGGGCGATGTCGCGGCCCGACTTCAAGACCCAGCTGTTCCGGTTCGTCGACGTGTTCCCGGCGCTGGACGGCGCCGGCGACGTGGCACGGCACCTCGACGAGTACTTCCACGGTGGCGATGCCCCCCGCATCCTTAACCGGGGCCTCGACGTGGCCGAGGCCGTCCCGTTCGGGCGCGCGATCGAGGCCGGGACTGCCCGGCGCAGCATCCTCCGGATGGCCCGGCAGTTCATCGCCGGCGCCTCGCCGGATGACGCGGCCGAGGGGCTGGCGGCGCTGTGGCGATCGGGGTCGGCGTTCACCTGCGACCTGCTCGGCGAGAAAACCGTCACCGTTGCCGAGGCCGACGCGTACGCCGAGCGGATACGCGACCTGATCGACACCCTCGCCGGCGCCACCGCGCGCTGGGCGCCCGACGATCGCCTCGAACGCGACGACCTCGGGCCGCTGCCGCGGGTGAACGTGTCGATCAAACCGACGGCCCTGTCACCGCACTACGGGCCGCTGGCCCGCGAGATCGGGCTGGCCGAGGCCAAGCAGCGGATCCGCCCGCTGCTGCGGCTGGCGCGGGCGCGGGGCGCGTTCGTGCACTTCGACGCCGAGGACCACGCCGTCAAGGACCTGACGGTGGAGCTGTTCTGTGATCTGCTGGCCGAGGACGAGTTCGCCGATCTGGAGGCCGGCATCGTCGTGCAGGCCTATCTGCGCGACGCCCGGACCGACCTCGCCGACGTGATCCGCTTTTCCGCCGGCCGGCCCCGCCCGATCACGGTGCGCCTGGTCAAGGGCGCCTACTGGGACACCGAGACGGTGCACGCGCAGGCACACGGCTGGCCGGTGCCGGTGTTCGAGCACAAGGCCGAGACCGATGCCAGCTACGAGCACTGCATCCGGCAGCTGCACGACGCCCACGGGCAGGTCCGGGCCGCGTTCGGCACGCACAACCTGCGCAGCCTGGCCTACGCGATCGGCTACGCCCGCAGCCAGGACATCCCGGACGACGGCTACGAGATCCAGATGCTCTACGGGATGGCCGAGCCGGCCCACGCCGCGGTCAAGCGCCTCGGGATGCGGCTGCGCGTCTACACTCCGGTCGGCGCGCTGCTGCCCGGGATGGCCTACCTGGTGCGCCGGCTGCTGGAGAACACCAGCAACGAGAGCTTCGTCCGCAACCGGTTCGCCGAGGGCCACGAGCTGGGCCCGCTGATCGCCGCGCCCGCGGCGGACGGGCTGCCCGAGCCGGCACCCGCGGCAGCGCGGGGGCACACCGACCCGCAGGCCCCGCGCCCGTACGAGCCTGAACCGGTCCGCGAATGGCACCGGGCGGACATGCGCGCCGCGTTCGGCCGCGCGGTCGCCGCCGCAGCCGCCCGCCCGCCGATCGAGGTGCCCGCGCTCATCGACGGCCAGCAGGTGCGCACCACGGAGCAGCTCACCTCGGTCGACCCCGGCTGTCATGACCGGCGGGTGGCCACCAGCGCGTGCTGCGGGCCGGGCGAGGCCGATGCGGCGGTCGCCGCGGCGCTGGCCGTGGCGCAGCAGTGGCGCCACACCCCCGTCACCGATCGCGCCGGGGTGGCATTCCGGGCGGCCGCGTGGCTGCGCGAACGCCGCGACGAGCTGTCCGCACTGGAGGTCTTCGAGGCCGGCAAGCCGTGGGACCAGGCCGACGCCGACGTCTGCGAGGCGATCGACTTCTGCGAGTACTACGGGCGGGAGATCCTGCGGCTGTCCGCCGAGTCGGCGTCGCGGGTGCAGTCCCCTCCCGGCGAGCGCAACCGGCTCACCTACCAGGGCAAGGGCGTCGCCGCCGTGATCAGCCCGTGGAACTTCCCGCTGGCGATCCCGTGCGGGATGACGGTCGCGTCGCTGGTGGCCGGCAACCCGGTGATCCTCAAACCCGCCGAGCAGACCCCGGTGATCGCGTGGCAGCTAGTGCAGGCACTGCTGGCCGCCGGCGCGCCCGAAGGGACCGTGCAGTTCCTGCCCGGGCCCGGCGAGACCGTCGGCGCCCGGCTGGTCGCGCACCACGACGTCGCGCTGGTCACGTTCACCGGCTCCCGGGAGGTCGGCCTGGGCATCTACGAGACCGCCGCACGCACGCTACCCGGGCAGCGCCACATCAAGCGGGTGGTCGCCGAGCTCGGTGGCAAGAACGTGCTGATCGTCGACGACGACGCCGACCCGGATGTGGCGGTGCCCGCGGTGATCGCCTCCGCATTCAGCTACGCGGGGCAGAAGTGCTCGGCGGGGTCGCGGGTGATCGTGCTCGACCGGGTCTACGACGCCATCGTGGCGCGGCTGGTGGCCGCCGCGCGCGAGGTCGTGGTCGGGCATGCCTCGGACCCGGCGACGACGGTGGGGCCGGTGATCGACGGCGACGCGCACGCCCGGCTGACCGCCGCGGTCGAGCGCGCGGGCCGTCAGGCGCGGGTGTTGCTCGCTCGGGATGACGTGCCCGACGGCGGCTGGTACATCGGCCCGACGGTGGTAGAGGTGGACGAGCCGGTGACCGCGGAGGTGGCCCGCGAGGAGCTGTTCGGCCCCGTGCTCGCGGTGCTGCGCGCCCGCGACCTCGCCCACGCCCTCGCGCTGGCCAACGACACCGAGTACGGGCTCACGGCCGGTATCTGCTCCCGCTCGCCCGCGCGGATCGCGCGAGCGGCGCAGCTACTGCGCGCTGGCAACGTCTACGTCAATCGCAACATCACCGGCTCGGTGGTCGGCCGCCAGCCGTTCGGGGGTCTGGGCCTGTCCGGGGTGGGCTCGAAGGCGGGCGGACCCGACTACCTGCTCCAACTGACCGACCCGCGGGTGGTCACCGAGAACACCGTCCGGCAGGGTTTCGCGCCGACGGATCAGTGACGGCTTTCAGCGGGCATAGGGCTTCAGCGGCGCGGCCGGTGCCTCGTCAGCTGGATCACTGGCGCGCATGCCAGTACCCAGCTGAGTAGCTACATCTATAGGTCTCGGTGCCCCAGCCAGCTGCCTGCCTCCTCCTCCTGCCAATCAAGAGGAAGTCTCGGCTGAGTCGGTTGCTGGGACTCGAGAAGACTGTTCATTCCGCCGTAGGCATCCCTGATTCTAGGTCTATAGCGGCGTGCTTCCGCTCGCAGATCTCGAAGAGCCCCCGAAGCCGAATAAGTCCGTCCACGTCGCTCACCTCGTGGGACCAACAGGTCCGCGTCAACCAACGCTTGCAGATCCCGAGTAGCTGTTCGCTCCTCGACTTCGGCAAGTCGAATATACGCCGATCGGCGGATCCGAAGGCCGATCGCGGCGTCGTATAATGCAGGAACCGACCGCGCAGGTAGGTTCTTCTTATTCGATATCGCCTCTAGCTCGGACCACATATAGCTAGCCTCCGTCAGGCGACCTAGAACGATTTGCGCTTGAATATGGTGGGCGCGAAGAACGAATTTAACCCACGCCATAGAATCGTTCTCCGGATTCCAAGACCCAGCACCTACCGCTGCCAGTATCTCGTAGTAGTCGCGAGTGTTGCGACCAAGAAATTCTTCGATACTGCTAAATTCAGGCGCGACGATGCTGTCACGAGCCAAGATCAGGGTTTGGAGACAACGGGCCATCCGACCATTGCCGTCACGGAACGGGTGGATCATTACCAGGTTCAGGTGCGCCATGCCGGCTCTGACAAAGCTCGAAACATCGCTGTCAGACGCGATGGAGTCAATCAGGTCACTGACGAGATCTGGAACTAAATCCGAATCAGGTGCCTCATAAACTACCTCACTCTTGGATTCGTCAATAACATAGACCGTCTTTGATCGATAGCGACCTGGACTCTTGCTTACGTCATGGGCAAGCATCATGTAGTGCAAGCTCCGAAGTAGCGTCTGATCGAGGCTAAAGTGAGGGTCGTCGGCCAACTGCAAAATGTAGCTCATTGCCGTTCGGTAACCGCGGATCTCCGCCCAAGTCGCGTCGCTTGCAGTTAAGGGTTCTTCCTCTTCAACTGCGGCGACGGCGTCCTCGTCGGTGATGTCGTACCCCTCGATGCTGTTGCTTCCCTGGATCGCCTTGGCCAACAGGTTCCTCCGCAGCTGACCCGTCCAACGCTTGGGCTCACGGAGCGCGTAGCGCAAGTCGCGGCGGTAGCGGTCGATCTCGGCGATCACTTCAAGGTCGACTTCGTCCAGGTCGGGTGTCTTGAAGAGCATGCCCAACTCCTCAGCTCAGCTAGCTGTCTCAATGTCTTATACTATCAGACATGTGGCTGAAAGTATCCGTCGATAGGTCAGGTCGCTGCGCCTGTCGCGTCGAAGCAGGCCGTGAAGATGGGCACTGGGCGCTCGCCGCCACGGCCGCCCGGGTGGCGGCGGTGTCGCGGTGCCGGCCCAAGACCCGCAAGCTGGCCACCGATGCTGACCTGCGCGAGCGGGTGCTGGGAAAGCTGAGGGCCGGGTGCTCGCCCGACCAGGTCGCGGGACGATTACGCTACGAGTACACCGGCCCTGACGCTGGCAAGGTGGCAGGCACCGTGTCGCACGAGGCGATCTACACGTGGATCTATGCGCTGTCCAAGGGCGAACTCGCCCGGCAGGGGATCGTGGTGCGCTCGGCTCGACCATCTCGAGCCGCGCGGCGTCCTCGCGGGCTGGGACGCGGCCCTCCTGAACCGGCGGTAGACCGCGACATCACGCTGGCGCCACCCTCGCGTCAGCGGGGTCGCGCTCAGCGCCGACACCGAGGTCACGCTCAGCACCGACACCATGTCGGTCCTGCACTCACGCGCCCAGGCGTTCCATGCCGCGGGGGGCCGGGTCATCGCGGCGAGCGACGCGGGCGTACCGGGTGTGTTCGCCGGTCCGAGCCTCATCCGGGAGTTGGAGCTGCTCGTCGAGGCGGGGCTCACGCCGCAGGAGGCGCTGGTGGCCGACCACGTCGGTGCGGTCAGTCCGGGTCGGGCGGCCGATCTCCTCGTGGTCGACGGCAACCCCTGCAGGA
Organism: Pseudonocardiaceae bacterium; assembly: GCA_009377865.1. Lineage (GTDB taxonomy): Bacteria > Actinomycetota > Actinomycetes > Mycobacteriales > Pseudonocardiaceae > WHSY01. Next base: position 3,455 of record WHTH01000072.1, on the reverse strand, counting down.
CATCGCGGCAATGCACTCGGTAGAGACGGTGCTGCGCGACGACCGGATGGTCGTCGGGGGGCACTGACAGCCTTGACTCGGCCAATCGGGTGCTCAGCGCCCGTACGAGGCAGCATAATCGGTTTGACGTGGGTCATGGGCGGTGTCGGTTGTCCTGCAGGCTGAATCCCGACTGCGAGTAGGGCGCAGTGACGACCCGGCTCCCCCGAGCACGCGCGGACCCCACGCGGCCGCGTTGTAGAGCTGCGGGCTCGACAGCGCCTGCGGTTCGATGCCGTCTTCGACGCGCTCGTAAACCAGGCCCATCACCAGCAAGCTCGGCCAGCTCCCGCCAACGCGGCACACCAGCTCACGAGCGTGGTCCTGGAGGAAGTCATGCGGCCCACAGGACGTCGAGCAGGTCGACGAGGCGGTCGCGTTCCTGGATCAGGTAGTAGATCGCGCCGCGGCCCTCGGGGCCGAACGCCCATGAGCGCACGGGTGCGTTCGGGTCGGCGTCGTTGATCGAGTCGCCGGACCACGGCGCGACCTCGAGGACGGCGCGCACCTCGGCGAACGCTGCGAGGGCCTCGCGGGGTAAGTGGGCGATCTGATCGTCGACCTGGTCGCTGGAGCGGAGCGTGTACACCGGCTGACTGGCCGGTCAGATGCCGGCTTTGGCCCGGGTCACGGCCAAGGGCTCGTCGTCCGGGCAGGGCTGTCCGGTCAGCAGCTCGGCGGCGCGGCGGGCTACGGCGTGGAACCGCGCCGGGTCCTGCTGGAGCAGTGCGACCCGCCGCCAGCGTTCGAGCATCTCGAACAGCGCGGTGAGGTCGAGGCTGACGCGCGCATCGGCCAGGGCGGCGGCGTAGACGGTGTCGAAGGAGGCCTGGTCCTCGGGCAACAACGCCGACCGGATCGCGTGCGGCGAAGCGCCCCGGCGCAGTGACTGCCCGCCGGCGCCCGAGTCGTCGTCTACCGAGTACGTCGCGCCCACACCGGGAGGGTAGCCGACTTACTCCGTCATCCTGGCCCAAGTCATGTCATAGCCATGGAATCGAGCCTCGTGTTCAGGGGCTCGCAGCGCCAGCCCGTCGCCGCTGGGTTGGGCGGTCAGCTGCAGTCGGTCGGCGGTGATCTCATAGGTCAGTGGGCCATCCAGCACCCGGAGCACGGCGCGTTCGAGACGATCGGGTGCGTCGCCGCAGGACTGGAGGGTTGTCACCTGCTTCGTGATTTGGATCTGCGAGCCGTGCACGGTGAATCGCGCGCCGAAGTCGTTGCATCCGGCGTTACCGCGCATGCGCTCGTCCTCGCTGAAGGTCACGTGCGCCCGCGCACCAGCGGGGACCGAGGACACGGTGGCGCCGTCGATCACGCCCTCCACGACCCATCGCGTGTCACGCAGCGGACGGTCCGGGTCAACGATCCTCCGGTCGACCAGCTCGATCGTGCTCTGCCCCGAGGTCAGCACAAGCGTGTCGCCGGCCAACCGCACCTGCGGCCCACTGGTGAAAAACCGGCCCAACCGGGCATCCTGCTGCATGAGGGGCTGCGGACAGCCCATCTCGGTGCCGCCGAAACTGTCGACCCGAAGGCGCCGCCCGTCCAGGCGGGCGTGCCCGCGCAGGTGATTGCACCCGGCATGGATACGAAGGTCGCTGCCGTCGAAGGTCAATCGGATGCTCGTGCCCGGCACGATCGGACCCCCTCCTGATGATCCGAAAATAGGCCGGGGACGGGGCGAGCGGGACCACCGGCTGGGCGAAGCGATGATGCCCGGTCGGGGTGGGGGAAGGTGCCGTGGCGGGGTTTTAGGCCGCGGCGGGCGCGAGGGTGACGGTGTAGCCGAGGGCTTCGAGCTGCTGGATGTGGGCTCGTTTCTTGCGTTCGGGGTCGATGCGTCGGTCGTGGAAGTCCGAGCCGAGATCGGTGTAGCGGGCGTCGGGATCGGAGAGCAGGTGCCAGACGATGACCAGGATGGAGCGCCCGACCACGACGATGGCTTTCTTCTTGCCGCGGCGCCGGGTCAGGCGCCGGTAGCATTCACCGAGGAAGGTGTCGGTGCGCCCGGCGCCGACGGCGGCCTCCCCGAGGACTTTGGCCAGGTAGCGGTTGCCGTGCCCGGTGGAGCCGGTGCCTTTCTTCTGACCGGCGGACTCCTTGATCCCGGGGGTGAACTTGGCCCAGGAGGCCAGGTGTCCGGCGGTGGGGAACCGGGACATGTCCAGCCCGACCTCGGAGACGATCACCGCGGCGGCGACGGGCCCGACGCCGGGGATCTCATCGAGCCGGTCGGCCGTCTGCGCGAAAGGGGCGACCATCTCCTCGATGGTGGCCTCGAGCTCGGCGATGTCGGCGCTGAGCGCGTCGACGCGGGCCAGCATCTTGGTCAACAACATCGCGTGGTGGTCAGTGAAGAAGCCGGTGAACGCCTCCTGCAACGTCGCGAGCTTGCCGCGCATCCGGCCCCGCGCGAGCTGCGCCAACGCCTTGGGGTCACGCACTCCGGCGATCAGCGCAGCCATCATGTCCCGCCCGGAGACCCCGAAGATGTCCGAGGCCACCACCGAGAGCTTGATCTGGGCGTCCTCGAGCAGCTTCCCCACCCGCTGCTTCTCCGCGGTGCGCGCCTCGACCAGGTCACAGCGGTAGCGGGTCACGTCCCGCAGCCGGCGGATCTCCGGTGGGGGCACGAAGCTCGGACGCAGCATCTGGCGCTCGGCGACCTTGCACAGCCACACCGCGTCGAGCTTGTCGGTCTTGGGCCGCCCCGGTAGGTGCTTGACATCGCGGGCGTTGACCAGCCAGGTCTCGAACCCGTTCGCCTCGAGCAGGTACAACACCGGCTTCCAATAGTCCGAGGTGGCCTCCATCACCACCCTGCTCACCCCCAGCACCCGCAGCCGGTCGGCCATGCCCAGCAGCGACCGGGTCATCGTGGAGTAGGTCGTGACTTCCTGCAGCCGCCGCCCTGGGCGGTCCTCGTTCGGGACCCGCGCGCAGCACACCAGCTCGGCCTTGCCGATATCACACGCCGCCACCCGCGCGATGATCTCCTGCTCTGGGGGTCTTCGTCGAGCACCACGGCCTCCTCACCGCCCGCACCGACAACCAGCGGGCCGCTCGCAAGGACCGCACGGGATAGCCGAATCTGATCCACGTGCTCGAAGCAACACTGAAGCTCCCACAGCGCGGTCCTCAGCACCCTGCTGAGTCACGATCTCGAAGATCACAGACGACCGGCGTCAGCGGGCGACCCAACAGGGATTTTCAGCGCGGAACGTGCGGCCCTCCGGAAGCTCGGTCGATGCCCCGTCGACGTTGTTCCCGCACCGTAAACATTCAGCCCGTGGGCTGACACGCATCGGGTTGGCGTGCTGGTCCAGCGGTCGGCGACAGGGCGTGTCGATCACGCGGTGATCGACTGGTGTGCGGTTTGATCTTCCGGTGGCCGAGCTGGAGGAGATGTCGCG
>WHTH01000050.1 GCA_009377865.1 Pseudonocardiaceae bacterium | reverse complement strand
GCGGCTTCGCCCTGCTCACCCAGCGGTGGCACACCCTTCAGCAGGTCACCGTCAGCCCCAGCAAGATCAGCAGGATCGCACAGGCCGCCCTCGTGCTCACCCACTTCGAGCACGACTACCTCGCTTGCTGAGAAAACCTCAGTGACCGCGTGGGGCGCCAAGGCCCGCACGCTGGCCGACGACCTCGAACGTGGCGGTGATCTGCGCACCACACCGTGGCGTGAAGCGATCCGCGCCGTCCCCCGCCACGCCTTGGTGCCGCGCCACTTCACACAGAACAGCGACGCCACCTGGCGCCCGGTGGACCGCGACACCGACCCCGAGCACTGGCTTGACGCGATCTACTCCAACACCACTCTCATCACCGCGCTGAACGGCCAGCAGGCGGTGTCGTCGAGCACCATGCCCGGCCTCATGGTCAGCATGCTGGAAACACTGAACGTTCGTGATGGTGACCGCGTGCTGGAGATCGGTACCGGGACCGGGTACAACGCGGCCTTGCTCGCACACCGACTCGGCAGCGACCGCGTCTTCTCAGTCGACGTCGACACCGAACTCGTCGACCTGGCCCGGGAACGTCTCGCCGCAATCGGCTACAGCCCGGTCCTGATCGCCCGCGACGGAGACCAGGGGCTGACCGAGTACGCCCCGTTCGACCGGATCATCTCCACCTGCGCCGTCCCCGCGATCCCCCGATCATGGATCGAACAGACCACCCAACGCGGGCTGATCCTGGCCGACTTCAAACCCTCAGGGCTGGCCGGCAACCTCGCCCTGCTACAGCGCGACGGCGACACGGCCACCGGCCGGTTCCTGCCCGACTGGGCCGGATTCATGACCATGCGCCACGACGACCGGGCGCCACAGCCACGTCAACCACCCCGCACCCGAGCCGGCGGGCGAGAGCGGCGCACCTCGGCCCCCGCACCACCGTGGACGCATTCCGTCCCGTGGTTCCTGGCCCAGTTCGGGATGCCGGACAACCTCACCTTCGGGCAGAGCATCGACGACGTCACCGGCGACCCGGGTGACATCTTCCTGTCCGCCACCGACGGCTCTTGGTGCGAGGTCAGCACCCAAGAGGACAACGGCAGCCGCCCGGTACTCGAAGGCGGTCCCGTAGCGCTGTGGGGCCATTTCGAACGGGCCTACGACCGATGGCAGGCCGTCGGGGAACCAGGCTGGGAACGCTTCGGCCTCACCGTCACCCCGAACACTCACACCGTCTGGCTGGACGACTCGAACGGCAACACAACACGGACCCTCGCTACGTGAGGCAGCCGTGCGGCCACCCGGAGCAGGGGATCCCACTCCTGAGGACTCCTGAGGGCGGAACGGTAGGAGTCAGGGGCGGTGCAGCCCGATCTCGGCGGCGCCGGCTTCCAGGACGTCGAGCCCGAAAGCGTCAACCGGTCCCAGCGCGCCGGTCGCCTCGACACCGTGCTCGGCTGCCCATCCAGCACCCCAGGCGAGCAGCCGCGCGGTGAGCCGGTACGGGTCACCGGCGATCAGCCGGACTTCCGACAGGGGTGTGCCCGCCGCGTCGAACACCGCACCGATGAAGTGCGATGTCACCCGCTCGAGGGCCGTCGCGTCGGGCTCCTCGGCCACCCGGCCGGCGGCCAGCTCACCGAGCCGCCGCGCCAGCGGGCGGGCTCCCGGCAGCCGCAGCAGCGAGTCGCTGACCCGGGAACCGAGGTGCACTGCCCTGGTGAGGGGGCCGAACCACCCCAGGTAGACGTCGACCTCCCGCAAACCCGGGTGCAGCCGGGGCAGTGCGTAGTGCTCGGACGATCCGATCGTCAGCGCCGGGCGTTCGTGACCGGCGACCGGGAAGGTCCGCATACGTGCTCCTGCGGGCTCGGCCCTGATGCCGTCACGCCAGGTGTAGACCTGCTCGGTGGCAACACCGACCAGTGAGACGAGCGTCCCCCGGCTGAAGAGCTGCGCGCGTCCCCCACCCGTGATGTGGTAGGCGATCTCCACCCGGTGGGCCTGCTCACCGGCCAGCCGCAGCGCGAGCGCGCCGGCGAGGTTGCCGGGCACGTAGTCGTTGCCGAACGCGGTGAGCAGGCGCGCCCCGGTCTGCTCGGCGAGCGGGCCGAACTCCTCGAAGACCCGCCGGATGAAGGGCGGCTCACCGGTCGAGTCCAGGTAGGTCGAACCCGCTTGCACCGCCGCCGACAGCGCGGCCTCTCCCAGCTGCCCGAACGGTCCGACGGTGCTGACCAGCACGTCACCCTTGCCGACCAGGTCGCGCACCGAGGCGGTGTCGGTGACATCGGCCGTCGCCGTCTCGAGATCACCGAGGCGTTCCGCCAGCGGTGCCAGCCTGCTTGCGCTGCGACCGGCGAGCACCGGGCGCAGCCCCCGCTCGACCATCTCCTCGGCGGTGCGCCTGCCGGTGTATCCGGTGGCGCCGAACAGCACGATCCTCGCCGTCATGATCGCGAGCTTAACGCCCGGCCAGCTCGACGGTGCGCAGCAGGTCGCGCAGGCCCTCGGCGTCGAGCAGGTCGGCGGGCCGGAGTGTGACGTCACGGCGGACGTAGTGCAACGCGGCGCGGACCTGGTGCAGCGGTGTGCCGGACAGCGCCGACCACGCCAGCCGGTAGGCGGCGAGTTGCACGCTCACCGTGTCCAGCTTCGCCGCCTCCGGCACCGCGCCGGTCTTCCAGTCGACCACGGTGTAGCCGCCGTCCCGGTCGGCGAACACCGCGTCCATCCGGCCGCGCAGCCCGATCCCGTCGACGACGGTCTCGAACGGCACCTCCACCTCGTGCGGGCTGCGTGCCGCCCACTCGCTGGCCAGGAATGCCCGCTGCAACGCGACGAGTTCCGCGTCGGGCGCCGCGTCGGCATCGGCGGCACCCGGCAGCTCGTCGAGGTCGATCAGTTTGGTGGAACCGAACCGGCGTTCCAGCCAGGCGTGGAAGGCCGTACCGCGCCGGGCGAGCGGGTTGGGCGGATACGGAAGTGGCCTGCGTAGCCGGGCGGCCAGCGCGTCGGGGTCCTCCCTCAGCTCCACGAGCTGGCTGACCGACAGGTGTGTGGGCAGCGGCACCCGCTGCCCGGCGCGGCGCGCGTCGCGCTCGGCGAGCAGCACGTCGATCTCGGCCTGCCAGCCCTCGCGGTCTCCGGCCGACGCTGCGTCGGCCGGCCCAGCGTCGGCCGGCTGGGTGCCGGCTTGCTGCGCGGCGATCACCAGCCGCGCGCCCTGCTCGATCCCCTCGCGCCGCGCCCCGAGCGGGTCGGTCGGCCAGCTGATCTCGCGGGTGGTGGTGTCGAGCGGGTTGGGGTCGCCGTCGGCAGGCGGGTCGGCCCAGGTGTCGACCGCAGCGCCCGCCTCGCGCAGCTCGTGCAGGAAGTCCGACGGGCCGCGGGGCGTGGCGCCACTCTCTCCCCAGTGGTGTCCGCTGGTGAGCAGCACCCGCTCGCTGCGGGTCAGGGCGACATAGAGCAGCCGGCGCTCCTCCTCCAACCTGCGCTCCTCGAATGCCGCGTCGTGCGCGGACAGCGCCTCGGCGAGCTCCTTCTGGTCACCTCCGGGCGGAAGTGTCAGCGCGGGCAGGTCGGGCCGATCGCCGCGCAGCTCGGCGGGCAACTCGGTGACGTTGCGCACCCACGATGCGGACAACCGCGGGCCCGGGAACACGCCCGCGACGAGGTGCGGAACCGCCACGACCTCCCATTCCAGGCCCTTCGCGGCGTGCACGGTGAGCACCTGCACCCGATCGGTGGCGACCTCGACCTCACCCGGCTCCAGGCCGTCCTCGGCGTCCTCCGCGGTGGCCAGGTAGTCGAGCAACGCGGGCAGCGACGCGATGGGGTTGGCTGCTGCAAAGTCCGCGACCACGTCGGCGAACGCGTCGAGGTGGGCGCGTCCGGCGGGACCCGGGCGTGCCAGCGACTCGGTGTCGAGCAGCAGGCTGCGCTCGGCGTCGGCCACCAGGTCGGTCAGCGGCTGGGTGACGCGGCGGCGCAGCGATCCCAGCTCGCCGCCGAGCCGCCGCAGCCGCACGTACCCGTCTGGCGAGTAGCGTGCCGCCTCGCCGGGACTGTCCAGCGCGTCGACCAGGCCGGCCTGCTCGGCCTGCTCTCCCGGCAGCTCGCCGGGCAGTGCAGCCAGCACGTCCTCGGCGGCCTGCGGCGCCGGCGCACCGTTGCCACCCGTGCCATCGCCACCGACCGCGAGCTCGCGGGCACGGCGCCACAGCGCGGCGAGGTCGGCCGCTCCCAACCGCCACCGCGCCCCCGTCAGCAGCCTGACCGCCGCAGTGCCCGCGAGCGGGTCGACGAGCAACCGCAGCACGCTGACCAGATCACGTACCTCGGGGGTGTCGAGCAATCCACCGAGCCCGACGACCTCCACCGGCACACCGCGCGCCCGCAGTGCCGCGGCCAGGCACCCCATGTCCGCCCGCCTGCGGACCAGCACGGCAGCGGTGGGCGGGGCTCCCCGCTGCGCCACCGCGGCATGCCACCGCGACGCCACCCCGTCGGCGACCCAGCCGACCTCGGCGCGCACGTCGGGCAGCAGCGCGCAGCAGACGTCACCTGCCGCCGCGTCCGGCAGCGCGCGCAGCTGTCCGACCTGCACCCGCTGTACCTGCAGCCGTCCCGACACCGCGTTGGCCAACCGGAGCACCTCGGACGGGTTGCGGAAGCTGGTGAGCAGCCCGCGGGTTGCGGCCGGCTCGCCGCCTGCCCGCGGGAAGTCGGTGGTGAACCGGGGCAGGTTCGCGGCGGAGGCGCCACGCCAGCCGTAGATCGACTGGCAGGGGTCTCCGACGGCCGTCACCGGCAGGGCGCGGCCCCCGGCTCCGCCGCCGTAGAGTGCGCGCAGCAGCACCCGCTGCGCGTGCCCGGTGTCCTGGTACTCGTCGAGCAGTACCGCGGCGAAGCGCGCCCGCTCGGCCGCGCCCACCTCCGGGTGGTCATCGGCGAGCCGGGCGGCGATGCCCATCTGGTCGCCGAAGTCGAGGACGCCCTCGGTTCGCTTGAGCTCGGCATAACGTTCCAGCAGCGGCAGCATTGCCAGCCGGGTGCGTTGCGGGGTGACGTAGTCGGCGAGCTTGCCGAGCAGCGCGCCCTTCTGCCGCTTCGTGGGTGGCGCGGCCTCGACCGCGGCCAGCAGCGCACCTGTCACCCGCCGCAGGTCGTCGGGCCGGCACAGGTGCTCGGCGAACTGGCCTGCGAGGCCGAGCAGGTAGCCGGTGACGGTGCGCGGGACCCGGTCGAGGTCGAGGTCGAGACCGTCCTCCCAGCCCGACGTCACCCGGTGCGCGAGCTGCCATGCGCCGGTCTCGGTGAGCAGCCGGGCACCGGGGTCGGCGGGCAGCCGTAGCGCGTGCTCGGCGACGAGCCGCCCGGCGTAGGCGTGATAGGTCAGCACGGTGGGCTCGCCCGCGAGCACCTCACCACGGCGTCGGCCGGTCGGATCCAGCGCGTCGAGCACGCCGGACCCTGCCAGTCGCCGCAGCCGGGCACGCACCCGGTCGGCGAGCTGCTGCGCGGCCTTGCGGGTGAAGGTGAGCCCGAGCACCGCGTCGGGGTCGGCGTGGCCGTTGGCGACGAGCCAGACCACCCGCGCGGCCATCGTCTCGGTCTTGCCAGACCCGGCGCCTGCGATGACCAGCGCGGGCTGTGCCGGGTCGGCGGCGATCACCTCGGCCTGCTCGGGTGTGGGCGGGTACACGCCAAGCGCGTCGGCCAGCTCCGCGGGTGCGATCATTCAGTCACCTGCCGACCGGAATCGTGCAGCGGGCAGGCGATGCGCGACGGGCAGCGCTCGCAGTCGCTGTTCTCCACCGCCCGGAACGCCGGTCCGGCGGTGGCCCGCGCGGCCTCGCGCACCACGGCGAGCCATTGCACCACGGCGTCGGCATCCAGCGGTGGCTGGGCGCGCTCGGCCGCGGCGCCGTGGGCGGTCTTCGACACCTGCACGATGCGCGCGCCACCCGGGTCGTCGGAGCAACCGAGCCCGGTGAAGGCGCCGTGCGCAGCCGCCAGCTGGTAGGTGGCCAGCTGGGGGTGCGCGGCCGCAGCGTCCTTGCTGATGGGGGTCTTGCTGGTCTTGACGTCGACCACCACCGGGCGGCCGTCGCGGTCGCGCTCCAGGCGGTCGACCCGGCCGCGCAGCACGACGTCCGCGTCACCCTCGGCACCGCCGGGCAGGGTCAGGTCGACGGAGTGCTCGAGCGCCACCTCGGTCAGCTCACTGCGGGTGCCGGCAAGCCACCCTCGGAAGGCGGTGAGCATCACCCGCACCCGCTGCTGCTCCCGGCGCGAGAACCACGGTGCTCCGGCGTCGACGCCCGCCCACGCGTCGCGCAGCGCGTCCTCGAGCTGCGCGTCGGTGGCACCGGCCGCGGCGGCCTGCACGAGCCCGTGCACCAGCGACCCGGTGACGGCGGGCAGCTCGCGGGCGTCATCGCCGCCGTGCCGGGTCAGCAGCCAGCGCAGCGGGCAGGTGGCGAGCAGCTCGACAACCGACGGCGACACCGCGACGGCCTGCTCGGCGCGACGCAGCGGGGTTTCGGTGGACACGGCGGCGAGCCCGTACCAGGAGTCCGGGTTCGCGCCGGGGACGCCCGCAGTGGCCAGCCGGGCCAGGGCTGCCGCGGCCCGGTCGCGGCGATCCGGCTCGCTGTCCGGATCGCACACCACCCGGCGCAACTCGGCGACCAGCTCCGGCAGGCTCAGGCCGCGGCCCGGTTCGGAGACGGCCCGCTCGCGGACACCGGCATCCGGACCCGCGCCGGACCCGGTGTCAGCCCCAGTACCGCCGGCGTCGAGCTCGTCGAGAAACCGGGAGGGATGCTCGTCCTCCCCGCGCACCGCGCTGACCAGCAGCGACCGGCGGGCCCGCGACGCGGCCAGCAGGAGCAACCGTCGCTCCTCGGCCAGCAGCGGGGCGGTGCGCGACGTCGAGGCATCCGTCTCGACGTCGGCGACCGCGTCGACGAGATGTTCCACACCGAGCAGCGAGCCGCGCAGCCGCAGGTCGGGCCAGCTGCCCTCCTGTACGCCGGGCACTGCCACCACGGTCCACTCCCGGCCGGCCGCGGCGTGCGCGGTGAGCACCGCGACGGCCTCGCCCTGCGGGGAGCGCGGGGCGAGCGTGTCCCCCGCGATCTGCTGGTCCGCGACGTAGTCGCAGAACCCGCGCACGCCGGCGCTGCCGCCGTCGGCACCGGGCAGCCGGTCGGCGTAACGGGCCGCGGCGTCGAACAGCGCGACCACGGCGTCGAGATCCCGGTCGGCCTGCGCGCCGGGGGGACCGCCCCACCCCGTGGCCTCCGCCCACCGGCCTGCCAGCCCGGTGCGCTGCCAGACCCGCCAGAGCACCTCCTCCGCAGGCCGTCCCTGCGCCGCGGTGGCGAGCAGGTCAGCTACCCGCCGCACCGGGCGCGCGGCACGCTCGTCAAGCGCGGCCAGCGGGTCGCCAGTGCGCAGCGCATCGCCGAGCAGCGCACCGCTGGGACGGTCGCCGCCCGAGGCGGTCTCGAAACGTCGCAGTTCCCGGCGCAGCCGGCGCAACGTGATCGGATCCGCGCCGCCCAGCGGCGAGGCGAGCAGCGCCGACGCCGTCTCACCGTCGGAGAGCACCGCCGGGTCCACCGCCGCCCGCAGCAGGGTCAGCAGCGGTACGACCGCACCCTGCCGCGCGACCGGCTGCTCCTCGCGCGGTACCGCGACCGGAACGCCCGCCGCCAGCAGCGCTCGCCGCAGCGCCGGCAGTGACCGTCCCGTCGAGCGGACCAGCACGGCCATGTCGGCCCACGCCACCCCGTCGAGCAGGTGTGCCCGGCGCAGCCGGTCGGCGACCCAGGCGGCCTCGCAGGCGGCGGAGCGGAACACCTGCACCATCACCTCGCCGTCGACCGCGGGCCCCTCGTCGGGCGTGGGGCCGTGCAGCTGCCCGCGCGGGCCGGGCAGTCGACCGGCGATCCGGGTCACCGCAGCCCGCACCGCGGGCGCCATCCGGCGGTCGGTGCTCAGCCGCAGCACCGGCGACTCGCCCGTGGTGAGCAGGCCCGGGTCGGCGCCGCGGAAGGAGAAGACGGTCTGGTCCGGATCGCCGAGCGCGACGACTTCGCGGGTACCCGCGCCGAGCAGCTCGATCAGCCGGGCCTGCTGCGGGTCGAGGTGCTGGGCATCGTCGACGATCAGGTGACGCACCCGGGCGCGTTCCCGTCGCAGCACCTCCGCGTCGGTCTGGATCGCGAGCAGCGCGGCGGAGACCAGCTCGGCGGCGTCGAGCGCGGGGGCGGTAGCCTCGGGCGCGCCGGTGCCGACCGAGCCGCGCAGCAGCGTCACCTGCTCGTAGTCACGGAAGAACCGGCCGGCAGCGACCCACTCGTCGCGGCGGTGCTCCCGGCCGAGCGAGACGAGATCCGCCGGCCCCAGCCCCCGTTCGGCGGCGCGCAGCAGCAGGTCCCGCAGCTCCGACGCGAACGCGGGCAGCCGCAGCGCGGGGCGCAGCCGCTGCGGCCATCGCGTGGCGCCGTCCTCGACCTCGCCCGCCAGCAGCTCGCGGACCACCACGTCCTGTTCCGGGCCAGACAGCAGCCGCGGTGACGGCAGCTCGTGCAGCGATGCCTGCAACCGCAGCACCGCGAACGCGTAGGAGTGAACGGTGCGCACCAGCGGCTCGCGAACCGTGCGCACCTCGCCCCCGGCCAGCAGTTCGGTGATCCGCTCCCGCAGGTCGGCGGCGGCACGGCGGCTCGCGGTGAGCACGAGTACCTGCTCCGCGTCGACATCCCGCCGCACGATCCGGTCGGCGACGGTGTGGGCAACCAGCGTCGTCTTGCCGGTTCCCGGACCGCCCAGCACCCGCAGCGGACCGCCCGGGTGGTCGAGCACGGCGCGCGCGGCCACGTCCCAGACCGGCGTAGCGCGGGTGGGGGCAATGGGGCGGATGAGCCGTGGCACGGGGGAATGCAATCACGCGCGTCGGACAATGCGCGTCATGGATGAGGAGACGGTGGAGCGGGTCCGTGCGGTGGTGTCGGCTATCCCGCCCGGAGCCGTGCTGGCCTACGGCGACGTCGCGGCACGGGCCGGGCTACCGCGCCGCGCACGGCTGGTGGGCCGCATCCTCGCCGAGGACGGTGCCGACCTGCCGTGGCACCGGGTGGTCCACGCCGATGGCACCCCCGCGCCGCACAAGGTGGCCGAGCAGCTCGCGCTGCTGCGCGCCGAGGGAGTGCTGGCCGACGGCGATCGCGTCCCGATGCGCCGCTACCGTGCCCCGCGCCTGCCCGATCCGCCGTGAAGGGCACCTATACGGCGTCCGACGTAGTGAAGGGCACCTTCACGGCGACCGGGGTGAGGTGGCGGGTCAGCTGTGTGGGTCGATGTCGGCCGATGTGCCATGCGGCAGTTCACTGGGCGCCTGGCGGATGAGGTTGCCGGACTGGAAGTCCTCCATCGCCTCGACGATCTCCGCCTTGGTGTTCATCACGAACGGGCCGTAGCGGGCGACCGGCTCGCCCAGCGGCAACCCGCCGAGCAGCAGCACATTCCAGGCCGAACCCGCCGCCTGCGGCTGGGTGTCGGCCGCGCGCAGCGTCAGCGCATCGCCCGACCCGAGCACCGCGAGCTGGCCCTCCTCCAGCGGCCGGGCGTCGGTCCCGACGGTGCCGCGCCCCGACAGCACGTAGACCAGCGCGTTGAATTCGGCCGGCCAGCTGACGTCGACCCGGGCGCCCGCATTGACGGTCGCGTGCGCGTAGCTGATCGGGGTGTGGGTGACGCCGGGACCGCGGTGGCCGTCGAGCTCGCCGGCGATGATCCGCAGCAGCGCACCGCCGTCGGCGCTGGACACCAGCTTGACGTCGGACGATCCGATGTCCTGGTAGCGCGGCGGGGTCCACTTCGCCGACCGCGGCAGGTTGACCCACAGCTGGGTGCCGTGGAACAGCCCGCCGCTGGCGACGAACGAGTCGGGCGGCAGTTCGGAGTGCATCACCCCGGAGCCCGCTGTCATCCACTGCGTGGCGCCGTCGGTGATCAGCCCGCCACCGCCGGTCGAGTCGGTGTGCTCGAAGGCGCCGTCCATGATGTAGGTGACGGTCTCGAAGCCCCGGTGCGGGTGCCACGGCGCGCCCTTGGCCTCGCCCGGCCCGTACTCCACGGCACCGAGGTGGTCGAGCAGCAGGAACGGATCGGCCAGCGACAGGTCCATGCCCGGGAACGGCCGGCGTACCTGGAAACCCTCGCCCTCGAAGAACTTCTTGGCGGTGACGACGTTGTGCACGGCGCGCCACGCGGTGCCCTGCTCGGGCAGCGCGCGCAGCCGGGGCAGCGTGAGCGTGTCGGCGGTGACGGCGGGCATCGGGGCCTCCTCGACGGTGCTGCGTCGGGCACTGTGCTGCGTCGGACATTGGCATCAATGCCGTTGCGTGCTCAACTATTCCCGTCGCCCGGGACCGGCGGAACCCCGAGCCAACTGCACCCTCGACCCTGCCCGCCACGCGCGCGGTGTCACGCCGTGGGCGCGCCGAAACGACCGTGCGAAGTACCCCGGGTCGCCGATACCGACCGTACGCCCGATCTCGCTGACGGCCAGATCGGTCTCGACCAGCAGGCGGCGCGCCTCGGTCATCCGTCGCTCGACGATCCAGTCCAGCACGGTACGCCCGGTCTTGCGCCGCACCGTCGTGGTGAGGTGCCCCGGGCTCAGCCGCAACGCTCGCGCCACGTCGCGTAGTGAGAGCGGTTCGCGATACCGCTGCTCGATCAGCGCGAAGACGTCGGCGAGCAGCTTCTCGTTGTTCAGCCGCAGGTCCCCGACGACGTCGGTCGCGAGCCGCGAGACGCTGACCAGCAACAGCGTCAGGTGTGCCAGCACAGCCTGCCGGTAACCGTCCCGACGATCCCTCGTCTCGGCTTCGATCGCCGCGATCCCGGTGGACCACGTCGGGCGCTCGGAGGCAGGCACCTTCAACCGCAGCGCCCCGCTCCCCGCGCCACGCACGAACGGGAACAGCAACGGATGGGCGCGCCACGACAGCAACGGCCCGGGCCGGTCCGGACCCAGTGCATCGGGGGTGAAGAAGACGGCGCTTCCGGAGGGGTGTTCCAGCTCGGCCCCGATGCCGATGACGTCGCCGGGCGCGACCACGTAGAGGTCGCCCGCCTCGACCGGCCACTCGTGCTCACCGGACCGCAGCGAGCCACCACCGCACTCGAAGTACACCAGCACCGGGAAGTCGTGCGTGTGGTCGCCGGGCCGGACGTGGTCGACCGCCTGATGATCGATCCGCGTGACGGAGACCTGCGGCAGCGCGGGGTCGACCACGTAGCTGTGAACCGGCACGCCCGCACGCCGCCGATTCAGCCGTACCGCAGTGACCACCTCAGCCCTCCCGGTTGTGATTCCAGCCCGCAGCCAAAAATCGTCCTACAACTGCCGATTCGTCGCCAGCTCTGAGCCGTCGCCGGCACCGACGATGAACACAGCACGATCGCCACATCGAAAGGAACCGAGATGGCCGACACTCACCACGACTACCTGCCCGGGTGCGGGCACGACCGGCTGCTCGGGCTCTACGACCCACTCCAGCGGCTGCTCGGGATCACCAGGCTGCACCGGGAACTCATCGACCTCGCGGGTCTCGACGGCCTGCGTGCGCTGGAGGTCGGGTGCGGCACCGGGAACCTGGCGATCCTCGCCAAGCGGCGCCATCCCGGGACGGACATGGTGGGCATCGACCCGGATCCGCGGGCGCTGGCACGCGCGAACAAGAAGGCCGGACGCGGGGTGCCGGTGACGTTCGACCACGGCTACGGCCAGCGCCTGCCGTACCCGGATGCGTCGTTCGACCGGGTGCTGTCGTCCTTGATGTTCCATCACCTCGAACCGGACGTGAAGCCCCGGATGCTCGCGGAGGTGCTGCGCGTGCTGCGCCCCGGCGGGGCCGCTGTACCTCGTCGACTTCGGCGGCAGGGTGACCGCCTCGGACGGTCTGATGGCCCGGCTGCAACTGCGCTCGGGCAGGTTCCGCCCCAACATGGGCGACGGCATTCCCACCCTGCTCGCCGGAGCCGGCTTCTCCGAGGTCGCCGAGCTGACCCACCGCAGCAGCCGAGTCGGCCGGGTCACCTACTACCGCGCCACGGCACGCTGAGGCCGCTGCAGTGCGGCTAGCGCTGTGGCAAGCGCTGTGGCGGCAACCCAGTCGCCGGCGGCACGGTCAGCGAACCGGCCGGCTACTGACCCCGCGGTGCAAGCTCCGCCATCTGCGACCAGCCATCGCCGTCCACCTCGACGTTGACGATCTCCGGTGTCTTCGAGATCACATCTGGAATCCAGGTCATTGCGGTCTTGAAGTGCTCGGCGTTGACGTGGGCCTCACCCGCTTCGTGGGACTCGAACGCCTCGAGCAGGACGAACTGGTCCGGCGTGTCGACGCTTCTGGACCATTCGAAGAAGATGTTCCCCGGCTCCTGCCGGGTGGCCTGCGTGAAGGCGTCGATGAGCGTGAGCCACTCCTCGCTCCGGTCGGGGCGGATGGTGAACTTGACGACGATGAAGATCATGGACTGGTCACTCTCGCTGCGGTGGCGACTAGGGGCGATCAGCAATATCTCATAATCGAGTCACCGGAGGCAGCTCCGCAAGAATGGGCAGCCACCAGATGCCGACCGTGGGATCCGGCCAGCTCGGAAAGCCGGCCGAGCACCGCGGGGTGAGTGCCCAGCGGCTCGGCGACCACGTCGGCACCGCAGTCGGTCGCAGCGCGGTGAAACCTTCCGGGCGCCAGCAACCAGCAGCCGACCGCCACCCGGCGCCGGCCCGTGGCACGCAGTTCGCCGACCAGCTCGCGCAGCCGGGGCGTGCCGGTGGCCAGGTACCCGACCCGTACCCGGCGGCCGGTTGACATCGACAGCCGCTGGGCGGCCGCGTGCACGTCGGCCACGGCCCGCGAGTCCGACGAGCCGGCGGCGGCCAGCACGACCGCGTCACCCCGGCGCCAGCCGGCTTCTCCCAGCCGCGTCGTGACCGCGCTCACGACCGCGGAATGCGGGCCGAGTGCCTCGGTCACCGTCACGTCGTCACGGCCGGAAGCGGCGACCTCGCGGGGCACGTCGACGTGTACGTGGTAACCGGCGGCGAGGAATGCCGGTACCACCGTGACCGGCCCGGCGACCTCGGCCAGCACCTCGCGCAGCGCCGGACCGAGCACGTCGACGAACGCGAGCCGCGCGCCCATGGTGGCGGCGAGCCGGCGGGCGAGTGCGACGCCCGCGGGATCCCTCGTCCCGTGCGCGACGAGAACCAGTGTCATGACGGCTCCAGAATCATGACGGCTCCAGCGGGAGGCGGTAACCGCGCTTCATGACCGTCTGCACCAGCCGGGGGTCGCCGAGCGCGGTACGCAGCCGCGCCACAGCGGTCTCGACGGCGTGCTCGTCGTCACCCCCGGACATGGCGGCGAGCAGCTCGGTCCGCGAGGCGACCTGGCCGGGCCGAGCAGCGAGCAGCCGCAGCAGCGCCATCGGGCCCGGCGGGACGGGCCGCAGCTCGCCGTCGACCAGTACGGCGTGCCCGCGCAGTTCGAGGTCGTGCCCGGCCACCGGCCACCGGGGTGCCCGCGCCGGCAGCTCCTCGGCCAGCGCGCGCACCAGCCCCCCGATCCGGGCTCGCTGCGGCCGCACGGTCACGACATCCCTGGCCGCGAGCGGGCCCGCCGCGATGGGCCCGACGCAGACGGGCAGCACGTCGCGGTGCAGGCTGCGGACCAGCGCGTCGCCGGCCCCGAGCGCATCGGCGCGCGCCAACAGGCTCGCGGCGGCCGGGGCGCTGGTGAAGCTGATCGCGTCGACGCCGCGGTCCAGTGCGGCCTCGATGAGCCGATCCAGCGGGGCGAGGTCGGCAGGCGGCTCCCACCGGTACACCGGCACCTGCACGACGTGGGCACCGGCGGCGGTCAGCGAGTCCACCATGCCGGGCAGCGGCTCCCCGTGCAGCTGGATCGCGACCCGCAGCCCGTCCACCCCGGATTCGAGCAGGTGGTCGAGCATCTCGGCCGCGGACTCCGACGACGGCGACCAGGCATCGGCCAGCCCGGCCGCGCGGATCGCCCCCCGTGACTTGGGCCCACGGGCGAGCAGCGTCGTGGCCCGCAGCGCTGTGATCAGGTCCTCCCCCAGGCCCCACCCGTCGGCGGCCTCGACCCAGCCACGGAACCCGATGCCGGTGGTCACCACGGTCACGTCGGGCGGGGTGGCGACCAGCTTGCGGGTGGCCTCGTGCAGCTCGGTGTCATCGGGCAGCGGGACGATCCGGATGGCAGGCGCGTGTAGCACCGCCGCACCGCGGCGCTGCAGCAACGTTCCGAGCTCCTCGGCGCGGCGTGCCGCGGTGATGCCGACGGTGAAACCCGCCAGCGGCAGTGCCGCAGTCGCCGTCGCCATGGCCATCACGCCCCTCCGACCTCCACGATCCCGTCGGTGACCCGCACCGGGTAGCGGGCCACCGCGACATCCGGATCGTCCAGACAGGTGCCGGTACGCAGGTCGAAACGCTGCTTGTAGATCGGGGAGGCGACCGTAGGGGCGCCGTCGCGGTCCCCCACGATGCCGCGCGACAGCACCGACGCCTCGCTGAACGGGTCGGTGTTCGACAGCGCGTGCAACACCCCGTCGTGAGTGCGGAACACCGCGACGGCCTCGCCGTCGACGAGCGCGGCGACGCCCCGCTCGGGGATGAGGTCGTCGTAGCGGCACACCACGGTCCATCGCGTCACCGGGTGACCACCTCCAGTTCGGGGCCGGCGAGCATGACCGGCTGGCTGCCCCGGTCGTAGCCCACCGGCACCTGCTGGCCGCGCCGGTCGACGAACTCGATGTTCGGGTCGGGGGCGTCGGGGGCGTTGACGAAGGAGGTGAAGCGGGCGAGCTTGTCCTCGTCGTCGAGCACCGCGTTCCACTCGTCGGTGTAGCCCGCGACGTGCCCGGCCATGGCAGCCTCGAGGTCGTCCGCGATGCCCAGCGAGTCGTCGACCACGACCTCGCGCAGGTGCTCCAGCCCGCCCTCCATCGCCTCGATCCAGGCCGCGGTGCGCTGCAACCTGTCCGCGGTGCGGACGTAGAACATGAGGAACCGGTCGATGTAGCGCACCAGCATGTCAGTGTCCACATCGGACACCAGCAGCTCGGCGTGGCGCGGGCTGAAGCCACCGTTGCCGCCGACGTAGAGGTTCCAGCCGGTCTCGGTGGCGATCACGCCGAAGTCCTTGGAGCGCGCCTCGGCGCACTCCCGCGCGCACCCCGACACACCGGACTTGAGCTTGTGCGGCGAGCGCAGCCCCCGGTAACGCAGCTCGAGCTTGATCGCCATGGTCACCGAGTCCTGCACCCCGTAGCGGCACCAGTCGGTGCCCACGCAGGACTTCACGGTGCGCAGCGCCTTGCCGTAGGCGTGTCCCGACTCGAACCCGGCGTCGACCAGCCGCCGCCAGATCACGGGCAGCTGCTCCACCCTGGCGCCGAACATGTCGATCCGCTGCCCGCCGGTGATCTTGGTGTAGAGGCCGTACTCCTTGGCCACCTCGCCGATCACCATCAGCTTGTCGGGGGTGATCTCGCCGCCGGGCACCCGCGGGATCACCGAGTAGGTCCCGTTGCGCTGCAAGTTGGCCAGGAAGTGGTCGTTGGTGTCCTGCAGCGCGGCCTGCTCGCCGTCGAGGATGTGACCACCGCCGAGCGAGGCGAGGATCGAGGCCACCGCCGGCTTGCAGATGTCGCAACCCCGGCCCTGCCCGTACCGCTCGATCAGCTCGGTGAAGGTGCCGATGCCGGTGGCGCTGACGATCTCGAACAGCTCGGCGCGGCTGTGCTCGAAGTGCTCGCACAGCGCGGTGGACTGCGCCACGCCGTGCGCCGCCAGCACCTTCTTGAGCGTCGGCACGCACGACCCGCACCCGGTGCCGGCCTTCGTGCACGACTTGAGCGCGGGCACATCCTCGGCGCCGTCGGTGATCGCTTGGCCCAGCGCGCCGGCCGTGACGGCGTAACACGAGCAGACCTGCGCGGCGTCGGGCAGCGTTGCCGCGTCGAGCTCGGCACCCGACGGTGAGATCAGCGCGCCCGGGTCGTCGGGCAGCTCGGTGCCGACCAGCGCCCGCAGCGAGCCGTAAGCGCTCGCGTCGCCGACCAGCACCCCCCCGAGCAGCGTCCGCGCGTCGTCGGAGACCACCAGCTTGGCGTAGCGACCGGTCACCGGGTCGTTGTGCACCACCTCGAGCGCGCCGTCGGTCTGACCATGAGCGTCACCGAAGCTGGCCACGTCGACGCCGAGCAGCTTGAGCTTGGTGGAGGTGTCGGCACCGGGGAAGGTGGCCTGCCCGCCTGCCAGCCGGTCGGCGACCACCTCGGCCATCGCGTATCCCGGGGCGACCAGCCCGTAGCAGCGGCCGTCGACCGCAGCGCACTCCCCGACCGCCCACACGTGCTCGTCGGCGGTGCGGCAGCGGGCGTCGACGTGCACCCCGCCGCGGTCGCCGACGCGCAGCCCGGCGTCGCGAGCCAGCTGGTCACGGGGCCGTATCCCGGCGGAGAAGACCACCAGGTCGGTGTCGAGCTCGGTGCCACCCGACAGCCGCACCAGCAGCCGGCCACGGTCGGTCTCGATCGCGTCGGTCGCGGCACCACAGTGGACGGTGACGCCGAGCTGCTCGACGAAGCGGCGCAGCAGTGCACCGCCGCCCTCGTCGACCTGCACCGGCATCAACCGCGGCGCCATCTCCACCACGTGCGGCGACAGGCCCAGCTGCCGCAGCGCGTGCGCTGCCTCCAGACCCAGCAACCCGCCGCCGACGACCACGCCCGAGCGCCTGCCCGCGGCGGTGGTGTGCATCGCGTGCTGCGCCGCCTCGCGGATCGCGTCGAGGTCCTCGGGGGCGCGGTAGACGTGGCAGCCGGGCAGGCCGTGGCCCGGCACCGGCGGCACGAACGGCGCCGACCCGGTGGCCAGCACCAGCGCGTCGTAGGCCACGACGTCTCCGGCGGCCGTGCGTACCGTGCGCGCGTCCCGGTCGATGGCGACGCACGGGTCACCGAGCCGCAGTTCCACCCGGTCGTCGTCCACACTGGGCAGGGTCAGCGTGTCCGCGTCCCACGAGTCCACATACGACGACAGCGCGACCCGGTCGTAGGCGTGTCGCTGCTCCTCGGCGAGCACCACGATGCGCCACTGCTGCTGCGTGTCGCGTTCGACCAGTGCCTCGACGAGGCGGTGGCCGACCATGCCATGGCCGGCGATGACGAGAGTGCGCATCAGGCGGCTCCTTCCCGCGCTGCGGCAACCGGGAGCTCTTCGGGTCCCGGATCGGATTCCGTCAGCCAGCCGCACAGGCCGTCGACGGTGTCGGCGCAGCTGCCGCAGCCCGTGGTGGCCCGGGTCGCGGTGGCGATCGCGGCCGTGTCGCGGGCCCCGTCGCGCCAGGCGCCGACGATTTCGCGTTTGGTGACCCCGTTGCATTTGCAGACCACGGCACGGGCAGGCAGCTGCGCCGGGGAGTCGGTGACGGTGCCGGCGGCGCGACCCAGCAGCAGCCCGAAGCGGTCGTCGGGGACGGCCCCGCCGCTGTCGTAGAGCTGGATGACCGGCCCGGCGGCCTCCGGGAACCCGAGCAGCACCGCGCCGCAGATCCGCCCGTCACGCAGTGTCAGCGCCCCGTAGCGGCCCCTGGTGGCGTCGGAGACGCGCACGACCTCGGCGGTGTCGCCGGTGTCTCCGGGGGCGCCGCCGGGCAGCTCGCCCATCGCCGCGAGGTCGACGTCGCGCGCCTTGAGCCGGGTCACCAGGGCCGAGCCGGTGTAGCGGGCGCCCGGGTCCACACCGGACAGCAGGTCTGCGAGGACGTCGGCCTGCTCCCAGCACGGGCCGACGAGGCCGTGGCAGCTGCCCCGGTGCTCGGCGCACTCGCCGATGGCATGGACCCCCGGCACGGAGGTGGCCATCCGGTCGTCGACGACGATCCCGCGATCCACCCGCAGCCCGGCCCGCCGCGCCAGCCAGCTCTGCGGGGCGACCCCGGCCGACACCACCACCCCGGCGACGTCGAGCGCCGAGCCGTCGGACAGCGTCAACCGTCCGGGCCGCCACGACTCCGCCGAGACCCCGAACCGCATCCGCACGCCGAGCCCGCCGAGCACCCCGGCGAGCACCTCGCCGCCGCCCGGGTCGAGCTGGCGTTCCATGAGATGCCCCACGGGGTGGACGACGGTGACGTCGACGCCGAGGCCGGCCAGCCCGCGAGCGGCCTCGACACCGAGCAGCCCGCCGCCGACCACGGCCATCGGACCGCCGCGCGCGAGCTCGGTGATGTGCTCGCAGTCGGCCAGGGTGCGGAAGGCGACGACGCCGGGCGCCGGGCTGCCGTCCGGATCGGCGAGGCCGTCGACCGGCGGGATGGCTGCCCGCGAGCCGGTCGCGAGCACCAGCTCGTCGTAACCGACATCGGGGCCTTCGGCGAGCTGGACCCGGCGCTGCCGGGTGTCGATGCCGACGACCTGGGCGCCCAGCCGCACGTCGACGCCCGGGTCGGCGAGCTCGACCGCGGCTGCGCTGCTGGTGCCGGCCAGCACCCCCGACAGCAGCACCCGGTTGTAGGCCGGCTGCGGCTCGGCGCCGAGCACGGTCACCGCCAAGTCGGGCGACCTGCGCCGCAATCCCTGCGCCAGCCGGTGCCCGGCCATCCCATTTCCGATGATCACCACACTCATGGCTGCACCTCCAGCGCTCGTGAGTGGCAATGCGAGCCATCGCTCGCATGTCCATTCACGGGGCCACTCACGGGTTCGAGACGAACGGCGCAGGCCTTGAACTCGGGAATGCGCGAG
Source organism: Pseudonocardiaceae bacterium (assembly GCA_009377865.1). Taxonomy (GTDB): domain Bacteria; phylum Actinomycetota; class Actinomycetes; order Mycobacteriales; family Pseudonocardiaceae; genus WHSY01. Next base: position 8,891 of record WHTH01000050.1, on the reverse strand, counting down.
ACGGGGTCGAGCGCGGGGTTGGTGAGCAGGTTGGCCCGTTCGTCGCCGGGGAAGTGGAACGGGATGAAGACGGTGTCGGTGCGCATCGAGTCGTCGGTGCGCACCGTTGCCAGCGTGGCGCCACGCCGCGCCACCACGCGGGCCCGGGTCTCGTCGGCCAGCCCCACGGCAGCAGCGGTTTCCGGGTGGACCTCGACGAAGGCCTCGGGGGCGGCGGCGAGCAGCTCGGAGCTGCGCCGGGTCTGCGCACCGGACTGGTAGTGCGACAGCACCCGCCCGGTCGTGGCCCGCAACGGGTACTCGGCATCGGAGCGCTCGGCCGGTCCGACGTCGTCGTGGTCGGCGGAGCCGAACCGGGCGCGGCCGTCGGCGTGAGCGAAGCGCTCGGTGAACAGCCGCGGCGTGCCGGGGTGGCCGGGGCCGGGGCAGGGCCAGAACAGCGCCTCCCCCGCATCGAGGCGCTCCCGGCTGATCCCGGAGTAGTCCGCGAGGCCGCCCGCGGAGGCGGCGCACAGCTCGTCGTAGACGGCTTGCGGGTCGGGTGGAAACCGCTCGGCGGGCTGGCCGAGCCGCACCGCCAACCCGGCCAGCACCTCCAAGTCCGTGCGCAGCCCTTCGGGCGGGTCGACCGCCCGGCGACGCCGCAGCACCCGGCCTTCGAGGTTGGTCATCGTGCCCTCCTCCTCGGCCCACTGGGTCACCGGCAGCACCACGTCGGCCAGCTCGGCGGTCTCGCTGGGCACGAAGTCGGCCACCACGAGCAGGTCCAGGGCCGCGAGTCGCTCGGTGACATGCCCGGCGTGGGGCGCCGACACGGCGGGGTTGGAGCCGAACACCAGCAGGGCGCGGGGCCCCGAGGGTGTCGCCAGCGCGTCGAGCAGCTCGTAGGCCGACCGGCCCGGACCGGGCAGGTCGGCGGGGTCGACCCCCCACACCCCGGCGACGTGCTCGCGCGCGGCGGGATCGTCGATCTTGCGGTACCCGGGTAGCTGGTCGGACTTCTGGCCGTGCTCGCGCCCACCCTGGCCGTTGCCCTGACCCGTGATGCAGCCGTACCCGCTGCCGGGGGTGCCGGGCAGGCCCAGCGCGAGCGCGAGGTCGATCAGCGCGCTGACCGTCGCGGTGCCGGTGGCGTGTTGCTCGACCCCGCGCCCGGACAGCACATACACCCCGCCACCGCCACGGTGCGCCGCGCCCAGCAGTGCCGCGGCACGGCGCAGCGCATCGGCACCCACCCCGCTGATCCGTTCCACCCGCTCCGGCCACCACGAGGCGACGGCGCGGCGAACCTCGTCGAAGCCGCTGGTCCTGGCCTCGACATAGGCCGTGTCACACCAGCCCTCGGCGATCACCACGTGCAGCAGGCCCAGCGCGACGGCCAGATCGGTGCCGGGCTCGGGCGCCAGGTGCACCCCGCCGCGATCCAGTGCCCAGCCGGCCGTCAGGGAGCGCCGCGGGTCGATCACGACGAGCTGTGCGGTGTCGAGATGTTTCAGCATCGGCGGCATCGTCTCGGCGGTGTTCGCTCCGGTCAGCAGCACGACCTCGGCGCCGGCCAGGTCCGACAGCGGGAACGGCATCCCGCGGTCCAGGCCGAACGCCCGGCTGCCCGCCGCCGCCGCCGAGGACATGCAGAACCGGCCGTTGTAGTCGATCTGCGAGGTACCCAACGCCACCCGGGCGAACTTGCCCAGCTGGTAGGCCTTCTCGTTGGTCAGCCCACCGCCCCCGAAGACCCCGACGGCGTCGCGGCCCGCCTGCGCCTGCGCGTCGCCGATCCCGTCGGCAACTACGTCGAGCGCGCGGTCCCAGCTCACCGGCCGAAGCGCACCGTCGCGGCGCAGCAGCGGGGTGGTCAGCCGATCGGGCGTCGACAGCACCGACGGCGCGGTCCAGCCCTTGCGGCACAGCCCGCCCCGGTTGGTCGGGAACTGCCGCGGCGCGACCGTCACCCGGTCGGGGCCACCCGGCGTCAGCGTCGTACCGCACTGCAGCGCGCAGTACGGGCAGTGGGTATCGACGGGCATGTCCACCATCGTCCGGACCTCCGATGTCAGCAACGGGTCAGCGCTGTTTCCGTGCGGTTTCGTCAGGTGACACCGGCTACACGGTCTGGTATTGGGGCTGGTTCGCCGCTTGCGGCGACGCTGCGGGCGCCCGCAGGTAGACCGCGTAGGTCACGACCGCACACACCGCGTAGCAGGCCAGGAAGGACCAAAAGGCCGCCGCACCACTGCCGGTGACCTGGAACGACTGCCGGAACGCCAGGTTGATGAAGACCCCGCCGAGCGCGCCGACCGCGGAGATGATCCCGATGGCCGCCCCGGAGACCCGTCGCGCCCGCAGCAGCGCCGGCTCAGCCGGCTCGCCGGCGGCGATCGCGGCGTCGGCCTGTGCCCGGTAGATGCCCGGGATCATCTTGTAGGTCGAGCCGTTACCGATCCCGGAGAGCACGAACAGCGCGATGAAGCCAGCAGTGAACAGCGGTAGCGATTCGTAGGCCGACGCGACGAGGATCACCGCGGTGCCTGCTGCCATCGCCAGGAAGGTCACCAAGGTCACCCTGGTACCGCCGATCCGGTCCGACAGCGCTCCGCCGACCGGGCGTATCAGCGAGCCCAGCAACGGGCCGATGAACGTCACCGCGGCGGCCTGCAGCGGGGTGCGGTCGAACTGGCTCTGCAGCACCAGGCCGAACGCGAAGCTGTAACCGATGAACGAGCCGAACGTCCCGATGTAGAGCAGCGACATGATCCACAGCTGCCGGTCGGAGAGGGCTTCCTTCGCGGCGCCGGTGTCGTTGCGCACCGAGGACAGGTTGTCCATGAACTGCGCGGCACACGCCGTCGCGATCACGATGACCGGGATGTAGACGGCGAGCAGCAGCAGCGGCGCACCGGACCCCGCGAGTGCGATGATCGCCAGGCCGACCAGCTGGACCACCGCGACCCCGATGTTGCCACCGCCCGCGTTGAGCCCGAGGGCGGTGCCCTTGAGCCGCTCCGGGTAGAAGGTGTTGATGTTGGTCATGGAGGAGGCGAAGTTGCCGCCGCCGAGGCCCGCGAGCGCCGCGACGACCAGCAGTGTCGACAACGACACGCCGGGCTCGAGCACCATCCCCGCGAGCACGGTCGGCACCAGCAGCAGCCCGGCGCTGATCACCGTCCAGTTGCGGCCGCCGAAGACGGCGACGGCGAACGTGTACGGCACCCGCAGCAGCGCACCGACCAGGCTGGGCAGCGCGACCAGCAGGAACTTGTCGGCGGAGTCGAGGCCGTACTCGGGCCCCATGAACAACACCAGCACCGACCACAGCACCCACACCGAGAACCCGATGTGCTCGGCGAATATCGAGAACCACAGGTTGCGGGTGGCGACCCGGCGCCCGCCGGCTTCCCAGAACGCCTCGTCCTCGGGCTCCCAATAGTCGATCCACCGTCCGTGGCGTTCAGCCCTGGTCATGCGCGCCTCCTTGGCCATCGCTGCTTCGCCATCGACGCTAGGCAGCGGATGTCATCGGCGTGTTGCGCGCTGTTGCGGGCGGGAGAAAACCCGCTCACATCTCACAGACGGTGGCGGTGAGGCGACCACCCGGCGGCGAAGAGCAAGGTCCGGATATCGTCACTTCCGCCAGGATGAAGAGATCCTCATCGTGTTCTCATCCGCACGTCCCCGGGCTGCCCGAGACTGGGTACATGAGGTTGCTGGGGTCATGAGGTCGCGGGCGCGCGCCATCGTGCGGCATCGCCCTCGCCGCCGTCGCCTAGAGCAACGCTCCACCGGCTGGTGGGCCTGACCAGGTTCAAATCGGAGAGTCCGCCGGGCCCCGCGACCTCCCGACGGACCAAGCCCGGCAACGGTGTCTTGCGTCTGACTTCGTGAAGCAGATCGTATCCACACCGGCGTGTCACCCCTCAAGATCACCCGCAGTGAAAGCCCGAGGTTAGACTGCCAGTCGTGATCGGGGGCGTCCTAGATGACCAATTCCAAGGGGTGCGGTACGGCGTGGCGCGTGCTGAGCGTGGTGGAGGGTGTCCAAGATCAGCGTTGCTAACCCAGACGATGAGCAGGAGACTCTCGCCGACGCTGACTTGGACACCCTCGCAACGGCACTGTACGTGCGAACCGATGATCTGTTGAAGGCCTCGCCCGAGTGGGCTCCGTAGCGCCCGAAGATCGGATTCGACCCGGAGATCACCGACGCCGAGTTGATCACGTTGTCGGTGATGCAGTCCTGCTCGGATACACCAGCGAGGCGCGCTGGCTGCGCTATACCCACGCCCACCTGCGGGAACTGTTCCCCTACCTACCCCAACAGTCCGGCTACAACAAGCGGCTGCGTCGTCTGGGTACCACGCTCAGCTGGCTGGTCGGGGTCTTGGCCCGCGACACCAGCCTATGGACCGATGACGTGTGGGTGGCAGACTCCACGCTGGTGGAGTGTGCCCGCTCGCGCGAGGCGGTGGCGCGCTCGGAGCTGGCCGGGTGGGCCGAGTACGGCTACTGCGCCAGCCACTCCCGGTTCTTCTGGGGGCTGCGGCTACACCTGGTGTGCACACTGCACGGGCTGCCGGTCGGGTTCGCCCTGACCGGGGCGAAGGCCGACGAACGCCAGACCCTGCTCGGGATCTTCGACGCCGACCCCGAGCTGCCCGCCGGGCGGGTCAACCAGATCGTGATCGCGGACCGCAACTATTTCGGCCGCGAGTTCGAGACCGAGCTCGACCAGGCCGGGCTGGAGCTGCTGCGACCTGCCCGCAAGGGCGAGAAACCGCGGGCCGGCACCGCGTTCTTCAAGCCATTGCGGCAGGTCATCGAGTCGATCAACGACACGTTCAAGGGCCAGCTCGACGTCGAACAGCACGGCGGCCACACCCCCGCCGGGGTCTGGGTCCGCGTCGTGTAACGCGTCCTCGCGCTGACCGCCGCGATCTGGCACAACGACCACACCGGCCAGCCGATCAAGCGTTCCCTGCTGGCCTACGACCACTGACCCCTTGGAATCGATCATCTAGTGGAGCCCCTGCTGGCTCTCGGCCAGAGCGACGTGCCACTCGGCACGGGCGAGCAGCTCATCGAACGTGAGCACCTCGGGCTCGTACAGGTTCCGGCGGTACAGCTCGAAGGAGCTGAATCGCCCAGGATGCACACCACCGCTGGTACCTCGAAGCTGGTCGAGGTTGCCAAGGATCAGGAAGGAACGCGGACGAAGGAGGTAAGTCGCTTCCCCGGTCAAGGACCCGTCCGGGTCCATGTCCCGCAGCGCCTCGCCGATTTCACGGCTCGCCAGGTGGACGGTCTGCTGGACTTGGGCGACCCCACCGGCGAGTTCCTCGGACGGTGCCCAGCAACCAGTCCGGTAGGGCTCGTCGCAAAGAAGATCGGTGATGTGGTGCTTGATCTCGGCGAAGACGAGCGAGCGGATGCTGCCGCTGGTACGGAGCAGCGCGTCGGTTCGCTTCCCGGGGCCGGAGACGGAGAAACCAGCCACGGTCTGCTCAAGCTTCGCGTTACTCCATGACGTCAGCAGCTGACCGGTGAGCCCGATGCCGAGGATCCACGGGTTTCGCTCGAGGAAGCCCTGCCACACGGCCTCCTTACTTCTGTTGGGCACGTTGTCCCGCTCGGCGTCGAAGAAATCTGGCTCGGTCAAGAGCTGGCGGAAGTGTTCGACGACCTCCTTGCGATGAGCGAGCGCGATGACGTCCGACGCCGAGGGGTCGTCCCGCACGAGGTCGCGGAACCGACCCGGGTCCTGCTCGTAGACACCGGCGAGCGCTGCGGGGTCCGAGAAGATCTCTCGGAGGAGCTGGTCCTCGACACGGATCGTCTCCTCGCCGCCCTCTACCGGGATGCTATCCAGGGTTCGCGCCAGGAGGATCAGCCTGGCCGAAGCGTCGCGATCAAACCGAAGGATGGTCTGGACCTCGGTGGCTTCGGGGTTGGTTGGGACCCGTTGGATCTCGATCTGGCGGATGTTGCCGGCCTGGCGAGTCACCTGGAGCTTGATCTGCTTACGGCCACCAGAGGTCTCGTCCAAGACGTGCTCCGTACGGTCGCTGTCGGGAAGGGAACCAAGATCCTCTGGTTCGGCCGCCTCGTCGAAGACCTTCCAGATGTAGCGAGTCGGCTGCCCGTAGTCCTGCGACTGCGGCAGCGGAAACGAGAAGGTCCTGCTGACGTAAGTGCGGTCGACCTGTCGACCGTAGGCCCATGTCACCTCGTTGGCAGGTTCCAACGGGAAGAAGCCCGGCAGCCTAGGCTCCGACAGGGCGTCGCCCGGTGCGCTATAGGGGCACGGTCACGGTCACTGCTCTCGGCTCAGGCGGGACGGCAACCTGCGCGCGCCACAGTAGTTCGCATTCGCGACCAGTGGAGGAGCTGATTCGAACCCCTGACCCCTTGACTGCCAGCGAACTCCAGTATGTTCACAGGGGCCTCTACCAGCGACAACAGTCCGCTCGGCAGCCTCCACAGCCACATCATTCGCACCACGACGCAAGAGTTCGCACCATAACTGAACCCACGCCCGAGCTCTCCTACTGGCTCTCGGATGGGGTCGAGAGGGTGGGCTCCTCAAGGGCCTCGAAGAGGCGCTGGCATAGCTGACGGCCTGTTCATGGACCCATCGTGCTCGCACGGTGATCAACCAGCTGAGCGTGAAGAGGACGTGGACGGTTGCCAGCCCGATCACCAGCTTGAGGTCCGCCCCGAGGATGGCGGCTGCGACGTCGACTGCGACGAGCAGCGTGAGAACGGTCAGTGCGATGGGTCTGAGCGCGAGGAGGTTGCGGCGAAGGCCGAGCCAGTCTTCGCATTCGACCACCAAAACAAGGGACGCACCTTCCGCGTCGACGAGGTGACCGCTTCAGCGAACGTTCACGACTACGACGGCCTGGTGCTCACCGGCGGTGGTCCTGACACCGATTCCCTCTACATCGTGCCCGACGCCGTATGCTTCGTGGCTGAGTTCTTCTCCCAGGGCAGACCGGTTGGGGCCATCTCTGGCTCACTGCGAACGATGATCGAGGCCGGACTCGTTCGTGGGCGCCGGATGACCTCCGGACCGAACCTGGCCGACGAGCTGCGCAACGCTGGCGCCGACTGGTCTGACGAAGCGGTCGTCGTCGACCAGGGGCTCGTCACCAGCCGCACGCGAGGTGACTTGCCCGGCTTCTGCGACAAGATCGTCGTGGAGATCGCCGAGGGCGTGCACACAGGCCAGGTAGCCATGACCTGACCTTTCCGGGGCGGGCCGCTCTCAAACCTTGCGGTGACACGCATCGACGCAGAGCGGCCCGCTGCTCGCTGCGCATCGGATCGACACAGCTGGCACGGACGCCTTCAAGGTGCGTTGACGTTCTGCCGGACGGGCACGCATGGCTTGCTCGACGCTCTAGCCTCTTCCCATGAGCAGGTCACTTGTCTGGGTCTCAGGGGCGTCGAGCGGAATCGGCCGGGCAATGGTGGACACCGTGCCCTGGAAGGGGGCACGGGTCATCGGCATCAGCCGGAAGCCGTCCCCGGCGGCCGAGCACCTCGAGGCCGACCTCGCCGACCCCTCGTCGTGGGCGGCGCTGGGAGACGCGTTCCGGCAGGAGCTGAGCGGGTTCGCCGGCGACCGGGTGGTATTCGTTCACGCCGCCGGCGCGGTGGGGCCCATCGGCTTCGCCGAAGAGCTCGACACCGACGCCTACACCGCCAGCGTGCTCCTCAACAGCGCCGCCCCGCAGGTGGTTGGCCAGCTGTTCCTGGCCGCTGCCCGCAACGTCGCCGCCCACCGCCACCTGGTGATGCTCACCTCGGGTGCGGCCAGCAGCGTCTACCCGGGCTGGGCGGTCTATGGCGCCGGCAAGGCCACGATCGACCAGTGGGTGCGAGACGTCGGGGCCGAGCAGGCGACCCGGGGTGGCGCGCAGGTGCTGGCGGTGGCGCCCGGCGCGGTGGAGACCGGCCTGCAGGAACAGCTCCGGGAGACCTCGGAGGAGGAGTTCCCGAAGCGGCAGAAGTTCCTCGACCTCCACAAGGAGGGCAAGCTCAGCGACCCCTACGACACGGCCACCGCGATCTGGGGCCTGCTGGGTCGAGACCTCGACAGCGGTAGCGTCATCGATCTGCGAGAGCTGGCCAACCCGGCAGGCTGACCCGGCGACCTTCGCTATGCCACGGCGAAGGTGTACAGGGTTCAACTGGACCGTGACGTGGCCAAACCCCGAGAGTAAAATCGGCGCCGTGACGGCGTCGAAAGCAGAGGGCGAACGGGTGGTCCTGGGCCGGCGGGACAACTTCAACCCGATGGTGCCGTTCCATTGGACCGACGAGGCACCGCTCGGTCTCAACGAGGTGGAGTGGGCCGAGGAACTGGGCGCCAAGTGGGAGGGCGACGAGCTGGTCACCTACGACTATCCGACGTTCAACGCCCTCCTCAAGTACTACGAGAACGACGAGTACCTCCCGGACAACGACTGATGCGCCGCATCGATTCTGCTCGTCGTCACCCGCTGGGGCGGATCGGGCTTAGGATGGCTGCCGGAGGTGCGGCCATGGCATTCGATCGGATCAGCGATCACGCCAAGATGGGCGGGTTGCCTGCATCCGGGGCCTGCGGATCCCGAATCCACCGTCGGCGCTTTCCGCAAGGTGGGAGAGCTGCTGCGGTGGGCTTCGGCGGCGTGACGCCAGTGTCTTCGATCAGCGCCACCAAGTCACGGGAGCGCGCCTCGCCCGGCGCCACGCTGCCGTCCGCGCCCCGCTAGTGGTGTGTCTGCGAAATAACAAGGTATACTTGTGGTATGGCAGTGATGACCGCGCCGGCGCTGCCGGTGACCGACGATCAACGGGCTGACCTGAAGCGGATCGCGGGGTCGCCGCGGTTGGCGCACCGCAAGGTC
>WHTH01000090.1 GCA_009377865.1 Pseudonocardiaceae bacterium | reverse complement strand
TCCCCACTCACGGGCGCGCAGCGCACCAAACATCGAGCATACGGCGGGCGATCGACACCTCGCCGGGCAGCAGCAGCGCGGCGGGATTGCCCGACCCGTCCTCGCGGTGGGTCCACCCGCCCTCGGCCAGTGCCGCCCGCAGCTCTTCGCGGGAGACCCAGCGCACGTGGGCGATCTCGCCGTCCGCGGGGTGCACCGGGGCATCGCGGTCGGCCACGGCGGCGAGCACCGAGAATCGCCCCTGCGGCCAGCCCGGTTGCCGGGCCAGCAGCACGTGGCTGTCCTCGGCGTCGTGCACCAGGCAGATCATCGACGGGTCGGTGCGCGGATACTCCTCGTGCCCGCAACGCAGGCAGTACCGCCCCCACCCGGCCGAGCGCCGCGCGGTGGGGCTGCCGCAGATCGCGCAGAACTGCGCCCGGTCGTGCCAGTTGAGCACGGCCACGGCCGTGGTGAGCAGGCCCGCGTCGGTGTCGCCGAGTTCGGCGCCGCACCCGCGAAGGTCCCGCCAGAGCTCACCCTGACCCGACGCCCCGGCGACGCGCTCCTCCCACTCACCGCGCATTGCCCAATAGGTGGTGTCGCCCGACTCACCGAGCAGCACCGCCTCGGCCGGTGGCACCAACGGCTCCTGGCGCTTGACCGTGGTGCGGGACAACAGCGGCGAGCAGGACAGCGCCAGGTAGTCCTGCCCGCTCATGGCAGCGCGACACCGCCGAGGGCCGACAGTGGCGCGGCGAGCCGCTCGGCGTCACCGACGACCACTCCGGTGAACCGGGTCGGGGCGAGGAACTCCGCGGCGGCATCGGCCACCTGCCCGGTGGTCACCGTCCGCAGCCGGGCCGGGTGCGCGCGCAGCCAGTCGACGTCGAGCCCGAGCAGGGCCAGCGTGGTGAGATGACCCGCCAGCCCGGCCTGCGACGACGTGCCGATCATCAGCGATCCGGTGGCGTAGTGCCTCGCATCGTCGACTTCGGACTCGTCAGGCGGCGCCACGGCCATCCGGCCCAGCTCGTAGCGGGTCTCGAGCAGTGCGGCGGCCGTGACCTCGCTCGCGGTGTCGGCATCGGCGAGCAGCGTCGCACCATGGGGAGTGAACTCGAACCCGGAGTGTGCCCCGTAGGTGTAGCCCTTGTCCTCGCGGATGTTCTCCACCCACCGCGACGAGAAGTAGCCACCGAACACGAGGTTGGCCAGTTGCACCGCCGGGTAGCGCTCGTCGGTCCGGGGTACGGCCTGGGCGGACAGCCGCAGCTGCGACTGCACCGCTGCCGGCCGGTGCACGAGCGCCAGATCCCCGCCCGTCACCTCGGGCAACGGCGCGAGCTCGGTGGCGGCGCGCTCCGAGTGCCAGCCGGCCAGGGCGGCCGCGATGGTCTCGACCACCCGTAACGGGGTGATGTCGCCGACCGCTACCAGCACGGCCCCGCGGGGCACCAGCGCGCGGCGGTGCAACGCGCGGACCGCCGCCGGAGTGACGGCGGTGACGTCGTCGGCCTCGGGCATCTCCCGGGTGGCCGGGTGATCGCCGTAGCGGTGCCGCTGCAACGCCTCGCGGGCGATCACCCGCGGCTGCGAGCGTCCCATCGTGATCCGCTCCACCAGCCGCGACCGCTCCCGCGCGACCTCCCCGGCGGCATGCGAGGCCGAGCGCAGCGAGTCGGCGAGCACGTCGAGCAGCACCCGCAGCCCGCTGGCCAGCGCGGAACCCGAGACCGACAGCCGTTCAGGATCCACTCCGGTGGACAGGTCGCCGCCGACCCTCGCGAGCTCGGTGTCGATCTGGAAGCGGTCCCGGTCGGCAGTCCCGCGCAGCAGCGTTGCCGCGAGCACCTCCGCGCGGGCGGCGTGGGTGCGATGCATCCCGCCGAAGGGCACCGCGAGCCGCAGCTCGACCATCGGCACCGCCGGACGGCGGACAGCGATCACCCGCAACCCGTTGTCGAGCACGGTGTCGACGCTCGTCGGCGCGCGAGCGGTGCGCTGCTTGCCCAGTTCGGGTAGCGGGCGGGGGCCCGCCGGTGTGTTGCCGATCTGCTCGGCGCTGCGATGCCCCACCGGATCGGTGTCGCGGCCGGCCACAGTCGTCGTCATGCTGCACCTCCTGCGAGCGCCCTAGTGGAGCCTGCTGGGGAGCCTTCCGGGGATGCTTCCGGGGATGCTTCCGGGGGGCCGGTTGCGGGTCGTACCAGCAACACCGCGCGCGAGTCGGGGCTGAGCCGCTTCGCGGCGGCAGCCACCTGTTCGGGCTTGACCGCACTGACCATCGCAGGAAGCTCAGCCACCAGCTCGGGGCGGCCGTGCAGCAGCTCGAAGGCGCCGACGGCCAGCGTGCGCGAGACCAACCGGTCATGGTCGCGGAACAGCGTCGCGGCCCATCGCGCGGTGATCCGGGACAGCTCGTCGGGATCGGGGCCGTTGTCGGCGAGCCTGCCGATCTCCTCGTCGGTGACATCGAGCACCCGCCCGGCCTCGACGTCGACGGGGTGCAGCGCGGTGACGGTGAAGGTGTCCGGGTCACGGGCGTCGAGCGGGGCCCCCATCAAGCCGCAACCCGCGCCGATGTCGGTGACCAGCTCGTCGGTGTGGACGAGACGCTGCTCGAGCCGCGACGAGTCACCGTCGGAGAGCACCGCGGCGAGCACCTCGTGCGCCAGGTAGGTCTCGAGATCGGCGACCGGGTCGGGCAACCGGTAGCCGATGGCCAGTGCAGGCAACGGGGCGAGCAGATCGTCCTGCTCGTGGCGCCGCTCGCCGTCCGGTGCCGGCTCGGCGAACGACGGCCGGGCAGGCACCGGCCGCGCCGGCACGTCGCCGAAGTGGCGCCCCACCAGCTCCCGCGCGTGCTCGATTTCGAGGTCGCCCGCGACCGTCAGCACCGCGTTGCCGGGCGCATAGAAGGCGTCGAAGAACGCGGCGCAGTCGTCGACAGTGGCCGCTTCGAGCTCGGTGAAGTCGCCGTATCCGTTGTGCGCGTTGGGGAACGTGTCGTAGAGCACCGGCGGCAGCGTGATCCACGGGAACCCGCCGTAGGGGCGGTTGAGCACGTTGAGCCGGATCTCCTCCTTGACCACGTCGACCTGGTTGCGCAGCTTCTCAGTGGTCAGCCGCGGCGCGCGCATCCGGTCGCCCTCGAGGAACAGCGCACGCTCCAGCGCGGCCGACGGCAGCACCTCGAAGTAGTCGGTGTAGTCGGGGTGGGTGGAGCCGTTGAAGATCCCACCGGATGCCTGCACGTGCCGGAAATGCGCCAGCTTCTGCAGGCTCTCGCTACCCTGGAACATCAGGTGCTCGAACAGGTGGGCGAAGCCGGTGCGACCCTCGGGCTCGGAGCGGAACCCCACGTCGTAGTGCACGCTCACGGCGACGACCGGGGCCGACCGGTCCGGTGCCAGCACCACCCGCAGGCCGTTGGGCAGCGTCTCGCGGTGCAGTTCGAGCTTCGGTGCCGGGATGCGGGCCATTCCGGCAGCCTACGTGCTCGTGGCGCGCCGACCTCAGCCCGGCGAGCGGAACCCGACCACCCGCCAGACGAGCAACGCGCCCGCCGCACCCGCCACCGCGAGCAGCACCGACGCGAGCCGCTGCGCGGTGAGTGCGCTGGCAGGCACCCCGGTACCCGCCAGCGCCACCGTCATGCCGTCGTGCACCCCGGTGCCGGGGACCTCGATCATGATCTGCGAACCCGGCCGCCCGCCGCAGCCGTCGAGTTCGGCCCGCACGCTGCGACCGCCGTACTTGAAGCGCACCACGTCGCGGGCCGCGCCGGCGCCGCCGCAATCGACCCGCTCGATCACGGTGGCCGGCACCGGTGTGTAGCTCACGCCAGCGGTGGGCCACAGCAGCCAACTCAGCCCGGCGAGCACCGTGACCACCGCGAACGCCAGTACCCTGGCCAACCAGGTTCTGCTGCGTGCTGCACCGGACGTTGCGACCGAAGCCCGGTGCCGCCGGTGCGCATGACGACGGGCACGAGGCGCCGCGCGGGACGATCGCGCGGCGCCGGGCGAGCCCTCAGACCCGTTCCGGATGTTGATCGTCGGCTCCGGCCGGGGTGACCTTGCGGACGTAGAGCAACGTGTCTCCCTGCTCGACGGCGTCCACCTCCGGGGCGTCCACTCGGTAGAGCTTGCCCTCGCGGACCACACCCAGCACGATGTCAGGCAGGTGCCGGGGTGAGCCGCCCACCTCCGACCTTTCCACTGCACGCTCGGCGATCGCAAGCCCGGTGTCGGGCGTCAGCAGGTCCTCCACGAGCTCGACCACCGACGGGGTGTGGGTCGCCATCCCGAGCAACCTGCCCGCCGTCTCCGAGGACACCACGACCGAGTCGGCGCCGGACTGCCGCAGCAGGTGGACGTTCTCGGCCTCCCGCACCGCTGCGATGATGTGCGCCTTCGGTGCCAGCTCGCGGGCGGTGAGGGTGACCAGTACCGCGGCGTCGTCGCGATTGGTCCCGACCACGACCGACCGCGCCCGGCTCACCCCTGCCAGTCGCAGCACGTCCGACCGCGTTCCGTTGCCGTTGACCGTGACCAGGCCGAGCGCCGACGCGGCCTCGAGCGCGGCCATGTCGGTGTCGACGACGACGATCGAGCTGGGCTCGGAGCCGTCGCCGAGCAGCGAGTTCACCGCGGACCGGCCCTTGGTTCCGTAACCGATGACGACGACGTGGTCACGCACCTTGTGCCTCCAGCGTTGGATCTTCAATGCCTGTCGGGAGCGCTCGGTGAGCACCTCGAGGGTCGTCCCGATCAGCACAATGAGGAAGAGCACCCGCAGCGGTGTGATGACCAGGATGTTGGCCAGCCGCGCGCTCGGGCTGACCGGGGCGATGTCGCCGTAGCCCGTGGTCGACAGCGACACCGTCGCGTAGTAGAAGGCGTCCAGCAGTGATACGCCGTCCCCGTTGACATCGGAGTACCCGCCGCGGTCGAGGTAGACCATGGCCACCGTCGCGCACAGTGCGAACAACGCTCCGACGACCCGGCGGAAGATCGCCTGGGCCGGCCCGGGCCGGCTCTCGGGCATCCTGACGATCCCGACCAGCGCATGGTCCGGCCGGTCGGTGAGCAGGTCCCGCTCCCGGCGGAGCAATCTCACGAACCGAACCCCAGCTCCTCGCGGCGCTCATCGAGCAGCCGCCACAGCAGCGCGGCGGCCTCGGCACCGCGGTGCAGCAGCGGAATCTCGACCTTCTCGTTCGGCGCGTGGATCCGGTCGTCGGGCAGGCCCACCCCCAGGAAGGCCAGCGGGGCGTCGAACTCGTCGAACGGCAACCTGGCGAAGGCCGCCCGCTCCGCGACAGGTGGTTCGCGCACGTCGTCGTAGAACCCAGGGATTGCAACCCGGCCCTCGTCGTCGTGCAGCGCGGCGAGCATCCGGGCGAGCTCGGTGACGGGGTTGGGCACCGCTCCCCGGAACTGCCCCGAGTGCAGGTCCATGTCGGCACCGTGGAACACCACCTCGGCATCGGCCATCCCCCGCATCCCGGTGCACATGCTCGGCGTGTCGCGGGAGTACATGCCGGTGTCGGTCACCACGATCGCGTCGCAAGCAAGCTCGTCGGAATGGTCGGCGAGCAGTGCGGCGATATGCGGTGAGCGGGATTCCTCCTCCCCCTCCACCAGCAGCTTGACGGTGACCGCCGGTGCGTGCGCGCCGGTCGCCTCGAGGTGCGCCTGCACGCCGAGCAGGTGCATCAGCATCTGCCCCTTGTCGTCCGAGGCACCGCGGCCGTGCAGCTGCTCGCCGACCACCGTCGGCTCGAACGGCGGGTGCTGCCAGGCGTCGAGCGGGTCGACGGGCTGCACGTCGTGGTAGCCGTAGACCAGCACCGTGGGCGCTTCGGGATCCGCTGCGGGCCAGCACCCGTAGACCGCGGGGAGGTAGGAACGCTGCGCCCTGTCCTCGACCGCGGCGCGCTCGCGGGACTCGGTACTCACGACCGGTGAGCATATCCGCGACCGGCCGTTGGCTGCGTGCGTGGCAGGGTCGTATCCATGACCCGCTCGGCCTTCCCCCGCCGCCCCGCCGCCCTGCTCGCCGCCATGCTCGCGACGACCGGCACGCTGCACTTCGTCGCGCCGAAGCCCTTCGACACGATCGTTCCCCGCTCGCTGCCGGGCCCGCGCCGCCGGTGGACGTATCTCAGCGGCGCGGCCGAGCTCGGGGTCGCGGCGGCGGTCGCCGTGCCGCGCTCCCGCCGCGCGGGTGGGCTTGCGGCTGCGGCACTGTTCGTGGCGATCTTGCCCGCCAACCTGCAGATGGCGCTGGACTGGCGGGACGGGCCGCTGCCGTACCGGTTGCTGGCCTGGTCCCGGCTACCGCTGCAGCTGCCGCTCGTGGTCTGGGCGCTGCGCGCATCCCGCGATACCGACTCCCGCTGACCGCCCCGGCACTGCGCCCTGTCCGCCCGCGTACTACGTCGGCCCATGGAGCACTTGGACTAGCCCGAGTTTCCGGATTGGCCTCGCAGCCGCGACGCTGCTCGCTGGATCAGTGCCACCGCATCCGGGCCGGTCGCGGCCGCCTCGCGTAGCGCGTCAAAGCTTTTGACGTAGATGGCGACCTGATCCGGGTCGTCAGTCCGCTGCTCACCAACGAGCGACTCCGCGACCACGAACTCGCTGTCGAAGAGGGCGAAGCCTGCGAGCGGCATCACCGGCCGCGCATCAAGCGGGACGATGCTCAGCTCCACGGACGGCAGCTCGGCTACGGCGGTCAGTCGATCGAGCTGCCCTAACTGCGTGCCGACGGAGCCGGGACGGAAGGCGTGCAGTGCGGTCTCGCCCATGACGAGCTGGATCTGCTTACCGGGCTCGTAGAGTACTTCTTGTCGGCGAATGCGCTCGGCGATCTGTGCCTCCACCGCGGCCTCGCTCGCTCCGCCCGAGTCCATTGGCCCGCCTGGCAACCTCAGCAGCTCGCGGGCATGGGCGGCGGTTTGCACCAGGCCGAGGATCATCGCCGGTTGGTACTTGCCGATCCGGGTTGCCTGCGCTTCCAGCGCGGCGATGCCGGTCTGCTTGTCGGCTGGACTGGATCGCCGGAAGGTGTCGCGCCACGTGGCGTACTCGACGCGGACAGCAGCCAGCATGTCGAGCAGTTCGCTGATGGTATCGGCATCGGCTCCGGCGGCAGCAGCCCACGCATGCAGGTCATTTTCGCCGAGTAGCTGCGCGCCGGTCTCGACCTTCGAGACCTTGGACTGTGACCAGCCGATGTGGCTGGCGAAGGCGTTGCCCGAAGGATATGTGGCGGCGCGTACCGCCCGGAGCCGTGCCGCCAGCCGCGCGCGTCGCGTGTTGGGCGCGGTCACCCGCGGTCCTCCGTCCTGGTCAGGAGGCTCGGGCGAGCGCCTCCACGTGCCGGGTCAGCTCGGGGTGTGTGGCGACGTACTCCGACCACGGAACGGCGTGGAATAGGGCGGCGTCGCGCCACGTGCAGGCCTGCACGATCCGGTCGGGGTCGGTCACCGGTTCGGTTCCCAGCCACGTCCCATCCGCCTCGTAGTGCATGTCGTATAGCTCGCGAGCGTCGAACAGCCAGTAGTCACGGTGCGGCAGGTCCACAGGCCAGGGATCGCCCTCGGGTACGGGGATGATCCGAATTTCCTCCCCGGCCTCGACGTTCGGCCCGTAGCCCCATGTCAGCTCGAAGCGCAGGTATTCCGAGATCGGCTCCGTGACGACGTGGACCCGTTGCAAGGTCCGGCCAGCATGCGCATTGGCCCGGATCATGGCTGTCCAGCGTTGCTTGCCGGGTGTCACCAGGTGGGGGTGTCCGGCTTGGAACGCTTCCAGGGCCGGGTCCTCCCCAGAGTTACCGTAGCTCTGGAGCGTCTCCAGGCGAAACACTGAGTACCGGAACTGTTCGAAGCGCTCTCGGAACACCGCCGACCCCGGTGGGATCAGCTCAGCCATCAGCGTGCCGGTACCGGCGCATCGCCTCGACAACGATCTCGGGCTTCAGTCGCACCACGCCCTCGCCAGGCAGCACGTGTGACACCTCGCTGTCGTCGATGGCCCGCCCGGTGATGACCAGCTCGCCGCTGTCGAGGTCAAGTTCGACGCCCGGACATCCATCGTCGCCACTACTTGGGTCCTTCGCAAGCCGTTCGAGTCGCATGTCGACGCTCCTCTTCCTATCCGCGAACTAGCGCGTCCATCATGCCGCAACCACCTCCTGGTGTCTACTATTCGAATAGTAACGTTGACATCGGCGCGCTGTCTGACCAACTTCTCATGTGTCCCGGGATCGGCTCGGCGTCAAGCGGGCCACATTGCCGGATCCGCTCCCCGGCGGGGCGGCCAACACCAGCAAGGCCTGAAGGGAGCTTGATGGAGGTCCGCATCAGCGACACCGAGTCCGAGTGCGCCGGGGCGCACTCGGACAGCCGAGTCCCCGCTGCGCGGCCGGACCTGGCGCCGTCACCCCAGGCGCCTGTTCCCGCCGCGCCCAGTGCACCGGAGGTTGCCATGACCAGCCGCGATGAACCCGGCACGACACCAGGCATGGGTGCCCGATCGGTCGTGCTGGGCCGTTACCACCCAGACGCGACAGGGGAGACCAACCGCACGGTGCACCTGCTCCCGCTGCCCCTCGGCGACGAGGGCGGCGCGGCGTGTGCGCTGTGTGGCCAGCGGATGGGCGCCGACCACATCGAGACGGCAAGCCCGGATGAGGGCAGTTGGTGCGAGATGTGCTTCGTCGTGCACGTCACCGGTGGTCCTCCGGCCCCGGACACCACCACCACCACCACCACCACCGGCAGTACGGCGGGGCGGACGTCGGCGGTGGCTACCTACCGGACGCTGCGCTGGCCGCTGCTGCTGCACGGCGACGACGTGTCCCTGGCGTTGGGCCCGCTCGGTGCGGTGGCGCTGGTCCTCCCGGCGCTGCTGGGCACCGAGGTGACCGAGATCCTCATCCGGCGCCGCTGCGCCCCGGCGGTGTTGGCTCACCCGCACCTGCCCGCGCACCGGATCATCCTGGCCAGTGACAAGGATTCGGTGCCGCTGGGCTGGCCGACCGGCGTGCACCGGGCCAGCGACACGCTGCTGCTGCCGCCCTCCGTCACCGACCGGGGGCCGGTGTTCTGGGTACGCCCGCCGGAGCCGAACGCGCCGCGACTGTGCCGAGAATTCGACGTCTTCGCCGCGCTGCACACCGCGCTGCGTCCCAACCCCCCGTGCGATCCGCCGCCCCGACGCACTCCTGACCTCGCCACTTCTGACCCGCCGACACCGAAAGGACACCCCCATGACCTTGACTCAGCTCGACGGTCCGGCACGCGCAGACCTGGGGCCGGTCGGCTCGCAGTTCCCGCTGGCGCGGGCGGTCTTCAATCTTCCCCCTGCTGACGACGTACCGGACTCGGCACCTCGACCGTTCGGGCTGCGGTTCTTCCGGCTGGTCGGCGACGTTCGGGACTGTGCGCCAGTCGCCTACCGTTACAGCTCTGCGCTGCAAGTCGCAGTGACCGATGACGGAACGGACACCCCGTTGATCACATTGCCGATCGCCTGGGAACGGACCACGACAGGCATGACCGACGGCAAGGGTCCCGGCATCGAGGAATTCACGATGGACCACTGTGGGGACCAGTCACCGTGACAGTACTGATGCTCAGCGAGGATTACGACCCCAGTGTGGACCGGGTCGTGACGACCCTCGGCCAGCTCGACGTTCCGGTGTTCAGGGCCGACCTGGGCTGGTTTCCGCAGCAGCTCACGTTGGATGCAGAACTCGACGATGGCCGTTGGGTCGGGATTCTGCGGACCCCTGATCGGGAGGTGAGCCTGGTCGGTCTGCGGTCGGTCTGGTACCGGAGACCGACCGGCTTCTCGTTCCCGAACCAGATGCCCCGAGCCCGGCGCGAGCACGCCGAACGAGAGGCCCGGTTCGGTGTCGGCGGGGTTCTGTCCTCGCTCCCGGTGACATGGATCAACCATCCCCAGCGAGACGCCGACCATGCCTACAAGCCGCGCCAGCTCGCGCTCGCGGGGCGCTGTGGCTTGGACGTGCCCCGGACGCTGGTCACCAACGACGCGGGCGCGGTGCGGAGGTTCGCCGGCAGCGTGGAGCATGGAACGGTGATCAAGGGGCTCGCGTCGAACATCCTTTACGAGGACGGTCAACGCAAAGTCGGGCACACACACAGACTCGCCGATGATGACCTGGCAGAACTCGACGGTCTGGAATTGACAGCACATCAATTTCAAGAATGGATACCGAAATCGCACGAAGTGAGGTTGATCGCGGTGGGCAAGGATCTGTTCGCCATCGGGATTCACACGACCGACCCTGCTGCCCTGATCGACTGGCGCGCCAACTACGACGCGCTGACCTACTCCATGGTGGATGTTCCCGCTCGTGTCGCCGACGGGGTGCTCGCCTTCATGAAGGCGTCCGGTCTCAACTTCAGCGCGTTGGACTTCGTCATCACACCAGAAGGACGATGGGTGTTTCTCGAATCCAATTCCGGAGGTCAGTACGGCTGGCTCACACCGACACTCGGAACCTCCGTCAGCGACGCCATCGCCAGCCTACTCGCACAAGGAGGCACGCAGTGAGGTTTTCTCAGCAAGATCGAGTCGTCCGGCGATGGCGTAGGACGCAGGTGTGAGGTCAGCGACGCCGACAGGCCCCGACACGCCGAGGATCGTCAGGTGCCAGGCCATGGCGTGGAGCCCCCGCTAGAAGAGGTCTC
>WHTH01000116.1 GCA_009377865.1 Pseudonocardiaceae bacterium | reverse complement strand
CGGCGATCCCGCGGGAGATCTCCTCCCGATCGGCCTCGGTCAACATCCTGCGCACGCCCACCCGGTGCTCCTCGTCGGCTCGGTGTCACCGACGATCTACACCAAGATCAATTGCTACGACCGGTTGGGATCAAGCCCTCCCCGTCGGCTGGTTTGCGGAACTGGGTGGTGATGCCGGTCCCGATGTAGTCTTTGTCACCGATGGCGTTGATGCTCCTATAGTTGTCAAGCGGCGGCGGAAGTTGTTTCTGTCTTGTATGGTGCAACCAGCATCTGGTAGATTTCGCGTATCAACAGCCGCTTCAGGCAGCGGAAGATCTCCTTTTTAGTGTTTCCTTGTGCGGTGCGTCGCTTCAGGTATGCGATGGCGGATTCGTGGAATCGCATACGGACCACCAGGATGCGATGCAGGGCGGCGTTGGCTTGGCGGTGACCGCCGCGGTTGAGGCGATGGCGAGAGGTCTTGCCCGAGGAGGCGGGGATGGGGCAAGCGCCGCAGAGCTTGGCCAGGGCAGCCTCGCTGCGGATGCGCTCGGGGTTGTCGCCGACGACCAGCAACAGCTCGGCGGCGGAGTCCTCGGCGATGCCGAACAGGCTGGTCAGGGCCGGTGCGGCGCGCTTGGTGAGGGTGGTCAGGACGCGGTCGTGCAGACGGGCTTCGGAGTCGAGGTCGTGGTAGCGCTCGGCGAGCGCGTGCAGCGTGTAGCAGGCAGCGTCGGCGGGCCCCTCAACTGGATCATCCGCGCTCCCGCCAGTTCATGACCTGCATCCGACGCGGCAGCCCTGAACACCCCCAGCATCACGGAAGCGTTGTCCAACCTCACCACGCTTGCCGCGCATCTCCCAGAACGAAGCCCATCCCATAGCGGGTAACGTGTCGCATTAGCTAGCGGGCCTCCTCGCGGCGGTTGTGAACGGGTGCCGTCGCCGGTTTGGGGTCAGCTCGCTAACCCCAGGTTGATCAGCCGGAAGCTCATGGCCACTGGGCTGACGTCGAATTCCCCCGCCAATCTCTGAGCCGCCTGCTCCGGGTCGGTGCGCTCTTTTAGTGGTAGCTCGCCGACACTATGGCGGACGGCTCGCTCGGGCATCAGTAGCGCGGCGGCGAAGGCGTTGGCCTGCACCTCTTCACGGTCGGTGGCCATCGCCGAGACGGAGTCTCGACGGTTAATCCGCATCGGGCGGTCGAAGATGACCAGGCGTCCGGGGTGCAGCGCCCAGTGCCCGAGCTCGTGGGCGACAGTGAACCGCTGGCGCGTCTCGGCGTGGGTGCCGTTGACCCCGATCACCGGCACGGTGTCGGTTTCTCGCAGTAGCATGCCGGAGACGTCGCCGTCGTCGAAGCGACGACGTACCACGCGGATCCCGCACAGCTCGGAGAGCTTGTCGACGTCGACAGGAATATTTGTGATGTCGTGGCGGGCGAGCAGTGCCTCGGCAGCCGATTCAGCGCGAGGTGTCATGACGGGTCCCCATTCGGGTCAGCCTGCAGTACCTGCATTGCCCAGTCGCGGGCATCGGCGGGCACACCATCAAGTGGTCCTGCCGAGGGGCCCACAGGCAGCAGCTCATCCGGGGCCATGCCTAGGACCCTGGCCAACACCGGTAGCTGGTGCACCAGCAGCCGCTGGCGCCCTTTCTCGATATTGGAGATCGACGTTCGGTTCAGTCCGATCCGCGCGCCAAGGTTCTCCTGGCTGATCTTCGCCGCGGTGCGGGCGTCGTGCAGGCGCTGTCCGAACTCCCGGTAGAAGCGGTCAACGTCGTCGTGCTCGTTGGACACTCCCACAGTATGTCAACCACAGCAACACGTTGCCAAATCGTGCATCCCCTCTCTAGTAAGATTTGCAAATCGTGCACTGTTGACGTGTGTACATCGGGCGTGGTGTCCTTGCTCCGGTCGCGCACCCACCCGACCAGCCGACACGTCTGACCGCCCCCGGAGGTACCCCCGATGCCCTCGTTCCTCGATGAGCTACTCGATGCCGGTCGCGGCCGCATCGAGGTCCCGGCGCCCGTGCTGACCGAAGCCCGCCGACGTCGCGAGCAGATCGTCGCCGCGCTGCGCGACGCGTTTCCCGGCTGCCGGATCTATTTCAACGGCTCGGTTGCCCACGGCGACGCCACTGACCCGCTCGCCGACATCGACGTCGGCGTGATCCTCGCCCCGTCCGCCGCCGAAGGGTACGGACCGGACGGCGCTGGCCCGTTAGCGCTGATGGAGGCAGCCCGCGACGCGATCCGTGAACACCTCGAGGACGACTACGACAAGCTCGCGGTCACCGTGGCGGGACAGCGCCGCGCAGTACTGGTCCGCTTCGGAGACCCAGTCACCCCGGGTCAGCCCGACTTCACCTGCGACGTCATCGTCGCCCTCGACCACCCCCGAGTGCGGCCTCTGGATCCCGAACACCGAAATCGCCGCCGGTTGGGACCGTGCCCACCCGGTCGAGCACACCCGGCTCGTCCACCAGGCGATCACCGACACCGACGTCGTCTTCGCCCGGCTCGTGCGGCTGCTCAAGCATTGGCGGGACCGCCACAGCGACCCGCTGTACTCCTGGAACATCAAGGCTCTCGCTCTCGAGTGCATCACCACCCCGATGCCGCTCTCGCGCGGGCTGCAAGTGTTCTTCACCCACGCCGCCCGCGAACTTGACCGCCGCCTGACCCCAGACCCGGCCGATGTCGCCGGACCCATTCAGCCGAACCTGCCTCGGGACCAGGCCGTGACACGGCTGCGTCGCGCTCGCGACATCGTCACCGAGGCCCTCACCGAGCAGGCCGCAGGCCGGCACGCCTCCGCGCAGCAGAAGCTGCACTGGCTGCTGCCCGACGTCATCGAGGCCGCCGACGCGAACACCACGCTCCGGGAGATGGTCAGATCCACCGCCGCGGCGACAACGGCGCCCCAGACCCGGGCGTGGGCACCGTGAGTAGCTGGTACGGCGCCCACGCCTCGTGGTGGGTCCCGCTCGAAGCCGCCGCCCGCCGCCGCTTCGGCACCGACCTCCAGCACGACTACCGTTGCGATCACCTGGTCTACACCCTCACTGACCTCCAGGTCCCCGGCACACCTCCCACGGTTGACGTCAGAATCTTGTTTTGGGCCCAACCCGGCTACAACACCTTCGGACTCGCCCCCGAGGACTTCCCTCGCGTCCACGCCGAACCCGGCGCCGCCTCCCCGCACCGCCACGGGGACGACGCTCTGTGCCTGTGGAGCCCGTTCGACCCGATCGAGCAGCGGTGGCACCACCAGCTCGGGCTGCTCGATCTGATCGAGATCACCCGCCGGCACCTCGGCATGGAACGCTACTGGCGCATGACCGGCGGGCACCGCGGCGGCGTCTGGCTGCTGGCCGAGGCCCCTCACGGGATCCCCGCCGCATGACCCCACCGCCGGTGGCACCGCCGATTTCCCCGGTCATCGCGACGGCGGGCGGCTGGGGATGGGCGCAGACCGTAGCGCTGATCGTCCCGATCATCGCCGCCCTCGGTGGCGTAATGATCTGGTCACTCACCCAACGCGCCGGGCGCCGCGAACGCCGCAGCAAAGCCTTCGCCGCCGCCCTGGCCAGCGTCGAGGCCTACGTCGAGATGCCCTACCGTATCCGCCGGCGCCCCGACGACGTTGGAGCCCGCCACGAACTCACCGGCCAGATCAGCACCCTTCAGGCCGACATCGCCTGGCACCAAGCATGGATCGAACTCGAAGCGCCCGCCGTCACCGACTTCTATCGCACCCTCATTCGCGTCACCCGCGCCCAAGCTGGCGCACAAATGCATGAGGCCTGGCTGCTCGACCCGATTCGCCACGACAGCGAGATGAACCTCGGCATCGCCTACCCCCGAGAGCAAATCGATGCCGCCCGCGCTGATTGTCTGACCGCGATGAGTAAGGCGTTGCGCCTGCTGAGGTCCTACTGACCCCCCTTTCGGTCTTGTGCAGCGGGGAGAGTCTTGCTGCCGTACCGCGTACCTGTTCTGCTGTGGTCCACAGGTCTGGTGGCGCGGCTCCTGCTGATCAACGGATTGGCTCTGGCCCGGTGCTATGCCGCCGAGCACCCGCTGTCGCTATGCTTGAACATCGATGTTGTTCGCTGCCTGCTCGGCGTGTGATGGACCAGCCCAGCGATGCGAGACACATGGCACGGCGGTTGGCCGCGACGATGGCGCGGGTGGCGCTCGGCGAAGGCCGCGAAGTGGTGGTCCCGCAGTTCCTGGCTCGACCTAGGTTCACCGAGGAGCTACAGATCCTTGCCGACGAAGTGGTGCTGTTTGAGGAGCTCAATCGCGCCATGGCGCGCCTAGCCTACCGAGCCGTTGGGCCGCTGTCGCCAACCCAGCGCGACGCGCATGAGCTGCTCGAGCGCCATGGCGGGGCTTGACGCCCTCCCTGAGCTTCACCGCCGATTACGCGCCGTCATCGACAACCGTCCAACGCGGTGCTCGTCGCGCCGGTGCCCGACGACGTCGACCGAACCTACCGCGATCTCGTCAATCGAATCTGACGGCGCGCTGCTCAGGGCGGCCATGCCGCTCACCAGTTCGCACCGGCCGTCATCTCAAACGGTAGATGAGCATCGCCGCTGGGACCCCAGCCGGGGCCAGCTCAGGCCGTCACGGTCGGCCCGTTCGGATTGAGAGACCGAGGTCTCTGTCCACTGGATGCTGACTCGGAACCGATGCATCACCGGGTGCCGCATGCCTCGCGCTGGCCTGGAAGCATGGGGGTGCCCTGGTCGGTGTCTAGCGCGGAAGGTGCACATGACCCAGGTCGAGCGGCAGGCGACCCGGCCGCTGAGCGCGAGCGAGCGGGAGTGGCTGCGCGTGCGAAGCTACCTGCGCGAGCATCGCTACGACCTGAGCGTGGCCGCCGCCGCCGAGTACCACGATATGCGCAAGGTCGCGGGGACCGACCTGCTCACGGCGCCGCAGTGGCTGCCGGCCGAACCTGCCCCGCTCGATCAGATCGAGCTCGGCTTCGCGCCCGAGTCCCGGTTCGCAGGGATCACTGGGACCGATCCGGCGAGCGAGAGCGTGCGGCCGGTGCGGCCAGACGGTTCTCGTTACCCGAGCTACTCCGCTGCGATCAGCGAGCTGGCCCCGCCGAGGGTGTTCGAGAATCGGGGCACCTACCGGCTGCTTTCCGCAGATATCGCTGGCGCGCGGCCACGCCTGACTTTCGGGCGCGGGGCCTATTTCGACGGGATCGACAACTTCGCTGACCCGCGCATCCACCACCGCCAGCCAGGGCGAAGGGGTGTCAGACCGTGCCATGATCCTACCTGCTTTCCGTGTCTGTCGGGCCCCGTTGCGAGTTTG
>WHTH01000028.1 GCA_009377865.1 Pseudonocardiaceae bacterium | reverse complement strand
GCCAGACCTGGCGCACCCTGCGTGACGAACTCGACCGGCTGGCGCTGGTCACCCTGGCCACCCCCGACGGCCAGGTCGCGCAACGCTCCGCGCTGACCCCCGGCCACAAGACCATCCTGGCCAGCCTCGAGCTGCCCGAACCACCCCGGTACTTCGACTTCACCCCCACCCCGGGCTGACCAGGCACAACACCAGCCTGTAGTAACACGCCCCGATCAAGACCCCGCACCATTCGCGCCGGTCAACGCCCACATCCGGGCGACCGTGTGCTTACCATCTGCGGAAGCCCGGCGCGACACGCACCTGCGGGACGCCGAACTCCTCGACGTGCCGCGACGGCCGACGATGTCGCACCGGTCGACGCAGGTCCGGGGCGATGTCCCGGTGGACGGTCGACGGCGAGTTGACGATCGGCGACGTCACAGGTCCGCTCACACTCGCCGTCGAGTTCGGCGGCGTCGATGACTTCTTCGACGGAACCCGCCATGCCGGGTTCGAGGCCGCCGGCGAGATCCGCCGCAACGACTTCGGCCTCGGTCTCGGAACCCTCGGCGCGATGCTGGGCGATGTCGTGAAGATCGAGCTCGACCTCGAGTTCGTCGAGCCGGCCTGATCAGAACCAGCTGGAAACCCAGGCCTTGAACCGCTCCCACGCGTTCGCGGCGTCATCGGAGCCCGACTCGGGCATCTCCGGGGCGTCCGGCAGGTCGGGCGCGTCGAAGTTCGGTAGCTCGGGAAAGCCAGGGCCGTCCTCGCTGCCCGACCCCTCGCCGCCCAACCCCTCGCCGGCAGGGTCCTCGGCAGCGGGGTCCTCGCCGGACGAGTCCTCGTCCTCGGCAGCGGGGTCGTCGGCAGCAGTGTCCTCGGCCGCCGGATCGTCCGCGGGTTCCTCGGTTGCGCTGGGCTGGGCCACGCCCCGCTCGTCGTCCGCGCTCGCGTACAGCAATGCGCCGAGGACCGCGATCACCGCGACGATGCCCAGCGCGATTGCCACGTTGCGCGTCGCCCGGGAGCGCCGGGGCGGCTCCTCGACGGCAGCGCCGTCCGTGGCACGACCACGACCGAGCATTGCCGCAGCTTGCGCAGCGGTCGGGCGCCCCGTCGGATCGGTCTCGGTCATGAAACGCAGCGCGCGCCGTAGCCGGACCGGCAGGTCGTCCGGCACCATCGGCGGCCTCGAGAGCCGCTCGGCGGCGGTCTCCCAGCCGCCGCCCGGATACTCCACGCGCCCGGTCACCGCCTCCAGCAGGACGAGGCCCAGCGCGTACACGTCGGCCGGGGGACCCACCCGGTCACCCTGCACCTGCTCCGGAGCCAGGTAGGACGCGGTGCCGAGCGTGGCATCGTCGGCGGTCAGTCCCGAGGCGCCCACCAGCCGGGAGATGCCGAAGTCGGCCAAGCGCACCCGGCCGTCGCGGCCGAGCAGCACGTTCGACGGCTTCACATCGCGGTGCACCACGCCCTGCTCGTGGACGTATGCGAGCACGTCGGCGAGCTCGGTGCCGATCCGCACGACCTCCTCGAGGGACAGCCGCTGCTGGTCGAGCGTCTCGCGCAGGGACCAGCCATCGACGAGTTCGGTCACCAGGTAGGCGCGGTGTCCCTCGACGCCGGAGTCGTACACGGCGACCAGACCCGGGTGACTGAGATTGCCGAGCAGCTGTGCCTCCTCGTGGAAGCGCCGCTCGCCGTCGGAGTCGGTGCCGGGTCGGAAGATCTTCACCGCGACGGGACGGTTCAGCCGCAGGTCCATGGCGCGGTGCACGTCGGCCATCCCGCCGGCACCGAGCAACTCCTCCAGCCGGTACCGATCGCCGAGGACCTGGCTAGCGGGAACACCGCCGCTGTCCGGCCCATCCATCCGGCGGGTCGCTTCCGGCCCACCGGCGCCACCGGGCCCCTCGAAGCGGCGAGTCTCATCCGGTCCACCGCTCTGCGCCACGAGTCCTCCCGCCGGTCCGCCTGCATGGTCTGATCCGCTCAGATCCGGCAAAGGTACCGCTGCGGCCCCGGTCCCCGGCGCGCCACGCTGTCCCGGAGGGCGCCCGTCCCTCTTTCGAGACCGGGTTTCGCTGACCAGCGCACGTGCCCGCGCTGCGGCGGGGGCCACGATGGGCGAGGGTGACACGCGTGCGGTGCTTGGTGACCGGTGCGACCGGTTATATCGGTGGTCGGCTGGTGCCTCGATTGCTGACCGAGGGGCATACCGTGCGCTGCCTCGCCCGCAACCCGGACAAGCTGCGCGACGTGCCGTGGGCGGATCAGGTGGAGCTCGTGGGCGGTGACGTCCTCGACTCCGACAGCCTGCACGAGGCGATGCGCGGCGTGGACGTCGTCTACTACCTGGTGCATTCACTGACCGAGTCGCGTTTCGCCACGATCGACCGTCGTGGTGCCCTGCTGACCGCGGAGGCGGCCCGGGATGCCGGGGTGGGGCGGATCGTCTATCTCGGTGGGCTGCACCCCGAAGGCGATGACAGCGACTTGTCCGAGCACCTCGGTTCCCGGGCCGAGGTGGGCGAGATCTTCCTGCGCAGCGGTGTGCCGAGCACGGTGCTGCAGGCCGCAGTGGTGATCGGGTCCGGGTCGGCGAGTTTCGAGATGCTGCGCCACCTGACCGAGCGGCTGCCCGTGATGATCACCCCGCGCTGGGTGCGCAACCGGGTGCAGCCGATCGCGATCCGCGACGTGCTGCACTACCTCGCCGGCGCGGCGTCCATGCCGCCGGAGGTCAACCGGAGCTTCGACATCGGCGGACCGGATGTGCTGACATACCAGCAGATGATGCAGCGCTACGCCGCCGTGAAGGGGCTGCCGCGACGCCGGATGGTGCCGGTCGGTCTGCTGACACCCCGGCTGAGCTCGCACTGGATCAACGTCATCACCCCGGTCCCCAAGGCGATCGGGGCACCGTTGATCGAATCGCTGGTGCACGAGGCGGTCTGCCACGAATCCGACATCGACGACGTCGTCCCCGCCCCTGATGGTGGGCTGACCGGTTACGACACGGCGGTACGTCTGGCGCTGGGCAAGATCCGCCGGGGCGATATCGAGACACACTGGTCTGCCGCTTCGGTGCCCGACAGCCCGTCCGACCCGCTGCCGACCGACCCGGGCTGGGCGGGCGGCTCCTGGTACGTCGATAGCCGATCGCGCCGAAGCACGGCGCCTCCGGAACAGCTCTGGCGGGTCGTGCAGGGCATCGGCGGGCCCAACGGGTGGTACTCGTTCCCGCTGGCGTGGGCCGCGCGGGGGTGGGTCGACCGGCTCTCCGGCGGGGTAGGTCTCGGCCGCGGCCGGCGGCACCCGCAGCAGCTGCGGGTGGGCGATGCGCTGGACTGGTGGCGGGTCGAGGAGCTGCGCGACGAACCGTCGGACCGGATTCTGCGGCTGCGGGCTGAGATGAAGGTGCCGGGGTACGCCTGGCTCGAACTGCGCGTCCAGCCCGGCTCCGACGGTGGCTCGGTGTACGGGCAACGTGCCGTGTTCATCCCGCACGGGCTGGCAGGCCAGCTGTACTGGTGGTCGGTCGCCCCGTTCCACGGTGTCGTGTTCGGTGGCATGGCCCGCAACATCACGCGCACCGCGGAGGAGGGTCGACCGTGATGCGGCTGCCGCAGCGAGGGTCAGTGCGCGCAGGCGTCGAGCGCCGCATCGACCTCGCTCGTCACGACGAGGCAGGACAGCCCCGACGCCGACAGGAAGCCGCGCTCCCGCAGGCCGTCGAGCCAGTCCAGCAGCCCCGCGTAGTGGCCGTCCGGGTCGAGCAGCACGACCGGCTTGGCGTGCATGCCCAGTACACGCGATGTCCAGGCCTCGAACAGCTCCTCGCAGGTCCCGAGGCCGCCGGGCAGCGCGAGGAACGCGCCGGCATGCGCGTCCATCAGCGCCTTGCGTTCCCGCATGGTGTCGGTGACCAGCAGCTCGTCGGCAGCCGTGTCGGCCACCTCCCGGTCGAGCAGCGCCCGGGGAATGACGCCGACGGTGCGCCCGCCGGCCTGCCGGGCGCCATCGGCCAGCGCGCCCATCATGGAGACGCAGCCGCCACCGGAGATCAGCTGCCAGCCCCGCTGCGCGATGCCCGCACCGACGTCGGCGGCCAGCTGCAGGTAGTGCTCGGCGACGTCGTTCGAGGAGGCGCAGTAGACGCACACCGAGCGGCCGCTCAATGGGTCTCCTGCCAGGCCCGGTACGCCTCGCCCACCAACGTCACGGCCTCGTCGATGTCGTCGGTGATGTGCAGCAGGTCCAGGTCGCGCTCGCCGACCTTGCCGGCGTCGCAGACGGTGTCACGCAGCCAACGGTGGAGCCCAGCCCAGTAGGAGCGTCCAAGCAAGACGACGGGGAACTTGGTCACCTTCTTGGTCTGCACCAATGTCAGCGCCTCGAACAGCTCGTCGAGGGTGCCGAAGCCACCGGGCAGGCAGATGAACGCCTGCGCGTACTTGATGAACATGGTCTTGCGGGTGAAGAAGTACCGGAAGTTGATGCCCAGGTCGACCCAGGGGTTGAGGCCCTGCTCGAACGGCAGCTCGATGCCGAGCCCGACCGAGAGGCCCCCGGCCTCCGAGGCACCGCGGTTGGCCGCCTCCATCGTGCCGGGCCCGCCCCCGGTGACGACGGCGAATCCGGCGGCGGCCAGCGCGGCGCCGAGCTCGCGCCCGACGGCGTACTCCGGGTGATCCCGCGGGGTCCGCGCGGAGCCGAAGACGGTCACCGCACGGGGCATCTCGGCGAGCATCCCGAAGCCCTCGACGAACTCCGCCTGGATGCGCAGCACCCGCCACGGGTCGGTGTGCACCCAGTCGGACGGGCCGCGGGAGTCGAGCAACCGCTGGTCGGTGGTGGTCGGCTCGTTTCGCCGCTCGCGGCGCAACAGCACGGGCCCGCGCAGCTTCTCTCGGGGATGTTCCTCGTCAGGCGCTGGCTGCCCGTCAACCGACATGGCCGCCACCCTAGTGAGCGGGACCGGGGCACCAGCCGGTCAGGGCGTGGTGAGGTAGCGGCGCAACACGTCGGTGCACTCGGTGATCCGCGCGGTGTGCACGTGTTCCTCGCGGGTGTGAGCGAGGTTGGGGTCACCGGGGCCGTAGTTCAGCGCCGGCACACCGAGTGCGACGAACCGCGAGACGTCGGTCCAGCCGTACTTGGCCACCGGCGCGGCGCCGCTGGAACGCAGGAACGACTGCGCGGCAGGCGCATCGAGACCGGGCAGCGCGCCAGGCGCCCCGTCGGTGAACTCGATGTCGAAACCGTCGAACACCTCGCGAACGTGGCGCTGCGCCTCGGCCAGCGAGCGGTCCGGAGCGAACCGGAAGTTGACCGACACCTCGCAGCTGTCGGGTACCACGTTGCCGGCCACGCCGCCGCCGATGCGGACCGCCTGCATGCCCTCGCGGTAGGTGCAGCCGTCGATCGTCACGCTGCGCGGCTGGTAGCCGCCCAGCCGGTACAGCACCTCACCCGCCGCATGGATCGCGTTGGAGCCCAGCCACCACCGCGCGCTGTGCGCCCGGCGCCCCGCAGTGCGGACGCTCGCGCGCAGCGTGCCCTGGCAGCCGGCCTCCACGTCACCGTCGGTGGGCTCGCCGAGGATCGCGAGGTCTGCGGCGAGCCAGTCGGCGTGGTCGCGCTCGATGCGGCCCAGCCCGTTGCGCGCCGCCTCGACCTCCTCGCAGTCGTAGAGCACCACGGTCAGGTCACACACCGGCTCGGGCACCGTGGCCGCGAGGTGCAGGAACACCGCGTCGCCTGCCTTCATGTCCGAGGTACCGCAGCCGTAGAGCACGCCGTCCTCGGCTCGTGACGGCAGGTTGTCGGCGATCGGCACGGTGTCGAGGTGACCGGCCAGCAGCACCCGCTGTGACCGTCCCAGCTCGGTGCGGGCGAGCACGGTGTCGCCCGAACGTTGCAGTTTCAGGTGCGGAGCCTGTGCCGACAGCGCGCCGGCGACCGCGTCGGCCAGTGCGGCCTCCTCCCCCGAGACGCTGGGGACGTCGACCAGCGCGGCGGTCAGCGCAACCGGGTCGGCGATGAGATCGAGCTGCACGGGGGCGACGGTAGCCCAGCCGGCCGGTCGGCCCACCACCGAGCAGGCGGCGGCCGCCTGGCGATACGGTGCCCACCGTGAACCACGTGCAGCGCCCCTCCGCAGCCCACGGCATCGGGCTGGCCACCGTGACCGCCGAAGGTGCCGTGCTGGACACCTGGTTCGTCGCGCCGGAATTGGGCGCACCGTCGGACGCGCAGCGCGGCACCGCGCCCGATCCGGGTGCTGCTGCCGAGTTCGCCACCGTCACCGGCCCCGACCGCTACCGGGACGTCGAGGTGGTGGCCGTGTCGACCGTCGCCGATCTGACGTCACCGCCGGCCGATGCCTACGACGCCTACCTGCGGCTGCACCTGTTGTCACACCGCCTGGTCGAGCCGCGCAGCATCAACCTCGAGGGGATCTTCGGGATACTGTCCAACGTGGTCTGGACCAATTTCGGTCCGTGCCCGGTGGAGGACTTCGAGTTCACCCGTGCCCGGCTGCGCGCCCGCGGACCGGTGACGGTTTACGGGGTGGATAAGTTCCCGCGGATGGTCGACTACGTAGTGCCCTCCGGGGTCCGGATCGCCGACGCCGACCGCGTGCGGCTGGGGGCGCACCTCGCCTCGGGAACCACGGTGATGCACGAGGGGTTCGTCAACTTCAATGCGGGCACGCTGGGCGCCTCGATGGTCGAGGGGCGGATCTCGGCGGGCGTGATCGTCGGCGCGGACACCGACCTCGGCGGCAGTGCCTCGATCATGGGCACGCTGTCCGGTGGCGGCCAGGAGCAGATCTCGGTCGGGCGACGCTGCCTGGTCGGCGCCAACGCAGGCATCGGGATCTCGCTGGGCGACGACTGCGTGGTCGAGGCCGGGCTCTACGTCACGGCTGGCACGAAGGTCACGGTCGACGACGGCACTGTGCTCAAGGCCAGGGAACTGTCCGGCGTCGACGGGGTGCTCTACCGCCGCGACTCGGTCACCGGCACGGTGCAGGCCGTGCAACGGGCGGGCGTGGCGGGGGTCGAGCTCAACGCCGAATTGCACGCCAACGACTGACGTGGCGCAGCCCTCAGCACGGGCCGGCGAGCCGCTGTGCCGCCGCTGCGATCCGCTCGTCCGTCGCTGTCAGCGCCATCCGGACGTGCCGGGAGCCGGCGGGCCCGTAGAACTCCCCTGGCGCGACGAGCACGCCGTACCCGGCGAGCCGCTCGACGGTGTCACGGCACGGCTCGTCGGCCGTACACCACAGGTACAGGCCCCCCTCGGAGCGCTCCACCCGAAGCCCGGCCGCGGCCAGTGCGGGTCGCAGCACGTCCCGCCGGGCGGCGTAGCGGGCCCGCTGCTGTCCGACGTGCGCGTCGTCGGCCATCGCCGCGACGACCGCCTGCTGCACCGGCCGGGGCATGATCATCCCAGCGTGCCTGCGCACCGCGAGCAGTGCGGCGACGAGGTCCGCGTCACCGGCGACGAAACCGGCCCGGTAGCCGGCCAGGTTCGACGACTTCGACAGCGAGTGCACGCCGAGCAGCCCGTCGAACGAGCCCCCGGACACGTCGGGGTGCAGCACCGACACCGGGGTCGCCTCCCACCCCAGCGAGATATAGCACTCGTCTGACCCGAGCACCGCACCGATCTCGCGGGCCTGCGCGACCGCGGCCGCGAGCACCCCCGTCGGCGCCACCGCACCGGTGGGGTTCGACGGTGAGTTCAGCCACCGCAGCCGGGTCCCCGCGGGCGCCGGCTCGTCGTCGGCGAGGCGCACCACCGACGCGCCTGCCAGCCGGGCACCCACCTCGTACGTCGGGTACGCCAGCTCGGGCAGCGCGACGAGGTCCCCCGGCCCGAGCCCGAGCAGTGTCGGCAGCCAGCCGACGAGCTCCTTGGAACCGATGGTGGGCAGCACCGCCGCCGGATCCAGCCCGGTGACCCCGTGGCGGCGGCCCAGCGCCGCCACCACGGACTCCCGGAGCTCGGTCGTGCCGTGCGTGGCAGGGTAACCGGGGATATCGGCGACCGAGGCCAGTGCGGCTCGCACCAGGTCGGGGACCGGGTCCACCGGTGTGCCGACCGACAGGTCGACCACACCGCCGGGATGGGCCGCCGCCCGGCGCGCCGCCCCGGCGAGGCTGTCCCAGGGAAAGTCGGGCAGGTCGAGGCGGGTAGCGCCCGCGCTCATCCCCTCGTCACTCCTCCTGGTTCTGCGGCGGCAGCGCGGCGACGATCGGGTGATCGTAGTCGATCTTCCCGACCTTGGCCGCGCCTCCCGGCGATCCGACCTCCTTGAAGAAGTCGACGTTGGCCGTGTAGTAGTCCTTCCACTGCTCCGGCACGTCGTCCTCGTAGTAGATGGCCTCCACCGGGCAAACCGGCTCGCAAGCACCGCAGTCGACGCACTCGTCGGGCTGGATGTAGAGCATCCGACCACCCTCGTAGATGCAGTCGACCGGGCACTCCTCGATGCACGACTTGTCGAGCAGATCCACGCACGGCTCGGCGATCACGTAGGTCACGGGGGCTCTCCTGCTCCTCACTCGCGGTACTGCGAATTGGTCGTGTCCGGGCAGCCACTGGTTGGCTCCCTGGCCGACACCACAGTATGTCTTCTTGTTGCGGCGCCACATCGACCCCCTGGCGTGCGTAGCACACTGGGATACGTGGCACGCCCGAGCATCGATCCGCGTCCCCTCGTGGGCCGACGCGTCTCCCTACGATACCGGCTGCCGGCCGGGCGGCCGGGAGCGCGGTACAGCGACGCCGTCGGTGACCTCGACCGCGACGGCGACCGCTGGCTGGTGCACACCCGGCGAGGCCCGATCGTGGTGGATCCGGCAGCCGTCGTCGCGGTCCGTGCGGTACCGCCGCCGCGGCCCCGGCGCGCCCCGCTGGATGCCGTCGCCGCCCTGGAGCGGGTCTGCGCCGCCGGGTGGCCGGCACAGGTCACCGAGCACCTGGGCGACTGGCTGCTGCGGGCAGCCGGCGGGTTCTCCGGCCGGGCCAACAGCGCGCTGGCCGTCGGTGACCCGGGTCTCGAGGTGCCGGACGCACTCGCCGAGGTGCAGCGTTTCGCCACCCGCCACGGCGTCGCGCCCCGGGCACAGGTCGTCCAGACCACCCCGTGGGAGGCGGCGGTGCAGCGTGCGGGGTGGGCCGTCGACGACACCGGCCCGGTGTCGGTGCAGGTCGCGCTGCTGCCGGATATCACCGACGGTCCGCACGGCGGCGGCGCTGAGATAGAGGTCACAGATGCGCCCACCCCGGACTGGTGGCAGCTCGTGGCCGGCACCACACGTCCGGGCGAGTCGCAGCGCGCGGTGCTGCTCGGCGGTGTGGTCGGCTTCGGACTCGCCCGCATCGACGGTGAGGTGGTCGGCGCGGTCCGCGCGGCACTTGTCGACGACTGGGTGCACCTGGCGCGGCTCGCGATCGACCCGGCACGGCGCGGGCGGGGACTCGGCCGTGCGCTGACGGCCGCCGCGAGTGATTGGGCGCAGCAGCGGGGAGCCCGGCACGCCGTGCTGCAGGTCTCGCTGCACGGCACCGCCGCTTGGCGGGTCTACTCGACGCTCGGGTTCACCGAGCATCACAGCTACCGGTACTGGGCCCCGCCAGGTCGTGAGTGATTCGGCGGGCTCGGGCCCCGCGAATCACGCACGACCTGGCGGTTCAGGGCTCGGCCCAGCGCGAACGCCGCGGGAAACATGCCGCCGCCCAGTAGCAGCAGCGATCGCGGGTCGGCCGGCAGCAGCACGTCCCCCCCGGGGCCCGCGGTACCGAACACCAGCACCGTGACCACCCACGCCAGCAGCGGGGCGGCGGCGGCCAGCCCGCCGCCCACGTGCTCGACGGCTGCGCGCACCAGCCAGGGGGTGGTGACGATCGCCACCAGGATCGACACCGGGGCCGGCCACCCACCGACCCGCAGCGGCAAGAACAGCAGCTCCACCACGGCCAGCAGCACCGCGTCGAACACCAGCACACCCAGCATGACGACCCGCATCACTCCAGCGCCTCGAAGAGGTCACAGGTGGCTCCCAACCCGCGGGCGAGTGTGAAGTGCTCGACGGCTGGCACCGGCCGCGCCACCCCGTCGGCCAGCGCCATCGCGGGACCGTCGGGCCACACCATGACCTGACTGCGGTGCGCGCGTAGCGCGGCCAGCTTCGCTGGTAGCTGCGCGCTGACGTCGACGGCCGTGGTGACCTCGGCGTCGGCCACGCCGGGCAGACCATCCGGTCCCGGCAGCCGAAACGGCAGGTCCGGCATGCGGCGCAGCGCATCCACCCCGGCCGCCACGGCCGAGCGAGGCGCCACGGCCCAGCAGACCCGGCGCACGTCCGGTCGCTGTTCGGTCGCCGCCATGGTGATCTCGTGCGCGCGGACGTGATCGGGATGGCCGTAGCCGCCGTCCGGCCCGTAGCTGACGACGACCTGGGGCCGGAGCTCGTCGAGCACCGCGAGCAGCGCGTCGACCTGTTCGCCGGGTGGCGCGCCGGCGAAGGCCCGCGGGTGCAGGACCGGCGGCGCGCCCGCGCGACCGCCGGCTTCGACCACCATGCCCGAGTCGCGCCAGCGTCCCACCCCGCCCAGGAAGCGCTGATCGCGCAGCCCCAGCGCGCTGCCGGCCGCGCGCAGCTCCCCGATCCGGTAGCCGCCGAGCTGGTCGGCGTGCTCGGCAGCCAACCCGGCCAGTTCGGCAGGGATCACCTCGCCCTGCTCACCCAGCGTGCAGGTCACCACCGTGACGGCCACGCCCTCGGCCGTGTAGCGCGCGATCGTCCCGCCGGTCGTGATCGTCTCGTCGTCCGGGTGCGCGTGCACCAGCACCAGCCTGCGGTCCGCGCTGCACATGGCTGCACCCTACGGCCGGCGCTACACCGGCGTGACGATCACAGGGTCAGAGCAGGGCGGTGCTCTCGGCGTAGTGGCATGCGGCGGGGTGGCCCTGGCCGCGGTCGACGAGCGCCGGGATCTCCTCGATGCAACGCCGCCGCTGGCCCTCGGTCAGCTGCTCGGCGAACTTCGGGCAGCGGGTACGGAACCGGCAGCCGCTCGGCGGGTCGGCGGGGTTGGGCACGTCGCCGGTGATGGTGATCCGCTGCCGGGACCGCTCCTTGCGCGGGTCGGGCAGCGGGATCGCCGAGATGAGCCCCTGGGTATAGGGGTGGGCCGGCGCCGTGAACAGGTCGTCGGCCCGCCCGGTCTCGACGATGCGGCCCAGGTACATCACCGCGATGCGGTCGGCAACGTGTCGCACCACCGACAGGTCGTGCGACACGAACAGGTACGACAGCCCGAACTGCTCCTGCAGCTCGTCGAGCAGGTTGAGCACGCCGGCCTGGATCGAGACGTCGAGGGCGGAGACCGGCTCGTCGAGCACCAGTACCTTGGGCCGCAGTGCCAGCGCCCGCGCCACCCCGATGCGCTGGCGCTGCCCCCCGGAGAACTCGTGCGGAAACCGGTTGCCGTGCTCGGGCCGCAGTCCGACGACGCGCAGCAGGTCGCGCACCTGCTCGCGGCCGTCGGTGCCGTAGAGCCCGTGGATTCGCAGCGGTTCCGCGACGATCTCGTTGACCGGTAGCCGCGGATCCAGCGAGGCGAACGGATCCTGGAAGACGATCTGCAGCTCCCGGCGCAACTCCTGCATGGCCTTACGCGACAACCGGGTGAGATCCTTACCTTCGTAGACGACTCGCCCCGATGTCGCGGGCAACAGGTTCAGCAGCACCCGCGCGGTGGTGCTCTTGCCGCAGCCCGACTCGCCCACCAGCCCAAGCGTCTCGTGCGAGCCGATGTCGAAGGAGACGTCGCAGACGGCGTGCACCTCGCCGACCCGGCGGCGCAGCAGGCCGCCACCCCGCACCGGGAAGTGCTTGACCAGGTTGCGCACCGACAGCACCGGGTCGTGGGTGTCGCGGTTGACCGGCTCGCTCGCGGTCTCGATCACCGGGCCTCCTCCCGCTGCTCGGCGCCGGGCACCACGACGTCATCGCGCCAGCCGGCTCCGAACAGCTCAGCGGGCTCGCGCCCCTCGAGCTGCTCACTGAAGTGGCACGCCGCGAGGTGATCGGGACTGGTGGTCGGCTCGGCCGCGGGCTCCTCGCGCTCGCACACCTGCTGGGCCAGCGGGCACCGGGGAGTGAACGGGCAACCGGGCGGCATGTTGACCGCCGACGGCGGTGCGCCGCCGATCGGGGTGAGCCGCTCGGTTTTGGCGTCCAACCGGGGCAGGCTGCCCAGCAGCCCGAGCGTGTACGGCATCCGCGGCGCGTAGAAGACGTCGTCGGCGGTGCCGGCCTCGACGAGCTTGCCGGCGTACATCACCAGCACCCGGTCGGCGTGCCCGGCGATGACCCCGAGGTCGTGGGTGATCAGCACCATCGCCGCGCCGATCTGCTGCTGCGCCGTGTCCAGCGCCTCCAGGACCTGGGCCTGCACCGTCACGTCCAGCGCGGTGGTCGGCTCGTCGGCGATGATCACGTCGGGCCGGTTGGCCATGGCGATCGCGATGACCACCCGCTGTCGCATCCCGCCGGACAGCTCGTGCGGGTAGCTGCGCAGCCGCTCGCGTGGGTTCGGGATGCGCACCAGGTCGAGCAGTTCCACGGCCTGCTCGAGCGCGGCCTCCCGGCCGACGTCGTGGTGAGCACGGATCGCCTCGGCTATCTGGTAGCCGATGGAGTAGACCGGGTTGAGCGAGGTCATCGGGTCCTGGAAGATCATCGAGATGCGGCGGCCGCGGACCCGCGATAGCTGCTTGTCGGACGCTCCGAGCAGCTCCTCGCCGCAGCAGCGCGCCGAGCCCGAGATCCGGGCCGAGCCGGGCAGCAGGCCGATCACGGCCAGCGACATCACCGACTTGCCGGAGCCGGACTCCCCGACGACGCCGAGCACCTCGCCGCGACCGAGCCGGTAGCTGACGCCCCGCACGGCCTGCACCACACCGTCGTCGGTGGGGAAGCTGACCCGCAGGTCGTCCACCTCGAGCACGGTCTCGCCAGCGGCCGCGGTCATTCACGTACCTTCGTCTGCTGCGGGTCGAACGCGTCGCGCAGCCCGTCCCCGATGAAGTTGATCGTCAACGCGATCACGATGATGAACAGCCCTGGCAGGTAGAACAACCATGGCCGGGTCGACACCGCCGTCTGCGCGCTACTGACCAGCAGCCCGAGGGAGGTGTCGGGTGGTCGCACGCCGACTCCCAGGAACGACAGCGCGGTCTCGAGCAGGATCGCGATGGCCACCAGGACGGTGGCGTTGACGATGATCGAGCCGAGCGCGTTGGGGATCAGGTGGCGGAAGATGATCCGCGCGTCACCCGCCCCGAGCGCCTTGGCGGCCTCGATGAACTCCTTCTCCCGCAGCGACAGCACGACCCCGCGGGCGACCCGTGAGACGTAGGCCCAGTACAGGCCGGCGATCACCAGCGCGATCAGCCACCAGCTGCCGCCGACGTTGTGGCCCAGCACGGCGGCGACCGCCAGCAGCGGCAGGGTGAGGATGAGGTCGGAGATCCGCATCATCACGGTGTCCAACGCGCCACGGTAGTAGCCGGCCGTGGCTCCCCAGATCGTGCCGATCAGCGTGGAGAAGACCGCGACCAGCACCGCGATCCCGATCGAGATCTGGGTGCCACGCATCACCTGGGCGAACGAGTCGTGGCCCACCGCATCGGTGCCGAACGGGTGGCCCCAGGACGGCGGCTGCGAGTAGTCGCCGGTGAGCGTCGCGACGTCGTAGCGCCACAGCGCGCCGCCGACGAAGGCCAGCAGCACCACGGCCAGCAGCACGACGAGGCTGATCACCGCCAGCCGGTGGCGCAGGAACCGGCGCAGCACGAGCTGGCCCTGGCTGCGCTGCGCGACGGTGAACTCCCGCTCCGCGGGCGCGTGCTCGGTTATGCGCTCAGGCATAGCGGATCCTCGGATCGAGCACGGCGTAGAGCAGGTCGGCGGCGAGGTTGAACAAGATGATGAACGTCGCCGCGACGAGCAGCCAGCCGGAGACGGCGTAGACGTCGTTGCGGTCGATCGATTCGAGCAGGAAGCTGCCCGCTCCCCGCCACTGGTACACGATCTCGGTGATGACCGCGCCGGAGATGATGGCGCCGAGGTCGAGTGCGGTAACCGTGGTCAGCGGTATCAGCGCGGTGCGCAGCGCGTGGCGGGTCATCACCTTGCGCTGGCGCAGCCCCTTGGCCCGAGCGAGCCGCACGTAGTCACTGCCCAGCACCTCGAGCATCGAGGCCCGCTGAAACCGGCTCCACGCGGCGAACGACAGCAGCGCCAGCGAGATCGTGGGCAGGATCATGTGACCCAGGATGTCGGTGAACTGCGCCCAGGTGCCGCCCTCGACGAAGACGGAGCTGTCCCCGATGGTGAACAGCACCTGGCTGCCGACCGCGTTGTTGAAGCTGATGCCCGCTTCCTTGAGCAGGATGGCGAACCAGAACGACGGCATCGACAGGAACAGGAAGCCGGCGAAGGTGAACGTGTAGTCGGTGCCCGAGTACTGCTTGACCGCGCTGATCACCCCGACGATCACCGCCAGCACCAGCGCCACCAGCATCGCCAGCGCGATCAGCCGGAACGTCACGACGAAGCGGGCGAACAGCTCGGGACCGATCTGCAGCGTGGATTGCGTCGACGGGCCGAAGTCACCCCGGAACAGCCCCGTGAGCCAGCCCCAGTAACGCGTCAGCAGCGGCTCGTCGAGGTTCAGCCGCTGCGCCTCGAGCTCGAAGGTGCGCGGCGGCGGCGGGGGGTTGCGGGTCCGCAGCTCGGACAGCGGGTCACCCGACAGCGCCACCATGACGAACACGAGGAACGTCGCGGCGATGAGGATGGGCATCGAGACGAGCACCCGGCGCACGGCGTAGGCGAGCATGGAGGTCTTCCTGCTTCAACGGCTGGTGTCTCGTCTACTCGGCGCGGATCCCCCACTGCTCCACGTTGTACAGCGGCCCATCCAGCGAGGAGTTGTTCCGGACGTTCGCGATGTCGTCGTAGAGCGCGATGAACGTGGGCTTCTGGTACAGCGGCAGCACGTAGGCGTCCTCGGCCAGGATCCGGTTCGACTCGTTGAGCTGCTGGCGTGCCTGGTCGGCGTTCGTCGAGCTGGCCGCCGCCGCCAGCAACCGGTCCACCTCGGGGTTGCTGTAACCGCCGTAGTTGCTCTCCGACCCCGTCGACCAGAGCTGCAGCGCGCCGCTGAACGGGAACGAGTCGCTGACCCAGGCGAAGACCATGATGTCGTAGTCACCCTCGGACAGCGTGCCGCCCAGGTCGTCGGTCGGCTCGACGTCGACGGTGACGCCCAGCGGCGCGACCTGCTGCGCGAACAGCTCACTCTGGTCCTGCCGGATCTGGTTGCCGACGGTGTAGCGGATCCGCAGCGGCGGCACCGGCCGGCCGTTAGGCGTGATCAGCCGCTCATCCTGCATCCGGTAGCCCGCATCGCTGAGCACCTGCCGGGCCGCGTCCACGTTCCCGTTGCCGTAACCGGTCTGGCTGACCACGTCGGTGTAGCCCTCCTGCTGCGGCATGAGGTTGTGGTTGTTCAGCGGCTCGGCCTTGTCGGTGAACTGCCCGACGGTCGCGTCGATGATGCCCTGCCGGTCCACCGCGGTGAACATCGCCTCCCGCAGCGGTTTCTCGGCCAGGAACGGGTTCTCCAGGTTGAAGTCGTAGTGCTCCCACTGCAGGCCCATGCCGATGAACGAGGACACTCCGGGAATGTCCCGGACCTGCTGCACCAGGTCGATCTGGGGCTGCGGGTAGATCACCTGCACCTCGTCGTTGGCCAGTGCGGGAGGCTCCTGGGCTGCTTCGGTGATGATCCGGAAGATCAGCCGATCCAGGTTCGGGCCCTCGCCGTACCACCGCGGGTTGGGTGTCACGACGACGGCCGTGTTGTTCTGGAACTCCTCGATCTGGAACGGCCCGGCGGAGTAGTTCGGGACCGTCCGGCCGAAGTACTCGTACGCCGCGGCGAGGCCCCGCGGGGTGTTGATGTCGCCCTGCTGGGCGGCGATGTGCGCCGGGTAGATCACGACGTCGCCGCTCCAGAGGGCTTGCCAGTCGGTGTAGGGCGTCGACATGGTGACCGTGAACGCCTTGCCGTTGCCGGCGGGCTCGATGGACCGGATCTGGTCGTAGCCCGAGGTGGTCGCCGCGGCACAGTCCGGGCAGTCCCTGCCGTTCTGGGTCCTCCAGTTGTAGATGAAGTCGGTGGCGGTGATGGGGGTACCGTCGGACCACACCGCGTCGGGCTGGATCTGGTAGACGAGCGTCTGCGGGTTGCTGTTGGTCTGCTCGGCCGACACCAGCAGGTTCTCGTTCATCGCCGGAGTGAGATCGGGCTGGGTGACGAAGGCCTTCGGCAGGACGCTCTGGAACACGAGGCCGGTCTCGAGGACGTTTCCCTCCGCGGAGTTGGCGTTCCAGTTCGAGATGTTCTTCTCCAGCGCGAACGCGACCTCGCCACCGTCGCGCAGCGCACCCGCCTCAGCGGAGTTGCAGGTGTTCGGGTTGCTCTCGCATTCGGCGAAGGTTTCTCCCTGCGCGCCGCCACCGCCACCGCCACATGCCGAAAGCACCAGCGCAGCGCCGGCGACGAGCGCGGCCGCACGCGTCACCCGTGATCTCCTGATGGACACCTGACCTCCTCGCCTGATCGCCGTCGGGAGCACGCTAGGGAGCGACGGCGGCGGCATTGTCGCCAACGGTGGCATCGTGACCAAATAGTGACATCGCGTGACCCCACTGCGATCGAGTAGCGACCGAACAGTATCGACCTGACAACTGGCTGTCAGTCGACCTCCCACTCAGCGGCGTTCCAGGTGATGCCGGCCCATCCGTTCATGTGGACACCACGGACGTTGTCACTGTAGGCCCACATGTCGGGTACCTGGAACAGCGGCAGCGAGGCGTGATCCTCGGCGATCAGGCGGTCGGTTTGCGAGAGCGCATCTCCCCGAGCCGGCTCGCTGCCCTCGGTCTGCACCAGCTCCAGGGCCTTGTCGACCTCCGGATCGGAGTAGCCCTGGTGGTTTCGCTCCCCGTTGGTCTGGTACCGCGATGCCAGCGACGACTTCAGCGGGCCACGCTGGGTCGCCAGCAGCGCCGCCTCGAAGTCGCCCCGCTCCAGCCGTTCCTCGAGGAAGCCAGCATCGGTATCGTCGATCACCTCGATGCCGGCCTCCCGGCAGTGCAGCTGCATCAACTCGACGATCTCCGCCTGCCGGGGGGCAGCGGCGTGGCTGATCTGCAATGACAACCGCTGCCCGTCCTTGGTGTAGACGTTGTCGGGTCCGAGCGCCCAGCCGGCGACCTCCAGCGTCTGCTTCGCCGCCTCGGCGTCGCCGGTGCCCTGGTCGGGATAGACGTCCTCGTAATCCGGCTCCCCGGGCAGGTACGTCAGGCTGCCCACCGGCTGTGCCTGCGGATCGATCGGGCGAGCCAGTGTGTCGGTGATGTCGTCGCGGTCGATGCACTGGAACAGAGCTCGGCGCACCGCTGGATCCTGGAACAACGGGTTCGCGAAGTTCAGGTCGAGGTGCTCGACGGTGGGCCCCCCGCCGACCTCGAATACCACACCCTGATCCGCCAGCCGCCGCAGCCGCTGCGCCACCACCGCATCGGCCCGCGGCACGGCCACGTTGAGGTTCTGGTCCGCCAGGCCCTGCACGGCGGCATCACCCTCCGCGATGCTGCTCAACACCATCCGCTCCGGACCGCCGGGGTTGCCGGCCCACTGCTCGTTGCGCGACAGCGTCACCGATCTGTCCGGCTCCCGGCTGTCGATCCGGTACGGGCCCGACGCCGGCATGATGCCCTCCTCATAACCGTTCCAGCCGCCGTTCCAGAAGTCGGCCACCCGCTGCAGGTCGTCGGCATCGGAATCCGGGGTGAGCTGGGTGACATCAGGCACGCCCGTCTGCTGCTCGACGACATGAGCGGGCAGGATCGCGTTCTGGGCGTAGTTGCCCCGCCAGTCCGCGAACGGCCCATCGTAGGTTTCGACGAAGGTGACGTTGTCCGTGCACTCGCCGGTGGCACGCGCCGCGCCGGGGTTGCGGGCCGCGTCGAAGTAGGGCTGCGGCTCGCCTTGCGGGTCCATGACCGGCTCGCCCTCGGAATCGCGCACCACCGCCTTGCCGCTGGCTGCCAGCCAGGCGAGGTAGAAGTCGTCGCAGTCCCACAGCACGCCGTCCGACCACATGATGTCCGGCTTGATCCGGTAGGTCACGACTTGCGGGTCCTCGGAGGTCACATCGACGGACTCCATGACATCGGCATTACGGAGGTACGCCCCGTTGCCGTCGAGCACGAACGGGTCCGCGAGCGCCTGGTTGAGCACCAGGGTGTTGCCGAGCGTGTCGCCACCGACGACAGTGCTGTTGTATGCCGTGTACGCCGATGGGTGCGCCAGGAAGATCGCCGGACCGGCCGG
Organism: Pseudonocardiaceae bacterium; assembly: GCA_009377865.1. GTDB lineage: Bacteria > Actinomycetota > Actinomycetes > Mycobacteriales > Pseudonocardiaceae > WHSY01. Next base: position 29,927 of record WHTH01000028.1, on the reverse strand, counting down.
TACCTCCGGAAGGTTGTAGGTCCCGTCGCCGTTGGCACCCGCCGGGCTCGGCCCGCCGGACGGAGCTTCGTTGCCCACACCGACGGAGCCACCGGCGTTGCCCCCATCGGTGCAGGCCGCCAGTACGAGCACGAGGCCGAGGGCGGCGGCCCCAGCCGACCATCCCCGCAGGTTTTTCATACCGGACATCTCCTTCACGGTGCGCCGATCTGCCAGTCAGCAGAGTTGCCACGTCAGCGAAGTTGCCACTGGGCAGCCCCGTTCAATGGCCCCTCCAGCAGCGGGCCCGGTGTCACGCCGGCGAGTTCGGGCACCGTCACCAGCACCGAGCTGTGCTGGTAGAGCGGGACGGACACCAGCCGGTCCCACAGCACGGGCTCCACCGCGGGCGCCACGGCGTCGACCGGCGCGGCACCGGTGAGCGCGTCGTCGATCCGCTGCTGCAGCGGCGGATCGCAGACCCCCGCGAGATTGCCCGGCGCCATCGGGACACCGGCGGGCACCACCAGCGGGCAGCCGTGCACCGAGGCCAGCACGGTGGCGGGATCACCACCGGCCGGTTGCGGCACCATCGCGATGTGCACCGGTCCGTCCGGATCATCGAGCCCTTCGGCGCCGGTGTCGTCGGCGGCGGGAGCGGCGCGCCCGGTGGCCGCATCGGCGGTCTCGGGGTCGAGCAGGGTGGTGTACAGCTCGTCGGCCGACGGGGTGGCCAGCCGCACCCGGATGCCGAGCATCCGCAGCTGCGCCGCCACCCGCGAGGCCAGTATCGGATACGGGTCGCGGTCCTCGGGCGCGGCCACCACCAGCTCGAGCAGCTCGCCGCCCCGCTCCCAACCCTGCGGGACGCGGGCGTAGCCGGCCTCGGCGAGCAGCTCGATCACCGTGCCCTCATCCGGTTCTACGGGCGGGCCGGACTCCGGCACGGTCGCCTCGTAGCCGGGCTGCGACGGCGCGAGCACCTGCGCGTTGGCCACCAGTTCCCTCGACGGCCCGCTGCCGGTGCCGGTTGCGATCAGTGACGCCCGGTCGAGCGCCGCGGCCACCGCGGCGCGGACCGGCTCCTCGTCGAGCGGCGCCGCGACCGGGCGCAGCACTGCGGTGGCGACCGAGGGTTGCGGCACCACCCTGCGCTGCGCGACATCTGCCCGGTCGAGCAGGTAGGTGGTCGTCGCATCGGGACGGCCGAACAGGCCCGCCTGCACCGCCCCACTTCGCAACGACAACGCCAGCTCTGCCGGGAACAGCTGGCGCAGCACCAGCCGGCCGGCCTGCGCCGGATCGGCCCAGTACCGGTCATTGCGCGCGAGCACCAGCTCACGCCGGGCCGGATCAACCGACGTCAGCACGAACGGGCCGCCCGATACCGGAACGGTGTTGTCCAACGCGTTCGCGAAGCCGCCCGGCGCGTCCTTGAGCAGGTGCGCGGGCAGCAGGTGGCGGAACAGCGTCCGCCACCCCGGGTACGGTGACCGGAACTGCACCCGGACGGTCTTGCCGCCGTCGGCCGAGTTCACCTGGTCGATGAGCTGGTAGCCAGCGGAATCGATCACGCCGGGCTGGCTGCGCATCTGCTCGGCGAGGTAGCCGAAATCCTCGGCGGCGATCGGTGCGGTGTCCGACCATGCCGCGTCCTGCCGGATCCGGTAGGTGACCGTGAACGGATCGGTGCCGGTCACCTCCGCCGACGACAGCAGGGTGCGGTCGAGCTGCCAGCTGCCGTCGGGTTGCTGCCGGAACGCCGAGGGCAGCAACAGGCCGGCGAGGGCGGCGCCAGTCGGGGTGAGGTCCGCCAGCGTGTGCGGGTTGAACCCGCCGTCGAGGTCGTCGACCCCGATCACGATCTCCTCGGGTTGCTCGCTCGCGGTCGGGGCCGCCGGTTCCACCGCCTGATCCGGCGCCACCAGGGGCGGCGGATCGGCGGTGCAGGACAGCACCAGGGCAGTGACGAGCAGGGAGACGAGCAGGGGGACGAGCCGTGCGACGAGCAGCGGGACGGTACGGTGCCACCTCCCCGTCCTGGTCCGCATGGCCGCATATGGTGCCAGTCAGGGACGTGGGGCCCGCTCCCGGGAGCGCTGCCGTGCCCGTCGCGAGGCGTCCAGCTCGACCTTGCGCACCCGCACCATGCGAGGCGCGATCTCGACGCACTCGTCGGTGGCGCAGAACTCCAGCGCCTCCTCCAGCCCCAGCATGCGCGGCCGCGCGAGGCGCTCCAGCTCGTCGCCCGTGGCGGAGCGCATGTTGGTCAGCTTCTTCTCGCGGCAGATGTTGATCTCGAGGTCCTCATTGCGCGGGCTCTCCCCGACCACCATTCCGGCGTAGACCTCGGAACCGGGCTCGACGAAGAACGTGCCCCGATCGGCGAGCTGGGCCAGTGCGTAGCCGGTCACCGGGCCCGCCCGGTCGGCCACCAGCGATCCGGTGCGGCGGGTACGCAGTTCGCCCACCCACGGCCGGTAGCCGTCGAAGACGTGGTGCGCGATCCCGGCGCCGCGGGTGATGGTGAGGAACTCGGTACGGAAGCCGATCAGCCCCCGCGCGGGCACCGTGAAATCCATTCGCACCCAGCCGCCGGCGTGGCCGGTCAGCTGCCTCATCCGGCCCTTGCGGGCGGCGAGCAGCTGGGTCACCGCCCCGACGTGCTCCTCCGGGGTGTCGACCGACAGCGCCTCGAACGGCTCGCACAGTGTGTCGTCGACGGTGCGGGTGACGACCTGCGGCTTACCGGCGGTGAGCTCGAATCCCTCCCGCCGCATCGTCTCCACGAGTATCGCGAGCGCCAGCTCGCCGCGGCCCTGCACCTCCCAGACATCCGGTGCCTGGGTGGGCAGCACCCGGACGCTGACGTTGCCGACGAGCTCGGCGTCGAGCCGGTTACGCAGCAGCCGCGCGGTGAGCTTGGTCCCCCCGCCCCGCCCTGCCAACGGTCCGGTGTTGACGCCGAGGGTCAGCGAGATGGCCGGCTCGTCGACGGTGATCCGAGGAAGCGGTCGCGGATCGTCGAGCTCGGCCAGCGTGTCGCCGATGGTGATCTCGCCGATACCGGCGATGGCGACGACGTCACCCGCCTCCGCCTCCTCGGCGGGCACCCTGCCGAGCCCCTCGGTGCGCAGCAGCTCGCTGATCCGCACCGGCTTGACGGTGCCGTCCTCCCGGCACCATGCCACCGTCTGACCCTTGCGGATGCGCCCGGCGCGCACCCGGCACAGCGCGATCCGGCCGAGGAACGACGACGCGTCCAGGTTCGTCACGTGTGCCTGCAGCGGCGCGTCGATCGGATCATCGGGCGGCGGCACGTGGGTCAGCACGGTGTCGAACAGCGGCTTCAGGTCGGGACTGTCGGGCTGCTGCCCGTCGTCGGGACGGGTCAGGCTCGCCCTGCCCGACCGCGCCGAGGCGTAGAGCACCGGCATCTCGAGCACGGCCTCGGCCGCCGCAGTGTCATCGCTGGGCAGGTCACCGGCCAGGTCGAGCAGCAGGTCGTGGGTCTCCTCGACCACCTCGGCGATCCGCGCGTCGGGCCGGTCGACCTTGTTCACCACGAGCACCACCGGCAACCGCGCCGCCAGCGCCTTGCGCAGCACGAACCGGGTCTGCGGCAGTGGCCCCTCGCTGGCGTCGACGAGCAGCAGCACCCCGTCGACCATCGACAGGCCGCGTTCCACCTCGCCGCCGAAGTCAGCGTGGCCGGGGGTGTCGACGACGTTGATCGTCAGCCCGTCCCGGTTGATCGCGGTGTTCTTGGCCAGGATCGTGATGCCCTTCTCCCGCTCGAGGTCGCCGGAGTCCATCACCCGGTCGAACTCGCTGCGGCCGCTGATGCCGGACTGGCGCAGCATGGCGTCGACGAGTGTGGTCTTGCCGTGGTCGACGTGAGCGACGATGGCGAGGTTGCGCAGGTCGGTACGGACCCGAGTGGGTGTGCTGGTGGGCACGCGGGAACTCCCTGAAATCGAGGGGGATACCTACTGAGGGTACCCGACCGTGCTCGTGAATGTTTTCCGGCAGCCACCGCTACCGAAAACATTCACGATCGGTGTCCAGGTAAGTGCGCAGCTCGGGGACCAGCACACGATCGGCGTCGAGCCAGTCCAGCTCGTCGAGCCGGTCCGGCTCGACCCAGCTGACCGCGCGGTGCTCGAGGGCACGGGGCGACGCCCCGGGCGCGGCCAGCACGCCGACGTGCACCCGCAGCACACCGCCGCCGGGCAACGGGACATCGGGTCCGAGGCGGCCGTCGGGGACGACGTCGATGCCGAGCTCCTCGCGGCACTCGCGGGCCAGCGCCTGCTGCTCGGTCTCACCCGCCTCCACCCGGCCACCCGGCAGCTCCCAGCGTCCGGCCACCGCCTCCGGGTAGGACCGCTGCGCGGCCAGCAGCCGCCCACGGGACAGCACCGCCGCCCCGACGATCACCGGTGCGGACCGCTCGGCGAGTTCCTCGGCACGCGCCCGGACCCGCTCGGCACGTGCCGCCAGGGTCTGCAGCACGATCCGGCGCAGCGCCATGACGTCGAAGAGCCGGCCGAGCCGGCCGCCCGGAGCCACCCAGTCGATCTCGTCGGTCAGCAGCGTGCCGGCGGCGGTGGGTGCGAGCACGGCGCGGTGGCGCAACCGTGGCAGCGGGCCGGCCAGCAGCCGCGAATCGAGCACGTCGACGGTCGCGCTGTTCACCCGGGTCCGCAGCGGCAGCCGCAGGCCCGGCAACACGCGGACGCCGAAGCGCACCTCGTCGCCAGGTACGAGCAGCCCACCCCCTGGGTGCGGCAGGTACGTCCGGTGCCCCGCATCGGCCGCGGCGGCGCGCAGCACGGCGGGCTCGCGCAATGCGGCTGACACGGTGTGCACCGGAGCCTCGATCAGAATGGTGCTACGCAGCACGGGCACGGCGGCCATCTTGGCAGCTCACCACTCACGGGGCCGAAGGCCAGCGCACCTCGAAGCGGGCGCCTCCCGCCGGCGCATCGCCCACCCGCACCACCCCGCCGTAGCGCCGCACGGTCTCGGCGACCAGCGCCAAGCCGAGCCCGGTGCCACCCGAGGCCCGGTCACGCTCCGGCTGCACCCGGTGAAACCGGTTGAACACGGCGTCGCGGTGCTCGGGCGCCACGCCGTCACCGTCGTCGTCGACGATCACCCGGACGGCACCCGAACCCGCCAGCACGGCCAGCCGCACGCTGTGGCGGGCGTGCCGCACGGCGTTGCCGAGCAGGTTGTCGAGCACCCGAGCGGCGTCGCTGGGCGCGGCCTGCACGACCGCTGCCGACGGCGCCACGACGCGTACCGCCAGCCGGACCACCCCGTCGATGCCTCGACCCTGCCAGCAGGTCTCGGAGTCCAACCGCGCCACCGCCTGCCGTGCCGCCTCGGCGAGATCGACGGGCTCGGCCGGTAGCCGCTCCCCCGCATCCGCCCTGGCCAGCGCGAGCAGGTCGTCGAGCAGCGCCGACAACCGCTGCGCCTCGGCCGCGACGTCGGTCGCCAGCTCGGGGTCGGGGTGCATCGAGGCGACCTCGGCCTGCGCACGGATCGCGGCTACCGGCGAACGCAGCTCGTGCGCGGCGTCGCCGGTGAACCGGCGCACCCGCTCGGCGGCGGTGTCGCGGCGTGCGAGCAGCTCGTTGAGCGCCTCGGCGAGCTCCCGCACTTCGTCGCGCGCGGCAGGAACCGGCAACCGCTGCCCCGGCGGTAGCCCGGCCGCGGCGGCACGCATCCGGGCCACCGGTCGCAGCGCCGCGCTGGCCGCCGCCCAGCCCGCGGTCCCCACCGCAACCGCGGCGAGCGCGCCCGCCAGCGACAGCAGCACCACGCTGCGGTGCACGATGGCGCGGTAGCCGACAAGATCGGCCGCGGCCGTGACGAGCCGCTGCGAGCCGTCGGGGATCGTGACCACCCGGCCCGACCATCGGGTGGGGTCCTCGCCGTCGCCGCCGGAGGACTCCGCGGGTTGGCCGGCCAGCAGCCGGCGCAGACCCTCCCGGGACAGCTGCGGGCGCGGGCCGCCGTCACGCGGCGTGCCGGCGCGGTCGAGCACCCGCACGGTCACGTCGCCACCGGGTTGCGGCGTCAGCGGCCGTCCCCGTCCCGCCGCCACCTGCGGTGCGGTCGCCGCCACGGCGGCCTCGAGCCGGGTATCGACGGCCTCGGCGAGCGTCCACTCCACCACCGCGGCCGACCCGCGGGCCAGCAGCAGCACCGAGACCAGCGCCACAGCTGCGACGGCGGCGGCCACCCGCAGCGGCAGCGGCCGGGCCACCCACCAGCGCCGCAACCACGTCACGGCGCCGCGACCTGGTAACCGTGCCCGCGCACCGTCTGCAACACCTCGCCGGCACCGGCCGCGTCGAGCTTGCGCCGCAGGTAACCCACGTAGACCTCGACGGAGTTGCGGCTCACGGCGTGCTCGTCGCCCCAGGCCGCAACCAGCAGCTCGTCCTTGCTCACCACGCGACCCGCCCGTCGCGCCAGCGCGAGCAGCACCGCGAACTCCCGCGGCGACAGCTGCAGCTGCCGATCTGCCCAGCTCACCCGCCGGGCGCCCGGGTCGATCACGAGGTCGCCCACAGTCAGTGCGGTATCGGCACGGGTCTCGGCGCCGCGCCGCAGCAGCGCCCGCAGCTGCGCCACCAGCACCACGAACGAGAAGGGCTTCACCAGGTAGCCGTCGGCCCCGAGATCCAGCCCGTCGGCCTGGTCGACCTCGCCGTCCTTGGCCGACACGAGCAGCACCGGGGTACCGACACCGGACGCCCGCATCCGCTCCAGCACCCGGTAACCCGACAGTCCCGGCAGCATGATGTCGAGCAGCACGACGTCGAACGTGCCGGTCAGCGCCGCCCGCAGGCCGGTGGGCCCGTCGGCGGCGGTGACCACCTCCATCCTTTCCGCGCGCAGCCCGCGGTCCAGCGCGCGGCGCACACCCGGCTCGTCATCGACCACCAGCACACGCGGTCTCACACCGCACAGCATGCCGCAGGTCTCAGGGCTTTCTCAGCGGCGCGGGAGCAGCATCCAGTCATCCGAACTCCTACCCGGGAGGTAGCGATGGTGCGATCGACGGCCGCGCGGGCGGGCCTTGCCACCGCTGCCGCCGGCGCGATCGGGCTCGGCGTGCTGACCGTTCCGGCCGGCGCCGGGCAGGCGCCGTCGCTGCCAGACGTCGCTGCGGAGCAACTCGTCGCATCCGTGCTGACGGCGAAGCCGCCCGCGCTCGCCGGGACCGTGCAGCTCGACAATGCGCTCGGGCTGCCCGCGCTGCCTGGCATGTCCGACGAGCAGCGCCCGGGCGAGTCACCGCTGAGCGAGCCGGCGACGACAGCCCGGGTGTGGTCGGACGGCCAGGGCCGCAGCCGGCTGGCGCTGCCATCCCACGGCGGCGAGCAGACCTACGTGGCCGACGGCGACACGCTGTGGCGCTACGACTCGGCGTCGCGGACCGCGACCGCCATCGAGCACGGCGAGCGGCTGGTAGCCGACCAGAAGCCGGCCGTCGATCCCGCTGCCGCAGCCCAGGCTGTGGTGAGCAGAGTGCGCGAGACGTCGAGTGTCGCGGTGGACGGCACCGCGCGGGTCGCCGGCCGCCCCGCCTACGAACTGGTGCTGACCCCGGCGCCCACCGAGCGGACGCTGCTGCGCGAGGTGCGGGTAGCCGTCGACTCGGCGACCCGGATGCCGCTGCAGCTCACGGTGCTCGCCAACGGCTCCCCCGAACCCGCGCTGCAGGCCGGTTTCACCGACCTCGACGTAAGCCCGCAGGACGCCGGGTTGTTCACGTTCACCGCACCGGAGGGTGTCCCGGTGCAGCGTCCGGAGCTGCCGCAACGTAGCGAGCTGTCACCGCCGGCATCGACGGTGCGCACCGTCGGCGACGGGTGGGACACCGTCGTCCTGGGACGGCTGCCGGCCGCGGGCGACACCGGCGCCGACCCGCTCGCGATGGCCCGCGAGCTCGGCAGACCCGCGAGCGGCCCCTGGGGCGATGGCTGGGCGATCGACACCGCCGTCGGCACCGTGCTGGTCGCATCGGACGGCCGGGTGGCGGCCGGAGCGGTGCCACAGCAGGTGCTCGACGAGGCGCTGGCGCGGTGACGGCTGGTTCGGCGATCGCGTCGACGATGCGGGTCGACGAGGCCACTGCGGCGGCCGCGATCCGGGTCCGCGGGTTGCGCAAGACGTTCGGTCACACCGTCGCGGTCGCCGCCGTCGACCTCGACGTCCCAGCCGGCGCTGTTCTCGGCATGCTGGGCCCCAACGGGTCAGGCAAGACCACGATGATCCGGATGCTGCTGGCGCTGTCGCGGCCCACCGCGGGCAGCGTCGAGCTGCTCGGCTCGCCGGTCCCTTCGGACGCCGGGCAGGTGTTGCCGCACGTCGGTGCCCTGGTCGAGGGTCCCGGCTTCCACCCGTTCCTGTCCGGCCGGGAGAACCTGCGTCGGGCGGCCGCGGCGGAACCGCTGCTGGCCACCGCGGCGGTCCCCGGCGCCGTGGACGATGCGCTGGCGCGGGTGGGGCTCTCGGCTGCCGCCGGGCGGCGCTACCGCGCGTACTCAATGGGGATGAAACAGCGACTCGGACTCGCCGCGGCGCTGCTCGTCCCCCGGCGGCTCGTGGTGCTCGACGAGCCCACCAACGGGCTGGACCCCGCCGGCACCCGCGAGGTCCGGCGCATCGTCGCCGAGCTGCACGGTGCGGGCACCACCGTGCTGGTGTCGTCGCACCTGCTGGCCGAGGTCGAGGCGACGTGCACGCACGTCGCGGTGCTGGCCGAGGGTTCGCTGATCACCTCCGGGCCGTTGGCGGCGCTGCTCGACGGGGACGCACCGCTGCTCGATGTCGCCACTCCCGACGTCGAGAGTGCCCTCGACGCGCTGTGCTCTGAGTCGGTGGGTGCATCAGCGGTGCCCGGCGGCGTGCGGGTGGAGCTGATCGGGATCGACGCTGCGTCCGTGGTGGCGAGCCTGGTGCGGGCGGGTGTCGCAGTGCACGAGGCACGGCGCGCCCGGGCCGGGCTCGACGAGCTGTTCGCGCAGCTGACCGAGGGCGACCGATGACCGTCGCCCAGCCTGACGTCGCGGGACGGGGCGGCGCGCCACGGGCGCCGATGACGCGGCTGCTGCGCAGCGAGCTGCGCTGGGTGCTGTACCGGCCGCGCACCCAGGTGGCGCTCGGCCTGCTCGCGCTGGTGCCGGTGCTCATCGGCGTCGGCATCGTGCTCGCCGACTCCCCCGGCGGCGGGCTGCTCACCCAGGTCGCCGGCAACGGCCTCGTGTTGCCGGTCGCGGCACTGTCGATCTCGCTGGCGCTGCTGCTGCCGCTGACCGTGACGATGGCGGCAGCCGACGCGCTGGCAGGCGAATCGTCGCACGGCACGCTGCGCGGGCTGCTGCTCGCGCCGGTGAGCCGCGGTCGGCTGCTGGCGGTCAAGGCGGTCGGAGTGCTGGCCGTCGCGGTGGCCGCGGTGGCCGCCGTCGCGGCAGTCGGTGTGCTGACGGGGATCGTGCTCGTCGGCGGCGCGGACGGCATGCTGACGCTGTCGGGCAGCGAACTGGGTCCCGGGTCGGGGCTGCTGCGGGTCGCGCTGGCCGCAGCCTGGACGGTCGGGCAGCTCGCTGCGATCGGCGCGGTGGCACTGGCGGTCTCGTCGGCCACCGATCACCCGCTCGTCGTACTGGCGGTCACGCTCGGCGGCGTGATCGTCTTCGGTGTGCTGTCGGCGCTGCCCGCACTCGAGTGGATGCAGCCGCTGCTGCTCACCACCGGCTGGCGGGCGATCGTCGACGTGCTGCGCGATCCGCTGCCGTTCGGCGAGCTGTTGTCCAGCAGCTACCGTGCCGGGTGTTATCTGCTGATCGGGCTCGCACTCGCGCTCGCCCGCATCACCACCCGCGAAGCCTGACCCCCAGCCAGCGTGTCCGCGCGCGGTGGCCCGCGAGCTCGACCCGTAACCGCCGCACCTGACCGCCATTTCGGAACCGAAACGGGGTTTGGCTACCGCTCGCGGCCCCGGTTCGGAACCGAAACGGGGTTTGGACGCGCGCTACGGCCGTGGGCGCTGCGGTGGCGGGTCGCGGTCCGTGCTGAACTCGCGGGTCGACCGTTCCGGACGCCTCCGGAGCCAGCACGTCCATCGGGCCATCGTCGCGGGGCGGTGCATCCCGGACGGTGTGTCTGCCGGATAGGTACGGGGTGTTCGCTGCTGCCGTACGGCTCGGATGTCGAGCCAGGACCCCGGTGCTGCATGCCCGCCCGCCGAGCGTCAGGATGGGGGCATGGCGGAACTGCTGGACGACGACACGATCAACGGTGCACTGGCCGGGCTCACGGGCTGGGAGCGCGACGGCAACTCGATCGTGCGCAAGGCGAAGCTGCCGAGCTTCCCAGCGGCGATCGAAACGGTCCGCACGGTTGCCGACCTCGCCGAGGAGCGCAACCACCACCCGGACATCGATATCCGCTACTGGAATTTGACCTTCCGCCTGAGCACGCATTCCGAGGGCGGGCTCACCCGTAAGGACCTCGAACTCGCCGGGGAGATCGACCGCGTGCTCGCCGACGCCGGCTGAGTTCGCGGCCCAGCAGCAGGCCGCTTCCAGGCGTCGCGGTGCGGACTCGGCGTCGACGGCGTGCCAGACTTCGTCACGGGCCAGCCAGCACCGCAGCGGACCTCCGTCATGCCCGCGGCTCGTCGTTGGGGCCGGTGCCTGGAGCCGGGTCGTCGGACGGCGCCCGATGCTCACCGGTCGGACCCAGCGCACGGACCTCGCGCACACCGGATTCCAGGCCGGCAATCTCGTCGTGCAGGTCCTGTTCGAGTCGGGCGCGGCGGGATGCGTCGAGCTCCTCGCCGAACTGCAGCGCGGTCTGCCGTAGTGCGGAGGAGTTGGCGGTGATCGCCGCCATGCGCTCCCGCAGTCGGGGAAGCACCCGGGTCAACAGGCCGGTGTCGGGCTCGTCGACCAGTAGCTGGAGCCGCACGTCGAGCTCTTCACCGGATCGACGCAGCCGCTGCTGCAGGTCGGCCAGCGACGCCGGGGTGACCGAGCGGTGAACGGGGACCGCCCGGACCGCCAAGCAGACGTTTCGCCTGGTCAGAAGGCTAACCGGCCGGTCTGCTACACGTTGAAGCGGAAATCGACGACGTCGCCGTCGGACATGACGTAGTCCTTGCCCTCGATGCGGACCTTGCCCGCCGACTTGGCCTCGGCCATCGAACCGGCGGCGACGAGGTCGTCGTAGGAGACGATCTCGGCCTTGATGAAGCCGCGCTGGAAGTCACTGTGGATCACCCCGGCGGCCTCGGGCGCGGTGGCACCGCGTCGAACGGTCCACGCGCGGGCCTCCTTGGGTCCCGCGGTGAGGAAGGTCTGCAGGCCCAGCGTGTGGAAACCGGCGCGGGCCAGCGCGTGCAGGCCGGGCTCTGACTGGCCGGCCGACTCCAACAGCTCCCGGGCGGACTCGTCGTCGAGCTCGAGCAGCTCGGACTCGACCTTGGCGTCGAGGAAGATCGCATCGGCGGGCGCGACGAGCTTACGCAGCTGCTCCTGGCGCTGCGGATCGGTGAGCACGCCCTCGTCGGCGTTGAACACGTACAGGAACGGTTTGCCGGTGAGCAGGGTCAGGTCGCCCAGCCGGCCGGTGTCGAACCCGGCGCCGTAGAGCGTGCGCCCGGAGTCGAGCACCTCCTTGGCGGCCTGTGCGGAGGTAAGCGCGAGGCGACGGTCCTTGTGGGTCCTGGCTTCCTTCTCCAGCCGCGGCAGCGCCCGGTCCAGTGTCTGCAGGTCGGCCAGCACCAGCTCGGTCTCGACCGTCTCGATGTCGTCGCCCGGATCCACCCGGCCCTCGACGTGCGCCACGTCCGGATCGTCGAAGACGCGCACCACCTGGCAGATCGCGTTGGCCTCGCGGATGTTGGCGAGGAACCTGTTGCCCAGCCCGGCGCCCTCGGAGGCCCCGGCGACGATGCCGGCGATGTCGACGAACGACACCGTCGCGGGCACCACCTTCGCGCTGGCGAACATCTCGGCCAGCACGTCGAGCCGCCCGTCGGGCAGTCCGACCACGCCCACGTTGGGCTCGATGGTGGCGAACACGTAGTTCGCCGCCACGACGTTGTTGCGGGTCAGGGCGTTGAACAGGGTCGACTTGCCGACGTTGGGCAGCCCGACGATGCCGAGGGTGAGGCTCACAGGACGTCAAGTCTAGGCACCAGCGGCCCCGAACCCCCGTGGCGGCCGTGAACTGGACGCCACGGGGGTTCGCCGGCCGCACAACCCCCATGCTGTCGAGCTCACGGACACCACGGGGCTGCCGGATCAGTACCCGCCGCTGTCCTCCTGCTGGTTGCCGCCGTCCGAGGGGCCGGAATCGTTGCAGCCGGTGAGTCCGAGCAGTACGGCCGCGACGGCCGCCACCAGGGCCGCGCGAAGCCGCACTGTCGTCGTGTACACGCTCATTCCCCGACGGTAGCGCTGCCGACACCACAGGGCACCCGGCACGACCGTGTCCGAATCCCGCCAGCCCGCAGCCGCGAGGGGTGGCAGCATCGACCGCGTGCTGCTCGACCACCACCGCTGCTACCGGGCCGTCGCCTCCCGCGACGCCCGGTTCGACGGCTGCTTCGTGGTCGCCGTGCGCACCACCGGCATCTACTGCCGCCCGTCGTGCCCGGCCATCACCCCGAAACCGCAGAACGTCTCATTCCTGCCGACGTCCGCGGCGGCTCAGCTCGCCGGATACCGCGCCTGCCGCCGCTGCCTGCCCGACGCCGTGCCCGGCTCGCCGGAGTGGGACATACGGGGCGACCTGGTCGGCAGGGCGATGCGGCTGATCTCGGACGGCGTGGTGGAGCGCGAGGGGGTGTCCGGGCTCGCCGCCCGGCTGGCCTACTCGCCCCGGCAGCTCAACCGGGTGCTCACCGCCGAGCTCGGCGCCGGGGCGCTCGCGCTGGCCAGAGCACACCGGGCGCAGGCGGCGCGGGTGCTCGTCGAGACGACCGCACTCCCGTTCGCCGAGGTCGCCTTCGCCGCGGGCTTCGCCTCGGTGCGGCAGTTCAACGACACCATGCAGGCGGTGTTCGCCACCACCCCGTCCGAACTGCGGGTACGGGGACGGCGCACGCGCAGCACGACCCCCGGGGCGGTGACGCTGCGGCTGCCGTTCCGCGCCCCGCTCGACAGCACCGGTTTGCTGGCATTCCTGGCAGCGCGCGCAGTGCCGGGCGTGGAGTCGGTGGACAACGGCGGCTGCTATGCCAGGACGTTGCGACTGCCGCACGGTCACGGCACGGCCGCGCTGCGACCCGGACCATCCCATGTGGACGCCACGCTGCGACTTGCTGACCTGCGCGACCTGCCGGTGGCGGTCAGCCGGCTGCGGCGGCTGGCCGACCTCGACGCCGACCCCGCTGCGGTGCGCGAGGCGCTGGGCTGCGATCCCGCCCTCGCCGCCACCGTCGCGGACGTCCCGGGCATCCGGGTCGCGGGCACGGTCGACGGTGCGGAGACACTGCTGCGTGCCGTGCTCGGCCAGCAGGTCTCCGTCGCGGCGGCCCGCACCGCGGCCGCACGGCTCACGACGACGCTGGGCGAGCCACTCGCCAGCCCCGACGGCGGGCTGACCCGGCTGTTCCCCACCGCCACCGCGGTCGCCGAACAGGGCGCGACGGTGCTGTCCGGGCCGCGGCGGCGCATCGACGCGGTGCGCAGCGTCGCCGTATCGATCGCGGCAGGCGACCTGGTAGTGGACTCGGGACGCGACCCTGATGAGCTGCGCGCTGAACTCAAGGCGATGCCCGGCATCGGACCGTGGACCGCCGGCTACGTCGTACTGCGGGTGCTCGGCGCCACCGACCTGCTGCTCGAGGTCGACCTCGGCATCCGGCAGGGTGCGGCAGCACTGGGCTTACCGTCCGATGTGGACGGTTTGCGGCGGCGAGCGCGGCGTTGGCGGCCGTGGCGCTCCTACGCCGGAGCGCACCTGTGGCGTGCAGCCGCGCTGGCTGCGAGGAAGGATCGTACCGCATGACCACGAACATATCCACAATGGACACCCCAATAGGACCGTTCACCGTAATGGTGGACGGCGACGGCGCGGTGCTCGCGTCGGGCTGGACGGCCGACACCGACAAGCTGCTGGCCCTGGTATCGCGCAGCCTGCGCCCGGCGCAGCTGCACCGGCGCGCTGATCTCGGCCCGGTCACCGCTGCGGTGCTCGCCTACCACCGCGGCGAGCTGGACGCGATCGACGCCATCCCGGTGCGGCAGCGCTCCGGCGAGTTCCTCGAGCACGCCTGGGACGTGCTGCGGGCAATCCCTGCGGGTGCCCCGGTCAGCTACACCGGACTCGCCGACAAGGCCGGGCGGCCCGCCGCCGTCCGCGCGGCCGCCTCGGCCTGCGCGCGCAACGCCACGGCGCTGTTCGTACCGTGCCACCGGGTGGTGCGCGGCGACGGGACACTCGGCGGCTTCCGCTGGGGCCTGCCGATCAAGCGCTGGCTGCTCGACCACGAATCAGCCGGCCATTAGTTCGAACCCGGACGGCGTGGCACATCGATACTGTCGGCGCGCTGGTGCACCCTGCGGATCATGGACGCCCCGGTGCTCATCGCCCTGCTCGCCGGCCTCGCCACCGGTGCGCTGCTTGCCTGGCTGCTCGCCGCCGCCGGACGTCGGGCAGCTGTGGCCGAGGCCCGGCGCAGCGCGGACGCGGCCAGGGCAACGGCCGAGTCGGAGCTGGGAGCCGCCCGTCGCGACCGCGATACCGAGGCCGACCGCGCGCGGCAGGCCGGTCAGCGCGCCGAGCAGGCCACCGAGCGCACCGCCGAGGTGCAGGTCGAGCTGGCATCGGCGCGCGCCTCGCTGGAAGCGGAGCGCGCCGCCGGGCAGGAGCGGCAGCGCCGCGAGTCCGAGGTCACCGAGCGGCTCAAGGACAGCTTCCAGGCGCTGTCGGCCGAGGCACTCTCGCGCAACAACGAGAGCTTCGTGCAGCTGGCCGAGGCCCGCATCAAGGAGGCCACCGCGTCGCTGACCGCCAAGGCCGAGGGGGACGCGACCACCCGCCAGCAGGCCATCGAGGCGATGCTCAATCCGGTCACGCAGACGCTGCACCGGGTCGAGGGGCAGCTGCGCAGTGTGGAGAAGGAGCGCGAAGCGGCCTACGCCGGACTGCGCGAGCAGGTCGGCGCGATGCACCGGACCTCCGAGCAGCTGCAGAGCGAGACCCGCCAGCTCGTCACCGCACTGCGGGCGCCGCAGGTCCGCGGCCGCTGGGGTGAGCTGCAACTCGAGCGCATCGTGCAGCTCGCGGGCATGGTCGAGCACTGCGACTTCGACAAGCAGGTCAGCGCCACGGACGCCAGCGGGGACGCCGACGCCGTGGTCCGCCCGGACCTGGTGGTGCACCTGGCGGGCGGCAAGCAGATCGTGCTCGACGCCAAGGTTCCGTTCGCCGCGTACCTCGAGGCCACCGACGCGCAGGATCCGGACCGGCGCAATGACCGGCTCGCTGCCCACGCCAGGCAGCTGCGCACGCACGTCGATCAGCTCGCCGGCAAGGCCTACTGGCAGAGTTTCGAGCCCACCCCCGAGTTCGTGGTCCTCTTCGTCCCCGGTGATCCGTTCCTCGAGGCGGCACTGCAGTCCGACCCGGCGCTGCTCGAGCACGCCTTCGAGCGCAACGTGGTGGTGGCGACCCCGACCACGCTCATCGCGCTGCTGCGCACGGTGGCCTACACCTGGCGGCAGGAGGCGCTGGCCCGCAATGCCGCACAGGTGCACGAACTGGGCCGCGAACTGCACTCGCGGCTGGCCACCATGGGCGGGCACGTGGCGAAGCTGGGGCGGCAGCTGACCGGGGCCGTCGATTCCTACAACCGAACGGTGAGCTCGCTGGAGTCCCGGGTGCTGGTCACGGCCCGCCGTTTCGCCGACCTGCAGGTCGTGGAGGCCGAACTCGAGACACCGGAGCAGGTCGAGCGCAGCCCCCGCACCGTGGCGGCCACCGAGCTGTTCGCCCTCGAGCACCGCTCCGAGCCTGACCGATACGGCGTCGCCGGTGCCACCTCCCGGCGCCAGGACGAGGACCCCGGACGGTCTACCGTGTGCGGGTGACCACGCGGGAACGCCCCCGAGGCCGGTACGGACCGGCGTGGGATGACGCATCGCTGTTTCCCGGCCGGGCCGGGGTGCCATGGTGGACCGCGGTGCTCCTCGCCGTCGGGCTGGCGTCAGCCGGCGCGTTCGCCGACCTGCAACGGATCAACCGGCTGGGACTGGTCTTCCAGGGCTGCTACTTCCTCGGCTGCCTGCTCGCGATCGTGGCGGTGCAACGCAAGGGGCTGTTCGGCCCCATGGTTCAGCCGCCGCTGATCCTCGCCGTCGCGGTTCCGGGGGTCGTGCTGCTCGCCGGGGGCGTGCCGACGGCCGCAAGCTTCCCCGCCAAGGCGCTGTCGGTGACCACTCCGCTGATCGACGGCTTCCCCACCATGGCCACCACGGCGGTCCTGACCATCGGGGTGGGAGTATTCCGCCTGGTCACGCAGCGCCCACCGGCCACGGCACGGCCGCGCCACCCCCGAGCGAGGAGCTCACGCCGCCCACCACCCCGGCCGTCCCGCCCCGACGAGACCGCCGGAACAAAAGGTCGCGACACGCCCAGCTTCCGCGCGGGCACTCGGGGCTCCGGCGCCGGTCAACCCGGCGGTTCCCGAGGGTTGATGAAGCCCGACTCGTAGGCGGTGACCACGGCCTGGGTGCGGTCCCGAGAACCGAGCTTGGCCAGCACGTTGCCGACGTGGGTCTTGACGGTCTCCAGGCTCACCACGAACTGTTCGGCGATCGGCGTTGGACAGCCCGCGCGCCATCAGCCGCAGCACCTCCGTCTCCCGTGCGGTCAAGCCGGCCCGCTGCAGGCCAGCCGAGCCACTTCGCCGGCCGTGCTGGGCAGCCAGCCGCCGGATCGCCGCGGGGAACAGCAGCGACTCGCCACTCGCGACGAGCCGGATCGCCTGGGCGATCTCGGCCGGCCGGGCTCGTTTGAGCAGGAAGCCGCTGGCGCCGGCGCGCAGCGCGTCGTAGACGTGTCGTCGTTCTCGAAGGTGGTCACCACCAGGATCTTGGAGCTCGCTGACGAGTACCCAGGATGTGGCTGGTGGCCGCGATGCCGTCGATCGCGGGCATCCGGACGTCCATCAGCACGACGTCCGGGTGCACCCGCATCAGACCGGCGACCTCAGCGCCGTCGGTGGCCTCGCCGACCACACTCAGATCGGGCTCGGTGTCGATGATCGCCCGTAGCCCGGTGCGGACGAGTTCCTCGTCGTCGACGAGCACCACCCGCACGGTCATGTCGCGGACCGTAGCGGCAACCGCACGGCGAGCCGCCACAGCCCGTCCTCGGCGCCGGCGCTGAACTGGCCACGCAGGACCGTCACTCGCTCCTGGATGCCCGCCAAGCCACGGCCCACACCGGCGAGGTCGCTGTCCGGTGCTGGTGGTGCCGGGCGGCGACGGCGAACAGCGCCCCGCCCAACGCGAAGAAGCCCAGGTAGGCCAGGTTGGGAACCAGGAACATACCGCCGGCCCGTGTCCAGCCGAGCAGCTCACCGGCCGCTGCGAGAGCCACCAGGCCGTAGCCGGCGTAGAGCAGCAGCATGCCCGCCGCTCCCCACGCAGAGACCGACACCAGCCACGCCGGTGGCGCGCGGCCCCAGCGCTGCACGGTGGCGAGCGCGACCATGGCACCGAACACCTTGAGCACCACGACGCCCAGGTTGACGGCGGTGAACGCGGCCCAGTTCTGCTGGAGCTGCGAATCGTCGATCCCGACGATCTGGAGGTAGATGTTGACGGCGGCGAACCCGAGGGCCCAGGTAGCCGCGCCGTAGGCCGCCCAGCGGGCAGCGGTGGATGAGGTGGTCGGGAGCCGGTTGGAAGTACTCAGTGTTGTCATGCCACCAGGCTCACCGCCGGTCGGCCCGACGGGCTCCCCCCGACGACCGAGCCATCTCCCTCTCAGGGGGGATATCCCGCCCGATCCGTGCCGTACGACCGTCCCGATCTCGTTCACGGGGCGCGGAACAGGATCCCGGCCACGGCTCGGGCGGCGGTCTCCGGATCGTCGCCAAGCCCGGCCGGCAAGGCTCCGGTGAGCCAGAGGGTGGCGAAGCCGTGCACGAGTGACCAGGCGGCCACGCCGACGAGGCGGACGTCCTGCCCGGCTCGCCCGTCCGGAAGCGAGCCGATCCCGCTGTAGAGGGCATCGGCCGCGCGCCCCCGCGCGGCCCGCACCACCGGATCGTCGGCGTGGTAGAGGTCGGGGCGGTACATCACCTCGAAATGCGCGCGATGCTCGATCGCGAAGCGCACGTAGGCCACGCCCACCTCGCGGAAGCTCCCGGTGCGCTGCTGCGCGTCGGTAAGGGCGTTGGCCAGCAGGTCGTAGCCCTCGGCCGCGACGGCGGTGAGCAGCCCGGCCTTGTCCCCGAAGTGGTGGGCGGGCGCGGCGTGGGAGACACCCGCCCGCCGGGCCAGCTCGCGCAGACTTACACCCGCCGTGCCCGCCTCAGTGATGGCGGCGACCGCGGCGGCCAGCACGGCCTGGCGCAGGTCCCCGTGGTGGTACGGCCGAACATCCGTCATACCCCAAGACTAACAACGATCTAGCCATTGCCAAGACTGTTGCACCCGGCTATCTTGGCAGTGTCAAGTTTTCATCGGTCGAGGAGTCGGGATGCTGTTCCTCATCACTCTCACCATCGGAACGGCGCTGGCGGCCGCGCTGCAGGGCGCGCGGCGGTCGGCGCGCAGCGCAGCTCGCGTCGGCCTGGCGATCGCCATGGTCGTCGCCGGGGTCTCGCACTGGCTCAACCCGGTCCCGTTCCAGCAGCACCTGCCGCCCTGGGGTGCCCGCAGCCGAGGCGCTGATCCTCGCCACGGGTGTGCTCGTGCCAACGTTGCCGTGAACCGCAGCTGACGGGTCCACTCGCTACACCCGCTGCAACGCGCCGGCGCCGCGGAAGATCCCTCGACGACGAAACGCGGCCGGAGTCTCCACGACGGCGCGCGCCCACAGACCCGCGCGGTCGGGCCACCAGATCCGGTCGAGGAACCGTTCCTGTTCGGTCGCCCACGGTGGCACCGGGAGGTTGCGGGTGGCGGCGATGTGCTCCGCGCCCCGAGGTACGCATCGGTGCGTTCGTCGACATTCTGAGGCCGCTGCTGAATGCGGGCCACGATGTCAGCCTCGTCGCGCGCCCAGCGCCGGTCGTCCACGAAGTCGGCGACCGCAGCGCGAAGTGAGGTTCCGGCGATCACTCGTTCCGCGGTGTCGGCGAGGGTCAGCCGACTCCGCGGGGAGCCGCCAGCAACGGGCCCGACAGGTCATCCTGGTCGGCTTGCTGCGCGAAGATACGCTCCGACGGGGTGCTCACGATGTTCAGTGTGCCCGAGCGGCAACACCACTGGTGGCAGCAGCCGCCCGGGCGACCATCTAGTTCATCGCTCAACCGAAGTGCTGTGGCATGCTCAGCTGTCGTCCTGGTCGTCCCCGCGGGCGGCCTCACCCTGTGTGAGAACCTCGATGCTGCCGAAACCGCCCCGCGTGTCGACGACGACCTCGCGCTCGCCCGATCCGCCCTCGCATGCCTGGTCGCAGGCCACGCTGCCGAAGATGATCGTGCCCGTGGTGCGCACGCGCACGTCGTCGGGCACGACGATCCGGACGCTACCGAACAGCGTGCCGAACTCGACGCGCTCCTGGTCGTCGCCGACCTGCAGTACCCGGCTGCTGAACACCGACACGCCGTCGTCGGCGCCGAGGACCTGCACACCGGCGTAGAGCCCGGCCGCGACCACCGCTGCGGTGACCACACCGCTCACGATCCGCTCGGTCACCCCGGAGCCCGTCTGGTCGCCGGAGCGCGCCGGTGTGGTGGCGGCGCCCTCGTTCTCGACGGGAAGGGGCTCGGCAGGGCTCGGCAGGTCGGCGGTGAGGACGTCGAGGTCGCTGCGGGTGCGTGCGGCCCAGCACTGCGCGGCACGCTCGTCGTACTCGGTCAGCGTCAGGACGCCGTCCGCCAGCGCCATCTGGAGGTGGGCGTCCACCTCCCTGCGCTCGCGATCGCCGATGCGCTTCTCGGGCTGCGGTCCGTCCACGATGCACATCGTGCCGCAACCGCCCCTGCCGCGGGGCCGGGCGCGTGCGTGCCGGTGCTGACGCTGCGGCTGCTGGGAGGGCTGACCACCGCGGAGATCGCGCGCGCCTTCCTGGTACCCGAGCCGACCATGGCCCAGCGGCTGGTCCGCGCCAAGGGCAAGATCCGCGACGCGAAGATCCCGTACCGGGTCCCGAACGAGGCCGACCTCCCGGACCGCCAACGTGGCGTGCTGGCCGTCGTCTATCTCATCTTCAACGAGGGCTACACGGCGAGCTCAGGCGAGGCGCTCGTCCGCGAGGACCTCTGCACCGAGGCCATCCGCCTCGGACGGCTCCTGACCGAGCTCATGCCCGACGAACCCGAGGTCATTGGCCTGCTCGCGCTCATGCTTCCGGTTGGGCTCATCCGGCCTCACCCGACGCCGGTCGCGGCGTGCCCGACATGCATGCCGACGCCAAGGTGGTTTCGTCCCACTCGCTGGCCAGCCGGCACAGCAGCATCTCCTCGGGCTGGCGCAGATAGAACCGCGCCGCGACCAGCACCCGACATAGGTGACGCCCCGGCCCGAACACAAGGCGCGGACCGCGACAGCAGCGGCAGCGACCCCGGCGGTCGATCCGGTGGTCACCCAGCAGCACATACAGCGCCGCGCTCGCCCGCCACGGGACAGAGCTGATCCCTGCGCCACCGTTGCGCTGGGCGGTCAGCAGGGCATCGCGCAACATCTCCCGTAGCAGGCCGTGGCTGGTCTGGTGCACGCTCGGGCGATTGATCGTCTTGGAGGTCGATGACACGGGGCGAGTGTGGCCGGTTCACCGATACCGGCGCCGAAATCGATGCAAGCATGCATTTGGTGTGCGGAGGGTGACTGCACGGTTCGCTACAGTGCACGAGCTTCCCAGATCCCGGTGGAGAGCTGGGCTGCCCGGCAGACGTCGAGCCGTACGGCGGTCCGGGAGTCTCCGCAGGTCAGCTGCAAGCTCACGGTGCCGTCGTGGCGGGCGATCGCTTGCACAATGCCGTTCAGGGTCAGCGGGGGTCAGGCCGTGCACCGGCACGATCCAGTGCTGCCGATGCAACGTCAGCAGTAGCGCGTCCAGAACATGATCGGTGCGCCTGCCTTGGTGCTGCTGGGGATCAGCCCGTGGCGGGCGAACAACGTGGCGATCGCAGGGAATGGTCGGCGGGAGTGGAATCGCTGACGGCCGTGGCCCCGGTTGACAGTGAGGTTCTCGGTAACTATGAGGTCGACCACCGACAGCACCGATCCGAGGGATGACTCGATGTCGGTGAGGTGGTCGAGGGTGTCGATGACCCACAGCGTGTCCGGTTCGGGGATCGAGCCGAGTTCACCGGGCTCGATCACCGGGATGGTGCCGCCACTGCGCCAGTGCAGGAATGCCGTGGACGGCGCGTGAGGAGTCGAAGTAGGGGTGAAATGCCGCGCCGAGGAATTCGGCGAGTTGCGTGTCGAGGGGGGCTGGATCGGGCGGCGTCCCAGCGGTACCGGTTCCAGGCTTGCCAGCAGGGCTCGCAGCCGTCGAGGTGTGCGTGGATCTGCCGGTGGTCGGTCGGAGGCAGGGTTCGGTGCAGGTACCCGTCGAGCCCCGTGGCTGGTATGTGAGCTGAGCCGGTCACGTCAGCGGGTCTGCGCACTGAGCGGTCCGGATGACGGCGGCCGGGCTGAGCTGATCCGATCATCGCCGAACCACGGCGGGGACGAGGACGTCGAGGGGGCGCGCGGGCGCGGTGGTGATCCACTCGCTCAGGGTGGCCACGAGGGCACCGACGTCGTGCAGGCGGCGATCGAGTACGCGCATGTGCGGCGGTGTAGGCGGCGCAGTCACGAGCTTCGGCTCGGCGGACGGCAGCCTCGACGTCATCTGTGATGACGATGGTCAAGTCCGGCAGTGGCCGCCAGCGGGCCGTGGTATCGAGGATCTGCCCGGCGAGCACCGCGGCGGCACGGTCGTCGCCCGGGTTCATGATCAGCGACTGGTACACGGCTTCCGGCTCGTCATCGCACACCGGAAAGGCGAACCGGTCGGGTTCGGTTTCGGTCACCAGCTTCGAGCACAGACAGGCTGGTGGCGCGGCGCCGTCACGCCCCTACCCGACAGCATCACCACGGAGTGGCCTGGTCGTACCTTCGCGATCATCGAACTGGCGGTGAGGCACCCGTACCGCCGACAGGGTCTTGCACGGCAGCTCCATGCCCACGTGACCGCCGGACTGCGCGAGCAACGGATCACGCTACTCGTCCGCCCCGATGCGCCGGCACCACAGCATGCGTACTCGTCGTGGGGCTACCAGCAGGTCGGCCGGATCCAACCCTTCCCCCTACGACGCGATGATCAAATCACTCGCCTAACCAGGGTCGGCCTAGGCCGGCTTGCCGGCGTTCTCGATCGAGCGCTTGAGATCCCGGGGCAGCGAGAACACCAGGTTCTCGTCCGCCGTGACGACCTCCTCGACGTCATCGAAGCCCCGCTCGGCCAGCCAGCCCAGCACGCCGCGCACGAGCACCTCGGGCACCGAGGCACCGCTGGTCACCCCCACCGTGCTCACCCCGTCGAGCCATGACTCGTCGATGTCGCGGGCGTAGTCGACCAGCTTCGCGTGCTGCGCTCCGGCGTTGAGCCCCACCTCGACGAGCCGGACCGAGTTCGACGAGTTCGCCGATCCGACCACGAGCACGAGGTCACACTGCGAGGCCATCGCCTTGACCGCGACCTGCCGGTTCTGCGTCGCGTAGCAGATGTCGTCGCTGGGAGGGTCGGCCAGCTGCGGGAACCGCTCCTTGAGCCGGTTCACGGTCTCCATCGTCTCGTCGACCGACAGCGTGGTCTGCGACAGCCACACCACCTTCGACGGGTCGCGCACCGTCACCGAGTCCACCGCGTCGGGGCCGTCGACGAGCTGAACGTGCTCGGGCGCCTCCCCGGCGGTCCCCTCGACCTCCTCGTGGCCGTCGTGACCGATCAGCAGGATGTCGTGGTCGTCCCGGGCGAACCGCTTGGCCTCCTGGTGCACCTTGGTGACCAGCGGGCACGTCGCGTCGATCGTGCGCAGCTCACGCGCCGCCGCCTGGTCGTGCACCGTCGGGGACACCCCGTGGGCGGAGAAGACCACGAGCGCGCCCTCGGGCACCTCGTCGGCCTCCTCGACGAAGATCGCACCCCGCTCCTCGAGGGTCTCGACGACGTGGCGGTTGTGCACGATCTCCTTGCGGACGTACACGGGTGCGCCGTGGGTCTCCAGAGCCTTCTCGACGGTGATCACCGCCCGGTCGACGCCGGCGCAGTAGCCGCGGGGTTTGGCCAGCAACACTCGCTTGGTCATATCTCCACCCTACGGACCGCTGCAGGGCGGCTGGGCATCATGGGGGTCGCTGCGGCAAGCTGGAGCACATGAGCCCGCTTCCGCTGCCCGTTCGTATCGCCGCCGGTCTGGCGGCCACCGCCGTGGACCAGGCATCCAAGCTCCCGGCCCAGCTCACCGGACTACCGGTGACCGTGATCAGCCGCGCGCTGCAGGCGTCGATGCGCGTCCAGCAGCAGATCACCGAACTGGCCATCCGGGGCGACGAGGTGTTCGCGCTGTTGCGCCCGGTCGAGGACACGGCCCCGTGGGCGCACTTCGACGAGGACGAAGTGGATGCGGGGCGCAACGGGGACACCGGCGGGCGCCCCACCACCGTCACGCCCGGGAGGTTCACGCCCGACCCCACGCCGACACACGACCCCACGCCAACACCCGGGAAGCAGGACAGTGCCGGCGAGCTCGACGAGGCCGACGTGGCCCGCGCACTGTCTCCGGACAGCCCCGGACCCGGGATGCCGGAGCCGATGCCCGGCTACGACGAGATGTCATTGCCGCAGCTGCGGGGCAAGCTGCGCGCGCTGTCGCTGCAGCAGCTCGAGGACCTGCTCGCCCACGAGCACGCCTACCAGGACCGGCCGCCGTTCGTGACGATGCTCTCCAACCGGATCAATACGGTCCGTTCCCGGTGAACACGCCGGCCACCACGCCGGAGCAGCCGTGGCCGGTGCGCACCGTAGCCCGCAAGATCGCGGCGTGGATCGACCGGCTCGGCGCGATCTGGGTGGAGGGACAGCTGACTCAGGTCACCGCACGGTCTGGCACTGGCACCGCTTTCCTCACGCTGCGCGACCCCGCCGCCGACGTCTCGCTGTCACTGACCTGCGCCACCGCACTGGTGCGCGACAGGGAGCCGCCGCTGGTCGACGGCAGCCGCGTCGTGGTGCACGGCAAGCCGGCACTGTTCCTCGGCCGCGGCACGCTGAGCCTGCGGGTCGACGACATCCGGACGGTCGGCATCGGCGAGCTGCTGGCTCGCATCGAGCGGCTGCGCCGCCGCCTCGCCGCCGAGGGGCTGTTCGACCTGCGCCGCAAGCGCCCGCTGCCCTTACTGCCGGGACGGGTGGGACTGGTCACCGGTCGCGCCAGCGCCGCGGAGCGTGATGTGCTCAGCAACGCGACCGCCCGCTGGCCCGCAGTGGCGTTCCGGGTGCAGCACGTGGCCGTGCAGGGCTCGCTGGCCGTCCCCCAGCTCGTCGAAGCGCTGTCCTTACTGGACCGCGACCCCGACGTCGAGGTGATCGTGCTGGCGCGCGGCGGGGGCAGCGTCGAGGACCTGCTGCCGTTCTCCGACGAGACGCTCTGCCGCGCCGTGGCGAGCTGCCGCACGCCCGTCGTCTCGGCCATCGGCCACGAACCGGACACGCCGCTGGTCGACCACGTCGCCGACCGGCGCTGCTCGTCCCCGACCGACGCGGGCAAGTGTGTCGTCCCCGACGTCGCCGAGGAGTCGGCGCGGCTGCTCCAGCTGCGGCAGCGGTCCCGCCGAGCGCTGCACGGCTGGGTGGACCGCGAACGGCGGCTGCTGGACGCGCTGCGCAGCCGGCCGGTGCTGGCCGACCCGCTGGGACCGCTGTCGCAGCGGGCCGCCGACGTCACGGGACTGCGGGAGCGCTCGGAACGCGCGGTGCTCAGCGGCCTGGCCACGGCGCGCGAGCGCCTCGAGCACACCGCAGCACGCTTGACGACCCTCGGGCCAGCCGCCACGCTGGCGCGCGGTTACGCGGTGGTGCAGCGCGTCGAAGCCGACGCTGCGGCGACCGAGAACCCGGCGACCGAGAACCCGGTGCTGCGCTCGATCACCGACGTGGCGGATGGCGCCACGCTGCGGGTCCGGCTGGCCGACGGCGCCGTGCTCGCCCGGGTCACCGGCCGGCAGCCGGCGCCGTGAGGGGAAACGGGAGGTGCAGCAGTGGGCACAGAGGGGACCGACACCGGCTCACTCGGCTACGAGGCGGCCCGCGACGAACTCGCGGAGGTGGTAAGGCGGCTCGAGGCCGGCGGGCTCCCGCTCGAGGAGTCGCTGGCGCTGTGGGAGCGCGGTGAGCAACTCGCCGCGGTGTGCGAGCAGCACCTCGCCGGCGCCCGGGAACGCATCGAAGCGGCGATCGCATCCCGCGATCCCGGCAGCAGCCCCGAGTAAGTTCTGGGAGGATACCCACCCTGGACGTTCGGACCCGGGAGGCATCATGAGCACCCCCTCGAACCAAGATCGGGCGCAGGAAGCCCCCGACCGCAACCTGGCCATGGAACTGGTCAGGGTGACCGAGGCCGCTGCGATGGCCGCCGGTCGCTGGGTCGGCCGAGGCGACAAGAACGGGGGCGACCAGGCAGCGGTCGACGCGATGCGAAAGCTGGTCGGGTCCGTGTCGATGCGCGGCGTCGTCGTGATCGGAGAAGGCGAGAAGGACGAGGCGCCGATGCTGTTCAACGGCGAGGAGATCGGCAACGGCGACGGGCCGGACTGCGATGTCGCGGTCGACCCGATCGACGGGACGACGCTGATGAGCAAGGGCATGCCCAACGCGATCGCTGTCCTCGCGGTGGCCGAGCGCGGCGCGATGTTCGATCCGTCGGCGGTCTTCTACATGGACAAGCTGGCGGTCGGCCCGGCAGCCGCCGACGTCGTGGACCTGGACGCGCCGGTGGGCGAGAACATCCGGCAGGTGGCCCGCGCCAAGAACCGTGACGTGCACGAGGTGACGGTGACCATCCTCGACCGGCCACGCCACGAGGACCTGGTGCGCCAGGTCCGGGAGGCAGGCGCCCGGATCCACTTCATCACCGACGGGGACGTCGCCGGGGCGATCTCGGCGGCACGGGTCGACTCCGGTGTGGACATGCTGATGGGGATCGGTGGCACGCCGGAGGGGATCATCACGGCGTGCGCCCTGAAGTGCATGGGGGGCGCGATCCAGGCCCGGTTGTGCCCGCAGGACGACGCCGAGCGCGAGCGGGCCGTCGCCAGCGGATACGACCCGCACCAGGTACTGACCACCGACGATCTCGTCGCGGGCGAGAACGTCTTCTTCTGCGCCACCGGGATCACCGACGGCGATCTGCTGCGCGGGGTGCGCTACCGCGACGGCGGTGCCACCACCTACTCGATCGTGATGCGCTCGAAGTCGGGCACCGTGCGGCTGGTCGACGGCTACCACCGGCTGGCCAAGTTGCGGCAGTTCTCCTCGGTCGATTTCGGCCCGCTCGGGCCACCGGCGAGCTGACACCAACCGGTGCGGTACAGACTGGGCTCATGACACAGCAGTACCGGACCGAGCGCGACACGATGGGCGAGGTGCAGGTGCCCGCCGAGGCGCTCTACCGCGCCCAGACGCAACGCGCGGTGGAGAACTTCCCGATCTCGGGCCGCGGCCTGGAGCGCTCCCAGATCCGCGCGCTGGGGCTGGTCAAGGCCGCCTGCGCGCGGGTCAACGGCCGGCTCGGCGTGCTCGACGGCGCGCTCGTCGACGTGATCGCCGTCGCGGCCGACGAGGTCGCGGCCGGCGAGCACGACGCGCACTTCCCGGTCGACGTGTTCCAGACCGGCTCGGGGACCAGCTCGAACATGAACGCGAACGAGGTGATCGCGACGCTGGCGCAGCATCAGCTCGATCAGCGCGGCACCGATCAGAACGTCCACCCCAACGACCACGTCAACGCCTCGCAATCGTCCAACGACGTCTTTCCCACCACCATCCACCTCGCGGCGGCCGAGGCGCTGGCGCACGACACCGTGCCCGCCCTGCTGCACCTGGCCTCGGTGCTCGACCGGCGCGCCGCGGACTGGAGCGACGTCGTCAAGGCCGGTCGCACCCACCTGATGGACGCCGTGCCGGTGACGCTGGGTCAAGAGGCCGGCGGCTGGGCCTCGCAGCTGCGCCACGGCGCCGATCGGCTGCAGGACTGCCTGCCACGGCTGGCCGAGCTGCCGATCGGCGGCACCGCGGTGGGCACCGGTCTCAACGCACCCGCCGGCTTCGGCGCCGCGGTGGTCGAGGAGCTGCGGCGCGCGACCGGTATCGAGCACCTCAGCGAGGCGCGTGACCACATCGAGGCCCAGGGCTCCCGGGACGGGCTCGTGGAGGCGTCGGGAGCGCTGCGCGCCGCCGCCGTCTCGCTGTTCAAGGTCGCCAACGACCTGCGGTGGCTGAGTTCGGGGCCGCGCACCGGGCTCGCGGAACTGCGGCTGCCCGACCTGCAGCCCGGATCGTCGATCATGCCGGGCAAGGTCAACCCGGTGATCTGCGAGGCGACCATGATGGTCGCCGCGCAGGTGCTCGGCAACGACGCGACGGTGGCGTTCTCCGGCACCCAGGGCAATTTCGAGCTCAACGTGATGATGCCCGTGATGGCCCGCAATGTGCAGGAGTCGGCGCGGCTGCTCACCTCGGCCGCCCGGCTGCTCGCCGATCGCGTCGTCGACGGCGCCGAGCCCGACGTCGAGCAATGCCGGCGCTACGCCGAGTCCTCACCGTCGATCGTCACCCCGCTGAACCGCTACCTCGGCTACGAGGAGGCGGCGGCGATCGCCGAGCAGGCACTGGCGCAGCGACGCACGATCCGGGAGGTGGTGCTCGAGCGGGGGCACGTCGAGGCCGGCCGGCTGACCGCCGAGCAGCTCGATGACGCGCTGGATGTGCTCGCGATGGCCCGCCCGCCATCCGGGTCATAACGCTGCGCGACCGGGGACTCGTCGTGCCGTTGCTCTTGCGCCGCTAGCACCCGGCTTGGTTAGCTCCTTGGCGGCATGCTGCCGCAGGTAAGGGGAGGCTATGCAATCTCGGCCTCCCCGTGGCTCGCTCATCGCCGCCGGGGCGGTCCTCGTCGTGCCGTTCGCCCTGATCATGGTGGCGGCCGCGGCTCTGACGGTGCTCGTCGGCATCACCGGCAGCATGGGCAATTCCGGCAGCCCCGGCTGTGGGCTGCAGCCGTCCGGCAGCTCCACGCTCGTCTCGCCGATGACGCCCGGCAGTTACCAGCTGACATCCGAGTTCGGCGGCCGTACGAACCCCGTCAGCGGCGCGTCGGAGAACCACGGGGGGCAGGATTTCGGCGCCCCGGCAGGCACCCCGATCACCGCCGCGGCCGCAGGCACCGTGGTCGAGGCGGGCCCGGCGAGCGGCTTCGGGCAGTGGATCGTGATCGACCACGAGCTCGACGGGCAGCAGGTGTCCACGGTCTACGGCCACATGTGGCCCGCCGACGTCGGCATGTCCGAGGGCGAGCAAGTCCGGGCCGGGCAGCACATCGCCCGAGTGGGCAGCAACGGCCAGTCCACCGGGCCGCACCTGCACTTCGAGGTCTGGGAGGGAGGCAGGCTCGCCGGTGGCCGGGCGGTTGACCCGATGCCGCTGCTGTCGGAACCTGGCGAGCCGTCCGCACCACCGTCCGATCCTGCTCCCGTCGAGCTGGTTTCGAGCGGCGCGGCCCCCACCGTCGCCCAGCTGATGCCCAGCGGCCCGCAGGGCTCGCAACGCAACACGACGCTCGACGACGAGCAGCTGCGCAATGCCGCCACCATCGTCGGGGTCGGCAAGGGCATGGGCATGCCGCCCCGGGCGTGGGTGATCGCGATCGCGACCGCGATGCAGGAATCGACACTCCACAACCTCGACTACGGCGACCGCGACAGCGTCGGGCTCTTCCAGCAGCGGACCAGCCAGGGGTGGGGCACCGTCTCGCAGATCATGGACCCGCGGTACTCCGCGACGAAGTTCTACGAGTCGTTCGACGAGAAGATCGTGGCCCGCTACCCGGACTGGCAGTCGATGCCGGTGACGCAGCTGGCGCAGCAGGTGCAGCGCTCCGGCTTCCCGGACGCCTACGCGAAGTGGGAGACGGTCGCGGCGAACGCGGTGCTGGTCGTGCACGGGGTGGCGCCGATCGAGGGCACGACCCCCGAAGCCGCCTGCTGACTTCGTCGCGTCCGCTCGGCGAGAAACTGCGAGAGATCATCGCCGTCGGTCAGCACCCTCGTAGCAGCGGCCGGAGTTGGCTCGTGCTAGCCACACACAGGAGCGTGACTCTGTGAAGCGAAGGTCGCCCCATCCAGGTGATAGTAATCGAACATATGTTCGATTAGACTAGTGCCGTGACCGAGAGCCCGCTGCGTGAGGCGCATCGCCTTGCCGAGGAGGCGATGGCGGCGCTGTCGGTGGCGGCGGCTCCGGTGGCGGCCGATGAGGAGCTGCTGTTGACGCTTTCCCTGTGCGAGATGGTCACCCGGCAGATCGATCACCTCGCTGTCGGTGCGATCGCCGAGCTGTCGCGCCGCGGCGCGTTCGCCGAGCGCGGCTACAAGACGCCCGCGGCCACGCTGTCTGATCTGCTGGGTTGGGAACGGTTCGAGGCCCGCCGGCGCGTGACCGCCGCCGAGCAGCTCTGCCCGCGG
>WHTH01000055.1 GCA_009377865.1 Pseudonocardiaceae bacterium | reverse complement strand
GACCTTGCGGTGCGCCAACCGCGGCGACCCCGCGATCCGCTTCAGGTCAGCCCGTTGATCGTCGGTCACCGGCAGCGCCGGCGCGGTCATCACTGCCATACCACAAGTATACCTTGTTATTTCGCAGACACACCACTAGGCGCGATGACCGCCGCGGTGTCCTGGTCCGGGCTGCTGGCCGCCGCCGTGCCGACGCTGGCGAGCACCGTTTGGGCAACACGGTGTTGCCCACGAGCCGGCGATGCTCGGCACCGCTTGGCTGGTGGTGCTGCTGTCCGCGCCGACCTGATGCTTGCTGCGGCTCAGGTCAGGTCGTCGAACTCGGCGTTCTTCACGCCCTTGATCCACGCGGCCATCTCGGCGCGGGTGAAGAACAGCACGGCGCCATCGGGGCGCTTGCTGTTGCGCACCGCGATCCGGCCGTCCTGAAGTGCCGCGACCTCGACGCACTGGCCGCCGCCGCCGTTGTTGCCACCGCTGTAGCTGCTCGTCCGCCACCTCGCGCGGGACAGTTCCGCTCGGCTCATCCCGCGCCTCCTCTCCTGGGTCACTGGTACTCAGCCAGAATACTGGAGAGCAGCTCGACGGAGTCCGCCGGTGACAGCGCCAGCGAGCTCAGCACGGCGAAGCGCATGGTGCAGCGCCGCACGTCGTCCTGGCTCTCCAGGTAGATCGATCCGGGCGGCCCTTCCAGGTAAGCCACGTCGGACGCAAGATCCGGCAGCGTCAGGATGGTGAACGCGCCCTCCATCCCGGGATGCGGCCCCGCTGTGAACGGCAGTACCTGGATGGTGAGATTGGATTCACCGGTCGTCTCCGCAAGCCGTTCGAGCTGGCCGCGCCACACCCGCCTGCCGCCGACCGGGCAGCGCAGCACCGCCTCGCTGAGGATCACCTGGAACTCCAGCGGATCGGGTCGGATGAGCACCTGCTGGCGGGTCATCCGGGCCGCGACGACATTCTCCAGCACCTCTGGAGGTGTAGTGGATTCGATGGCTGCCACCAGTGCCCTGGCGTAGTCGGAGGTCTGCAGTAGCCCGGGCACAAGCGCCAGTTCGAACTGCCGCACCGTTGTCGCCGCCTGCTCGAGCCCGACGAGGGTCTGGGCTGGCTTCGGGATCGGGCTGGTTTGCCACCACCCCTTCTGCCGAGCCTCGCGGGCCATCTGCACCAGGACTGCGGCTTCCTCGGCGGGCACGTCGTAGACCGTGGCCAGGTGCTCGACCTCGGCGGGCTGCGGTGCGTACGACCGGGTCTCGATGCGCTGCACCTTCGAGCGCGACCACCGCGGCGATCTGGGTTTGAGCTGGCCGGCCGCCTGCTCGATCGTCAGCTCGGCACGGTCCCGGTACCCCCGCAACGACTCCGCGAGTTGCCAGAGGCGCAACGTCGGGCTGACACCACGCTCCAAAGCCGCCTCCGTCCCGTCCCTCCGCGCCAGCAGTGTGGCAGCCATTCGAGATATACTGAGCAACCCATTGCAAAGATGGGTCACTCAGTACATGCTGAGTGCGACCCAAGCATAGGGCATCCGACAGGGTGGGCCGGTGCCGCCACGCCGACCGCGTCCAGCCGCGACCGCACAGTCGGACCTGACACCAGGAGCCACGGGAGGACCCGCTCATGACCACAAGCAATGCAGCCACAGGGATCGTCGAGCTGCCGTTGGGCACCGAGGAGGAGTTCGCGCAGCTGGTGGCCGAGCTGGTCACCGACGAAGCGCCGCGGTTGTTCGCACTGGTCGAGGAGCACGGCGAGCGGGTCGACGGCTGGATCCTCGCGTGGGGGATGGCATTCGAGGACCATGTGGAAATCGTCGGCGTCGACGGCGGCATGCGCGGGAGCTTTCCCTCCGTGCAGCGCGCTCGATGGGCGTTGTCGCGTCGCGTGAAGGTTCGCCTGGTGTGGGTCGACACCGTGGCTCCGCTCCGTCCTCGGTCGCCATCCGAGTCCGCCCCGGAAGCGTAGGGCTGAGGGGGCACCGGGGCCGAAGCCTGGAACCACACAGTGATTCTCAGAAGCCGTGCTCGGTGACCACTCCGGCGCGGATGGCCTCGGCGCGCCAGCTCCCTAGCTCGGGGGCCAGCTCGGCTACCTGCCCGCCGGGCCTGCCGGCTAGGACCACATGCACGATCCTGCCGGCGACCCGCAGCCGGGTGCAGAGACCGAGCCGGTAGCCGCCGTGGTCGAGAAAACCAGGGACGTCCAGGTCGCTGTCCGTCACCGTGCAGGTGCGGCCGGACCGCTGGAGAAGGTCCGCGGCCGTCGACCAGAAGCCGTAGACAGATGACCGGAGGCTCGCCTGAGAAGTCACCGACACGTTCCATGGAGGGTTGGTCAGTAGGAGATCGACGGCCGAGGCTCGCGTCCCGAGGTCCCCAGCATCCGCACGGGCGACCGTGATGTCCACACCGGCTCTCGCCGCGTTGGCCCGCGTGTTGTCAAGCCGCTCCGGATCGATGTCGCTGGCTGCGACCCGTGCGGACGGCCACCTCAGCGCCGCCTCGATGGCCAGCGTGCCATCGCCGCAGAATGGGTCCAGCACGGTCGCACCGTCGAGTGGGCCGGCCAGCGTGGTGAGCGCTGCCGCGAGCGGTGGATGCAGCGTGCCCGGTCCGGTGGCGACCTTGTACGCGCGGCGGTGTAACGGACGTTGCCCGACACGCATTGCCACGATCGCCGTCGAGCCGCGGAGGAAGACACGGACGGTCAGATCGGGTGTGACGTCGAGCCGCCGTGTCGGTGAACGTTCCAGGAAGCGGCAGTCGAGCACTCCCGCAAGGCGTTTCCCGCAGCGGTCTCGACCGCGTACCGGTTGTAGTTCCGCTTGCCCTCGATGCTCACGACGCAATCAAAGGTGGAGATGTGCCTACTTCCGCGCACCTGCCGCAGCATGGCGATCGCGTTTGGCCACTCGAGCCGGGACAACCGTCGAGCCAGTTCCGGCACCGCGTCCTTGGCCGTGCCCACACCGGCGACCTGTCCGACACGGAGGAACGCATCGTCGGCACATCGGAGTGCGAGGAGCCGGGCATCGGGTTCCGGGATGCGGAACTCCACCTGGCGGCGACTCATCGTGATCTGGTCAGCTTGGGGGAAGATAGCGGCGACCTCGGCCGCACACACCCACTCGAGACCGTGCACGGAGCGGACGATGACCGGCACACTCACGGTCGCTCTTCCGGCGGCCCGGTGCGGCCCGTGTGACGAGGGGCCATGGCAGGCGGACTTGATCCAAACCGGTCGTAGCACTTGATCTCAAGAACTCCGCGCTGCGGCGGGTTTCACGCTGCCATTGCCTTCGGCACGCTCCTTGACCGAGGCGGCGTACATGTCGACGTACTCCTGACCGGACAGCTCCATCAAGGAGTACATGATCTCGTCGACGATGGACCGCTCGACGAAGCGGTCCCCGGCCAGCCCGGAATACCGCGAGAAGTCCAGCGGGGCGCCGAAGTGCACCTCGACCGGATGCGGCCACCACAGCTTGCTGCCGATCGGGCTGACCTTATCGGTGCCGATCATGGCGACCGGGATCACCGGCACCCCGGCATCGAGTGTCATCCTGGCCAAACCGGTCTTGCCCTTGTAGAGGCGCCCGTCGGGCGACCGGGTGCCTTCGGGGTAGATGCCCAGTAGCTTGCCCTCGCCCAGCAGCCGGACCCCGGTATCCAGGGCGGCCTGCGCCGCCGAGCCGCTGGACCGGTCGATGGGGAACTGGCCTGCCGCGAGGAAGAAGTGGCGCTTCAGCCCACCCTTGAAGCCGGGCTGGGTGAAGTACTCGCGCTTGGCCGGGAAGGTGATCCGCCGGCGCACCACGAGCGGCAGGAAGAACGAGTCCGCGACGGCGATGTGGTTGCTCGCGAGGATCGCACCCCCAGTGGCGGGAAGATTCTCGACGCCGACGACCTTCGGGCGGCAGAACAGCCGCATCAGGGGGCCCATCAGGAGATACTTGAGCAGCCAGTAGAACACCGGCGACCGCCTTCCTCCCGCGATGGCACACCCGGGGCTAGCCTACGGAGCGTCGCAGCCGCCACACAACGAGGTCGCAGCGCCCGCACGCAGGGTTCGGCGAGTACCGTCTGCGATGGCAGGAGATGCGATCCGGACGGGCGCGTGTCCGGGTCGTCGCGACGAGTTCGAGGCCGAGGTGGTGGCGCGGTGACCGTTCCCGATCCCGAGGAGCAGGACCGTCGAGCGGATGCCGCCCGATCCGGGCCGGGCGGCAACGAGCCCGCCCGCACTGATGCCGCCTTCGATGAGATCGTCGCCGG
Source organism: Pseudonocardiaceae bacterium (assembly GCA_009377865.1). GTDB lineage: Bacteria > Actinomycetota > Actinomycetes > Mycobacteriales > Pseudonocardiaceae > WHSY01. The sequence goes on along the minus strand of WHTH01000055.1, from coordinate 19,404 downwards.
CTGGCGAGCCGAGCCGGACGCGCCCCGCTGGCCGAGCGACGCCGATTCCGATGCTGCCGACAGGAACAGCGCGGGATCCGCGGACCCCGCGCCCCGGAGCGGCAACCGCGGCCGGGTGCCCGCCGAGCAGCCTGCCGAGGAGGAGCATTTCGAGCCGCCCGAGCCGCCGCCGATGCCGACACTGCGGCCGCGCACGGTCGGCGGCCTGCTGCTGATCGCACTCGGCAGCCTGCTGCTGTTCGCCCCGGGGCTGGCGGTTGTCAGCGAGCGGATCGGCACTCCGCTCGGGCTGCTCACCCTCGCGGGTGGGATCGGCTGGCTCGTCCTCGGACTGCGCTCCGGCCCGCCGGCGGATTCGGGATGGGACGACGGAGCCCAGCTCTAGCGGTCGATCAGCGCCCGCGCGAGCAACGCCGAGCCGACGATGCCGGCCTGGTCGCCGAGCTGCGAGGTGCGGATCCGGGCCAGTGGGCGGTAGCCGGACCCGGTCAGCGTCGCGGCGTAATGCTCCCGTGCCGTGTCGAGGAACAGCGGCCCGGACTCCGCCACTCCGCCACCGACGACCACGACCTCCGGGTCGAAGATGTCAGCGACCAGCGACAGCCCCTCACCCAGCCAGCGCGCCAGCTCGGCCATCGCACCCAGCGCGACGGCGTCGCCGTCACGGGCAGCGGCCGCGACCCGACGCCCCGACAACCCGCGGGGGTCGGCTGCGACCTGCCTGGCCAGCGGGCCGGCGCGGTCGCCGTGCCGCGCCAGCAGCTCCAGCGCGGTCGTGACCAACCCGGTCCCGCTGCAGTAGCGCTCCCAGCAGCCCCGCTTGCCGCACGGGCACGGCCGGCCGTCGGGCACCACCCGCAGGTGGCCCAGCTCGGGTGCCACGCCGTGCGCACCCCGGAACAGCCGGCCACCGGCGAGCAGCGCTGCACCGATGCCCGTGCCGACGGCGAGGAGCACGGCCACCTCGGCACCGGCGATCGCCCCGAAGCGGTACTCGGCGACGGCTGCGGCATTGGCGTCGTGCTCGAGCAGCACCGGGACTCCGACGCGGCGCTCGATCCGTTCGGCCACCGGGGCCCCGCGCCACGACAGATGCGGTGAGAACCGGACATGCCTGCGCTCGGCAGCGACGAACCCGGCGACGGCGAGCCCCACGGCCGCGACGCCGGTGCCGGACCGCCCAGGCGGTGAGGCACCGTGATCGTCGACCAGCTCCGTCACCACCGACGTGATCGCGTCCTCGAGCGCCTCGTCACTACCGGGCGTGCGTGCCTGCCGCAGGTCCAGCACCGCGCCCGATGCGTCGATCAACCCCGCCCGCACACTCGTCCCCCCGACGTCGACGCCGACGGTCAGCACCCGGCCCCGCCACCGTCTTCACCGCCGTCGGTCCGCTCCCCCGCGCCACCGGCACGCCGCACCGGCACGTGCTGCGCGCCGGATCGCCCGCCACCGCCCGATCCGTTCGCACCTGTTGCCGCGTCGCGGTCACCGGCCGATGCGGTGTGCTCAGCCAGCAGCTCCCGCAGCGCAGTGAGCAGCCCCACACCATGCTCGGCGAGCCGGGCCGCCAGCTCCGGGCGTTGGTCGCGCAGCAGCCCCACCACCGCACACACCGGGCACCAGGTGCACGTGCGCGGCACCGCGGTCCCGGGCTGCCCCTCCCGCTCGTCGGCGGCATCGCGCAACCGCTGCGCCCACGGCTCGAGCGCCTCGGCCAGCAGTTCTGCGAGCGCGCGCAGCTCTGTGGGGATATCACCGTGCGCGTCGCACCCCTGGGTACTCATCGCATCCACAGCTTCATCGCATCCATAGGGCCGGGTGGGGACGGAACGTGACCAGCAGGCCCTCGGCGTCGACCTCGGCCCCGGTCACCACGCAGCGGCGCAGCACCGAGGGCAACGTGATCAGGCGGCGGTGCCCGGCCGCTGTCACGGCGAGCTCGTCACCGACCCTGGCCAGCTCAGGCTCGGTCTCGTCGAGCAGCGGCACCGCGACCCGCAGCCGGTACTCGCCGTCCAAGCCGCGGCCGCAGGCGTGCTCGACGGTCAGCAACGGCGGCCCGGGCCGGGGCTCACCGAGCAGGTCGACCCCATCGCCGAGCTGGTCGGCGAGTCCGAGCAGTGCGGGCAACCCCACCGGTTCGGCTGCCAGGTGCCCGACGGTGGACAGCGCCACACCGGGAAGGTCGGCCCGCAACGCTGCGATCACGGCCTCCTGCTCGTCACGCCGGGTGCGCAGCCAGCCTGCGGACGCGCCGCGGGCCGACGGCGCGGGAGCGGGGACGAGCCGGTTGGCGATCAACCCGTCGACTCGGATCCCCAGCAGGGTCAGCGCCGTCACGGTGCGCCGCGTCTCGGCCGCCACGACCCGTTCCGGCGTCAGCACCAGCCGCAGGCTGGTCACCTGCGGGTCGGCCAGCAGCGCGCGCAGCGAGTCCAGCTGCTCGGCGAGCCTGCCGATCGCGTCGGCCGCATCGTCCCAGCGCTGCGGCGATGACCCGCTACCGGCGAGCCCGGCGAGCATCCCGCGTACCAGCCGGCGATGGGTCGGGAACAGCCGTTCGAGGTAGGTCGAGACAGCCTCGGGTAGCGCCAGCAACCGCAACGACTCCGCAGTCGGCGCGCAATCGACCACCACGACGTCCCAGATGCCCTGGCGCGCCATCCGCGCCACCTCGGCCAGCGCCAGCAGCTCCTCGAGCCCCGGCAGCACGGTGAGCTCCTCGGCGAGCACCTCGTCGACGCCGGCGCCGGCCAGCAGCGTGCCGAGGTGGGTCCGCAGCTGCTCCCAGGTGCTGTCGAGCAGCGCCCGCAGGTCCACCTGCGATGCCGCCAGTCCGGCATCCACCTCGGACGGTTCGGGCCCGAGTGCGACATCGAGGGCGTCGGCCAGCGAATGCGCCGGATCGGTGGAGACGACCAGCACCTTCCGACCGTCGGCCGCCAGCGAGGCAGCCGCGGCCGCGGCCAGGGTGGTCTTACCGACACCGCCCTTGCCGGCGAAAAGCACGACGCGCACGGTGCCTCCTTCTCAACCCTCGACGCGGCGCTTGAGCTCCTTGAGCGCGGTGTCCATGATCACCTTCTCGGCCTTGCGCTTGAACATGCCGATCATCGGGATCGCCAGCTCCACCGTCAGCGAGTAAGTGACGAGCGTCGACCCGTCTTTAGGCTCGAGCACGTACACGCCGTGCTGCGCCTTCTGCATCTGGCCCTTGATCAGCTCCCAGCGCACCGACAGGTCGTCAGCGGCCCAAGTATAGGAGAGCACGTACTCGTCTTTGACCACCCCGGCGTCGAGCACGAAGCGGACCTGGTCGGCGCGGTCACCACTACCTGGGTCGAGCACCTCGACATCCTTGACCGCCCCCGCCCATTCCGGATAGGCGGGGAAGTCCGCGATCACCGCCATGATCGCCTCGGGCTCCGCGTCAATGACGATCGACTGGGTGGACTGCTCGGCCATGGCAGGAGGCTACATCGTGATCGTGACCCCCCAGTGGGTCACCACCACCTCACCACCGCCTCACCACCGCAACATGTAGGGGACGGCGATGCGTTGGAAGTGCCCGACGTTGACGCACTCGGTGCGTCCAAGCCGTACCCGGGGCGCGAGCGGGTGGTGGACGTGCCCGAACAGCGCGGCCCACGGCTGGTTGCGACGGATCACGTCGAGCAATGCTTCGGAACCGATCTCGGGATTGCGGGCCACGACGTCGTAGACCAGTTCGGGCACCGCGGGCGGGACGTGGCTGCACAGCACATCGACCTCCGGCAGTCCCCCGACCGCGGTCGCGTAGTCCTGCGACGTGCGCAGGTAGGACATCCAGGGGTCGGCGCGGCGCGGGCTCACGCCGTCGGGCAGCAGTGCCCCACCCACGAAGCCGAATCGCAGCCCGCCGATGTCGGTCGCCTCGCCGTCGAGCACCCGCACGCCGTCGTGCGCGAACTCCGGCCACAGCTGCGGCAGGTCGACGTTGCCGGGCACGGCGTAGGTCGGGTCGGGCAGCACGGCGAAGATCCGGCGGTACTGCTCGCGGACCGCGTCGATCACCACCGCGGCGGGATCGTCGAGGTCGTCCCACATCTGCCGGGCGAACACCCCCGCCTCGCCCGGCGCCCCGCCGGACCGCAGCTCCGCGAACCGCCGCACGACCCCGGCGCCGAACACCGCGCCGAGAATCCCGGCGGAATAGTCGTTGTAGTCCACGAAGTCGAGCAGGTCCCCGAGTATCACGAGCGCATCGGCACCTTCGGCGGCCCGAGCCAGGGCCTCGACGTTGCCATGGACGTCGGAGACGACATGCACCCGCACGGCTGTGCACGCTACGCATGAGCTGCCGAGCGCTCACGGCACGGGTGGGGGCTCGCCTGGCGGGCGGCCACGTTCGAGGTGGCGTTTGAGCGTCAGCGCGATCCGCTTGGCTGCGCGCTGGCGTCGGGCACTCTCGCGCACACCGCGCCGTGAATCGGCGGGGCGGGGCATGCCGTCGCGGTCGGCCGGGTCGGCCCGCAGGAAGTAGTGCAGCAGCGTGCCGGCGCCGGCCACCGGCTCGAGCCACACCTCCATGCTGCCCACCAGCGCACCGGAGACCGTCCAGCGCAGCCCCCTGTCGCCCCGGTCGGCGAGCACCTCCAGATGCAGGTCCGGCCACAGCCGTGGCCAGGCGTCGCGGTCGGCGAACACCGTCGCGAGCACCCGCGGCGACACCGCCAGGAAGGTCTCGTCCACCACGTCCACCTCGTGCCACGCGACCATGACGAGACCATGCCACCGGACCGGCCGCTGCCCTTGCCCGGTATGCGGAGATTCACCCCGGCGCGATCGCTCGCGGGTCGGTAACCTGGGCACAAGTCGTCGACAATCCGGAGGTCCGAGTGCGGGAGTTCAGCGGGCCGGCCACTGCCACAGTGGCCGATGAGGAGAACCTCACCGACGTGGTGTGGGCGAACGCGGAACGGTTCGGCAGCAGCATCAGCTTCCGGCGCCGGGTCGACGGCAGCTGGGTCGACGTGACCGCCAAGGACTTCGCAACTCAGGTGCGGGCGGTAGCCAGGGGTTTGATGGGCAGCGAGATCGAGCGTGGCGACCGGGTGGCGCTGCTGTCCAAGACCCGTTACGAGTGGACGTTGTTCGACTACGCGATCTGGGCGGCCGGCGGCGCCACCGTGCCGATCTACGAGACGTCGTCGGCGGAGCAGGTCGAGTGGATCTTGTCGGACTCGGGCGCCAAGGCCGTGATCGTCGAGACCAGCGAGCACCGGGCGATGGTGCAGGGACTCACCGACCGGCTGCCCGGCCTCGCCCGCATACTGCAGATCGAGCCACCCACCGAGCCCGGCGGCCCGGCAGCGGCGATCGATGAGCTCGCCGCCCTGGGTGCGGAGATCGGCGACGACGCGGTGCGTGAGCGGGCGTCGTCGGTGGGCGCGGCGGACCTGGCCACGCTGATCTACACCTCGGGCACGACCGGGCGGCCCAAGGGCTGCGAGCTGACCCACCGCAACGTGCTGGCCGGCGTCCGCGCCGGTGCCGAGGCATTCCCGAAGCTGCTGCAGGCCGGCAACTCGGTACTGCTGTTCCTGCCGCTGGCCCACGTCTTCGCCCGCATCATCCAGTGCGGCTCGGTCTACAGCCGGGTGACGCTGGGACACACCCCGGACGTCAAGAACCTGGTCGCCGACCTGGCGGAGTTCCAGCCCAGTTTCGTCCTCTCGGTGCCGCGGGTGTTCGAGAAGGTCTACAACGGCGCCAAGCAGAAGGCGCACGCCGACGGCAAGGGCCGGATCTTCGATGCCGCGGAGGCCGCCGCCATTGCCTGGAGCCGGGCGCAGGACAGCGGCGGGCCGGGGCTCGGGCTGCGGCTGCGCCACATCGCATTCGACAAGCTGGTCTACAGCAAGCTACGGGGCGTGCTGGGTGGCCGGTGCATCGCCGCGGTATCCGGTGGTGCGCCGTTGGGCGAGCGCCTCGGGCACTTCTTCCGCGGCATCGGCGTGCCGGTGCTGGAGGGCTACGGGCTGACCGAGACAACCGCCGCCACGACGGTCAACAGCGAGGACGCGTCCAAGGTCGGCACGGTGGGCCGCCCGGTGGCCGGGGTGACGATCCGCATCGACGACGACGGCGAGATCATGATCAAGGGCGAGACCGTGTTCAGCCGGTACTGGAACAACGAGCAGGCCACCAACGAGGCACTGGAGCAGGGCTGGTTCCACTCCGGCGACCTCGGCGAGCTCGACGACGACGGCTTCCTGCGCGTCACCGGACGCAAGAAGGAGATCATCGTCACCGCGGGTGGCAAGAACGTGGCGCCGGCGGTGCTGGAGGACCGGATCCGGGCGCATCGGCTGATCAGCCAGTGCATGGTGGTGGGTGACCAGCAGCCATTCGTCGGGGCACTGGTCACCATCGACCAGGAGGCGTTCCCGGCGTGGCGCGCCGAGCACGGCAAGCCCGAGGACGCCTCGGTGGCCGATCTGGCCGATGACACCGACCTGCGGGCCGAGGTGCAGGGCGCGGTCGACGAGGCGAACAAGGCCGTCTCGACGGCGGAGGCGATCAGGAAGTTCCGGATCCTCCCGGTGGACTTCAGCGAGGACACCGGCGAGCTCACCCCGACGCTCAAGCTCAAGCGCGCCGTGGTCGCCAAGAGCTTCTCCGGCGAGATCGAGGCGATCTATACCCGGTAGCCGCAGGCCCTCGGGCGGGTGGCCGCGCCCGGCGGTGCCCGCTCAGCCGCCCAACCAGCCGGCCAACCGCTCGGCGCGCCGCGTCCAGAGCCAATCGCGTTGCATCCACTCGCGGCCGGCGGCGCCCATCGCGGCCGCCCGCTCGGGTGCCGCGAGCAGACCGCCCACGGCGCGTGCCACCGCCGCCACGTCGCGCCCATCGACCACGTGTCCGGTCCCGCCGTGGCGCACGGTCTCCGGCGCACCGCCGGAATCGCCTGCCACGACCGGCAGGCCGGTGGCGGCGGCCTCGAGGAACACGATGCCCAGCCCCTCGACGTCGAGCCCGCCGCCCCTGGTCCGGCACGGCATAGCGAAGACGTCACCCGCCGCATAGTGCGCGGGCAGGTCCGGCCACGCCACCGCCCCCGCGTCCACCACCGCCTCCGAGACGCCGCACCGCACGGCCAACCGTCGCAGTACCGCCTGGTACGGACCACCTCCGACGAGCAGCAGCATCGCGCCGTGCGCTCGCTCGCGGATCCCGGGAAGGGCACGGATCAGCGCGTCCTGGCCCTTGCGGGGAACCAGCCGGGATACGCACACGATCACCGGCGCCCCGCCGAGCCGGTAACGGCGCCGGACCTCATACCGCGCCGCAGGGTCGGGGCGGAAGGTCCCGGTGTCCACCCCGGGTGGTAGCGGCTGCAGCGCCGCCGCTGGGCCGAGGGCCGCGCTGATGCGGCTGCGGGTGTAACGGCTGACAGTGGTGATGAGGTCACTGTCGCGGCCGATCCGGCCCAGCACCCCCCGCGCAGCAGGCAGCAGCGACCACCCCACCTCGTGCCCGTGCGTGCTGGCCACCACGCAGTCCATTCCGGCACATCGCATCGGCGGCCCCAGCAGCCCCAACGGCGCGGCCGCGCCGAACCACGCCACCTCGCTGCCGTGCTCCCGCGCGATGCGCGCCGCGTGGCGCGCCACGACGTGGGTGGGCAACATCAGCCGGCCGGGGTGGCGGTGGACCGGGAACGGCAGGCAGGCGTCGAACCCTGCCGCCCCCGGCCAGTCGGGGGCATAGACCGCCAGCCGATCCGGTGCCAGCCGGCGTGTCAGCTCGTGCAGGTAGGCCTGGATCCCGCCGGCCCGCGGCGGGAAGTCGTTCGTGATCAGCAGAGTCCGCCGCACCCCCAGCAGGCTAGCCCGAAGTTACGTGGACGGCAGGGTCAGCTGACCCGGCGCATCGCGGTGACTTCCTCCCACGGCACGTCCTCGACCTTGACGACGTCGCCGGGCTGCTTCGCGTTGACGTACTGGCCGTCGCCGACATACATGCCGATGTGGCTGACCGGGGAGTACAGCGCGATCAGGTCCCCCGGCTGCAGCTGCGACTGGGACACCGCGGTGCCGGTCTGGGCCTGCGCGCTACTCGACCTCGGCAGGCTCACGCCCACCTGCTCGTAGGCCCAGGACGTCAACCCGGAGCAGTCGAACTCGTCCGGCCCGCCGGCGCCCCAGCTGTAGGGCGATCCTTGCTTGTCCAGCGCCGCACGGACCGCCTCGGGGCCGAAGCCACCGCCGGGGACGACGTCGCTCGGTATCTCCGGCACAGCGTCACCGGTGTAGGACTCGCGCTCTTCGGCGGTGAGCTCATCGAGCCGCTGCTCGACGACGGCGATCTGGCTCTGCATGTCCTCCCGTGCACCGTCGAGGTCCGACTCGACGCTGGCGGCCTGCTCCTCGGCCCGCGCCGCGCGGGTCGCAGCGTCATCAGCGTCGAGCCGCGCCTGCTCGGCCTGCTTCACCGCACCGGCGAAGCGCGACAGCGCCTGCTGGCTGTCTACCGCCAGCAGTTCCAGTGCGGACATCTGGTCGAGGAAGTGCTCCGGTGATTCGCTGACCAGCAGCGCGGAGAGCTGGCTGAGCCGGGCGCCCTGGAACGATGCGTTGGCGAGCCGATCGACCTCGTCGCGGAACTCTGCCTGCACCGCCCGGGCCTGCTCACCGGCTGCCTCGGCGTCGGCAGCGTCGGCCCGCGCCCCGTCCAGCTCCGCCCGGCGTGCGTCGAGCCGGTCCTTGGCGCTGTGCCACTTCTCGGTGAGTGCCTCGGCCTGGTGATTGAGTTCGGACAGCTGCTCGACGGCCATCGCGGCGTCGTCGGCGGGCGGCGGGTCGGCGGAAGCGGTGAGCGCGAAGGGCGTGGGAACCAGGGTCACCAGGGCTGCTACGACGGAGGCGGCGAACACGCCCCGAACGGTGCGCTGCTGAAAGTGCGACGGCACGTCGCGTGCATCTCCTCTTCTCACTCGGCCACCTACCGGGGCGGGCACGGCAGCGCCCGTCCGGATTCACCCCGGAGTGGGTGGATCCCGGGTTCGGCTCCCCGACTCGAGCCGATTCGGCGGCGTCCCGTGTTGCCCACCGGTCTGGGAGGCAGCGACCACGAGATCGCGGACAGGCTACGAAACTGCAACGCCCGTCCACGACCGGCGCGCCGGTATCGCGCCGAATCGCGGGCAGCGCACGTTCAGCGTCCGGCACGCTCCACATCGGGCTTCAGTCGGCCCGATCAGCCGACACGCCGCGGCGACCGCTCGTCGCAGTCAGCCGACCGCCGGGCGTGGGGCCGCTGATCGCCGTGCTCGACGGCGACTCGGCCGCTGTGTCGTTTGTCGCTGTTCACCAGTTGCAGTCGCGGCACCATGCCGGCCGTGGCCAGGGTCTCCAGCGCCATCGCCTCGGTCCGGTCAATCTCGACACCGCCCGGAGGCGCACCGAGCAGTACCGTGATCACACAGTCCTGGCAGGCGTCGCCCCGCACCACACAGCGGTCGCAATCCACGATCATCTCGGCTCCCGTCCAGTCCGGCGTCCCTAGCGCCACGAACGGTTACGTGCGCGCGACGAGGATCGTCTGCACCCGGTCGGCGAGCCCGAGCGGTATCAGCAACGCGGTGGCCTCGCTGCCGAGGGTGAGCAGTAGCCGATCCTCGTGGCAGGTCACCGGCCAGCCCCACACTCGGTAGCCCGCCATGGCTTGGCTGTTATCGACGTCCTGGTCTTGCGGCGATGGGCTCGTGGACAGCTGCTGCGGCGGCCGCGTGTGGCTGCGGAAGAGCACGCACATCGTGCACGGCATGCCCTCGCCCGGTTCGACCGTCTCGATCCGATCGCCGACTAGCAGCGAGCCGCACAACGCGCTTACCGCGCCGGCCCCCGCCCGAACGGGTAGCGCAACCAGATGCACGGCGCGGGTGGCTTCACCGGCCAGTCCGTACCGGTAGCGGACGGCCACCACCGGGGCTCCGTTGCGCCCGTGCGCAGTGCTTGCAATCATCTGCTCGTCGCCTCGCGACACCACCGCTCTCCCTTCGCTGTCCGGTGGCCGGGCCGATGCTCTGGCCACGCGGAAAGTTAGAAGGAGCCAGTGGACGGGGAAAGAAGATTGCACCAGATTGCGAAGAAAGTCAGGAAGGGCGGCGCGACGAGCACGGCCGAGCACATCAGTCGGCAGCGGCCGACAGCTCGAACAACACCCGGGCGATGATCGCCCTGGCCTCCGCGCCATACACCGCTGCCTTCGCGTATCCGGCGAACAGCTCCAGGTACGCGCCGATCTCCGACGGTTCGGAGAGCGTCAGTGACGCAGTCAGTGTCTCCACGCAGACTTCACGATCGTCGTAGATGGAGAACCCATGCAGCGGAGGCTTGACGGCCCGCGCAGCTTCGAATGGGACGACACCGATGCGAGCGGTGCGCATGGTCGCGGCGCCGAGCAGCCGGTCGAGCTGACCCTCCATCACGTCGATCGGGCAGAACCGATGCCGCAAGGCCGGATTGCGCCCGACGCTGCCTGCGGAACCGATCGCGGGCATGCAGCCGCACGGCTGGGTCGAATACCCTCAGCCCGCGAACTCCCAGTGCCAGGGTTCCTCGCGCCCGCGGCCAGGGGCCGCCCACGGTGGGTGCACCCAGCCGAATGATCGTGCGTTCGCGGCCATCCAGGCGAATTGCGGCGAGCTGAAGGACTGGATGCCGCCGCACATGTCGAGGGCCAGGCCCCAGCCGTGGTTGCTCGTTCCCGGCACCGCCGCCAGCGCCGGCTTGCGGGAATAGAGGTCGATCTGCTCGGGGAAGGTGCGGTAAGAGTCGGTGACACACAGCGGGCGCCCGAAGGCGGCGAAGAAGGCGCTGTTCATGGCGGCGAACGTCTGGGCGGCATCGCAGCGCAGCCGGTGCGAACCGACCCCGATCGGGCACAGCGCGGACAACGGGATGAGGCCGTTGGGGAACCCACCCCACGCACCGGCACCGCTGCCCGGTTGCAGCTGCACCCCGTTGCAGCGCCGCTCCGGGCCTGCTCCGGTGGGCTGCGGCACCGGCGCTGCGGGCCGGGCGCCCAGTGCGGGACGTGACGCCCCGATCACCGTGGCCGGATCGAATCCGGAGACCGCCACCGATGTCGCCCGGGCATCGGCGGCGAGCACCGTGCTCGGGTCCAGCGCGATCCCGACGTGTTGCACGCCTTGCGCCGCAGGGCCGAAGAACACCAGGTCGCCTGGCTGGATGTCGGCGCGGTCGACCGGCACGCCAGTCGCCATCTGCTTTGTTGCGTTGGCCGGCAGGTCGATCCCGGCCTGCCCGAACACCGACTCGACCAGGCCGTCGCAGGAGTAGGCCATCGGCCCGGTGCTGCCGGTTCCGCGTGACGGGGTGAACGGGAAGCCCAGCGTGCTCATCGACAGGGTCACGGCGCGGATGGTCTCGGCCGGCAGCACGACCAACGGGTCTCCCATCCTGCCGGGCAGCTGCGCCACACCCGGCAACGGTGCGTCTCCCGCACCTGCTACCGGGGCGAGGCCGGCAGGCAGCCGGGCCGGGTCACGCAACTGCGCCGCCGGTGGGGGCTCGACCCCCGCCGCAGCCAGCTCGTCGGTGTATCGCTTCCAGTTCGCCGCGGTCTCGGCATTGCGCTGCCGCTGCTCCTCCTGCAACGCGACGACTGCGTCGTTGGTCGCAGCCAGCGTGTCGTTGAGATCGGTGGACAGGCCCACCGCACGGTCGCGCGCATCGCCGACGGCGCCTTGCAGTTCGGCTTCCCGTTCGGCCACCGTGCGTTCCGCGTCCGCGGCGGTCCGCTCGGCCGCCGCCGCGTCGCGCAGCTCGACCAGCGCGGCCGCGAACCGCTGGTCGGTGTCCTTGCCCAGCGCGTCGACCAGTTCCAGACCGTCGAGCACCTCGTCGGAGTCGGTGGCCGCGAGCACCGCCCGCATTGAACTCGGCCGCCCGAGCCCGGTGAAGACGCCGGAGATGTAGCGGTCCACCTCCTGCTGCTGGACGGCCACCGAAGCGTCCGCACTCCTACGTGCCGCTCGGGCGGCGTCACTTTCGGCACGCGCGCGGTCGAGCTCGCTGCGCACCGACACCACGCGCTGCTGCAAGCCGCCCAGCTCGGTCTGCACCTCGGCCGCCCGCCGCTGCAACGCCGCCACCCGGGGATCGGCGAACGTGTCGTCGTCGCGCGGGTCAACAGCGGTGGTTCCCGGTGCCACCCCGGCCTCATCCGGTGGCGGTGGTGGTGGCTGGGCGGCCGACGCCACCGGTGTGAGCGCGATCGGCGTTACCAGCACAGCGGCCAGCACGGCCGTGACAGCTCCACTGACGAAACCGGAACGCCACACCGCCGGCCCCCGCATGACCACCTCCCGTCCGCTGTGCTCTCACACTGAAACGCGTGACCGGCACAATGTCACGTACCACCGCCCGATCGTGATAAGTCGGTGATCAGATCCGGGTCAGCCGGGCCAGCAGCACCGCCGACGGCACCGGATGGGCACCTCGGCGACGGACCGAGTCCGCCACGGCCAGGTCGGAGGTGGCCACGACCACCGGCCGGCCTTCCGGCTCGGCCGCGACCATCGCGCGGATCACGTCGTCGGCAAGCACCCCGGGGTCGCTGAACAACACCCGCACGCCGCGCGGTCCCCCCGTCGGTACCGCGACGACGCCGGCTCCGTCGAACACCACACTGACCTCCGCCGTGGTTCGTGCGGCCAGCGCGGCGAGCTGGCCGGCGAGCCGGTCGCGCTGCGCCGAGAGGGTCAGCTCCGGGTACCCGGTCTTGGTGACGTTGTAGCCGTCGACGATGACGTGCACCGAAGGCAGCGCCAGCAACCGGTCCAACGCCGCCGTGTCCTCGACGCGGGACCCGGAAGGGTCGGGGGCGCTGGCGCCCCGCACCAGGTCACCCGGCCGCGGCCCGGCGGCCTCGTCGCCCAGCGCCAGTTCCCGGCGCAACCCGGTCACCGCTCCGGACAGCGTGTCGACGAGCAGCATCAGCCGGACCTCGTCAGCCGCCCGGGCCTCCCTGACGGCCTGCCGGGCCGCGTCGGCCCCGGCGACGGCCCGCTCCGCACGCCGGCCTTCCGCCTCAGCTCGCTCGCGTTCCCGGTCCCGCTCGTCCCCGGCGACCGCCAGCGCGCGGCGCAGCTCGTCGCGCTCGGCGTCACCTTCGCTGCCGGCCCGCTCTGCCTCGTCGAGCGCACGGCGCAGTCGCACCCCCTGCTCACGCAACCGGCCGCGCAATCGCTCGGCCTCCGCCTCGGCCGCAGCGCCGGCCCGCTGCTCGCCGTCCCTGGCCTCGGCGAGCTCCTGCCGTAGCGCGTGGTTCTCGCTGTGCAACCGCTCCGCCCGCGCCACGGCCGCGTCCCGCTCGGCCCGCAGCTGCGCATCGCCCGCTCGGCGGGCCACCTCGGCCAGCTGCTCGTCGGCTGCCGGTCCACCTAGCAGCACCCCGGCCGCCGCCGCAGCGGTGGGATCCGCCGTGGCGGTGTCGAGCAGTTCGGGGCGGCGCGCACGGGCCCATTCGATGACCGCGGTCCGGAACGGCGCGGAGTCCCGCAACGCGCCGACGAGAACCGCAGCACCGACCCGGACCCGTTTGGCCGGGGCGAACCGTGCCACCGGGCGCACCGGCGCGGGCAGATCGCCCGTGCTGAGGTCCGGCAGCGCACTCGCCGCGATCTCCGCGAGCCGCTGCCGGACCGGTTCCGGCAGCGCCGACCACTCCACGGCGGTAAGGCTAGTCCGCACGGGCCGGGCTGTCGGTGACCACTGCGGCGCACTGCGATACTGCGGGAACTACGATGCGGCGGTCAGCCGCGCCCAGCTCAGGAGGTCATGGGTGATCACCGCGATCGTGCTCGTGCACGTTGCCGCCGACCACATCCCTGAGGCCGCGCAGGAGATCGCTGACCTCGACGGCGTCGCCGAGGTGTACTCCTGCGCGGGAGACGTCGACCTCATTGCGATCGTCCGCGTCCACGAGCACGACCAGCTCGCGGACGTGATCGCGGGCCGGTTGTCCAAGGTCGAGGGGGTGCAGCGCACCGACACTCACATCGCGTTCCGCTCCTACTCGCAGCGCGACACCGAGGCCACCTTCGCGCTGGGCATGTCCGACACTGACTGATCGGCCACGTCGCGTCGCCGTCAAAGGCACTTACGCGGCGCCGGAAGCAGTGAAGGGGCCCTTCACGGCGATCCGGTGTGGCTACGCCGACTAGCCCATGGCGGCACGCAGCTCGCCGGAGCGTCGCGACCACCGCTGCAGCAGGCTGGAGGCGGCACCCGAGTCCAGCGCGTCCGCCGCCCGCTCGGCTCCGGCCCGCAGGTCGGCGGTGAGATTCCCGCTCAACCCGGCATGCGCGGCGAGCGCGGCCGCTGCATTGAGCGTCACCGCGTCACGGATGGGCCCGGGTTCGCCGGCGACGAGGCGTCGTATGACTGCGGCGTTCGTCGCCGCGTCGCCGCCGCGCAGATCTCCGGGACGGGCGGGCGGCAGCCCCAGCACGGCCGGGTCGACGCAATCGCGGCGCACCTCGCCGTCGTCGACCAGCCACACCGTGGTGGTGGTCGTCGTGGTGATCTCGTCGAGCCCGTCGTCGCCGCGCACCAGCACCGCGCTGGCTCCCCGCTCGGCGAGCACCTCGGCCATCACCGGGGCCATTCGCTCGTCCGCGCAGCCCACCAGCGCCGCTGCCGGCTGCGCCGGGTTGGTCAGCGGACCCAGGAAGTTGAACGCGGTCGGTACGCCGATCTCGCGGCGCGGGCCCGACGCGTGCCGCATCGCCGGATGGAAGACCGGGGCGAAGCAGAACCCGATGCCGATCTCGGACACGCACATCGCGACCTGATCCGGACCGAGGTCGATGGCCACACCGAGAGCCTCAAGCAGATCGGCCGCACCGCACTGCGAGGACGCGGCCCGGTTGCCGTGCTTGACAACGGGCGCACCCGCCGCGGCGGTGACCAGCGCCGCCATGGTGGAGATGTTGACGGTGTGGGCGTGATCTCCGCCGGTGCCGACCACGTCGACCGCGCGCAGCGGCACCTCGACCCGGCGGGCGTGGTCGAGCATCGCGGAAGCCAGCCCGCCGAGCTCGGCCGAGGTCTCGCCCTTGGCGCGCAGCGCGACGACGAAACCCGCTATCTGCGCCGGCGTGGCGGCGCCCGACATCACCTGGTCCATCGCCCACGCCGTGTCCTCGGCCGCGAGGTCGGTGCGGCCGATCAGCCGGCTCAGCAGGACCGGCCAGCTGTGGGTCCCGGAAGACATGCCCGGCCTCAGCCGGCCGACACCGGCAGCCGGCGCGCGCGAAGCACCTCGGCCACCGTCTCGGCAGCGATCACTGGGTCGAGCGGGTGCACGATCACGGCGTCGGCCTGCGACCAGCTGGCCAACCAGCGGTCGTCCCGGCGCGCCACGGCGACGATCATCGGCGGGCAGGCGGTGATCTCGTTCTTCAGCTGCCGCGACACCCCCATCCCCCCGGTTGGTTGCGCCTCGCCGTCGAGGATCGCCAGCGCCACCCCGCCACCGTCGACCTCGGCGACCACCTCCTCGATGGTGCCGGCCTCGATGTAGCTCACCCGGCCCACGTCGGGCGCGGGGCGCCGGCCCACGGCGATCATGATGGCCTCCCGCACCTCGGGCCGGTGGCTGAAGACCAGGACTGTGGTGCTCGTGGCATTCATCGAAGCGATGCTATCCGCCGCGTCCCGGCAACGGCGTGCCGCGCCCCTCCCCTGGCGTTCGATTACCCAGCAGTCATAATGCTCGACGTGACCTCCTCGTCCAGCCTGGCGGCGCCGTCCATCAGCCAGCGCGTGCACTCGCTGAACCGGCCGAACATGGTCAGCGTCGGCACCATCGTCTGGCTGTCCAGCGAGCTGATGTTCTTCGCGGGACTCTTCGCCATGTTCTTCACGGTGAAGGCCCAGAACACCGGCGCGTGGCCGCCGCCCCTCGAACCGGGCGGAGAGCCGATCCACCTCAACGTGCCCTACGCGCTGGTCGTCACGATCATCCTGGTGTCCTCGTCGTTCACCTGCCAGTGGGGCGTGTTCAAGGCCGAGCAGGGCGACGTGTTCGGGCTGCGGTTGTGGTACACGATCACCCTGATCATGGGCACGACCTTCGTGGCGGGGCAGGGCTACGAGTACGTCAACCTCATCCACGAGGGAGTCACGATCCCGTCCGGTGCCTTCGGCACCGTCTTCTACCTCACCACCGGCTTCCACGGCCTGCACGTCCTGGGCGGCCTGATCGCCTTCGTCTTCCTGCTCATCCGGACGAAGCTGAGCAAGTTCACCCCGGCCCAGGCCACCGCGGCGATCGTGGTGTCCTACTACTGGCACTTCGTCGACGTCGTGTGGATCGGTCTGTTCGCCACCATCTACTTCGTCCCGTGACAATGCCTATCCGTGGGGGTGTTCTTCTCGTGACAGCGACCACCGAGCCGCAACGCCAGATCCGAACTCGACTGCAGGGGTAGCCGACCGAAGATGACCTCCACCACGTCCACGACCCGACCCCGACGGGCGCGCGGCCGGTTGCGCCGGCGGGTGTCGGGCCTGCTCGCGCTCGTCATCGCCCTGCTCTCGGTGGGTACGCTCTACACGCTGTTCGCACCGCAACCGCAGACGGCACAGGCCCAGGAGCCGTCGGCCCAGGTCCGCGAGGGTGAGCAGCTCTACAACAACGCCTGCATCACCTGCCACGGTACGAACCTGCAGGGTGTCGAGGGGCAAGGCCCGAGTCTGATCGGCGTCGGCGAGGCGGCGGTCTTCTTCCAGGTCTCGACGGGGCGGATGCCCGCGGTGCGCCAGGAGGCCCAGGCCGGGGAGAAGCCGGTCCGGTTCTCCCAGGAGCAGATCGACGCGCTGGGCGCCTACGTGCAGGCAAACGGTGGCGGTCCCACGGTCCCGCGGGCGGACCTGGGCGGCGGTGACGTCGCACCCGGCGGCCAGCTCTTCCGATTGAACTGTGCTTCCTGCCACAACTTCACCGGCGAGGGCGGTGCGCTGTCCTCCGGGAAGTACGCGCCGGACATCAGCCGGGTCAACGCCGAGCAGATCTACACGGCGATGACCAGCGGACCGCAGAACA
This sequence comes from Pseudonocardiaceae bacterium, assembly GCA_009377865.1. GTDB lineage: Bacteria > Actinomycetota > Actinomycetes > Mycobacteriales > Pseudonocardiaceae > WHSY01. The sequence goes on along the minus strand of WHTH01000055.1, from coordinate 2,280 downwards.
TGCCCAAGTTCTCCGATCGCCAGCTCACGCCCGAGGAAAAGCGCGACATCATCGCCTACATCGAGACGATGCGCGGCGACACCGGCACGGCCACGAACCCCGGCGGTTGGGGTCTGGGCAACATCGGCCCCGCCTCCGAAGGCTTGATCGCCTTCGTCGTCGGGATCGGGGCGCTGGTCGGGGTGGCCGTCTGGATCGGAGCGAAGGCATGAGCGAGCCGACGGATCACGGCCGTGGCCCCAGCGATGCCCCCAGCGACGCCGAGCTGGCGGAGCTGACACCGCGGGAACTCGAGCAGCTGGGCTACCGGCTCGACGACGTCGAGATCGTCGACAACAGCCCGAAGTGGCCGATCAGCGGCACCCGGGCCGAGAAACGGGCCGAGCGCAACGTCGCGGCATGGTTCGCGCTGTCGGCACTGTCCGGGCTGGCGTTCGTCGTCATCTTCATCGTCTGGCCGTGGGAGTACCGGAATCCGGGCACCGAGGGGTACCTGCTCTACTCGCTGTACACCCCGCTGATCGGCGTGACCTTCGGCCTGTCGATCCTGGGTCTCGGTGTCGGCGCCATCGCCTATGCCAAGAAGTTCTTTCCCGAGGACGTCGCGGTGCAGCAACGCCACGACGGGCCGTCCCCGGACCTGGAGCGCCGCACCGCGGCCGCGCGGCTGACCGAGGCCGGCCGCACCAGCGGCATCGGCCGCCGCTCGCTGATCAAGCGCACGGCCGGGCTCGGAGCGGGGGCCTTCGGGCTGGGAACCGGCGTGCTCACCCTCGGCGGGCTCCTCGAGAACCCGTGGGCGGAAGGCGACGAGTCCCCGCTGTGGGTGACCGACTGGGCCCCCCACGGCGAGAAGGTCTACCTGCGGCAGGACGTCGGCGACCCGCACGAGGTTGTCCGGATGCGGCCGGGCGACATGTCCGCCGGGTCGCTCGTGTCGGTCTTTCCGTACAAGGAATCCTGGAGCGAGGAGAAGGCCAAGGAGGCCCTGCACCACGCCGACAACCCGGTGATGCTCATCAGGCTCCGACCGGGCACGCCGGTCGTCGAGCGCAAGGGACAGACGGGCTTCAACTATGGCGACTTCTACGCCTTTTCCAAGATCTGCACGCACATGGGCTGCCCGACCTCGCTCTACGAATCGCAGACGCAGCGGCTGCTGTGCCCGTGCCACCAGTCGCAGTTCCTGGCCAACGAGTACGCCCGGCCGGTCTTCGGTCCGGCCACCCGCTCGTTGCCGCAACTGCCCATCACGGTCGACGATGAGGGATACTTCGTGGCAGAGCACGACTTCACCCGGCCGGTCGGACCGGCGTTCTGGGAATTGGATGCGACATGAGCACCCCCACGGAGAAGCCCTCCGGGTTGGCCGCCAAGGCCGGGCAGGCCAGCAGCGAGCTCGACGCCCGCACGACCGGGGCCGGGTTCCTGCGCACCCAGCTGAACAAGGTCTTCCCGACGCACTGGTCGTTCATGCTCGGCGAGATCGCGCTCTACAGCTTCATCGTGCTGCTGGTATCGGGCACCTACCTGGCGTGGTTCTTCGACCCGTCGCTGGAACCGGTCGAGTACGAGGGCGCCTATGCCCCGCTGCAGGGTGTGGAGATGTCGCGGGCATATGCGACGACGCTGGATCTGTCGTTCGAGGTGCGCGGTGGCCTGTTCGCCCGGCAGGTCCATCACTGGTCGGCGCTGCTTTTCGTCGCGGCGATGTTCGTGCACATGTTCCGGACGTTCTTCACCGGCGCGTTCCGCAAGCCCCGCGAGACCAACTGGGTGCTCGGCGTCCTGCTGCTGCTGCTCGGGCTCGTCGAAGGTTTCATGGGCTACTCGCTGCCCGACGACCTGCTGTCGGGCACCGGCTTGCGGATCGCGTCCGGAGTGGTGATGTCGGTGCCGGTGATCGGCACGTGGACGCACTGGCTGCTGTTCGCCGACGAGTTCCCCGGCGAGATCATCATCTCGCGGTTCTACATCCTGCACGTCTTTCTCATCCCAGCCCTCATCTTCGCGCTGATCGCGGTGCACCTGGCGCTGGTGTGGTTCCAGAAGCACGCCCAGTTCCCCGGCCCGCGGCGCACCGAGCGCAACGTCGTGGGGGTGCGGATACTGCCCACCTTCGCCACGCACGGCGGCGGCTTCAGCGCCATCGTGGTCGGCGTGCTGGCGATCATGTCCGGGGTGTTCCAGATCAACCCGGTGTGGAACTACGGCCCGTACAACCCCGCGCAGATCTCCACCTTCGCCCAGCCCGACTTCTACATCTTCTTCCTGGAAGGG
>WHTH01000065.1 GCA_009377865.1 Pseudonocardiaceae bacterium | reverse complement strand
GCTGGGCTGGGCCAAGTCGCACTCCTTCACGACCGGTCAGTGTCCGGTAAAGCAGTACAACCGGCACCTGATGAACCTGATCCTGCGGGACAAGGCGCGAATCGCCGAGGCCGTCAACGCCACGACCATCACCCTGGACCACGCTCAGGCCCAGGATGAATCCGCGCAGGGGCAGGACTGCTCGGGTCTTCCCTCGCACGGTGAGTTGCAGCCGCTCGTGAGGTCGGTTGTGGAGGGAGGCGGCAACGGCGGCTTGGGCTACCACATGTGGGCGTCGGTGGTCAACCGGGACGGTGTCGTGTGTGCGGTGGCGTTCTCGGGTCCCGACCGGGATAACCAATGGCCGGGTAGTCGCCTCATTTCCGCGCAGAAGGCGTACACCGCGAATGCCTTCAGTCAGCCTCCGGACGGCATTGGAGGAGGACCCGGAGGTCTCTTCCAGGGACTGTCGTTGTCCACTGCGAACCTTTTCAGCGCGGTGCAACCGGGCAACAGCTTGTTCGGTCTGCAACACAGCAACCCGATCAACACACCTGTGGCCTATTCAGGCGACCCGACGCTCGCCGGGACGTCCGATGACCCGCTGGTCGGCAAGACGATTGGCGGAGTCAACGTGTTCGGCGGCGCGGTGGCGCTGTACACGTCGGATGCGCTCATCGGTGCTGTCGGCGTGAGCGGCGATACCTCCTCCTGTACCGACCACGTCATCTCCTGGAAGATGCGTGACGGCCTGGGACTGGATCACATCCCGAACGGTGTGCTCCCACGCCCGTCGGGTGACAACATCATCCACGACACCCAAGGCGGCAGTCCGAGCCCCAGTGGCTTCGGGCACCCGCAGTGTGTTCCACCTGCCACCGCGGAGGCAGAGCTGCTACCAGTGACCCACCCGCTGGGGAGCCCGGCCCAGCCATGACCTGCCGAGGGGCCATCGGGCTCGGCAGGCGACACAACGGCTGCCAAGACGAGTGAGGCGGCGCTCCCCTGCCCTGGTTCCGGAGATGACACAACGGGGTACGGTCGTCAGGGCTGCGCCCCGTCAGCCACCCGCCATGGCCCCCACGATCATGTACGGCTCAGCCCCCGTCACGACGCGGTCGGGCAGCGGGGCGTCCGGCGGCTCGTGGGACAGGTCCTGCTCGCAGGCGAAGAACCGTACGAACGCCCGGCGCTGCTGCGTGACGTGGTCACGCATTGTCCCGCGCAGCATCGGGTAGCTGGCCTCGAGCGCGTCGAGGACCGAGCGCTGCGTGACCGGACCATCGACGTGCAGCTCCACTTGGCCGTCGATGCGTGCGAGTGTCCGCAGATGCTGCGGGAGTTTGATGCGGATCAAGGTGGCGCTCATTTCAGGGCTCATTTCAGGGTCTGCACTTCGACGGACAGCACGGCCGGTAGATCGCGGACGATGGGCTCCCAGCTCTCCCCGGCATCGGCCGACGCGTACACCTGCCCGCCGGTGGTGCCGAAGTACACGCCGCACGAGTCGAGCGAGTCGACCGCCATCGCATCGCGCAGCACGTTGACGTAGCAGTCGCGCTGCGGCAGGCCCTTGGTCAGCGGCTCCCACTCGTTGCCGCCCGTCCGGCTGCGATACACCCGCAGCTTGCCGTCCGGCGGGTAGTGCAACGAGTCGCTGGTGATCGGGACGACGTAGACGGTGTCGGGTTCGTGGGCGTGGACGTCGATCGGGAACCCGAAGTCGGTCGGCAGGTCCCCGCCGATGTCCTGCCACGAGTCGCCGCCATCGTCGCTGCGCATGACGTCCCAGTGCTTCTGCATGAACAGCACGTCCGGCCGCGACGGGTGCATCGCGAGGTTGTGGACGCAGTGGCCGACCTCGGCGTCCCCGTCAGGGATGCCCTCGGAATGCAGGCCACGGTTGGATGCCCGCCACGTCTTGCCTGCGTCGTCGGTCCGGAACACGCCCGCGGCCGAGATGGCGGTGAACATCCGCCCGGGGTCGCGTGGATCCAGCACGATTGTGTGCAGGCACATCCCGCCGGCACCCGGCTGCCAGTGGGGCCCCGAGCCGTGCTCGCGCAGCCCGCGCACCTCCTGCCACTGCTTACCACCGTCGACCGAGCGGAACAGGGCCGCGTCCTCGACCCCGGCGTAGACGAGGTCCGGATCGGTGGCTGACGGTTCGAGGTGCCAGACCCGTGCGAACTCCCAGGGGTGCGGCGTGCCGTCGTACCACTGGTGGGTGCCGGGCACGCCGGCGTAGCTGAACTCGTTGTCCATCGGATCCCACGTCTTGCCGCCGTCGTCGGAGCGCTGGATCACCTGCCCGAACCAGCCGCCGGACTGTGACGCGTACAGCCGATCCGGGTCAGCGGGTGACCCCGTGAAGTGATACATCTCCCAGCCCCCGAACAGCGGACCCTTGACGTCCCACTGCTCGCGCTTGCCATCCGATGTCAGGACGAACGCGCCCTTGCGCGTGCCGACCAGTACCCGTACGCCGCTCATCCGTACTCCTCTCCGAGGGGTGACCTGCCGGTCGCACCACCAACGTTATGACCGCTCCCCGACAGAAAACTCATCGCTCGCCCGTCGGCCGATGAACACTCCAGGGGCGAGCCCGGCGTCACATCACGCTGGACTCGAGTGGCGTGCCAACCTGGCCAGGCGGCTGTTGACCTTGTCTTTGTCGAAGGGGATGGGCTCCTGGTCGTCCTCATCGGTCCAGTACTCGATCGGGAAGTCGCCGCTGCCGGTGACACAGACCGGGTAGGTCGCGCCGACGTCGAGATCGAGCACCTTCTCGCAGCTGACCTCGTGGTACCAGCTGGCACCGAAGTCGTAGAGGTACCTGATCCTCTGGGTGGATGGGGTGAACGCATCGTTGAGCCGCAGGCGCTCTTCGTCGTCGAGATCGGGGCTGGAGAAGGGGTCGCCGTAGTGATCGTTGCCCACGAAGAACGCATGGAGGTGGTCACCGTCCCACTTCATCACGATCTGGATCACCCGGTGGAGCAGGCCGAGGCGGGCGGTGGCGGGCACCAGTACTCGGCGCCAGACCGGGTTCCGCATTCGCTTGAGTGAGATCTTGAGCTGATAGACCTGCGACGAGGTCGGCTTGGCGCCTGTGGCGACGAAAGCGGTCAGCGCTTCGGCCAGGGCGGCGGTGTCCGGATGGCCGCCACGTCGGATCGCCTCCAGCCTGGAGTCGAGGTCCTGGCCTGCCATCCGTTCGTCGATGCAGGACAACGCCTCGTCGGGTCCCGAATCGGTGAGTGCGGCCACGGCGTACTCGACCGCGAGCCAGGCCGAGTCCTCGGTGCTCGGTGCTTGCGGCCGGTTCCAGCCGGCGAGGGCCATGCGGGCGTGCGCCGCGAGGTTCGGCACTGCAGTGACTTCGCGCCAGGCGGCTTGGGCCGTGTCGTCGAGCGCATCGACGATCTCGACGGCGGCGATGCGCTGCGCGGGGGTGGCAGCCGCCGCGGCCGCGAGGATCTCGCGGGCCGCCAGTAGCGGGTCCCGGCCGATCAACCATGGCCCCGCGGCGTGCCACGAGTCGTCCTCGTCGCTGTCGGCGACTCGGGCGATCAACTCGTCCGCCGGAAGGTCCGCACTGATCGGTTCCGGCCTGCGCGCGTTCATCTCCTGCAACGCCCAGCGGCCGAGCGGCGTCATCTCCAGCTGCGTGCCGTGTCGCGTGGCGGCGCCGAACTCGACGAGCACGTCGGGTATCACCGTGAAGGGCTCACCACGTTTGTAGCGATAGGCGGTGAAGAACGGATCGGCGACATACGCATCCTCGAGGATGAGCGCTTCGCGGGTTCGGTCCCACAGTTCGATGACTGACGGTGGTGGGTCGGTGGCCAGCGCCCCCAGCATGATGCGGGAGAACGCGGTCGCGCCGGCCTTGTCCTCGTCGCCGGCGTCGGCTGCGAACGCGGCGGCCAACCTGGTGAGCCACAGCTCACACACGGTGTCGTCGTCGGTGTCGGGCCACTGCCCGAGTGGCGGACCGGCCACGGCATGACCGTCGACGATCCGGAGGAAGTCGATCTCCAGGGCGACTTTCCATGGGCGGTGCAGGGCAGAGATGTTCGCGGCTGTGTTGATCCGTGCCGGCGCCGGGATGTTCAGGACTTGTGCCGCCGCCGGCACGTCGCGCGGCCGCAGCACGTGCTTGGGTGTGACGGGCCTGCCATCGCCCACCCAGGTGGCGAGGCGATGCGCTCGGCTCAGTGCCTCGCAGCACCGGGCAGCTGAGGCGACGGCGGCTGTAGTGCTGGCGGGAGTGGTAACGGGGCCGGCAGGCGAGGGACGGGAAGCCACCTCGAAACCCTAGCTTCGCCGGGCGCCGGGTGGTTGGGCAGGATGGTCCGCTATGGCGTCGGTGTCGGGTGACCAGAAGCTCCGTGACTTCCTCCTCGCGCAGTCCCCGGTATGGCTCACCGAACGGCTGCTCAGCGCGGCAGCGGGTGACCCGGCGCTGCTGGCTGGGCTGCAGGTCGCGGCGTCGGGCTCGGACGGTGCGCAGGTCGTGCGGCGGGAGCTGGACCGGGCGATCTGGGTGGACGAGTACGTCGAGTGGGACGAGGCGGCGACCTACGTCCACCGAGTGGACCGCGCGCTGGAGTTGCTCGCGGACCTGATCCGCGACGGTCATCCGGACCAGGCTGTCGAGCTGGCCGAGCACCCCTGATCCCACAGCCCTGGCGCAGCGGCTGTTCGCGCGGGCAACCACCGAGGAATGGGGGGTCTTCGCCAACGTCATAGCCGACTACGCCGGCGTCCTGGGACCGGCGGGGGTTGCCACGCTGCGTAGCCTCATCACCGAGGAGCTGCAGCGGCTGCCCCGGCTGGTTGCCGGGGCGAGCGCGGATGTGCGCCATTTCACGATCTTGCAGCTGGCTGAGCGGGCAGCCAGAGCCGACGGTGTCGACGCGGTGGTCGACGTACTCGCCCGGGATCTGCGCTCAGCCGGTCGCTTCGAGCGGATCTGTCAGGAGCTCATGGCGGCCGGGCGGGTCGACCAGGCACTGGAGTGGGCGCGGCGAGGGCTGGCGGAGCTGCAGGGGCGCATCGACCCCGGTCTGCCTGATCTGCGGCGGCTGGCAGCGTCACTGCACGCCCAGCTGGGTCGCCACGACGAGGCCGTGGATTTGGCGTGGCAGGACTTCGCGGTGGTCCCGTCAGTCGAGGGCTACCAGCGTTTGCGGGAATACGGGGAGGCCGACGGCAGCTGGGAGCGGTGGCGCGAAGGTGCCTTCGAGGAACTGCGTAAGCAGCCGCGCCTCGCGACGCCACCACCACCCACCAAGGGGTACCAGTGGCCGAGGCCCATGGGACATTCCGTCCTGGTCAACGTTCTGCTCTGGGAGGGAGATGTCCAGGCCGCGTGGGAGGCTGCCCACAAGGGTGGCTGCGTGGAAGGGGTGTGGTTGACCCTGGCCCGGCAGCGGGCGCAGGAGCACCCTGCCGATGCAATCCCGGTGTTCGGTCGCCAGATCGACGCCGCCGTTGATGTCACCAAGCGCGCTACGAACAGGCCGTGAACCTGCTCACCGAGGTGAGAGGGTGCTACGAGCGGGCAGGTGTCTCCGCGGAATTCGCTGAGTACGTGCGGAGCCTGCGCGCAGCGCACCGACGCAAGCGCAACTTCATAGCCGCGCTCGACGCCGCCCAACTGCCCGGTTGAGGGAGAAGCCCTCCGACGGGGGGAGGATCTCGCCGTTGTGATGGCTGCCCGTCGTCGACACTCGGCGTGACCGCCGAGGGCGCCGACCGCTTCCGCCTGCTTGTTACTCCGACGGTTCGTCGCGCGCTCGCCGAGCGGCTGCCCGAGCCGGTGGCGTGCGCGGCGTTCGATTTCATCAACGGCCCACTGCTGGACAACCCCCATCATCGGGTCGGCAAACGGCTGCAACCACCGCTCGCGGATCGACACAGTGCGCGTCGCGGCACCTACCGGGTCATCTACCGGATCGACGACACTGCTCGCACTGTGACGGTGGTCGATATCGATCATCGCGACACGGTGTACCGATCGCGCTGACCCGACGTTTACGAGGGCACACCGACAGATTCGGTGGCTCGGGGCATCATGGGATCCAAGCAGCCGGCTCACCCGCCGATCAGCCCGGTCGATGGCGATGAGCCCGCTGGTGTCGAGTGGCGCCGAACACGCCCTTGGTCACGCGTAAGTACCTCGTCCATTGTCGGGTCACCGGCGTAGGATACGAGCTCGTGACTCTGGACACCGTGAGTAGCGAGGTCCTGTCGGAGGACCTGGAGCAGCACCGCCGGGAGCTCACCGGCTATTGCTACCGGATGCTGGGCTCCGTCTTCGACGCCGATGACGCCGTGCAGGAGACGATGGTGCGGGCCTGGCGGGGTATCGACGGCTTCGGAGGCCGGTCGGCCGTGCGCTCCTGGCTCTACCGCATCGCCACGAACGTGTGCCTCGACATGGTGCGGGGGCGCCAGCGCCGAGCCTTGCCGGCCGACATGGGCCCGTCCTCCACGGCGGACACGGCGCTCGGTCCGACGCTGCCGGAGCACGCTTGGGTGACGCCCATCCCGCACTCCCGGGTGCTGCCCGAGGACGGCGATCCGGCCGAGCTGGCGGTGGCCAGGGAGACCATCCGACTGGCGTTCATCACCGCGCTGCAGCGCCTCCCGGCCCGGCAGCGAGCGGTACTGATCCTGCGTGAGGTGCTGCGCTGGCGGGCGACCGAGGTCGCCGAGCTCCTCGAGACCAGCGTGGCGTCGGTCAACAGCGCGTTGCAGCGGGCACGGGCCACTCTCGCTGCCCACGACGACGCGTCCGAGCCGTCGCCGGCACCCGCCGATCAGGCGCTTCTCGACCGCTACGTGGACGCCTTCGAGCGCTACGACATCACCTCCCTCGTCTCGCTGCTCCACACCGACGCCGTCATGTCCATGCCCCCGTACGAGCTCTGGCTGCATGGACCGGCCGAGATGGGCCGGTTCTTCCTCGGCCAGGGCAGCGGGTGCGAGGGCTCGCGTTTGGTGGCGACGGCGGCCAACGGCTGTGCCGCGTTCGGCTGCTACCACCCCAACGGGCAGGGCGGTCACGCGCCGTGGGCCTTGCAGGTCGTTGAGATCTCGGGCGGCCGGATCGTCGGGCACCACAATTTCCTCGACACCAACCTGTTCGCTGCCTTCGGCCTGCCCGATCGCCTCCCCGCCGCGTCCTCGGCTTAGATCCGCCGCGCCCGCGCCAGCCACGCTGCCATCTCGGCGCGCGACCCGACTTGACGATCGAGGCGGGCGGCGTCCTCGGCGCCGACGATGACCCGGTACGTGCTCGGCTGCAGATCGTCCAGCGTCCAGCGGCCGGGCCGGCCCCCTCCGACGCAGACGATCTTCATGTTCCCTCGGTCGATGCCACCGTGACGGCCGTTCGGTGTCGAGTCGGACGCTCATTCTGGCGCTCGACCGACCGCGGGTCCATCACAGCCCGCCGGTAGTGGGATGGCGGGGCACGGGCACTGCGCGTAACGTCGACCTTGGCAGCTCCGATGGCCCGTACACGCGCCGTGATCACGACGGGTGGCGCTCGGAGAGGGGTGCGCGATGGCCCGACGTCATCGAACCGCCGCTCGCGGCGTGCTCGCGCTGCTGTTCGTCGCCGTCCTGACCGGGTGTGCCGGGGTGGGGACTGCGGGCTACACGGAACCCACCACCGCCCCCGACGCCGCCGATACGATCAGCACCGCTCAGGGCCCGACGGTCGTCGACAGCAGTGGTGCGCCGTTCGAACCCGAGTACTCCGAGGTGGTGCAAGCGGTTCATCGCGCGCTGGCCGATGGCGATCTCGACCGGCTCCGCGCCCTCTACCATGGTGACGACTGGGCCGGCCAGGCCGAGTTGCTCTCGCAGCAGCGGGTACGTGACCAGGTGCTCACGGTGCTGCGTACCCACCCCGCAAACCTGGGGGAGGGCTACATGTACCCCGGTTTCTCGGTAACTGGCTGGACCGGCCTGCGCGACCGCGCCGATGCCGCGCTGCTCGACGTGGCACCGGACGAGTTGGCCGACCCGACCACCGGGTACTCTGGTTACCAGACCGCGTTCTTCCTCGATTACAACCCACCGCACGACGTCGGCGGGCCGCTGCAGTGGCGGGGGATCGCGAAGCTTCCCGGCATCTCCGGATAGCGGGCTCAATCCCCCACTTCCCACAGAGTGCTGATCGGCAGCGCCGCCATCTTCGGCCCGAACGGAGTAGCTTCGGGCGCTGACGTCAGCAGGCAGCCGAAGGCGAAACGGTCACCCAAACGCTCGGCGAGAAACCGGAGTCCCTTGAAATGTGCGCCACGGGGGGTGCTCGTGGCCTTGACCTCCACGCCGACGACGCGTCCATCCGGATACTCGAGCACAAGGTCGACCTCGATGCCGCTACGGTCCCGGAAGTGCCAGATCGTTGCGACGGTCTCTGACCAGCTGAGCTGGCGGAGCAACTCAGTTGCCACCAGCGTCTCGACGAGGGGTCCCCGTGTTGTGCCGAAGCGCGCGAGGCTCGCACCGGTGACGCCTTGCAGATGGGCAGCCAGGCCGACGTCGGCGACGACCAGCTTCGGGCGGCGCACCACCTTCGCGCTGAGGTTGGTCGACCACGCTGGGATCAGCCGCACCAGGAAGGCCGTGGTGAGATGCGCGAGGTAGCTGCTGACGGTCCGTGCTGGGATGCCGAGTTCGCCGGCGATGGCCGAGGTGTTCAGCTCGGTAGCCGTGCGGGCTGCGCACAGCTGCAGCAGGCGCGGTGTCTCGGCGAGCCTCTCGAGGTCAGCAAGCTCGCGGATCACACGCTCGGTGGTCGTGCGGACGTAGCCGTCGAACCATGCACGTCGTCTCGGGGGTCGGCGCCGGGCGGCTTCCGGGAATCCACCGCGCAACAGGCGGTCGGTGAGGTCGGCACGAGTGACCGCGCTGCGGTGGAGCAATGCCGCGGGCTGGTCGAAGACGACATCGATGAACGCCGGGCCGTCGGCGTCGACCAACTCCCGCTCGGCGAAGGGCCACAGGTCGAGTGTCTCGACCCGTCCCACCAGGGCGTCGGCCATGTCGGGTGCGGCGAGTAACCGAGAAGAGCCGGTGAGCAGGAAGCGGCCTGGACGTCGGTCCTGGTCCACGGACGCCTTGATCGCCCGGAAGAGGCCGGGCTCGAGTTGCGCTTCGTCGATCACCAGCGTGTCGACCGACCGCTCGATGAACGCTCGTGGGTCGTAGCCTGCGGCGGCTCGCGCTGCGCTGTCATCGAGAGTGACGACCAGCGAGGTGCCGGGATACGGAAGGGAGCGCACGAGCGTGGTCTTGCCCGCCTGGCGTGGTCCGTTCACGACCACGACCGGGGTGTCGGAGAGTGCCTCGAGCGCCCGGTGCGCGACCGAGCGGGGAAAGATATCGTCGCCCACGGACGAAGGGTAGCACCGATCCGTCCAATGCTCGCTGCTGATCCGTCCCAGTTCGGTCGCTGATCTGTCCTGACTTGAACGCCGATCCGTCCATGACAGAGGAGCTGGGGCGGTGCTACCCGGCGAAGCTGCGGGCGGCCGTGAGGAAGCTCGCGTTCTGCTCCGGGGAGCCGACGGTGACCCGCACGCCGTCGCCCGCGAAGCCGCGCACCACCACCTTGTGCTCCAGGCAGTGCTGCGCGAACTGAACGGTCCGCTCGCCCAGCGGTAGCCACACGAAGTTGGCGTGCGACTCGGGCACCCGGTAGCCGGCGTCGATCAGCGCATCGCGCAGCAGGTCGCGCTCGACGGCGATGCCGGCACAGCGGGCGAGCATCTCGTCGGCGGCGTCGAGGCTGGCCAGCGCCGCGACCTGCGCGACGGCGTTGACCGAGAACGGCGGGCGCACCTTGTCCAGCGCCTCGATGACTGCTTCTGGTGCGATGCAGTAACCGACCCGCAGCCCGGCCAGCCCGTAGGCCTTGGAGAAGGTGCGCAGCACGGCCACGTTGTCGCGGTCGCGGGCGAGCTCGACGCCGTCCGGGATGTCGGGGTCGGAGACGAACTCATGGTATGCCTCGTCGAGCACCACCAGCACGCCGTCGGGCACCGCGTCGAGGAAGCGTTCCAGCTCGGCGCGGCGCACCGCCGTGCCGGTGGGGTTGTTCGGGTTGCAGACGAACACCAGGCGGGTCGACTGCGTGATCGCGGCGAGCATGGCGTCGAGGTCGTGGACGTGGTCGTCGCGCAGCGCCACCGCGCGCTGTTGCGCCCCGGTGACCTGCGTGACGAGTGGGTATGACTCGAACGAACGCCAGGCGAATGCCACCTCGTCGGCTTCGGTGCAGGTGACCTGCACCAGCTGCTGGCACAGCATGACCGAGCCGCAGCCGACCGACAGCCGCGCGGCCGGGACGTCGAGCCGGGTGGCGAGGCGCCCGACCAGCGCGGTCGCGGCGATGTCGGGGTAGCGGTTGGCGTCGGCACCCGCATCGGCGATCGCAGCGACGACGCTGGGCAGCGGTCCCTCCGGGACCTCGTTGCCGGCCAGCTTGATCGCTCCGGGGACGGTGCGGCCGGGCACGTAGCCCCGTACCGTCTCGAGGTCGGCGCGGATCCGCGCGGTCATCGTCGGCCCTCCTGCTCCGCCGCGACGGCGTGTCGTGGCAGCTTCACCCTAAGGCCAGCATGCGCTGACCGGGCCGGGGTGACCCGGCCACGGTCAGGGCGCTAGAACGGGTGTCATGGACGACTCCCCTCGCATCCTCTGGCAGCCCGACCCGGAGGATGTCGCGCAGACCCGGATCGCCGCGTTCCGCGAGTGGCTGCGTACCACCCGCGGGATCGACGTCGACGGCTACGACGCGCTGTGGCGCTGGTCGGTGACCGACCTGGAGGGCTTCTGGGGCGCGTTCGTGCAGTTCGCCGGCGTGCGCTTCCACAGCGAGCCGCAGTGCGTGCTGGCCGACGCGTCGATGCCCGGCGCGTCCTGGTTCCCCGGTGCCTCGCTGAACTACGCCGAACAGGCACTGGTCCCCGCGCCCGGCAAGGGCGACGGTGACCTCGCGCTGATCTTCCGTCACGAGGACGGCATGCGCTCGGAGCTGAGCTACGGCGCGCTGCGCTCGCAGGTTGCTGCGGCGCGGGCGGGGCTGGCCTCGCTGGGGGTGTCGCGCGGCGACCGGGTGGTGGCGCTGGCGCCGAACTGCCCGGAGACGCTGGTCGCGTTCCTCGCGGCGGCCAGCCTCGGTGCGGTCTGGTCGTCGTGCTCGCCCGACTTCGGGGCGCGCGCCATCGCCGACCGCTTCATGCAGCTCGAGCCCACCGTGCTCGTCACCGTCGACGGCTACCGCTACGGCGGACGTTCGTACGACGTGCGGTCCACAGTGGAGTCGCTGCGCGCCGAGCTGCCCACCCTCCGCGCCACCGTCGTGGTGAGTGATTTTCGGGGTTATAACCCCGAAAATCACTCACCACACGTGAGCTGGGAAGACTTGCTCGCCGAGCACGACGGCGCGCCGCTGGAGTTCGACGCGGTGGACTTCGACCACCCGCTGTGGGTGCTGTACTCCTCGGGCACCACCGGGCTGCCCAAGGGCATCGTGCAGGGCCACGGCGGCATCGTCGTCGAGCATCTCAAGGCGCTGCTGCTGCAGTCCGATCTCGGGCCGGGTGACCGGTTCTTCTGGTTCACCACCACGGGCTGGATGATGTGGAACTACCTCATCTCCGGGCTGCTGGTGGGCACCACGATCGTGCTCTACGACGGCAGCCCGGCCCACCCCGATCTCGGCGCGCTGTGGCGGCTCGTGGCCGAGGAGGGCGTGACGTACTTCGGGACGTCGGCGCCGTTCGTCCAGTCCTGCCTCAAGGCGGGGCTGGCGCCCGGCACTGAATACGATCTCTCGTGGCTGCGGACGATCGGGTCGACCGGCGCGCCGCTGTCGCCCGAGGGATTCCGGTGGATCTCTTCGGGGGTCGTATCCGGCATCCAGATCGCGTCGGTGTCGGGCGGCACGGACCTGTGCGCGGCCTTCGTCGCCGCCGCGCCCGACGTGCCGGTGTGGGAGGGCGAGATCTCCTGCCGGGCGCTGGGCGCCGCGGTCGTCGCGCTCGACGAGTCCGGCGGCGAGCTGCACGACGAGGTGGGTGAGTTGGTGATCACGCAGCCGATGCCGTCGATGCCGGTGTTCTTCTGGAACGACCCGGACGGCTCGCGGCTGCGCGAGGCCTACTTCGACACCTACCCCGGGCGCTGGCGCCACGGCGACTGGATCCGGATCACCCCGCGCGGGTCCTGCGTGATCTACGGCCGGTCGGACTCAACGCTCAACCGCGGCGGCGTGCGGATGGGCACCTCGGAGTTCTACTCGGTGGTCGAGGGGTTCGACGAGGTGCTCGACTCGCTGGTCATCGACACCTCGGACGCCCGCGGTGGGGAGGGTGAGCTGCTGTGCTTCCTGGTGCTCGCTTCCGGCACGTCGCTGGCCGACATCGAGCCCACGCTGCGGTCGGCGCTGCGCGCACAGCTGTCGCCGCGGCACGTGCCGAACCGGTTCGTCGCTATCGACGACGTGCCGCGGACGCTGAACGGCAAGAAGTGCGAGGTCCCGGTCAAGAAGATCCTCACCGGCGTGGATCCCGACCGCGCCGTCAGCACCGATGCGCTGCGCAACCCCGACGCGCTCGCCCCGTTCCTGGCACTGCGCGCCCTGTGAGTGATGTGCCGCGAAGGGCACCTTCACTGCGCCCGACGCCGCGTAGGTGCCCGTCACGGCACGCAAGCGGACTCGGGAGCGCCTCCGCCAGCCCGGGAACTGACGAGTGGCAGGACGACCTCGTCCACGATCTCGGCGAGCACCTGCTCGGAGATGGGCGCTCCGTGCACGAGGAAATGCTGCTTGAGTAGGGCGGGACCGACACCGGCTACGCGCAGGGTGAGCGCGCCGGAGCGGACCTCGCCGCGGCCGGTGGCGCGGTGCAGGATCGCCAGCACGAGGTCCGGGCTGGAGCCGACGGTGCGGGCTTGGGCGATCCCCGCGTGGTCGGGATCGCGCACGGATTCGGCGATCATGCCGCGGAGCGCCTCACCGAGGGGACCGGTCAGCAGCCCGGCCGCGGTCCGGAGCAGCGTGAGGAGGTCCTCGCGCAGGTCGCCGCTATCCGGCAGGTCCCCGCTGCCGGGGATCGAGTGGCGAAAGGCGTCGAGCACGAGCTCGGCGCGGTTCGACCAGCGCCGGTACAGCGACGCCTTGCTGGTGCGGGCGCGTTCGGCGACCCGTTCCATGGCCAGCTCCGCGTACCCGACCTCGGCCAGCTCGGCCAGGGTGGCCTCGAAGATCGCGCGCTGCAGCACCTCGCCGCGCCGCCGCGGCTTCGTCCGGTGGTCGGCTGGCTGGTCGGCCGCCTGCTTCAGCGTCATGAACCCCTCAATAGAGTACGTTGCGTCTTCTAGCAAGCCGTCTTAAGGTGAACTCTTAGAGAACGTCCCGTTCTCTCGTGGCACGAGCATGAGGGGGCCGTCGTGGTCGGTCAACGCGGCGAGGCCGCGGAGCGCCGTGGCGTGCTGCTGGTCTTCTCCGGGTTGATGCTGGCGATGCTGCTGGCCGCGCTCGACATGACCATCGTGGCCACCGCGCTGCCGACCATCACGGGTGAGCTGCGCGGGCTGGAGCAGCTGTCCTGGGTGGTGACGGCGTACCTGCTCGCGACCACCGTGTCGCTCCCGCTGTTCGGCAAGGTCGGCGACCTGTTCGGGCGCAAGCCGGTGTTCCAGTTCGCGATCGCGATCTTCCTGATCGGGTCCGCGGCCTGCGGGCTCGCGGACTCGATGGCCGAGTTGATCGCCGCCCGCGCGCTGCAGGGACTCGGCGGCGGCGGGCTGATGATCGGTGCGCAGGCCATCATCGGCGACGTCGTCAGCCCGCGGGAACGGGGCCGCTACCAGGGTTTGATGGGCGCCGTGTTCGGGCTGGCGTCGGTGATCGGGCCGCTGTTGGGCGGATTCCTGGTCGACCGGCTGTCCTGGCGGTGGATCTTCTACGTCAACCTGCCGGTCGGCGCGGTCGCACTCGTCGTCATCGGCCGCGTCCTGCACCTGCCACGGCCCGACCGGCGCCCCGACATCGACTACGCCGGTGCCGTGCTGATGGCCGCTGCGGTCAGCTGCCTGGTGCTGCTGACGAGCTGGGGCGGCACCACGTTCGGCTGGGCGTCGACGGTGGTCGTCGGGCTGGGCGTGGCAACGGCTGCACTGGCCGCGGCCTGGCTGCTCGCCGAGCGCCACGCCACCGAGCCGATCATCCCGCTGCGGCTGTTCCGCGACCCGGTCTTCAGCGTCGCCATCGCGATGAGCTTCGTGGTCGGCGTGGTGCTGTTCGCCGCCATCAGCTTCCTGCCGACGTTCCTGCAGCTCGTCACCGGGGCGAGTGCGACCTCTTCGGGCCTGCTCATGGTGCCGATGATGGGCAGCCTGGTGGTCGCCACCGTCGCATCCGGACAGCTCATCAGCCGCACCGGGCGCTACAAGCCGTTCCCGATCGTCGGCACCGCCATCGCGGCCGTCGGCATGGTCCTGCTCTCCACTATGGACGCCACCACCACCCGGATGACCGCCAGCCTGTACATGGTGGTGCTGGGGGTGGGTATCGGCTTGTTCATGCAGGTCATGGTGCTGGTCGTGCAGAACAGCGCGCCGCCGGCCGACCTGGGCGCGGCCACCGCGTCGGTCGGTTTCTTCCGGCAGATCGGCAGCTCGGTGGGGGTCGCGACGGTCGGGGCGCTGTTCACCGCGCGGCTCGCGGCCGGCCTGTCACCGGCCGGTGCCGAGTCGCTGACCCCGCAAGCGGTGGCCGGCATGCCGCCCGAGGCGCGGCAGCGGGTCGTCGAGGCGTTCGCATATGCGTTGCCGCCGATCTTCGGCTATCTCGCCCCGGTGCTGGCCATCGCGTTCGTCCTGGCCGTGGCCCTGCGGGCACGGCCGCTGCGCACCACGGTCCACGCGGGCACGGAAAGGGATCGACCATGACGCGCTACGTCACCCCGCTGCCCGACGTCGGCAGCACCGACCTGGACCGGGCAGGCGGCAAGGGCGCCAACCTCGGCGAGCTGGTGCGAGCGGGATTCCCGGTGCCGCCCGGGTTCGTGGTGACCACCGCCGCCTACGACCTGCTGCTCGAGCGGCACGGCTTGGCGGGGCGCATCGAGGAGTTCCTCGCCGACGGGCAACCCGACACCATCCGGGCGGCGATCACCGCGACCGCAGTACCGTCCGACGTGGCCGGCGCGGTGCTCGACGCCTACCGCGAGCTGGGCAGGGGCGCGGTGGCGGTGCGTTCCAGCGCGACCGCCGAGGACCTGCCCGAGGCGGCGTTCGCCGGGCAGCAGGACACCTACCTCAATGTCGTGGGCGACCAGGCGCTGCTCGACGCCGTACGCGACTGCTGGGCCTCGCTGTGGACGCAGCGCGCGGTCGCCTACCGCGTGCGGCGGCAACTCGCTCCCACGGCCGCCCGCATCGCCGTGGTCGTGCAGGCCATGGTGCCCGCCGACACCGCAGGCGTGCTGTTCACCGCCAACCCGGTGACGGGGGCACGCGACGAGATCGTGGTCGATGCCAGCGCCGGCCTCGGCGAGGCGGTCGTCTCCGGGCTGGTTACCCCCGACCACTTCCTGCTCGACAAGCGATCGGGCCGGATCAAGGACTGGCAGCCGGGGCGGCGCGAGGTGACGATCCGGGCACGCGACGGCGGCGGCACCGAGCACGTTGCCGGCGGCGCAGCGCAACGGTCGTGCAGCGACACACAGCTGCGCAGGCTCGCCGAGCTGGGCAGGGCGATCGAGCGGCACTTCGGGACACCGCAGGACATCGAGTGGGCCTACGCGGGCGCGACGGTGTCCATCGTGCAGGCCCGCCCCATCACCGCGTTGCCACCGCCCGCGCCCAATCGGGTGCAACGCCGGCTGCTCCCCATGATGGCGGAGCTGATCCCCATGCGGCCCTACCCGCTGGACATGACCACCTGGGCCCCCGCACTGTTCGGTGCCGCCACCTCGCTCCTCGGGTTCGCCGGGCTCCGGATCCCGCACCTCGAGCAAATGTGCGTCGAGGAGGGCGGCGTGGTCGTGCGGTTCGAACCACCCACCCCGCAGCCCACCCCGCGCGTGCTGCTGGCCCCGGCGCGGTTGCTGCGGCAGGCGTGGCGCCACGACCCCGCCCGCTGGCAGTCGGACCCACTGGTCACGCAGGTGCAGGCCCGCACCCGCGCGCTGGCCGCCCGCGACCTGCAGGCCGTGCCCTGGCCGGAGCTGTTGACCACGCTGCGGGAAGCTCTCGCGCTCCCGCAGGTGATCGGCCAGCTGCGGATCCGCTACCTCCCCCGCGCCATGCTGGCAGCACTGGCGCTGCGGCTGTTGCTGGTGCCGCTGCGACGCAGCGACCGGTTCGCCGCACTGCTGTCCGCCGTCCAGACCAAGACCACCGAGACCAACCGGGCGTTGAACACCCTGGCGGAGCGGGTCCGCTCCGACCCCGCGCTGTCCGAGATCTTCGCGACCCACGAGCCCGCCGACCTGCCGGCCGCGGTGGCGGACCGCCACCCGTTCTCGGACGAGCTCGAGACGTTCCTCGACCGCTACGGCTACCGCGAGACCATGGCGCTGGCGGCCACGCAGCCGTCGTGGCGCGACGCGCCCGCCGTCGTGCTGGGGATGCTCAAGGGGCTCGCCGCAGCCGGGCCGGCGCCACCCGCCGAGGCGGTCCGCGATGAGCTGCTGGCCCATCCCGTGCTGCGGGTGCCAGTCCTGCGGTCGCTGTTCCTGCGGTTGCTGCGGCAAGCCGGCCGGTTCACGCAGGTCCGGGAGGATACCCACTTCTACGGCACCATGCCGATCTCGGTCGTCCACCGGATCATGCTCGAATCCGGTCGGCGGATGGTCGGCGCAGGCGTGCTCGACACCGCCGCGGACGTGTTCCACCTCAGGCTCGAGGAGATCGAACGGGCCGCCGGTGCCTGGCCGCCCGGGCCGCAGCTGTCGCATCAGTTGCGGGAGCGTGCGGAACGGCGCGCGGCCAGGCGCGCCGCGCTGGCCGGCACGCCGCTGGTGAACATGGCAACGCCGCGTGGGGCCGGCGGCGACGTGCTGCTGTCCGGCACGTCCGGCAGCCGCGGTGTGGCGCAGGGGCCGGTGCGGATCATCCGGGACGTCTCGGAGTTCAGCAGGCTGCGGGCGGGTGAGGTGCTGGTCGCCCCCTACACCAATCCCGCCTGGACGCCGCTGTTCCAGTACGCGGCAGCGGTCGTGGTGGACAGTGGGGGCGCGGGCTCGCACGCGGCGATCGTCGCTCGCGAGTACGGGATCCCCGCAGTCATGGGAACCGGCGACGGCACCCGCCAGCTGGGCGACGGCCAGCTCGTGCAGGTGGACGGGAACCGGGGCGTGGTGACGACTCAGGAGCCGCGGTAGGTGCCGAAGCTCCAGAGGTTGCCCTCCGGGTCGCGCACGGTGAAGCCACGCGAGCCGTAGTCCTCATCGCGCAGCTCAAGGAGGACCTCGGCCCCGGCCTCAGTGGCGCGCTTGAACAGCGCGTCAGGGTGGTCGGTGACCACGTACGTCGAGTTGGTGCCAGGCCTGTTGTACGCGGCGAACTCGCCCTCGCGGTCGTCACTTTCGATCATGACGATGCCGCCCTCGGGCCAGCGCACTTCGGCGTGCGCGACGTGGCCCTCGCGCTCGCCGGGCACGACGATGGTCTCGACGAAGCCGAAGGCCTCGACCAGGAAACGGATGGTGGCCGGGGCGTCGGTGCACAGGAGTCCGGGCCACACACTGGGTGCTGGAGTCTCTGTCATGCCGCTCAGCGTCGCGGCTGCGCGGGCTCGCTGTCTTGGACGGATGGGAGCTCCTCGGCCAGCCAGGTCGTCGGCGGGCAGCCGGCGAACTCCCGCCACTCGCGGGTGAGGTGCGCCTGGTCGTAGTAGCCGCAGCGGGCCGCGAGCTCGGCCAGCCCGGACGGTCGGTGCCGCGCAGCAGCCGGCTCGCCATCTCGAAAGCGCATCACCCGCGCGATCTGCTTCGGGGTGAGGCCGTACTCGCGGCGGAACCGCTCACCGAGGTGACGCCTGCTCCAAGGAGCTCGGCTGGGCCTGGCGGCGGCTCGCAGCCACCCAAGGCGGGATCGGCATCGGCAGGCTCGCCACCGAGGTCGGCTGGCTCGGAGCAAGGACGCTGCTCGGGCTCCCCGCGGGCGAACTCGCCACCACTGTCATCGACCTGGACACGCTGTTGGGGCCGGTCGCCGGGGCGCTCGTCGGGCGGCTGCGGACGGCGACGACCTGGACCGATCGGTTTCTCGCGCTCGATGCAGTGCTGGCCCGGCTCGCGCGGGATCGCGGGCAGCCCGATCCTGGGGTGAGCTCGAGCTGGATGCCGTGCTGGTACCCGTCGTGCCGATCAGCGCCGGTGCCGCGTGCAGCCCTGCGACGAGCGTGGTGAATGAGCCCGGAGGCTGGCGCGGATCGGGCATCGCGGCCAGGTCGACCGGTCCGTCGAGCGTGACGATGAACGTCACGTGCCGGGATGGCAGGCCGCGGTGCACGCCGGGCTCGGCGCCCTCGATCCGGTAACCAGTGTAGTCGGCCACCAGCGGGCGCAGCCGTGGTTGCGGCCGTGCCGCGACGGTCTCGACCAGGGGCTCGCGCACCTGTCCAGGATAGGGCAGCCGGACGACACGTCGTGGCCTCGGCGCTGCCGACCCGCTTTGCCTGGCCGGCTCCGCGCTGTGTACCCTCACCTCTTGGCGGCCGCAAGATCCCGGGAGGCTTCGCCTAGTCTGGTCTATGGCGCCGCACTGCTAATGCGGTTGGGGGTTACGCCCCCTCCCGGGTTCAAATCCCGGAGCCTCCGCCACCGGTCGAGCAGCACGTCGGCCGACAACTGAACATGCGCCCGTAGCTCAACGGATAGAGCATCTGACTACGGATCAGAAGGTTAGGGGTTCGAATCCCTTCGGGCGCGCCACGACTGCTGCCATGCTTGACCAGCGGTTTCAGGTAGGTTCACGATCGACTCGTCTCAGTATAAGTCGACCTTTATCCACAGCCCCATCCACAGCGGGTGCTAGCTTCTGCGTCATGGCCGCTGGGATCGAAACCTCGGAGCCGCGCAAGCGCGGCAGCATCCGGCGCATGGGTGGCGGGCTGTTGCAGGTCCGAGTGTCGGCTGGGACGGATCCGACCACGGGTGACCGTAAACATTCAGCCCCTGATCAGCGCATGACGTTGTCGCCGGTCGGCGGTGGGCTTCCGGTAGGTCCCGAGGGTCAGGTGGGTGCGAGTAGTGCTGGCATCCAGGGTTGGCCGGTGATCGCGCCGCGCAGCACGGTGAT
>WHTH01000106.1 GCA_009377865.1 Pseudonocardiaceae bacterium | reverse complement strand
CTCTCGCCCTCGCGCAGCTTGCGGATGATCTGCTCGGGTGTGTGCCGCCTTCTGGTACCCATCGTGAACTGTCCTCCCTGCCCCATCATGGAGCATCGGACTCTCACAACAGGTGGACCACTTCACGGGGACCCGGTCACACCGCGGAGTGCTCGTCGGACCACAGCGTGCGCTAAATGGCGTGGCATGCGCCGCCGCAGCTCTGCGCGTGCGCGACGAGCCCGCCGGGTCGCTCGGCGTCTGCGCCCCGAACGAGCGGTTCGCTACGCGGCGCGACGTGTACGCGCGGGCCGTCGGTACGACCCAGAAGCGCGTGGCTCGCGCCGTTCGGCTGTAGCGAACGGTCCTTGGCCGAGGCGCTGCCGTCACGGATCGTAGACCAATCGATCCTCACCCGGACCGACCGGCGAGGTGCCGCAGCACCCGATTCATCTCATCGGAGGGAGCGCTCGTGCGCATCATCGCGGTTGGTGGCGCCGGCACCATCGGCAGGGCCGTAGTCGAGCGCTTGTCGGCTCGACATGATGTCGTCGTGGCAGGGCGGACCTCCGGTGACGTCCAGGTTGACATCAGCTCGCCGGACTCCGTGCGATCCATGTACGAACAGGTCGGAGGCTTCGACGCCCTCGTCTGCACGGCCGGGGAAGCGCATTTCGGCCCGTTCGAGACGGTGACCGAGGAAGAGCTCGCCCTCGGCGTGCGCAGTAAGCTACTCGGGCAGATCCGCCTCGTCCTCCTCGGCAGATCGTTGATCTCTGGCGGCGGCTCGTTCACCCTCGTCTCTGGCTATATCCTCGACGACCCCATCCCCGAGGCGGTGAGCTTCGCCGTCGCGAACGGCGGCGTCGAAGGCTTCGTTCGGGCCGCCGCCCTCACTTTCGACCGCCAGGTTCGGATCAACGCCGTCAACCCGGGGATGGCTCAGGACAGCTCCGAGCAGTTCGGCCAGTTCAACCCGGGCCGTACCCCCGTACCCATGCCCGCAATCGCTGCCGCCTTCGAACGAAGTGTGGAGGGATGGCGTACCGGAGAGATCATCCGGGCCTGGTAACCAGAGTGCACATCTGGGCGGAAGTCCGTGGCGCATGGATGGATCGCCGCAGACGTCGCTAGTAGGGCTTGCCGTGCACCAAGACGACGACCAAACCAACGAGAAGGGAACCGCGACCATGAAGCTGACGACCACCACGTTCGTCTCCGTCGACGGAGTGATGCAGGGGATCGGCAACCCGGACGAGGACCGCAGCGGCGGATTCGAGCGCGGCGGATGGACCACGCCGCACTTCGACAACGAGACCGCGACGTTCGTAAACCAGGTCTACCAGCGCGCCGACGCGTTCCTGCTCGGCCGGCGGACCTACGAGATCTTTGCCGGCTCCTGGGGAGCAATGGCAGATCCGGGCGGCAACCCCGTCGCAGTGGCGTTGAACACGCGGCCCAAGTACGTGGCGTCGACCACGCTCACCGACCCGCGGTGGGCGGACACGACCGTCCTCTCCAGTGAGGTCGCGGCCGCCGTCGGTGAGCTAAGAGCCGAGCCGGGAGGCGAGCTGCAGGTGCACGGCAGCGGCAGCCTGATCCGGTGGCTGCTCGACAAGGACCTTGTCGACGAGATCAACCTGCTCATCTTCCCCGTGGTCGTCGGCCAGGGCACGCGGCTGTTCCCCGACACCGGCCCGGACACAGCGCTCGAGCTGGTCGAATCGCGGGCCACCCCCAGCGGGGTGATGATCCAGGTCTACCGGCCCACCGGGCGCCCGCAGTACGGAACGTCCACGGCCGACATGATGCACGTGACATAGATACCTCATCGAGGGGCCGGACGACCGCAGCGACCGACTGCAACTCGCCCATGCCGCGCCGGACACCTTGCCCCTCGAGCCCGACCAGTGGCGACACTGCATTGACCACACGATCGCCGCAATCCTTCCGCAGCCTTGATCCGAGCGACAACGTCGGTTCGGCTCACCAGCATCGCCGAACGGTCACGGCGACGATCGACGAGATGAACGAGCTGTTCCCGCGCTCGGGAGCCAGGTATCTCACGACGTGCTGCCTGTCCGGCAAGACGAACACGAGCATTCCCAGATGGGGCTGGATGAGGCCACGGGCGGGCGACATGGTCGCCTCCTCCTCTTCGCTCGGCTGCCGCGCAGAGTGGGTACGCACCCATGTCATATTGACACTGGCATCGCCCTCGAGGCCTCGTCGTGGTTCGTGACAAGCAACCTGGTCGTGCGACAGGGCACGTGTCCCTTGGCGAGCCTCGTCAGGTACGACCGGTGGCTCGGACGCGCCATCGGGACCCCGCCCAGCAAGGTGCGCCAGCAGCGAGCAGCGCTGGCAGCGGCTGCTCGCGCGGATACGCGCGGAGGATCGCCCGGGCATCGTGTATGCGCCCACCCGCGCGGCCACGGAGCATCTGACCGGGCGCCTGCGCGAGGCCGGGGTCGAGGCGGTCGCGTTCCATGCCGGGCTAGCCGCCGGTGAGCGGGATCGGCGCTACACGGACTTCATGGCCGACCGGACGCCGGTGATGGTAGCCACCAGCGCCTTCGGCATGGGCGTGGACAAACCCAACATTCGCTGGGTGTTCCACACCGCGCTGCCCGACTCACCCGACAGCTATCTGCAGGAGATCGGACGCGCCGGCCGCGACGGGGCGCCCGCGCGTACTCTCCTGCTGTTCCGCCCCGAGGATGTGGCGCTACAGCGCTTCTTCGCCGGCGGTGCCCCTGAGCGCACGGAGCTCACCGCGTTGGCCGCCGCGGTGCGGGAGGGGCCGGTGAGCAGGAAGGCCTTGGCCGAGCGCACCGGCCTACCGGCGCGCCGCCTTACCCACCTGATCACCCTGCTCGAGCAGGTCGGTGCGGTGCGCGTCGGCAAGGGCGGCCGGTTGAGCGTGCCGCGCAACGCCCCGTCGCCGGCCGAAGCCGCCGGCCTAGCACTGGGCCAGGTCGAGCGGCACCAGACCGTCCGCGGCTCGCGCATCGACATGATGCTCCAGTACGCGGAGCGGCAAACCTGCCGTGGACGGGCGCTGCTGGCGTACTTCGGCGAGCAGATGAGCAGTGCATGTAGACACTGTGACAACTGCGATGCCGGGACGGCCGACAATGCCCAGCGGCGGCCGCCGGTCAGGGTGCCCGGCGGGTGCGAAGCACCGGCCATTCCCGGTGAGCAGCGTGGTACGCCACCAGGAATGGGGGGTCGGCACGGTGATGGGCTATGAGCGGGACCGGGTCGTCGTGCTCTTCGACAACGTCGGTTACAGACCCTGTCGGTGCCGGTCGTCCGCCGCAACGGCCGGCTCACCGCCGACTGAACCCCCCTGGCCCCGTAGGCCGGCCGGGTCGCTCAACTGTTCGATCTCGCGTTCGGTGGCGGCTCCTTCACGGCCGTCAAAGGAGTCGGTGCCGGTGGGTAGCGGGCCGCCCGGCTCGCGGCGATGAATGGTACCCGGCGAGTCATGGCATCGGCCGACGTCCGGACAAGTTCCCACCGCAATTCCCGCCGACCATCTTCCGCATGCCTCGGCGTAACGCGTACCTTGGTGCCATCAGGTTACTTGTGTGTAACCCTACCTTTGCAGCCCCCATCAGACGAGCAACCCATGAGGGAGCGACGACATGCGACAACACCGACTCCACCGAACACTCGGGGCAGGCATCGCCGTGCTGGCCACCTCCGCCGTCCTGCTGGCGGCGTGCTCGCAGCCGGCCGAGCAGGACTCGACGGACGAGACGATCAGCAGCATCTCCATCGCCACCGGCACCACCGGCGGCGTCTACTTTCCGGTGGGCGGCGCGATGGCGGAGATCCTCGGCAACCAGGTCGATGGCATCACGGCCACCGCGGAGGCCACCGGCGCCTCGGTCGAGAACATCCGCCTGGTGAGCGCGGGCGACAGCGAGATCGCGATCTCCCAGGGCGACGTGGTGTATCAGGCCTACAACGGTGAGGGCGACTTCGGCGAGGCGGTCGACCTTCGCGTGCTGATGGTGCTCTATCCGAATGTCTATCACGCGGTATCACTACAGTCCATACACGACGACAGCCCGATGGAGTGCTTCTCCGACGTAGCCGGCAGCCGGTTCTCGGTCGGTGCGCCGGGCAGCGGCAACGAGGTCGCCACCCGGCTCGTGTTCGAGTCGCTGGGCATGTCCTTCGACGACGTGGACGTGCAGCGCTACGCCTACGTGGAGACCGCGCGGGCACTGCAGGAGGGCCAGCTCGACGCGGGCTCCTGGGTCGTCGGCGAAGGCCATGGCACGCTGCGGGAGCTGGAGGCCACCGACGCGATCCACCTGATCCCGATGTGCCCGCAGGAAGTGGAGATGGTGACCGCGGAGCACCCGTTCTACACCATGCACACCATCGCCGGCGGTACGTACTCCACGGTGGAGGAGGATGTCGACACCATCGCGCTGTGGAACGTGGTCGTGGTAGACGCCAGCTTCCCGGACGACCTGGCGTACGAGGTGGTGAAGGCGATCTACGAGAACGTGGCGCTGATAAATCAGGTGTACGAGCCGGGTGAGGAGTACCTCGTGCTCGACACGCTCGCGAACAGCCCGGCTCCCCTGCACCCCGGTGCCATCCGGTACGCCGAGGAACAGGGCATCGATGTTCCGGCCGAGCTGCGTCCCTGACGGACGCGGCGTAGCCGGCAGGCCGGCCAGGCGGCGCATGACCGTGGCGCTCCTGGCGGCCTGCCTGGCCGGCGTTGGCTTCACCGACACCACCGCGGCCGGCCCTTCCCCCGGCCGGCCCGCCGTGGTGGTGGAGGTCGACGGTGCCGGCGTGGTCGGACATCTGCCGCTGGAGCCCGGCGAGCAGCTGGGAGTCAGCTTCATCCACTCCCTGGACAAGCTGCCGGTCGAGGACTGGTATGTGCTGCAGAACGGGAGTCTGGTGCAGGTGTCGACCCGGCTGAAGCAGTTCGGCGCCGGCATGGGCCACATCCCCGGCCAGGGCCATGGCCACGCCGACGGTGACTGGTGGAAAGTGTCCGGGCTGGAGCGCCAGATCGGCGCGCTGGTGCTGCGCATCGGACCCCTCTCGGTAGATCACCGGCTGCTGTACCGCGGTCACGAAGTCAGGCTGTCGACCTGCTGGCCGGGACAGCGGCTCACCCTCCGTCCGGCCCGGAAGCCTGGTGCGGCGACCGCCACCGTTCCCCCGACGAGATGTGGCAGGTGAGGCAGATGGCCGTCCGGAACCGCCCCTCCGCCGTACCAGACGAACCGCAGGCAGACGCACCGGAGACAGACGCACCGCAGACCGACGCGTCGCAGACACACCAGCTGGCCATGGCGGCCCCGCCGGCGCCGACCTCGGATACACCACTGTGGCGGCAGCTTGCCGCAGTGCGTTGGGGTGACGGGACGGCGGCCCAGGTGGTCGGCGTCATGGTGCTCCTGATCGCGATCGGCCTCGGCGCGTTCCAGCTCTACACGGCTGCGTACCTGACCCTCGACTCGTACCTGCAACGGGTGGTGCACCTGTTGTTCGTGCTGGTGCTGGTGTTCCTGCTGCGGCCAGCGGGCAAGGGGCGCTGGGCGCGGACGCTGCCGCTGGCGGTGGTGGACCTGGCACTGGTCGCGGTTTCGATGGCGGCCAGCCTCTACCCGGTCGTCTACTACGACGAGATCGTCACCCGGATCGGCCTGCCCACGCAGTCGGACGTGACGATGGGCATCGTGATGATCCTGCTGGTGCTGGAGGCGTGCCGCCGGGTCATCGGCCTGTTCATGAGCGTGCTGGTCGCCAGCTTCGTCGCGTACGCCTGGCTCGGCCCGTTGCTGCCGGGCGCGCTGAGCCACCGCGGCTACACCTATCAGCGGATCTCCTACCACAGCTACCTGTTCCAGGAGGGCATCTACGGCCTGCCACTGGGCATCGCCGCCACGCTCGTGTTCATGTTCATCTTCTTCGGCGCCCTGTTGCTGAAGACCGGCGGCGGTGCGTTCTTCATCGACCTGGCCTACAGCCTGACCGGCAAGTACCGCGGTGGCCCCGCCAAGGGCGCGGTGGTCGGCAGCGCATTCATGGGCTCGATCTCCGGCAGCGCGATCGCCAACACCGTGACCACCGGCGCGTTCACGATCCCGATGATGAAGAAGGTCGGCTACAAACCCCACCAGGCCGGCGGCGTAGAGGCGGCCAGCTCGACCGGGGGTCAGATGCTGCCACCGATCATGGGTGCCGGCGCGTTCATCATGGCCGAGTTTATGGGGGTTCCGTACACCGACATCGTCAAGGTCGCCATCATTCCGGCGCTGATGTACTTCGCCGTGGTCTTCCTGTTCGTCGACATCGTCGCCCGCAAGCAGGGACTGCTCGGTCTGCCGGCAGCGGACCTGCCGCGCCTGCGTTCCACAATGGCCGCCGGGTTCCACTTCCTGATCCCGCTCGTGCTGCTGGTCTACCTGCTGTTCCAGTACGTCACCCCGTTGCGGGCCGGGCTCTACGCCATCGGCGCCCTGCTCGTGGTGGCGATGCTGCGCAAGGCCAGCCGGCTGCGTCTGCGGGACGTCGGCGAGGTGTTCACGCTCGCCGCGCGCAACACCCTCACCGTCTCGGTGGCGACCGCCGCAGCCGGGATCATCGTGGGCGTGGTCGGCCTGACCGGTGCCGGCCTGCGGTTCTCCAGCGGCATGCTCAGCGTCGCGTCCGGGCAGCTGCTGCTGACGCTCCTCATGATCGCGATCGCCTCACTGGTGCTCGGCCTCGGCCTCCCGGTCACCGCGTCCTATGTGGTTCTCATCGTGCTCGCCGGACCGGCGCTGCTCGACCTCGGGCTGCCACTCATCGTCGCCCACATGGTGGTCTACTGGTACAGCCAGGACTCCAACGTGACCCCGCCGGTCGCGTTGGCCGCCTTCTCAGCGGCCGGCATCGCCGGGTCCTCGCCGATGCGCACCAGCGTGTCCGCGTGGAAGTTCGCCAAGGGGCTCTACCTGATCCCGCTGCTCATGGCGTACTCCCCGTTGCTGCTCAACGGCACGCTTGAGGAGATCGTGCTGGCGGTCATCACCGGATCGTTGGGCCTGTTCGCGTTCGCGGTGGCGCTGGAGGGGTACTGGCTGACGCGTACCACCCTGGCGGAGCGGCTGGCGGTCGTCGCCGCCACGGTGCTGCTGCTGACCCCGTCCTACCTGCTCGACGCGGGTGGTGCGGTGGCGTTGGCAGCCGTGGTGTTCGTCCAGGTACGCCGTGCCCGGAGGAACCGATAG
>WHTH01000040.1 GCA_009377865.1 Pseudonocardiaceae bacterium | reverse complement strand
TCCTCGAACGAGGTGACGAGGAGTTTGGATGCGGTCGCGCCGGCGTCGGCCACCACGGCGTACTCCTCCGGGGTGAGCACGTCGGCGGCCTGCAGCTCGCTGAGGGTGGGCAGCACCCGGGTTTGGCCGTCACCGCCGATCTGGGCGGGATCCGGCAGGTCGGCTCCTGGGGGGGGCGCCGGCGGAGCTGGTGGCTCCTCCGCCTGGGCCGGGGGTGGTTGCGGCGCAGCGGCCCGCGCCGGATCGGCCTGCGTGCCATCACCGCCCACCAGCCAGTACGTGGCGACCCCGCCGCCGATGAGCAGCAGCACCACCACCACGACCGCGGCCACGATCGCGATGCGAGGCGCACTGGAGAACTGCTCCGATTCGAAAGGCTCGGGCGGTGTCGTCCAGGCGGAGTCCGGCTGTTGCCTCGGCGGCAGGTCCGAGGACGCCCATGGTGGAGCGGATTCACCCGCGCCCGGGCGCTGCGCCTCTTGCTGGGCGAGCGGCCCACCGTGCACCACCTGGGTGCGGTCGGTGTCGTTCGGCTGCGGCGTGACGACCTGTGTCTGGTCCGCATCCACCGGGGTGAACAGCTGCGTGGTCTCGTTGCCCTCGTCGGACCTGGTCTCCCACCGGAAGGCGGGCGGAAAGGGAGTGGCGGCCTGCTGTGCCTGCCCGGCTTCGGGCTGGTCGCCACCGGAGTCCGCATCTCCAGTTGCGTGTTGGGTCATCAGCTCGTCGCGACGGCGATGGTAGTCCTCCGCGGACAGCTGCCCGGCCGACAGCTCTTCGTCCAGCCGGCGTTGCTCGTCCTGCCAGCTCACCGGCGCCCCCTTCCTGCCACGTCGAGTCGGTCCGTCATTGTGCACGTGCGGCTTGGGTGGGCGAACGGCGCCTGCGGTTCGTGACATCCGCGGCGCGCTGCGGCCGGGCGTAGCCTGGGTGTATGGCGCTGTTCGGACGTGACAAGAACCGCATGGTGACCGCACAGGAGGCGCTGCCGGGGCGTGAGAGCCCGATCCAGGTATCTGAGCGGCACGCCGTCTCCGGCAACCGCATCGTCCCCCCGTTCCCCGAGGGTATGCGCACCGCGGTCTTCGGCATGGGCTGTTTCTGGGGTGCCGAGCGGATTTTCTGGCGCACCCCCGGCGTGTACTCCACCGCCGCCGGATATGCCGGGGGACACACGCCCAACCCCAGCTACGAGGAGGTGTGCAGCGGCCGGACCGGGCACGCGGAGGTCGTGCTGGTGCTCTACGACCCCGCGCAGATCTCCTACGGCGAGTTGCTGCGGTTGTTCTGGGAGGGCCATGACCCCACCCAGGGCATGCGTCAAGGCAACGACGTGGGGACCCAGTACCGCTCGGCCGTCTACACCGCCGATGACGAGCAGCACGCCGAGGCCGAAACCAGTGAGCGCGCCTACCAGCACGCCCTGCACGCTGCGGGTCGCGGGGACGTCAGCACCGAGATCACGACTTTGCGCACGTTCTACTACGCGGAGGACTATCACCAGCAGTACCTTGGCCGCAATAAGAACGGGTACTGTGGAATCGGTGGCACAGGGGTGGCCTACCCGGTCGGCGTCGAGTCCGCCGAGGCCTGACGTGCGAGGCTGGGTGCGTGTCTGACGCTCGCCCGGAGCCGACGCGCTGGACCGTTCACGGCGAGCGGCTCGTCGACGACTCCCGGAAGCTGGACCTGAGCATCGCGCAGGTCGAGCTGCCCAATCGATCAGCACGTGCTCGCCAGCGTCGTCCAGCACAACAGCCATCGCGGCCTTGGGCATCCGCAGTACGTACTGCTGGGCGGCTACGTCGACCCGGACGAGGACCCGGCCGTGACGGCCGCGCGTGAAGTCGAAGGAGGAGACCGGCTGGCGGCCCCGCAGCATGCGGCCGTTGACGGGGTTTCAGCCGACGCCCGGTACCGCCGACTTCGAGAACCTGCTGTTCCTGGGCGAGGGCGCCGAGGACACCGGCAAGCCCGCTGACGTCAACGAGACCGCCCGCGTCGAGTGGATCGCACTGGACTCGGTGCGGGACCGGATCGACCGTGGTGAGATCATCGGCGCCGGTACACAGATCGGCCTGCTGCACGTCCTCGCGTTCCGCTGGGTTCACTGAACCGGCACGTCAGCTGCTCTCATCTGCTCGTTCAACCGCCCGACGGCGGGCTGGGTCCGGAACGGCGTGAGCCGGTGTGACAGGTCGGCCAGGTACGCCACGGTGCGCACCGACCGCGCGTCGCCCGCGATCCGCAGTGCGGCCGAGCCCGCCTCACAGGCTTCCTCGACCTTGCCCTGGTCTGCCAGCGCGGAGGCGAGCAGCGCCAGGTTGAACAGCCTGCCGCGGTCGTAGCCGTCGATCATCTCCAGCGAACGGCGAGCGAACCGCTCGGCGTCGGCGGGTCGTCACAGGTCGCGGAAGCAGTGGCCGAACTTCGCGGCGAGGTAGGCGCCGTCGAAGTAGCCGAGCCAGTCCGGGCGTTCCCGCTCCGTGGCAGCGGCGAAGGCCTCCTCCGACTCCCGCAGCGCGGCCAAGCAGTCACGGGTGTCCTTCGCCAGCGCGAGCCCGTGCGCCTCCATGACGGCCGCCTCGGACACCAGGGCGGCACCCCGGAGCGCTTGCCGTTGTCCTTGGCCGCTCGTGCCAGGTCGGTCGCCAGCGCGGACGAGCGCGCGAACGCGGCCTGATGGCTCATCCCGGCAAGCATCTCGCCTGCCAGCGCGTCGTCACCGACGTCCTGGCTCAGGTGCATTGCCTGCCGCAGATGCCGGCGTCCCGAGCCGGTGTCGCCCACCATCCACCCGGCGAGCTGGTTGAGCTCGGCCACCGCCGTCGACAGCACCTGCCGCACGTCGCTGCGATACCGGCCCTCGCGCAACAGCGGCACGACGTCGGACGCGAGGTAGTTTGTGACCGCCGAGCGCGCGCGGCCCCCGCCGAACCGGTTGTCCAAGCCACGGAAGGTGTGGGTCATCTCCCGGATGATCTGCACGTCCGGCATACCCACCGCTCGTGCGGCAGACGCGGGTTGCTGCTGCGTGCCGAACCAGCCGAACGCCGAGCTGCCAGCGGTCGCCGCACCAGCTGCCAGCGCCTGCAGCAGTTGCCGCCGTTGCACGTCCTCGCCTCCCGTCTCGGCCTCGTGCTCGACGCTATGGGCGTCACCGGTGCGCGGGTATGCGCAGCGCACGAGCCCAGTGGTCGAGCTTGCTCAGGTCGTGGGTCGGCTGGTCGCTGCGTTCCAGTCGGCTGACCTGACCCTGCGTCAGTCCGAGCCAGCGGCCGACCTTGGCTTGCGTGAGTACCGGCCGGTGCTCGTGCCGGTAGGCATAGAGCACCTGGCCGAAGTGGCGCGCATCCAGTGCGTCTCGCAGCGCCGCGCACTGCCAGAACTCGTCTGGCTTGCGGTGGCCCGGACCTAGCCGGTGACCGCTCCGCCGCCGTCCGACGCCATCTTCCCGACGGCGAGCAGTAGCTGAGCAACGCGCCGGACGACGGTCGCTGGGCGGTAGTTCTATTGCGTGAGCGACATTGCTACCACCAGCAGTTTTTATCGGAAGCCGAGAACCTCAACGGGTACTGCGGCCTCGGGCACCGGCCGACGGGCGCGGCCACGTCGAACCGAGCTGAGCACCGCAGCGTGAGGTTTGCTGAGAAGACCTCAGTGGACCGACACGTATCGGGCTGACGTGACACCGTTGCCCATGTGGTGGTCGCGGTGCCACGTCAGCCGGTACGCGCGGGCGGTGCCGCCGGCGATCAGCGGCCGAGCTGCTGGGAGAGCTGCTGGTCGGTCTGCTGGAAGGTGTCGGCGGCGGTGTTGAGGTACTGGCTCATGCCCTCGAGACCCTGGATGGTCTTGGTGGCGCCCTGGTTGAACTCCTCGTAGGACGACTGGAACTGCTTGCTCGACACATCGGTGACATACCCACCGGCGACGAGCTGATCGACCTGGCTCTTCATCTGAGTCAAACGGCTCTCGATGTCGGCCTTGCCGGCCTGGAGCTGCTTGCCGGCGGCCCGCATCTCCTCATAGGTCACGTTGACGTTGGCCATGATGGCGCTCCCTCCACGCAGAACCGCAGACCGTCGGCCCACGCCGACGACACCGACCCCCGGTCCGCGCTCCCTCGGTTGACGGCCTGACCGTACCTGCCCGGTCCCCGCTCGTCACCTGGTTCGTTAGGGTGGCTTCCACCCCGCGTGTCCAGACCTCGGTAGCCACGCGACGTCACATGTCGCATGATGACTGCGGGCGCCGCTGACTGTGCAGGCAGCGCGAGGAGCGAGAAGGGGGCAACGGGTGCGCCTGACACTCACGGTCGTCGATCCAGCCGGCGAGCGGGCCACCGACGTCGTCGTCGACGCCGGGCCGGGGGCGACGGCGCGCCAGATGTGGGCAGCGCTGACCCGGGTGGTACAGCCGACCGGGCGCTCCGCGCCGCTGTATGTAGACGGGACCCTGTTGACTCCGGTGCTGCCGCTGTGCGAGTCGCCGATGCGCGACGGGAGCCTGGTCAGCCTCGGGCACCCGGGCGGCTGCCTGCCGCCGGAGCCGGACGGTCTCGTCGAGCTGCGGGTGGTCAGCGGTCCCGACTCGGGCGGGGTGTTCCGGCTGGGCTCCGGGATAGCGCAGCTCGGCGGTGCTCCGGACGCGACGGTCGCGGTCGACGACGCGAGCCTGCCGCCGCGGGCCGTCACGGTCGGGGTCGCGGCCGACGGTACGGTGACCGCCACCCCGCAGACCGGTGTGGACGCCTGGCTGGATGACGAACAGCTCATCGTGTCGACGCCGTGGCGGATCGGCCGGCAGCTCTGCGTCGGGTGGACGGTGGTCGAACTCGCGGCTCCGAGTCCACCGGATGCGGCATTGCAGCGGTCCGAGGACGTGGCCGGCCTGGATTACAACCGACCGCCGCGGCTGCGGCCGCCGTCTCGACCGGCCAAGTTCCGGATTCCGTCGCCACCCAGCCAGGCCGATCGCCGGCCGTTGCCGATCGTGATGGCGCTGGCGCCCCTGGTACTGGCCGGGATCATGGTCTACGCGCTCGGCAACTTCCTCTTCCTCGGCTTCGCGCTGCTCAGCCCCATCATGATAATCGGCAACTACGTGACCGACCGCAAGCACGGCCGCAAGACCTACAGCCAACGCCTCGATGAGTACCGCGAGCGCACCGCCTCGCTCGGTGCCGAGGCCCGGCAGGCGCTGCACGCCGAAGAGGCGTTGCGCCGCACCGACTGCCCGGACCCGGCCGCGGCGCTGCTCACCGCGACCGGGCCACGCAGCCGGCTGTGGGAGCGCCGTCGCGATGACCTCGACTACTTGTTGCTGCGGGTCGGCACCGGCGACCTGCCGTCGCAGGTCGTGCTCGACGATCCGACCCGTGAGGAGCACAAGCGGTCCGTGACCTGGACCGCCATGGACGTTCCGGTCACCGTCTCACTGCGCGAGCGTGGGGTGCTCGGTATCGCCGGGCCCGGCCCGACGCCGCGGGCGCTGGCGCGGTGGGTGCTGGCTCAGACTTCGGTGCTGCAGAGCCCCAACGACGTGCAGACCTACGTGCTCACCGATGCGTCGGGGCGGGCGTCGTGGCAGTGGGTGCGCTGGCTGCCGCATGCCCGCCCGGCCGACGAGCCGCACTCGTGCTCGCTGGTCGGCAGCGACTCCGACACCGTCTCGGCGCGGATCAGCGAGTTGGCGGCCGTCGTGACCGCGAGGGTCAAGGCGATGCGCGACTCCTCGGTTGCCGCGTTCGCCGAACCGGACATCGTGGTCGTCCTGGACGGTGCCCGGCGGCTGCGACAGCAGCCCGGAGTGATCCAGATCCTGAAGGAGGGTCCGTCGGTCGGCGTGTACGCGGTGTGCCTGGACGCTGATGAGCGGATGCTTCCCGCCGAGTGCGCGGCGGTGGTGGCGGTGGACCCGGCCGGTGGCTTGCGGGTGCGCCAGACCGGCGAGGAGCCCGTCGACAACGTGCGCCCCGAGGCCGTCACCGCGGCGTGGTGTGACCGGGTGGCCCGGGGGCTGGCACCGCTGCGCGATGTCAGCAGCGAGGAGGAGGACGCCGCGTTGCCGGCGACGTGCCGGCTGCTGGATGTCATGCGGTTGGAGCCACCGGCTCCAGACGCGATCTCCGCGCAGTGGCGGGCCGGCGGGCGCACCACGAAGGCGCTGCTCGGGATCTCGCTCGACGGCCCGCACGCGATCGACCTGGCCCGGGACGGGCCGCACGGGCTGGTCGCCGGCACCACCGGGTCCGGCAAGTCCGAACTCCTGCAGACCCTGGTGGCGTCGCTGGCGGTGGCCAACCGGCCCGACGCGATGGTGTTCGTCCTGGTCGACTACAAGGGCGGCAGCGCGTTCAAGGACTGCGTGGACCTGCCCCACACGGCGGGCATGGTCACCGACCTCGACGCGCACCTCGTCGAGCGGGCGCTGGAGTCGATCGCCGCGGAGCTGCGCCGCCGCGAGCGGCTGCTCTCCGACGCAGGCGCCCCGGACATCGACTCGTACCTGAAGGTCGCCGGGGTCAACCGGGGGCTGCCCCCGCTGCCGCGGCTGCTGATCGTGATCGACGAGTTCGCCTCGTTGGTCCGCGAGCTGCCCGACTTCGTCACCGGTCTGGTGGACCTTGCCCGCCGTGGCCGGTCGCTGGGCATCCACCTGATCCTGGCCACCCAGCGGCCCAGCGGCGTGGTCTCCCCGGAGATCCGGGCCAACACGGATCTGCGGATCGCGCTGCGGGTCACCGACGGCGGCGAGTCCTCCGACGTGATCGACGCCCCGGACGCCGGCCGGATCGGCAAGGCCACACCCGGGCGGTGCTACATCCGGTGCGGCTCCAGCCCGCTGGTCCCGGTTCAGACCGCCCGGGTCGGGGGCCGGCGGCCCGGCGTCACGCCGGTCGCTTCGTCCAAGCCGTGGGTCGCCCGACTGGACCCGGCACGGCTCGGGTATCCACTGCCCGCACCACCAGAACGCGTGATAGCCGACGAGGAGGTGACCGACCTGGCCATCCTCGTCGAGGCCATCGGCAAGGCCGCCCAGGTCCTGGGAATCCCGTCCCAGCCCAGCCCGTGGCTGCCGCCGCTGCCGGAGCACCTCGTCCTCGACGATCTGCCCGAGCCGGCACCTGCCGGTAAGCTCGTCCCGGTCGCCTACGGGCTCGATGACCTGCCGGCCGACCAGCAGCAGCGCCCGGCGTGCCTGGACTTTGCCACGTTCGGTCACCTGTTCGCGGTCGGCGGCCCGCGAACCGGGCGCTCGCAGATATTGCGGACGATCGTCGGCTCGATCGGACGGGTCCACTCGGCCGCGGACGTGCAGCTGTACGGGATCGACTGTGGCAACGGCGCGCTGCTGGCGGTCTCCGAGCTGCCGCACTGCGGCGCGGTGGTTCGCAATACCCAGACCGAACGTGCGGTCCGGCTCATCAACCGGCTCACCGCCGAGATGCAGCGCCGGGTCGAGCTGCTCAGCGAATACGGATTCGCCGACATCGGCGAACAGCGGACCGCGGCGGTGCCCGAGCAGCGGTTGCCGCACCTGGTGGTGCTCATCGATCGGTGGGAGTCGTTCACGATCTCCCTCGGTGAGATCGACAACGGCGCGCTCACCGACGACATCCACCGCCTGCTGCGGGAAGGCGCCAGCGTCGGCCTGCACCTGGTCGTCACCGGAGACCGTTCGCTGCTGTCGGGTCGGATGTCCACGTTGACCGACGCCAAGATGGTGTTCCGGCTGCCCGACCGCAGCGACTTCTCAATGATCGGTATCAACCCGCGCAAGGTCTCCGATTCGATGCGGCCAGGACGGGCGCTGCGGGCCGACTCCGGGGTCGAGAGCCAGGTCGCGTTACTCGCCCCGGATGCGACCGGTCAGGCACAGGCCAGCGCGTTGACCCGTATCGCGGAGCGGGCGCGGGAGCGCGACGCCGAGCTGCCGGCTGCGCTGCTGCCCTTCCGGGTCGACGTGCTGCCGGCGCGGTTGACCTTCGAGCAGGGGTGGGAGATGCGCGAGCAGACCACAGTGGACGGTTCGATGTGGGCGCTGGTCGGCGTCGGCGGTGACACGTTGCGCGCGTACGGACCGCAGCTGGCCACCGGCACGCCCGGCTTCGTCGTCGCCGGTCCGCCCTCGTCGGGCCGCAGCACGGTGCTGCTGGGCATGGCCCGGTCGCTGCACCGCGCCGGGATCGGGGTCGTCGCGGTCGCACCCCGCCCGTCGCCGCTTCGCACCCTGGCTGGCGAGGAGGGTGCCGCGGTGCTCACCGGTCCGGGCCTGGGTTCGGACGAGCTGACCGCCGCGCTCGCCGACGTCGGCGAGAAGGCCGTCGTGCTCATCGACGACGCCGAGCTGCTGCGGGACTGCGAGGCGACCGACGGGCTGCTCGCACTGCTGCGGGCCGGCTCCGGGTCCGGCCAGGCGCTGGTGATCGCCGGGGACGCCGACAGCCTTGGCGCGGGCTTCGCCGGCTGGCTGGTGGAGATGAAGAAAGCCCGGCGCGGGCTGCTGCTGTCCCCGCAGTCGCTCACCGACGGCGACCTCGTCGGCATCCGGGTACCGCGCAACATCGTGGGCCAGGCAGTCCAACCCGGTCGCGGGTTGCTGCACCTCGGCCATGGCGAGTTGATCACCGTGCAGGTCCCGGTCGGGGCCTGACTGGTTTCGGGTCGCGGTCGCCGTGTTTGCGCTGTTCTGTGCCCCGCCCGTCGCGGTGGGTAGGTTGCTAGGCACGGTCTGGCGTCGGTAACCTTATCGGCGGTTGCCGGAGCCGGGGAGGGTGTATGCCGGGAGAACTGCGCGTCGACACGGCGTTGCTGCGCGAGGCCGGGGCCGGGTTGCGCTTCGTCGCGACCGAGTTCCAGCACGCCAACGCCCGCAGCGACGATGCGGCCGACGCGACCGGACACCCAGAACTGGCGGAGGCGGTACGTTCGTTCGCCCACAGCTGGGACGACCGGCGGGCGAAGATGGTGGAGAACATCGCAGCGCTGGCCAAGTCGGCCACCGGGATCGGCGAGGCGTTCGAAGAGCTGGACAGAGAGTTCGCAGCGTCACTGCGGGGGGAGCGGTGAACAGGCCGGTCGACTGGGCACCGCTGGCGGGCAGCGACCCCGTGCCCGGGGATCCCGACCGGGTCGCGGATCTGGGTAGGCACTACCGAAAGGTCGCCGCGACGATCAGCGACGCTGCCGCGAAGTTGCGCCGGATTGCCGCCAACTACCACGACATGGACAGCGATGCGGTCGACGCGGTCCGCGACAACGCGCAGAAGGTTGCCGACGACATCACGCGGGCGCACGAGCGCTACGACGGTGTCGGGCAAGCGCTGGCTGGCTACGCGCCGCACTTGCGTGACGCGCAATCCGAATCGGCCGCCGCGCTGCGGCAGGCGAAGGACGCTGAGGCGGCGCAGGCCAGCGCCAGCCAGAAGGCTGAGGCGGCGCAGGCTCGTGTCGACACCGCCACCCAGGGCG
Source organism: Pseudonocardiaceae bacterium (assembly GCA_009377865.1). GTDB lineage: Bacteria > Actinomycetota > Actinomycetes > Mycobacteriales > Pseudonocardiaceae > WHSY01. Next base: position 29,416 of record WHTH01000040.1, on the reverse strand, counting down.
TCGACACCACCGCCGATCAGGGGGACCAACGCCGCGCGCTCGGAGCCGCGGAGGCTGCCGGTGACGCCCTCACCGCGGCTCGCCGCCGGCTAGACGCGGCGATCGAGACCCGCGGCCGAGCTGCGCAGCGGGCGATGGGTGGGATCAACGAGGTCAAGAACTCCGGCGACCTCAACGACAGCTGGTGGGACAACTGGGGCGCCAAGGTCGTCAAGGTGATCGTGACGATCGCGGACGCCGTTGCTGTGGTGGCTGGCATCCTGGCGCTGATCTCGCTGTTCATTCCCGTCATCGGTCCGGCGCTGGCCGCGCTGTTCGGCACGATCGCGCTCGCTGCGGGACTCGTGTCGCTCGCGGGCAACCTCGCCTTGGCCTCGACCGGTTACGCCGAATGGTCGGCGGTGATGTGGTCTGTGGCCGGGGTGCTGTCCTTCGGTGTCGGCCGGGCCGCGGTCGCCGCGTTGAAGGTCTCGGTGAAGGGAGCGCGAGGAGCTGCTCGGATGGCCGCTGGTCGGTGGGCGGGACAGTCACCCGCCGTACGGGGGGCGGCCGGGCTGTCCCAGCGCAGCTCATCGAAGGCGATCAAGGAGATGCTTGGTACCCGCACTCCGATGAGTAAGAACGCGGCCAAAGGTCTGGTGAAGGCTTCTGCCGCGCAGAAGTACGCTCCGTCGTTTGCTGAGTTCGGCCGCAGTTTGCGTGCGATGCCAGGCGAGTTCGCCGAGAATCTACAGACTGTTCGGTCGGCCGGCTTGAGCGGCACTGTCGACGCCTTGCGCCAGACACCACAGCACGTGCAGCTGCAAGCCCAACAGGTCATGAGCGGGGACGGCGTTCAAGCCCTGCTGCGCGCCGGCGGGGAGGCACCCACGGCCGCGGGCTTGGATGATCTCGGCAGGGTCTCGGACACCATTCGATCCGGCGCGGAGGTTGGGGAGCATATGAAGTACGTCAAGATCAATGAATTCACATTCACCGCATCCATCCTTTTTGGTGCGGGAGACACCGCCCGTGGCACTGCTGAGTTTGTTGGGGATTTGCGTGAGCCGTCGCCTGCGGAGCAGTTGCACCTACCCGCCACGGCCGAGGCCAGTCAACGATGACGGCGCTTGCACATCTGCAGTCCTATGAATTGTCCATTCCGGACACCTGGGCATCGATTCCCGTCACCACAGCAGAACCCGGCTGGGCGCAGGAGGCAGCGGTGCAGCTCTGCGATGGCGAGCAAGAGCGCGCAGACCTGGCCGCGGCGCTAGAGCGATCCCATCCGGACATGGTCGCCAATCAGCCGGATGCCCTGTGGGTGTGGGTACCCGATCGTACGGTCCCGAACTGGTCGGGCATGATGACGATGACCTGGTTAACCCCGGACAACACATGGCGGCTGGACCGGGCGACTTATCGAGAGCTCATCGAGCCCGATCATCGGTCCGGAGTCTCGGCGATGGAGCGCGTCATCGCCGACGTCGACCTACCTGCCGGAGATGCCCTGCTCGTCCGGGAGATCGTGGAGCGCAGCGAGTCGACCATGTTGCCGTGGCGAAAGGCGCTGCAGGAGAACGTGATTTACGCGTTGTTCCCGGCGGGGTCTTTCGATGCGCTTCAGTTCATGTTCTCCACAATGGCGTTGCACCTGGGTGACGTACTCGCCGATGATGCGGCCGCCGTGCTCAAGAGCGTGCGGGTCACGTTGGATGAGGTTCCCGAGTGAGTGCCAGCATATCGGAAATCGGCCGTGGCGCCTGCAAGGCGGGGTTGATCGGTGTCCCATTACTCTTGCCGGTTGGTCTGGTGCTGTTCGTGGCCTGGATCGTGGTCTCGTTCATGAGCGACGACACCGTCGACTGGTTGCCGGTGACGTGGACCTGGTTAACTGTGTTTTTCCTTTCTGCTATCCTCGGGATGTTAAGTGGCCACTGGAATCGCAGAACCGCCAACTGGTGGCACGGAAGGAAGCGAGACGCGCCACGGATATCGTTCATCTTGACGATGTCCATGGCGGCTCCTTTGTCTGCGTTCGCCGTAATGGCCATGAGAATGCGCAGCGACGGCGTTCCCACTTGGTTGTGGGTACTGGGCGGACTTGCGGTCGTCCTGGGAGTCGCGACCTTCGTCGACGATTTTCGCTCGATCGGGCGGGGTGGCCAAGTGCCGAGCAAGAGAAGCCACCCGCATGGCTGACGTGAACACGGCTTCGGCGGTCGACGCGCTGCAGTTCATGTTCTCCACAATGGCACTGCACCTGGTGACATACTCGCCGATGATGCGGCCGCCGTGCTCAAGAGCGTGCGGGTCACGTTGGATGAGGTTCCCGAGTGAGTGCCAGCATATCGGAGATCGGCCGTCGGGTCTGCAAGGCGGGATTGATCGGTGTCCCATTACTCTTGCCGGTTGGTCTGGTGCTGTGGTTGCTGTGGCTTGTGGTCTCGCTCCTGAGCGATGACGGCGTGAGCTGGTCCCCGTTGTTGTGGATCTGGGGGGCTTTGTTCTTCCTCTCCGCTATCCTCGGGATGTTTGGCGGTCACTGGAACCGCAGGATAGCGAACTGGTGGTACAGCAGAGGGCGAGATGCACCACGCGTATCATTAATCTTGATTATGTCCGCAACGGTTCCCATCGCTGCGTTCCTTGTTATGGCGACAAGAATGCGCAGCGACGGGGTCCCCGGATGGCTGTGGGTGTTGGCAGGACTTACGGTCGTGCTGGGAATCGCGACCAACGCCGACCAGTTCCGCTCGACCGGGCGCGGCGGCGCCGTGCCGACCGAGAGAAGGCAACCGCATGACTGATGCGAGTACTGCGGCGGTAGTCGATGTGCGGCCGGTGCTGCCCAGCCAATGGTGTAGCGCCCCGTTGGAACCGCTGGAGGCGCGGGAACAGGCGGCCGAGCCTAGTTCGCCAGGATCGATCCTCGCTCTCGTGGCGCCACCGGAACACCGCAGGTCAGGCGCACCGGCGTGTGGACAGGATCGGGAGGGGCCCGGTGGGTGATCTGCGCCCGTTGGGCGACTTCGACCTGTCAGCGCCGGACACGTGGCTGCCACTTCCGCACGAGGGCCCCCTCGGGTGGACACACATCGCGGCCGAGCGATTGTGCGACGGCGGGAGAACTCGCGCCAAGCTCGCCCGGCGATTGGAGCGCCTGCAGCCGACACTGACCGCAGACCCGCATCTCATGGTCGAGGTGTGGGTGCCCGACCGCGCCTCGCCGAGGGTGGCCGGGCTGCTGTTCGTGGACTGGGTGGTGCCAGATGGGGGCCTTCGCATTGACCGCGAGTACTACCGGGGTCTGATCGAGCCGGATCGGCGCAGCGGCGTCAGGGTGTTCGCCCACTACGTCGACGACGTGGAGCTGCCGGCCGGACCCGCTGTGCTGGTCTCCGAGATCATCGCGGAGCCGACCTCTCGCTGGTTCCCATTGCGCAAGGACGTTCGGGAAAAGCTCACCTACGTCGTGTTTCCGCACGGGTGCTCCGATGCGCTGAAACTGACGTTCACCGCCGCGGAGGAGTTCGGCGAGAAGTTGGAGGCTGATGCGACCTCCGTGATGAATACGCTTACTGTGAGTCTAGGGGAGGTGCGTTCCCGGTGAATCCCCGATCCGTGGACAGCGACACACCACCGGCTGCGGTGGTGGATGTGCGAGTGGTGCTGCCCGACCACTGGTGGGTGGTCCCACTGCAGCCGCAGCGGGCGCGGGAACGCTCGGTCGACCGTTTGGTCGAGCGGCAGTTCGCCGGGGTCGACGACCAGCCGCTGCTGCGTGCCGACACCCGCCGGCAGCTACTGTCTCAAGCCGACAAAGCCGCGGACTCCGAAGCCCGGCTCATGGCGCTGAGCCTGCTGCAGATCGCCGACATTCCGGTGCCCGCTTCCCTGGTTGTGCACTGGATCGACGTCCCACCTGACCCGCAGAGCACACTTGGTGACGGTGCGCTGCTGTTGGCTCTGCGGGCGGAACTCGAGCCCACCCCCGACGCGACCCGCGAGCCGGCTTTTGCCCTCGACCTCGCGCAGCTGAGTGCCGGCAAGGTACTGCGCCGGGTCTACGAGCGCGACGCTGAACTCGAGGGCGCCGAGCCCACCCCGTCGTTGGTTGCTGACTACTGGCTGGAGCGCCCCGACGGTGCGGGGCTGGTGCAGCTGGCCTTTGCCACCCCCATGGTGCCGCTGCGGGAGCCGATGCTCCAGCTGTTCGATGCCATCGCCAGTGCTTTGCGCTGGGTAACGGACGAGGAGAGCAGGTAAGAAGAGCGGCAAATGGAAAATGACGACCGTTCCTGGCCACGATCATTGACCCTGCACTACGCGGTGCAGCCCCGGCGCTTGGCCGCACGCACCGCGATCTGCCGAGCCCGGCCGGTCGCCCACCTGTGCAGGGACGATCCCGGGGACCCCTGCTCGTCCCCGCTACAGCACCATGGCGAGCACGGCGAGCAGGATCAGCACAGCCAACGCGATGGCGGAGCCGACGATCGGCCACAGGTACGCGCGCCATCGACTCGACTCGTCCGGGGTGTCGACACCGACCGACAGGGAGCGCTCCGGTCTGCTGCGGCTGTGCCCGCCAGTCAGCAGTTCGCTGTAGCGCCCCTCCTGAGGCCTACGGCCGCTGGGGATCTCCCACCAGCGACGCGCCGAGGGCTTCGCCCCGCTCTCCGTTTCTGACACTGCCTGCCTCCCCGACGTCATGGCCACCCAGCCTGCCCCAGTGCACCGCTCTGCACGAGAGGTGCGTCTGCACTGTGTAGCACCGGCACCGAAATCGGCTGTAGCCGGGAACCGTCCAGATCGTAGTGTCGGGCCCGTGACGGCGAACCCACCTCGGCGCCGGCTGCTCGAGAGCAGTGCCGGCACTCGGATCGACGCGTTCGGACCGGCCGAGTGGGGGCTGCTCATCGCGGTCGCCACGCTGTGGGGCTCGTCGTTCCTGTTCATCGATCTCGGCCTGGCCGCCTTCGAACCCGGCGTGATCGCCATGGTGCGGCTGTCGCTCGGCGCGGGCACGCTCATCCTGCTGGCCCGGGCCCGGCGCAGGATCGCTCGGGAGGACCTGCCGAGAGTCGCGGTGCTCGGCATCGTCTGGATGGGCATCCCGATGCTGCTGTTCCCGGTCGCGCAGCAGTGGGTCGACTCCGCGGTAGCCGGGATGATCAACGGTGCGATGCCGCTGACCACCGCCGCGTGGTCGGTGCTGCTGCTGCGCCGCGCGCCGGGCCGGATCCACCTGGCGGGCCTCGCCGTCGGATTCGCGGGTATCGGCGCCATCTCGTGCCCGGTCTGGTGGGATCGCGGGCCACCGCGCTGGGTACCGGCCTGCTGGTGCTGGCGGTGGTGCTCTACGGCCTGGCCGCGAGCATCGCCGTACCGTTGCAGCAGCGCTACGGCGCCCTGCCGGTGCTGCTGCGTGCCCAGTTGGTCGCGCTGGTCGTCGTAGCCCCGTTCGGGTTGTGGGGCCTTGGCGGGTCGAGCTGGTCCTGGGGTCCCGCGCTGGCGATGCTCCCGCTCGGCGTGCTCAGCACCGGCGTCGCCTTCGTGCTCATGACCACTCTCGTGGGCCGGGTCGGCGGACCGCGCGGTACGGTCGCGATCTACGTCGTCCCCGTGGTGGCGATCCTGCTCGGAGCGCTGCTGCTCGATGAGCGCCTCGCCCCTACCGCGCTCGTGGGGACGGCACTGGTGCTGCTCGGCGCTGCGCTCGCCTCGCGGGGTGAGCGTCCCGCAGCCCCACAGTGAATGGCACCGCCTCAGCTGCGCGCCGATCGGACGACCAGATCGTCGAGCAGCTCGCGGGTGGCAGCGGTGACCGTGTCCACCGCGGCGTCGAAGGCTGCCGCGTTGTGCGCTGCGGGCGTCCGGAATCCCGAGACCTTCCGGACGTACTGCAGCGCGGCGGCACGGATGTCGCCGTCGGTCACCTCGGCCGCGTAGGGCTGCCGCAACGTCTTGATGCTCCGGCACATCGCCGTCACCTCCCGTGTGAACCCTGCCAGTACAGCACGCCGCGTAGCGTGGGATGCGGTGAAGGGAGCGTGATCATGGCCGAGCGCCTCACCGACAGCCTGTGGTCGTCGATCGAGGACATCTACCAGTCGATCCTGGCCCATCCGTTCATCACCGGGCTGACCGACGGCAGCCTGCCGCACGACACATTCCTGCACTTCATCGCGCAGGATGCGCACTACCTGCGCGGCTTCGCCCGCGCGCTGACCGTGTGTGCGGCCAAAGCGCCCACCGAGAACGACACGGTGATGTTCGCCCAGCACGCCGCCGGGGCGATCAGTGCCGAGCAGGAGATGCACGCCGAACTCGCCGGGCAGCTCGGACTGTCCGCCGAACAGCTTGCCGCGCGGCCCATCGGTCCGACCACGCAGGCCTATGGCAGCTACCTGCTGGCCACCACTCACGGCTGCTCTTTCCCCGAGGGGCTCGCAGCCGTGCTGCCCTGCTACTGGATCTACGCGCGGGTCGGGGATTCGCTGGTCGAGCGCTCGTCACCGGATCCGCTCTACGCCCGGTGGATCGCGATGTACGGCGGCGAGGACTTCCAGTCCACAGTGGACGAGGTCCTCGCGCTCACCGATCGGATCGGCGGTGAGTTGTCGAGCGCCGAGAACGAGCGGGTGCGCGGGCATTTCGTCACCACATCGCGCTACGAGTGGATGTTCTGGGATGCCGGGTACCGCCAGGAGACCTGGCCGATCTGAGGGGGGCCGGATCAGGCACCGGGCGCCCGAACAGGGCGAGCACTGCATCCCGGTCGTCGGCGGCCGCGACCCGGTTGCGCCAGGTGTGACCGCACGTGACGCAGCGCTGCACCACCACGAAGCCGTCACCCTCGGACAGCGCTCCGACCGGTTCCATCGCCCCGCCGCAGTCGGCGTCCCGGCCACCGGGGGTGACGTCGACGTGTCGGGACCACAGGCAGCGTGGGCAGTGGTTGGTGTACCCCGTCCCGCGCACCGTCGCACCGCAGTGCAGGCAGCTGAAGTCCTCCCGATGGCGACTGAAGCGGGCGGACTCCATCCGCCCAGGATCGCACCCGGCCGGTCATAGCGCCGCTCCGGGCGAACCCCTGTGCGCAGGGTGACCGATATCAGCCCTCCAGGAGTGATCGCGCAGCGGCTACCCTGGCAGCAAACCCGTCCGGACGGCCGATGCGAGGTGACGGCGATGACGCGGGTGGCGCGTGGCGCGGACGGACGCAGGTGGACCGTCCGAAACAACATCAACTGGTCGGAGCCGGCCACGGAGCAGGAGTTCGAGCACGACGTCGCCGCCGGTCAGGTCGCGGGGATCGTGATGCTGCTGCTGGTGGGGGCGTTGGTGCTCACCCTCGTGCTGTGGACCCCCACGAATGTCGTCGGGGTCGAATGGGTGGTGTTCGTCTTCCTCGTGTTGCTTCTCACGTTGCCCGTGCAGTGGGCGCTGAGCCGTAGCTGGACGATCGTCGCCGAGACACCCCCGCTGCCCGAGGCGCCACCAGAGCGCTGGGTAGGCACCGTGCACGGCATGATGCGGGCTCGCCAGGAGACGGTTCGCGTCGTCAAGTTGCTGCAGCGCGATGCGATCCCGGACGACGGTCGCGGGCCGCTGCAACCCGTGAACTGACCCAGGGCGGGCACACTGGTCCCATGCCCGAGCTGCCCGAGGTCGAGGCGCTGGCCCATCACCTGCGTGAACACGCGGTCGGCCGCACCGTCACGCGGATCGACGTCGCATCGCTGACGGTCCTCAAGACCGTCGAACCGGGGCCGTCGGCGCTGCACGGCCACGAGGTGACGGCGGCATCCCGGCGCGGCAAGTTCCTGATCCTGCAGGTCGGCGAGCTGGCGTTGGTGACCCACCTCGCGCGTGCCGGATGGCTGCGCTGGTCGGATGCGCTGCCGGCGCCCCCACCGCGCCCCGGCAAGGGCCCGATCGCGCTGCGGCTGCATCTCCAAGAGGTCGGCGGCACCCGCGCCGGCTTCGACCTGACCGAGGCCGGTACGCAGAAGCGGCTCGCGGTGTACGTGGTGACCGATCCCGGGCAGGTCCCCGGTATCGCGCGGCTCGGGCCCGACGTGATGGCGCTGTCCCGTGACGAGCTCGCCGGGCTGCTGGCAGGGCGGACCGAGCGACTCAAGACCGCGCTCACCGACCAGGCGCTGCTCGCCGGGGTGGGCAATGCCTACTCGGACGAGGTGCTGCATGCCGCCAGGCTGTCGCCATACGCCACCACCGGACGGCTGCCGGACGAGGCGGTCGACCGGCTCTACGATGCGCTGCAGCGGGTGCTGCGCGATGCGGTGGACCGCTCGGTGGGCCAGTCGGCGGCGCGACTCAAGGGCGAGAAGCGGTCCGGGCTCGCGGTGCACGCGCGCACCGGGCTGCCCTGCCCTGCCTGCAGTGACACCGTCCGTGAGGTGGCCTTCGCGGACCGATCGATGCAGTACTGCCCGACCTGCCAGACGGGTGGCAAACCCCTCGCCGACCGCCGGCTGTCCCGGCTGCTGCGCTGAACACTGGTGAGGGCCGGTGGGGGCTGATTACCTAGCCGTTGCCCTGACCGGCCGCTTCGGACGACGATGATGCCCGTGGTGGACCTGCTGACCGACCCCGCGTTGCTGGCGGTGCTCGCCGTCGCGGTGGGCGGTGGGCTGGCGGGCTGGCTGCTGTACTGGGTCCGTACCCGCCGGGCGTTCGCCTCTGACGCCGACCGGGCCACCTACACCGCACTGCACACCATGGCGCTGGCGTCGCCGCCGCTTCGCAATGGGCTGTCGGCCTGCTCGGCGGCGGCCGCCGCGCCACACCTGCGCGCCCTGCTCGACACCGCCGCCGTCGCGCTGACCACCGACGAGAGCGTGCTGCTGGCCTGGGACGGCGAGCCCAACCACCACGCGGAGTGGGTCGCCCAGACGGCCTTCGAGGTCGGCGACAACGGGCGCCAGCGGGTGCTCCACCAGCGCGACATGGACTGCGGGCGAAGCGACTGCCCGGTCCGTGCGGTGATCGTGTCACCGCTGGAGGTGGACGGCAGCGTCGTCGGCACCTTCGCGGTGGTCAGCAACCGGATTGCGCGGCCCGGGCTGCTGCGGGCCACCGCTGAGGTCGCCCGCTACATCTCCAGCCAGCTCGAGCTCGCGGAGCTCGACGAGTCGCGATCGCGGCTGGCCAACGCCGAGGTGCGCGCGCTGCGGGCGCAGATCTCGCCGCACTTCGTCTACAACGCGCTGACCACGATCTCCTCGTTCGTGCGCAGTGACCCCGAGGAGGCTCGTGAGCTGCTGATGGAGTTCGCCGAGTTCACCCGGTACTCCTTTCGCAGTGCGGGCGAGTTCACCACGCTGGCCGAGGAGCTCAACAACATCGACCGCTACCTCATCCTGGAGAAGGCGCGCTTCGACGAGCGGCTGCAGATCAAGCTGCAGATCGCCCCCGAGGTGCTGCCCGTGGTGCTGCCCTTCCTCGCGTTGCAACCGCTGGTGGAGAACGCCGTCCGCCATGGGCTGGCAGCCAAGCCCGACGGCGGCACCGTGTCGTTGACTGCGGAGGATGCCGGGTCGGAGTGCGTGATCAGCGTCGAGGACGACGGGGTGGGGATGGATCCCGGCAAGCTGCGCGACGAGATGAACGACTCGCATCTGTCCGGCGCCCACGTCGGCCTCGGCAACGTGCACGATCGGTTGCGTGCCGCGTTCGGCGACGAGTGCGGGCTGGTGGTCGAGACCGGCATCAATGCGGGCACGAAGGTCAGCATGCGGGTGCCCAAGTTCAGCCGCGGCGTGCGTGCCACCCTGACCTCCCCTGCCCAGGCCCGCGCCTAGCGGGAGGATGGACCACGTGATCGACTGGCTGGCAACGCTGGTGATCGCCGCTGCGCTGGTGATGGCCGGATGGACCGTGCTGCTCGCGCTGCGGGACCGCCGGTTCGGTGCTGCGACGCTCGGCGCGCTCGCCACCGTCGAGCTGGCCGCGCTGGTGCAACTGATCGTCGCGATGGTGCTGCTGGCCGTCGGGCCGCGGCCCGACGGCATCGCGGCCTTCGTCGGCTATCATGTGGTGGCGCTACTGGTGCTGCCCGCCGCGGTCGCGTGGGGAGTCGAGGACCGTTCCCGCTGGGGTCCCGGCGTGCTCGCCGTCGGTTGCCTCGCGCTCGCGGTGATGACGATGCGGATGCAGCAGATCTGGGCGACCGCCGGTGGGTGAGAAGCCGCAGCCGACCAACACGGGCCCGGGACGGGTGCTGGTCGCCGTGTACGGCGTGTTCGCCGTGTCGGCCGGAGCCCGGTGCGGGGTCCAGATCGCCACCCGGTTCGGGGATGCCCGGCTGGCCTACCTGCTCTCCGCGCTGGCCGCCGCAGTCTACCTGGTGGCCACCGTGGCGCTGGCCCGGTCCTCGCGTGGACTGGCACTGGCCTGCTGCACCATCGAGCTCGTCGGTGTGCTCGCGGTCGGGACGGCGAGCCTCGCCGTCCCGGAGTACTTCCCGGACTCGACTGTGTGGTCGGGCTTCGGCGTCGGGTACGGCTTCTTCCCGCTGGCGCTACCCGTTCTCGGTCTGCTGTGGCTGTGGCGGACCCGTCGTAGTCTGGCGGCATGAACCTCGGCAACGCCACTGATCGGCTCACCTCCCGGCTACCCCTTCCCCCGGCACTGGCCGGCAAGGTGCAACGCGAGCGCGGACCCGTGGTTGCCACGGTGCGGCTGCACGGCGTGATCACGCCGACGCCGTCCCCGCTGGGGCGGGGCACGATCAGCCTGTCCGGGATCGACTCTGCGCTGACCCGCGCGTTCGATCACGAGCGGTTGCAGGCCGTCGCCGTGGCCATCAACTCGCCCGGCGGCTCGCCGACCCAGTCCGCACTGGTGGCCGACCGGATTCGCGGCCTGGCGAAGGACAAGCGCGTTCCGGTGCTGGCGTTCTGCGAGGACGTCGTCGCCTCCGGTGGGTACTGGCTGGCCTGCGCTGCTGACGAGATCATCGCCCACGCCACGTCGCTGGTGGGCTCGATCGGGGTGATCAGTCAGGGATTCGGGCTGCACAACCTGCTCGAGCGCTGGGGGGTGGAGCGCCGGCTCTACACGACGGGGCAGAACAAGGCCCGGCTCGACCCGTTCCTTCCGGAGAGCGACGAGGACGTCGCCTGGCTGCACGGGATGCAGACCGAGCTGCACCAGATGTTCGTCGACTGGGTGCGCTCCCGGCGCGGCGACAAGCTGTGCGACGGGGAGGACCTGTTCACCGGCGAGGTGTGGACGGGGGCGCGGGCCGTCGAGCTCGGCCTGATCGACGGCCTGGGCACGCAGCGCGGCGTGTTGTCGCAGCGCTACCCTGACGCCGAGATCGTTGCCGTCGAGCCGCGCAAGCCACTGCTGGCCCGACTCGGGTTCCGTCCCGCCGCTGCGGCGTCGCCTGGGCCGGACACGGTGTTCGCCGCGCTGGAGGCCCTCGAGCAGCGCGCCGCCTGGTCGCGCTTCGGTCTCTGAGACTCGGGCACATGTTTCGCCCGGTCGGGTGTGACATGGACAGCCGGGCCGTCGGCTGGGCACGATGAGCGGAGATGACCACCCGAAGCAGCAGCGGTACCGGATTCGAAAGGGCATCCGATGAGCGCCAGTAACGGCACCGCCCCGCTCGTTGCGCTCGCAGTCGACGACGAGAAGGGCGCGCTCGCCCACCTCTCAGACGTCCTCGAGGACGAGCCCCGGATCGGCACCATTCGAACCGCGGCCAACGCGACCGAGGCGCTGTCGATCCTGCGCGGGGAGGACGGCGGCAACGCGGTCTCGGAGCCGATCGACGTGGTGTTCCTGGACATCCGAATGCCGGGTCTCGACGGGCTGGAGCTGGCCCGGGTGCTCGGCATGATCCCCGACCCGCCGGTGATCGTGTTCGTCACCGCAAACGACGACCGCGCCGTCGAGGCGTTCGACGTCGGGGCGGTGGACTACCTCATGAAGCCGGTGAGCCCGGAACGGCTGTCAAGCACCATGCGCCGCATCGCGCACAGCCGCGGCGCTCCCGCCGCGGCGCCCGGCGCGGACGGCGAGCTGACCGGGGACGAGGAAGTGATACCGGTCGAGCTGGCCGGTACCACCAAACTGGTGCCGCGGTCGTCGGTGCGCTGGGTCGAGGCGCAGGGTGATTACGCCAGGCTGCACACCGGCGAGGGCAGCCACCTGGTGCGCATCCCGCTGTCGCAGCTCGAGGACCGCTGGTCCGACGCGGGTTTCGTGCGCATCCACCGCTCCTTCCTGGTGTCGCTGGCGCTGGTCACCGAGCTGCGGATGTCGGCATCCGGCTATGTCGTACGGGTCGGCACCGGAACCGAGTCCGCCGAGTTGCCGGTCAGCCGCCGCCATACCCGGGAGCTCAAGGACCGCCTGGTGCGGGCCGCCAAGCAGGGCTGGAACTCGCAATGAGACGGGCACGGCGGTGAGCGGTCGGGAGCGCGTCGTGCTCGCGGAACGGCGGCGTACCCGCCGTGTGGTGCGCACGCTGGCCGAGGTCGAGGAGCAGACCGGTGTCGGTGAGGTGTGGGTGCGGCAGCTGGTCCGTGCGCAGCTGCTCCTCGCGCTGCGGCTCGGCCTGCTGACCGTCGTCGTGCTCGGCGCGATCCCGCTCGCCTTCGCGTTGCTGCCGTCGTTGGGCACGATCGGCATCGGGGGGTTGCGGCTGCCGTGGCTGGTGCTCGGCGTGGGCGTCTACCCGTTCCTGCTCTTGGTCGCCTGGTGCTACAACCGCAGCGCCGAGCGCAATGAGCAGGACTTCGCCGAGATGGTCGAGAGCTAGCCGCCGGTGGAACCGGATCTGTACGCGGTGTCCGCCATCCTTGCGGTGGGCGCGCTGACGATCCTGTTCGGCATCTTCGGTGTCCGCATACATCGCTCCACGTCGGACTTCCTGCGTGCATCTCGCTCCGTGGGGCCACGGTGGAACGCCGCCGCGATCTCCGGGGAGTACCTGTCGGCGGCATCGTTCCTCGGTATCGCCGGGCTGGTGCTCAAGGACGGTGCCGACGCGCTGTGGTACCCGGTCGGCTTCACCGCGGGCTACCTCGCGCTGCTGTTGTTCGTGGCCGCACCACTGCGGCGATCCGGCGCCTACACGTTGCCGGACTTCGCCGAGGCACGGCTGGACTCGGTGCGGCTGCGCCGGGTGTGCACGGTCATGGTGATCGCCATCGGGTGGCTCTACCTGGTGCCCCAGATGCAGGGCGCGGGGCTGACGCTGTCGACCGTCACGGGTTACCCGTTGTGGGTGGGCGCGGCCGTGGTGTCGGTCATCGTGATCCTCAACGTGGTCATCGGCGGGATGCGCTCGATCACCTTCGTGCAGGCGTTCCAGTACTGGCTCAAGCTCACCGCGCTGGCGGTGCCGGTGTTCGTGCTGCTGATCTACCAGGCCGGCGAGAGCGCCGAGTTCCGCAGTTCGCTGGCTGCCGACGCGCCGCCGTTCTTCACAACCGACACCACCGTCGACATCGATACCGACGTCGTGCTGCAGGTGAACAGTCCGATGCTGCTCGACGCGAACGGCGAGGTCGACGGCTTCCCCGCCGACGGTCCGGTGTACTGGGCCGCCGGTCAGCACGAGGCCAGCGCGGGAGCCGAGCTGCGCTTCGCCGCGGGTAGCCGGGTCCCTGTCGTGGTCGGCTCGCCGGTGAACAACGACAGCTGGCTGCAACCACTGTCGTCGGGGGAGGCGCCGCTGTTCGAGACCTACTCGCTGGTGGTCGCACTGCTGCTGGGGACCATGGGCCTGCCGCACGTGCTGGCGCGCTTCTACGCCAACCCGGACGGCCGCGCGGCGAGGGCCACCACCTTCGTGGTGCTCGCCCTGCTCGGCCTGTTCTACCTGTTTCCCACCGTGGCAGGGCTGCTCGCACGGCTCTACGTGCCGCAACTGCTGGTCAACGGCAAGACCGACGCCGCAGTGTTGCTGCTGCCCGGCGAGGCGATGAGCGGGCTGCCGTCACAGTTGCTCGGGGCGGTGGTGGCCGCCGGGGCGTTCGCCGCCTTCCTGTCCACCGCGTCGGGCCTGGTGTTGAGCATCGCGGGAGTGCTGTCCACCGATGCGTTACCCGGGCGGGTCCGCGACTTCCGGACGGCGACCGTCGTCGCGGGTATGGTGCCGCTGGCGTTCACGCTCGCGGCGTCGCAGCTGGACCTCGCACAGAGCGTCGCGCTGGCCTTCGCGGTGGCCGCGTCCTCGTTCTGCCCGTTGCTGGTGCTCGGGATCTGGTGGCGCGGCCTGACCGACACCGGCGCAGCGGCCGGGCTGATCGTGGGTGGCGGGCTGTCGTTCGCCGCCGTGCTGCCGGTTGCGCTGGGGGTGCTCGCGCCGCCCTGGCAGACGCTGCTCGCCCAGCCAGCCGCGGTCACCGTCCCGATCGCCTTCCTCACGATGATGATAGTCAGCCGCGCGACGTCTGAGCGCGTACCTGGCGACGTCGCCCGGATCCTGCTACGAATGCACGCGCCGGATCGACTGGGAATGAGCCGGGACGGTCAAGTGGAGCGTCTCGCTGTGACGGCGGCTACGCTGCCGAGGTTGAAAGGAGGACGACACCGCCGGTAGTCGAGATCCGAACCCGCTGCACGACGTTCGTGACCCTTGGAGGTGTCGCGTGAGCACCGAGCACGGTGGACCGGGGTCCCCGCCGGTGGGACCTATGGACCCCTGGGTCACGGCCCAGCAGAGCCCGGAGTTCGCCCAGCTGCGCAAGAAGCTGGGGGCGTTCATCTTCCCGATGACCGCGTTCTGGTGCTCGGCACCGCCGGCCTGCCGCACATCCTGATGCGCTTCTACACCGTGCCCAGCGCCAAGGAGGCGCGGCGATCGGTGGTGTGGGCGATCTGGATCATCGGGCTGTTCTACCTGTTCTCGCTGGTGCTGGGATACGGCGCCGCCGCGCTCGTGAACGGCGGTCCCGAACGGATCGCGGCCGCACCCGGCGAGGAGAACTCGGCGGCCCCGCTGCTGGCCTACGAGCTCGGCGGCACGCTGCTGCTCGGCTTCATCTCGGCGGTCGCGTTCGCGACGATCCTCGCGGTGGTGGCCGGCCTGACCATCACCGCGTCGGCGTCGTTCGCGCACGACGTCTACGCCAACGTGATCAAGCACGGCCAGCTGGACCCGGACGGCGAGGTGCGGGTCGCCCGGATCACCGCCTGCGTCATCGGCGCGCTGGCCATCCTCGGCGGTATCTTCGCGCTCGGCCAGAACATCGCGTTCCTGGTGGCACTGGCCTTCGCGGTGGCCGCCTCGGCGAACCTGCCCACCATCCTCTACTCGCTGTTCTGGAAGCGCTTCAACACCACCGGCGTGCTGTGCAGCATGTACGGCGGCCTGTCGATCTGCATCCTGCTGATCATCTTCTCGCCCGCGGTGTCGGGTAGCGACGACGCCATGTTCGCCGGCTTCGACATCGCGGTCTTCCCGCTGCAGAACCCGGGCATCATCTCGATCCCGGCGTCGTTCCTGCTCGGCTACCTGGGCACGATCTTCAGCAAGGATCCGGGTGACGAGGCGAAGTACGCCGAGATGGAGGTCCGCGCGCTGACCGGTGCCGGCTCCGAGAAGGCCGTCACGCACTGAAGGTCGGCTTCGCGGCGTTCTGGGCACGTGGCACGATCGACGGCATGAGGCCGCAGTCCGTACCGGAGGTTCCCGCCGACCAGGTGCCCGACGATGCCGTGTTACTCGACGTCCGGGAGGACGACGAGTGGGCGGCAGGGCACGCCCCGCAAGCGGTGCACGTGCCGATGAACGACGTGCCGGCCCGGCTCGATCAGATCTCCTCGGCCGCCGGTGACGAGCGGCTGCACGTCATCTGCCGCTCCGGTGGGCGATCAGCGCAGGTCACGGCCTACCTGGCGCAGGCAGGATGGAAGGCCGTGAACGTCGACGGGGGGATGAAAGCGTGGGCTGCGTCGGCCCGGCCGATGGTGGCCGAGGCCAGCGGTGAGCCTCGTGTGATCTAGGAGCTCGGTGTCCACGTACAGCGGCCCCCCAGCCTACCGCGACGTGCCACGCTGGGGTCTGCCACGGGTGGTATGGCGGCGGACCCGGCAGCTCGACACCATGCCGTCCGACCACGCCTGGCGGATGCGGGCGCTGGCGGGCAGCGCCGGCCCGCTGCTGTGGCTGGCCGCCACCCTCGCGTTGCTCGCCGCCGCGGCGGAAGTGTGGCGTTACACGATCCTGCTGGACAGCAGGAACGACGCGGTGCCGGCGGGCCCACTGCGGGTCTCGGACGCGCTGGTCGTCACCGGCGGCGTGATGTCGCTGCTGGCCGGGGCGCTCGCCGCGTTCGCGGTGCTGGCGTGGCTGATCCGGGGGTACGCCGCCGCGGCTGAATCGGCTGGAGTGGCGGCTGCCCGGCCGCGATGGCAGCTCGTCGCGGGGGTGCTGGTGCCAGGGGTGAACCTGCTGCTGCCGGCTGCCGTGCTCGCCGAGATGGAGCACGCCGCGCTCGGTGGCGATACCGCTCGACGGCCCCGGCCGTCGCGGCTGATCGTTGCATGGTGGGTGGTGTGGGCGGCCGGCCTGCTCCTCGCCACCATCACGATGCTATGGCGGCTGCGTGACACCGTCCAGGCACAGGCCGACGGTGTGCTGCTGACCGCCGCGACCGACGTGCTCGCCGCCGCGGTCGCCGTGCTCACCGCGATCGTGGTGCGGCGGCTGACCGCGCTGTTGGCGCCCGGCCAACGGCGGCGATCCCGGCGGATGGTCATGGTCGGCGTGAAGTAGTGCGATGTCCGCCCAGCCCGCCATCATCGCTCATCGCGGCGCCTCGGCACACCGCGCCGAGCACACCCTGGCCGCCTATGCGCTGGCCCTCGACCAGGGCGCCGACGGCCTGGAGTGCGATGTCCGGCTGACCCGCGACGGCTACCTGGTGTGCGTGCACGATCGCCGGGTCGACCGCACCTCCACCGGCCGCGGTGTCGTCAGCGCATCCGATCTGGCTAGCCTCGCCGAGCACGACTACGGCACCTGGCATGACGAGTTCGAGTCCGCCGACGACCTCGTGGTGCGGCGGGTCGCGGGATCGGTCGCGCATCCGCACCGGCGCGGACTGCTGGTGCTCGACGACCTGCTCGGGCTCGTCACCGACTGGTCACGACCGGTGCAGCTGTTCGTCGAGACCAAGCACCCGGTGCGCTACGCCGGGCTGGTGGAGGCCAAGCTCGTCGCGCTGCTCGCCCGGTACGGGCTCGCGGCACCCGCGACCAAGGGCGAGTCGCCGGTGGTGATGATGTCGTTCTCCTCCCACGCGGTGCGGCGGGTGCGCGATCACGCCCCGCAGCTGCCCACCGTGCTGCTGCTGCGCACCGTGACCGGTAAGGTCGCCGACGGGACACTGCCACCGTGGGCCGACATCGCCGGTCCCGGTCTCAGAGCGTTGCGCTCCGACGCCGGGTATGTGGCGCGGGCCGCATCCCGCGGACACCCGACGTACTGCTGGACCGTCGACGAACCCGCGGATGCGGCACTGTGCCACGAAGCCGGTGTTCGCTACATCGCCACCAACCGTCCTGCCGCCACCCGCGCCGCGCTCGACGTAGTGTGACGGCGTGTCGGCGAACTCAACTTCTGCGAGCGTGGTGTACCCGCGCCAGCCCTGTCCGTGCGGTTCCGGCAAGCGCTACAAGGCCTGCCACGGCGCCCAGGGCGGTGCGGAGGACGTGATCGTCACCCGCCCGTTCGCCGGGCTCGCGGCAGAGTGCCGGCTGGTGGCGCTGCGCGAGTTCGTGCCCTCGGCGACGGCACCGCTGCCGCTGGCCGAACCGGACGGCAACGACGTCACGCTCGCCACTGTGCTGCCGATGGCTGCCGCGGCGCTGGTGCGAGACGACGGGTCCGCGCTGGTCGGACTGCAGGTTCAGACCCGATCCGGGGACCTGTCCCGGGATCTGGGTCGCGCGGTGCGCTGGGCACAGCAAGCCGAGCCGGGTGGCGTGCTGCCGGTGGTCAACGCCGGCACCCTCGGCGGTGCCGACGTGCGACTGCAGGACCTGCTGGTCGCCGATGCTCCGCTCGACGTCACGATGTATCCCGACTTCGGCTGGTGGATTCCCGGCGACGAGCCTCCCACTGGGGAGGTGGCACTGTCGCTCGAGCGGGCCAACGCCGCGATCATGCCGACCGAGCCGGTGACCGGTGACGGCATCGAGGCAGCCTACTGGACCGACGTCGGCGACAAGGCGCACATCCGGTGGGTGCGCCCGGAACCGGAGGAGCGCGTGCTGGCGGCATTGGCGCGGCTGTCGGCACGCGATGAGCTCGACCTGGGAGAGGGCTCGCGCTACGCCGGATCGTTCCGGGCCCACGGTGTGCTGGTGCCGGTGTGGGACCTCGACCGTGAGCGGCACGCCCGGGAGTGGGTGCCCGGGGCGGAGGTGTTCGCGTCCCGGCTGTCCGGCGCGCTGGACTCACTCGACGGCGAGCCACTCACCGAGACCGAGCGCCGTGCCCGCGACGGCCTGCGCGGCCGCCAGTTGACACTGCGCTGAAGCCGCCCCAGTCGTGACCTCCGCTCGGGTTCAGGGCACGGGCTCGCGGTGCACCGGGCAGGACATGCACCGCGGGCCGCCCCGGCCCGACCCCAGCTCGGAACCCGAGATCCGCAGTACCTCGATCCCGGCGTCCTCGAGCCGGGCGTTGGTCTCCACGTTGCGCTCGTATCCGACCACGACCCCGGGTGCGACGGCGAGGGTGTTGTTCCCGTCGTCCCACTGCTCGCGCTCGGCGATCACCGGATCGAGACCGGTGTCGATCACTCGCAGCTTCGCGATCCCCATCGCCTCGGCGGCGGCGGGCAAAAACGGCACTGGCCCGTCCACCCGGACGCCACCAGAGCCGTCGGCGGACAACGGGTAGGCCTCCAGAGCGTCGCGGACCGCCGGGTACATCACCACCGCGTCGACGTCGACCATCGTGCACACGGTGTCGAGATGCATCGACGCGCGGGACTGCGCGATCGGCACGGCGAGCACGGTGTGCGCCAGCCCGTCGGCGAGCACCGAGCGCGCGAACGACTCCGCCCCGGCCGGCGTGGTGCGCTCCCCGACGCCGACGGCCACCACCCCGGGGGAGAGCAGCAGCACGTCACCACCCTCGACCGGCGCCGAATGCGCCCCGTAGGCACGCCGCAGCCCGCCGGCGAACGTGGGGTGGTGGGCATAGATCAGGTCGGTCAGCGAGGTCTCGCGGCGCCGCGCGGGCATCGCCAGCGACGTGATGACCACCCGGTCGCCAACCCAGACCGAGGAGTCCCGGGTGAACAGCAGGTTGGGCAGCGGGTTGATCGCGAAGTCGTGCGGATGGTGCATCCGCCGGACCAGCCCGAGCGAGCCGTTCGGCAGCTCCTCGAACGTCATCCCCGCCATCAGCACCGCTGCCAGCGCAGCGGGCTCAGCCTCGGCCAGGTGCGTGCGCAGCGCGTCGGCGAGGTCGACGCCGAGCCGCAGCTCGTCGACCGCGGCACCCATCCCGGTGGCCCGCGCGGCGGGGTGGACCAGCGCCTCGCCGAGCAGGTCGGCCAACAGCAGCACCTCGACGCCGCGGGCGCGCAGCACGCCGGCGAATGCGTCGTGCTCGGTCTGCGCCCGCCCGACCCACGGGATGCCGTCGAAGAGCAGCTGGTCGTTGTTGCGCGGGGTGAGCCGGGACAGCTCTGCGCCGGGCCGGTGCAGCAGCACCTGACGCAGCGTTCCCACCTCGCTGTCCACCGAGGGCACCCCGCAATCCTAGGTGTGGTGAGTGATTTTCGTGGTTATAACCTCGAGAATCACTCACCACACGACGCTCTACCGTGGAGCCGTGAGCGAGCCGCTGCTGCCCCGTTACGGGATCCGCTCGCTCGCCGAGGTCGTCCCGTCGCTGCTGGCGGCGCTGGCGGGCGAGGGCAACCCGCTCGACGTCGCGCCGGCGCGGGCGGCATGCCTGCTGGTGATCGACGGGCTGGACGGGCGCGTGCTTGCGGTGATCGCCGACCACGGCATGGTCGAGGTGACCGACCCGGTCGACGCCGACGCCGAGCCGGCGCTGCGTGACGGGGTGCGCGCGTTGGCCGGCGATGGTGGGCCACCACGGCTCGCTGATCCCGGCCGAGCAGCTCGTGCCGTTCCTGCAGGTCCGAGGAGAGGAGCCGGTGTGACATGACCGTTGCGAGCAAGATCAAGGACCTGACCGGGCCGGGGTGCACCGACCGCTTCGGGGTCGGCGGCACCGACCTCGGGGCGACCGTCGCGGCACCGGATGGCCGACTCGTGTCGGTGTTCGGCGACACCTTCGACGAGGCGGGTGTCGGCGGCCCCGGCTGGCGATCGCCGGTCGTACTGTTCGCCGACCCCGCGACCGCGCGCACCGGCATCGAGTGGACGGCGTCGTCCGGGCCCGGCGACTACGCGCACCAGGTGCTCGACTACGACCACGGCTCGATCGTCAACGGCTGCAAGGTCACCACGGTGCTGCCCACCGACGCCATCACGATCGGCGACGAGGTGTACCTGCACGTGATGGTCTGCGAGGGCATCGGCAACGTGCACTGGACCGAGGTGTACCGCTCCGCCGACAACGGCCAGACGTGGGAGCACACCGGCGCCACGTGGCCGGGCGGCCATCTCGGTGGGTTGTTCCAGATGCTGACCGCAGAACGCGGTGACGACGGTCACGTCTACGCGTTCTCCACGGGTTTTCAGCGGGACAAGGGACTCATCCTGCAGCGCGTCCCGGAGGACCGGCTCACCGACCCGTCCGCCTGGCAGGGCTGGGGGTACCGCGACGGCACGTGGGCGTGGGGCAACCCCCCGACCATCGCGCTCACCGGCCAGTACGGTGAGCTGTCGCTGCGGCGCGTCGATCACCGCTGGCTGCTGGTGTTCTTCGACGCGGGCGACTACCGCATAGACGTCCTGAGCCTCGGCTCTCCGACCGAGAACCTGTACGAGGCGCCGCGCGAGACGCTGCTGCACGGCTGTGGGTGGGGCGCCGAGGACCACACCCGGGGGCGGGTGGCGCAGCTCTACGGCGGCTACATCGTGCCCGGCTCGACGCTCGACGACCTGCTCCTTGTCGTCAGCCAGTGGAACACCGGGCGGAACTGGCCGTACCGATCCATGCAGTTCCACGCGGACGTCGCCGACCTCGCATCGATCAGGGGCACGGTTCGGTGAGGACGCGTTGCTGCGCTCGCCGATGCTCTCGGCGTGTCGCTGGACGTGCTGGTGGGCGCGACGGCCCGCGAGGGGGACACCACCGTACCGTGATCACGGTAGCCAGCCGGCGCTACCTCCCAGCAGCGCGTAGCCGGCGAACGCGACGACGTCGATCAGTGCGTGCCCGATGACCAGCGCCCACAGCCGGTGGCTGCGCTGCCACACCCGGCCGTAAACGAGGCCCATCACGAGGTTCCCGACGAAACCACCGAAGCCCTGGTAGAGGTGATATGAGCCGCGGAGCACCGCCGCGAACAGCAGCGAGCCGTTCTCGGTCCAGCCCAGCTGCCGCAGCCGGGTGATGAGATACCCGACGACCAGCAGTTCTTCGGCCCAGGAGTTAGCCAGCGCAGCGACGAGCAGCACGGCGACCCGCCACCACGTGTCGTCGAGCGCGGATGGCACGACGGTGAGGTTGAGCCCGAGTGCGCGGCTGGCCAGGTACAGGCCAAGCCCGGGGATGCCGATCAGCGCAGCCAGCCCGACGCCCTGCGCAGTGTCGCGTCCGGGTCGCCGCCGATCCAGTCCCAGCGCACCCAGCGTGATGCCGCCGCGCCACAGCAGGTAGAGGCCCAGGCCACCCCACGCCAGTAACTGTGCCACCCCTGCGAGCTGATAGCCGAGGTCGAGCAGGCCGGTGCGCACGCCGGGTGCGTTGATGGCGACCGGCTGCTCGTCCAGCGGCTCGGGGGCCAGCAAAGCATCGATCAGCGAGAGCAGGCTGCGCAGTGCCCACAGCCCGAGCGTGACGGTGAGGACGAGTGCTATCTCGACGGCGACCGCGCGACGCTCGGCGCGATCGGTGAGCACCGCGGGTTCGACCGGCCGGGACGGGGCGAGCCAGCCGCGCATCGCACCCGCCTGCTGTCGCGCCACGAACCGACGCTATCCCGCCGACCGCGCCCCCCGCCGCACCCCGCCGGACCCCTCCTCGCCGCACTCGTCCCTCCCGCCGCGGCGTCCATGAAACTCGACGCGGTGGGGGTCGCACCAGCCGCAGGGCCCCATGGCGTCGAGCTCATGGACACAAGCTGGGCCGGCGGCGACAGCGGGGTGGCGGCGCCCCCCGAGTATCCTGAGGACCGTGCGGCGGTTCGTGCTCTCCCCGAAGTGGTGGGTGGGGCACGTCCTGGTCGCGCTCGCTGCCGCCGCGTTCGTAGCGCTGGGATTCTGGCAGTGGGATCGGTCGCAGGCGGTCGCCGGTGACTTCCAGAACCTCGGATACGCGTTGCAGTGGCCGCTGTTCGCGGTCTTCGCGGTGCTGGCATGGTGGCGGGTGCTGTGGCTGGAGTCGCGGCCCACTCTTGCCACCCCCGAGAGCACAGCGCCACCGCCCCCGCCGCCCCCAGCACCCGAGGCGCGCCGCCCGCCGCCCGTTCAGGAGGACGAATCCGACGATGAGCTCGCCGCGTACAACGCCTTCCTCGCCCGGCTCGCCGAACAGGACCGGCGGCGCTGAGCAGGTCCGTCCCCGGCTGCTGGCCTATCGGGTGATGTCCTACGTCACCGGTGTCTTCCTGCTGCTGCTGTGCGCCTCGATGGTGCTCAAGTACGGCTTCGGACAGGACTGGCTGGCCTGGAGCGCCTACGCGCACGGTTGGCTCTACATGGTCTACCTGGTGACTGTGCTGCTGCTGGGCACCGCCGTGCGCTGGGGGCCTGGACGCATGGTGCTCGTGATGCTGGCCGGCACGATCCCGCTGATGTCCTTCGTCGCCGAGCGTCGCATCACCCGCGAGCTGATCGAGGTAAGCCACTAGCCGGCGCAGCTCCTGGCCGAGTTCGCGCACGTCGGCGATCAGCGGGTGCTCGTCCGGCAAGGAGCGCACAATGCGTCACCACTAGGGTGACGGGCGTGTCAACGGTGCTGGACCTGCATGCCCCCGGCCCGCGTGGAGTACCTCCCCTGCTCGCCCGCCTGGTGGACGACGCCGCGCTGTTCCCGCCGGGGCCGGTCGCCATGCCAGACGCGGTCGCCGCGCACCTCGCGTCGCGCGATCGGCCACACGCCGGCGTTGTCGGGTTCTTCCTCTGCCCGGTCTCGCGGCTCGGCGAGCTCGTCACGGAGCTGCGCAAGGCGCCCCCGGATCCACCGCTGTCGGTCTCATTGATCGCCGACACCGGGCTGGGCGGGCTGCCCAAGGCCATCTCCACCGCGCAAGACAACAGCAAGCTGCTGGGTGTCCGGATGGTCGAGGTGCCGGCATCGTCCGACGTGGATGCCACCTGGCTGGTGCAGCTCACCGAGTTCGTGCCCGACGACGTGGTGCGAGTCGTGGAGCCGCGCCGCGGCCACGCGGACTGGCTCCAGGGGGTGCGCCGCGTCGCCGAAGCTGGGTGCTGGCCCAAGCTCCGGTGCGGCGGGCAGGCCACCGAGTCCTTCCCGAGCGTGGACGAGGTCGCCGACTTCCTGACGCTGGCATATCGGGTCGGGCGCTCGTTCAAGGCCACAGCGGGCCTGCACTACGCCGTGCGCACCTACGACGAGGCCACCGGCCTCACCCACCACGGCCTACTCAACATGCTGGTCGCGGCCGCCCGCGCGGTCTCGGGCGGTGATGTGCACGCCGCACTGCGCAGCACCGACAGCGAAGAGTTGACAGCCGAGGCCGCCGCGCTCGACGATGCCGACGCGCACGCGGTGCGCGAGGTGTTCGCCTGCTACGGTTCGGCCACCCTCGACGGCCCGGTCGCAGATCTGGTCCGGCTGGGTTTGCTGTGAGCTGGATCGATGACCCCGCTTTCGTACCAGCTGGCGAAGCTGCTCACGGCATAACCGCCTCGTAAGCGGCGAACAGGGCGAATGCCGCGAAGGCGACACCGGCGCCGCGCTGGATCCAGCGGGTGGGCAGCCGGTGCGCGAGCCCGCTGCCCACCGCAACCGCGAATGCCGCGATGGTGACCAGTGCGAGCCACGCGCCGATTCCGACCGCCAGCGGCGCGCCGAACCGGGCGGTCAGCGCCGCGGTGGCGAACTGCGACGCGTCGCCCCACTCGGCGGCGAAGAGCACCCCGAAGGAGATCCCCGCGATCCGGACCGCGGACGTTTCCTGGGCGCCGTTGCCGCCAGACGGGCCGTCCTCGCCGCGCGCTGCGCCGAAGCCCTCCCGAAGCAGCAGCACCGCGCCGATGCCGAACAGCACTGCCACGGCGGCGGCCATCGGGCGCGGCGGCAGCAGCGACAGCACGCTGCCGAACGCCACCGCGATGATGCACTGCACCGCGAACGCTGTCGACACCCCGACGAGCACCGGCCACGGCCGGTACCGCGCGGTCAGCAGCAGCGTCGCCAGCATCGTCTTGTCCGGCAGCTCGGCGGGCAGCACCAGCACGAACGTGACGAGCAGCGGGGAGAACAGCACGAGCGGTGTCCAGCTCCTCACGTCCGGACCCGGACGGAGGGCACGACAACTCCGACCGGGCAGTGGCCAACCCGGCCGGAGGTCTCGTTCGCCCGCGAACTACGCGGGTGAGGGACCGGATCCCGGTAACGGGATCAGTGTGTCGATCACCTCGCCAACCGTCGTACGAACCTCGGGCACGAACCCGGGTGCGACGGTGGGAACTACTCCCCTCAGGCGGCGCAGAGCCTACCGCACCGGCGACATCAACCCCTGACCGCGCAGGGGTCGACACCCTTGGCCGCGAGGACGTTGCCGACCGCCTCGTTCACCCGCTGCTCGGGCAGCGAACCGTCGGCGATCGACTGTTCGAGGTGGTCGAGTACCTCGTCGAGCTCCTCGCTGGTGATCCACAGCGCCATGTCGACCCCCGCCGCCAGCGACTGCCGCACCGCCTCGGGCAGGTCGACCCGGTCGGTGATCGCCCGCATCGCCGCCAGGTCATCGGTCAGCACCAGCCCGTCGAAGCCCAGTTCGTCGCGCAGCAGTGCCAGCGTCGCGGGGCTGATGCTGGCCGGGGTGCCGGGCTCGGTCAGCCCGGGGACGTCGAGGTGCCCCAGCATGACCGCCGACTGCGGGTTCAGCACCCGCTGGTAGGGCAGCAGGTCGAGGCGCCGCAGCTCGTCCAGTGGGGGTGTGGTGACCGCGCCGGAGTGGGAATCGCCGTCTCCCTGGCCGTGCCCGGGGAAGTGCTTGAACACCGGGAGCACGCCGGAATCGCGCAGCCCCTGGGCGAAGGCGTCTACGTAGCGGGTGACGACCACCGGGTCGTCGGAGAACGACCGGTCGCCGATCACGGCGTTGTCGGGCTGGTCGGAGACGTCGACGCTGGGAGCGAGATCGACCGTGACGCCGCGGTCGCGCATCGCCTCGCCGCGCTGCAGGGCGAGCTCGTAGACCTGCCGCGGGGTCATGGTCTGTGCCATCTCGCGGGCACTGGGCAGTTTGCCGTCGAGGTTCTCGAGACGCTGTACCCTGCCGCCCTCCTCGTCGACGGCAACCGCCACCGGGATGGTGGCGGCCTGCTGTAGCCGCTCGAGGGCACCGCCCGTGAGCAGTGCGGTTGCATCACCGGTGAGGAAGATGCCGCCGACTTGCTCGCTGCTGACCGCCTTGCGGGCCTCGGCGGGCCCGCTCGCGTCCACCCCGACCATGAGCAGCTGCGCCAGCCGCTGCCTGATCGGCAGCTCCGAGATGGCCGCCGCGGCCGTGCACCGGGGTGGTTGCGGGGAGGGTGGAACCGGTCGCGCCGCGCTGCTCGGCGCTGCCCCGTCCGCTGCCGGGCCCGTTGCTGCCGCGCCGGGCTGCGGCTCGCCGCCACCGTCGGGCATCGCGCGGACTACGGCGACGACGACTCCGGCCAGGCAGGCGACCACCACGCCGCTCACCAGCGCGGTGAACCGCCATGGCCGCTGGATCGAACGGTGCTTCACCGGCTCTCGCTCCCGAGATCGTCGGGCGGTTGTCGGCCGTCACAGTAGTCACGGGGGACATGCTGCAATCCGGTGGAGTTTCCTGGACCTGTGTTGGAGCCATCTGATATTCAGTGTGTGGCTGCTCATCGTCCGGCGGATCGGTTGCGGCCGTGCTGTGACGTGGAGCACTCCGAGGCCGTCGAGGGCCATCTACCTACAACCT
Source organism: Pseudonocardiaceae bacterium (assembly GCA_009377865.1). Taxonomy (GTDB): domain Bacteria; phylum Actinomycetota; class Actinomycetes; order Mycobacteriales; family Pseudonocardiaceae; genus WHSY01. The sequence continues at coordinate 3,161 of WHTH01000040.1, read as the reverse complement.
TGGCCTGCCGCGGCGAGCCCACGACTACGTCGGAGATCGCGCTGGCTGGCGGCGGTTCGGCGAGCGGGTGGCACCGGAACACGACGGCGACGATCCCGGCCTTGACGTTTTTGTAGAGACCCGAAAGGCGTTCGACTTCGACCTGTGCTCCGGTTTCTTCTGCGACCTCGCGGCGCACACCCTGCTCGAACGTCTCATGCGTTTCGAGCACGCCGCCGGGGGTTGCCAGTGGCCGTTGTCCCGGCGGCGAATGGCCAGCACCTCGGAGGTGTACTCGAACGGGCTGGACTGGCTCATGAGCAGGGCGACACTACTGATCCCTGCGGCTGCCACGTTCACTGCGGCGGTAACGTGGGCTAGCTTCTCTAGGTAGGAGGATGACGGTGGGTGCTCCCGAGGCAGGTAGCGGAACACCCCTGTACGCGCGGATCGCCGCTGATCTGCGCTCGGCGATCCGGCGGAGCGATCTGGCTGACGGTGACCGGCTACCGGGTGAGAACGCGCTGATGGAGCGCTACGGCGTGGCGCGGATGACAGCGCGACAGGCGCTCGCGACCCTTCGTTACGAAGGCTTGGCCGTGTCCCGGAAGGGCAGCGGCGTATTCGTCCGGCTGTTCAAGCCGATTCGGCGGCACGGGTCGAAGCGGCTGGCCCGCTCGTTGTGGGGCGAGGGTGGAAACATCTGGGGCGCCGGATTCGAGGACCGTGCGGTCACTGTCGACCGCATGGTGATCGACCGGGTGGAGGCCGATGGGGAACTGGCCGAACAGCTCCGCGTGCCCGAGGGCTCGCCGCTACTGCGACGGTCCCGTCGCTACGTGGTCGATGACCGTCCCGTGCAGCTGGCCACGTCGTACCTGCCGCTCGATCTCGTCGAGGGCACCCGTATCACCGAGCCGGACACCGGGGCGGGCGGCGTGTTCGCGCGGCTGGCCGAGCTGGGTCATGCCCCCGCCGGGTTCTCCGAGACGCTCACGGCGCGGATGCCCACGCCCGAAGAGGCCGCCGAGCTGGGGATTCCGCCGGGCACCCCCGTCGTGGAGAGCACCAGGCTCGCCGTCACCGCTGAAGGGTGTGCGGTCGAGGTGACGCGTATGCTTCTCGACGCCTCCTGCCACGCCGCGCGAAGCCTTCGACACGCTGCGCCTCGCGCGCAAGACTTGGCCCCTGCCCTCGCACCGGCTCGGCGCGCTGGTCGAACACCGCAACCTCGCCGACGGGATGCCACCCGACCTGCAACCGCACCGCGCCACCTATGACGCGCTGGTCACTGCCCGGCTGTTTGTCGACCTGGCCTGCACCGCCGGGCCGGAGCCCCTCTCGCTCGCCGCGTTGCGCGAGGCCGGAGGACTCGATCTCACGCCCGCCGAGCCCGAGCTTCGGCTCTTCGACTGACATGGCGACCGGGCAGGACCATCGGCGCGGATTGTTCGTCACGATCGATGGTCCCAGCGGCGTGGGAAAGACAACGCTCGCGCAGCACCTCACCGAACGGTCCAGTGGGTCCGCTCAGCCGACCGAGGGGCCCATGCCGAGCGACTGCGGGGTGCTGGCGTCGGGCGATGGTTGCGGCATGCCCTCGTCGAGCGACCCGAACTCCGTCATCAACGCCTTGTTCCAGGGCGTCTGCTCCTCGGCGACCAGCGAGTTCGTGGTCAGGATCAACCCTGCCACCGACGCGCCGTTCTGCAGTGCCGAGCGGGCCACCCGCAGCGGGTCGATGATCCCCATCTCGACCATGTTCCCGTACCGACCATCGAGGGCGTCGAAGCCCTCGTCGTCGTCCAGCGTCCGGACATGCTCGACGACCTCGGCACCCTGGTAGCCGGCGTTGCTGGCGATCCAGAACGCCGGTTCGGTCAGCGCGCGGCGCACGATCTCCACGCCGATGGCGTAGTCTCCCTTGACGTCGAGCCCGTCGAGGGCGCGCTCGGCATGGACCAGCGCGGCGCCGCCGCCCGCCACGATCCCCTCGGCTCTCGCCGCCCTCGTCGCCGACAGCGCGTCCTCCACCCGGTGCTGGGTCTCCTTGAGCTCCGCCGGGGTCGGTGCCCCGACGTGCACCAGGGCGACCTTGCCGGACAGCTGCCCGATGCGTTCGGTCAGCACGTCGCGGTCGGTGTCGTTGGTGGCCCGCTCGAGTTCCGAGCGCAGCTGGGTCGCCCGGAACTCGACACCCTCCGCAGCGCCGGCACCTTCGATGATCGACGTCGACTCGGCGGTGACGCGGACCTGCTTGGCGCGACCGAGGTGCTCGAGCGTGATCGTGGACAGCGAGAAGCTGGACTGCTTGCTCAGCACCTTCCCGCCGGTGAGCGCGGCCATGTCCTCGAGCTGGTGGATCCGGCGTTCCCCGAAGCCTGGCGCGCGCACCGCGACCGACTGGAACGTCTTGTTCACGTTGTTGTGCACGAGCATCGACAGTGCCGTGCCGTCCACATCCTGCGCGATGATCACCAGTGGTCGCGGGCTGCGCATGATCTGGTCCAGCAGCGGCATGAGCTCCTGGACCTTGGAGATCTTCTCGCTGCTCAGCAGGATGTAGGGGTCGTCGACGACGGCCTCGAGGCGGCCCGGGTCGGTGACCAGGTACGGCGAGATGTAGCCGTTGTCGAACTCGAAGCCCTCGACGAAGTCGACCGACAGCCCCAACCGCGGCGACTCCTCGACGGTGACCAGGCCCTCGTCGCCGACGGTGTGCAGCGCGCGGGCGAGCACCCGGCCGATGCGCTCGTCGTCGTTGGCGGAGATGGACGCGACGCGCGCGTAGTCGTGCTCGGTGCTGACCGGGTGGGCCGCCTTCTGCAGCCGGTCCACCAGCGCGTCGATGGCGACGTCGATGCCGCGCTTGACCAGTACCGGGTTGGCGCCGGCACCGATCGCCGCCATCCCCTCGCGCACCATGGCCTGCGCGAGCACGGTGGCGGTGGTGGTGCCGTCGCCGACGATGTCCTCGTTCTTGATGGCAGCTTCCTTGACGACCTGCGCGCCCATGTTCTCGAACTGGTTGGACAGGTGGATCTCCCGCGCGATCGTGACGCCGTCATTGGTGATCACGGGAGTGCCGCTGATCTTCTCGAGGATCACGTTGCGGCCCTTGGGCCCGAGGGTGGACCGCACCGCGTCGGCCAGCTTGTCCACGCCCGCGCGCAGCAGGTTGC
>WHTH01000083.1 GCA_009377865.1 Pseudonocardiaceae bacterium | reverse complement strand
GGCGCTGCCGCAGAATCTCGCCGATGCGCTGACCGAGATGGAGAACTCCGAGCTCGTCGCCGAGGCGCTCGGCGAGCACGTGTTCGACTTCTTCCTGCGCAACAAGCGCGCCGAGTGGGACAACTACCGGCGCAACGTCACCCCCTACGAGCTGCGCACCTACCTGCCCGTGCTGTAGTGGCGCTGCGCGGGTTGCCGGGGGCGCTCTACCCCGTCGCCGGGTTGCGACGATCGACCGGTGACAGCGCCCAACTGTGTCCGGCGGGATCATCGAGCCACACCCACTGCTCGCCGGCGCTCACGCTCAACCCGAACCGTTCCCTGCTGGGCTTGCCCAGGGTGGTCCAGGTGTCGTGGGCCTGCTCGATGAGATCCCACAGGGGCCGCGGTCCGCGTTGGCCCAGCTCGCCGTCCGGGGTGAGCCGCACGGTGGAGCCATCGGCATCGGTGAGCTCGATGTGGTAGAGGTCGCTGCCGACGTTGCCGTACGTCAGATCGGGCAGGACCAAGCTGATAACGAACCGGAACGAGTTGTCGTAGACGATCGAGCTGGGCTGCGCTGGTTGCCGCGGGGGCCAGACCGGGCCCTCCGCTGCAGAGGGCAGCGTCGTCGCGGCGTTCGGGGTGGCGCGGTGAGGCATGAAGTAGCCGGGTGTGGCCAGGTACCGGCCTTCACCGGCGATGCCTTCACCGGCCGTGAGTGCGACCAGGCCGGCTCGGACCGGGGCGACAAGGCTGCCGCCGGGTCGAAGCTGAGCGAGTCATGCAGCGGGCACGTGGCGGTTGCCGAACGTCGCGAGCAACCGGTCATACGGCGCCCGCGGAGCGTAGCCTGCGGCGCCGTCGGCGGTGACCACGTTCGGCCCGTATCCGACCGTGCGCAACCGGCGCTCTGCCGAATCGGTGAGCTCGGGATCGACATCGACGGTGACCACGTTGCCCGAGCCGAGGCGGTGGCAGAGCAACGCGGCAGTGTAGCCGGTCCCGGTGCCGAGCTGTAGCACTGTGTCGCCATGGTCGACGCCGAGCGCATGGAGCATGGCGGCGATCAGGCCGGGCATGGTTCCCGAAGACGTCACGGCATGAGGCTGTATCTGGGTGATCAACGTCTGGTCGGAGTACACCGCCTCCAACCACGCATCGAGATCCTGGGACTCGTCACTGTCGACCCTGCGGTAGTCCCGCATTCGATAGAAGGCGCGCACCAGCAGGTGTCGGGGAACCGCCGCGAACGCTTCTCGCCAGGCCGGATCGGTCAGCTGGTCGGCGAGGGCATCGACCATCGCTGCCCGCAGCTCGGCGGCGCGATCGGTGGTCGGGTCTCCGATGGGGTGCGGGTTGGTCATGTGGCTCCTTGGAGAAGATCGGCGAGCGCCGCGGAGATCGGGACTCCGGATTGCAGCTCCAACCAGGCCCATTGCCCTGACGGGTTGACGTCAACCGCCCACCAGGTCCCATCCAGATCGACCACGAAATCCAGCGCGGCGAAGATCAGCCCGAGGTGTTGCATCAGGACCCTTACACCGGACCGGATCGCGTCCGGGACTGCGCAGACGTGGTAGGTCAATGCGCTGTAGTCGGCTCGCCAGTCGAGCGTGGCGGCCTCGCCATCGGTGTGGATCGACACTGCGAACAGCTGGTCACCGACGACCGTCATCCGCACATCGTGGCGCTTGGGCGCGATGAGCTGCTGGAACAAGTGTGCCGTCAGGCCGATGCCGACATCAGGCTCGGTGCTCTTCGCCGAGCTGGGCGTCCGGTTTCGGCCTTCCGGGACGCCGGTAGTACACCGCCCGCACCGCTGACAAGTCGACGTGCCGGCGACCACTGAGTCGTCCTGCCCACTGACCGTCTGTGAGCGTCGCGCCGAGGGTGAGCATGGTGGGGAAATCGGCAAGGTCCAGGCGTACGAAACTGATCCCGCGATCCAGGAGTCGTTGCAGTACCAGATCGGCGGTCGGGTCGAGGTCAGCCGTGAGCACCAAGACCTGGGCGGGTTGCTCGCACATAGCCAGCGCCTACTGGACGTCGTACGTCGGTTCGGTATCCACGGCGATAGGGTCCTGGCCGTCCGGATTCGTCTGTGTCGAACCCACCACGAGCGCCACGGCGTGACTGTGCAACGGCACGCCGTCGCGACGGCCGACGCGCTGGTCGGCGTGCGCGACTCCAAGGACCGCACCGGCCCCGTGCTCGCCGTCGGCCCGAGGGAGTGGTCGACCTTCCTCGCCGGCATCCGCGGCGGCGAGTTTGACTGAGCCGGCCTGGCTGGCGTGGCTGACCCGACTCCGGGAGCTGCCGTCGGCGGGGGCGTCGAACGATCAGTCGTAGTGAGATGGGGCGTGGCGCAGGGTAGGCCACTGCTCACGGTCGTGGCTGTGGACGATGAGGGCGACCCCTTCGGCCGCAGCGAGCTCGACGAGCTTGCGGGTGCTGGCGCGAACCTCGGCCTCGTCGTGGTCGTGCCAGTCGACACTGCGAGTCTCCGGGTCGAGTAGATCGGAGTGCGCGATGCATGCTGCGGCATCATGGCCTCACCGACGGCGGTGCACTGACACGGCGTAGGAGGCTGCCTCGCTGTGCGGGCCGCGATCCCACGTGGAGTAGCGCGCCTCCCACGCCAGGCCGGCGCTGTCGCACCACATGTCGTAGTCCGCCACGCTGGGCCAGCCGGATTGGAGCTGGAATCCGGCAATCAGCCGGCCATCCGGCGCGAGGTGCCGGGCACACGCGAGGACCGCCGCTCGTCTGCGCTCGGCTGCCACGTAGGGAATGACGTTGCCCGCGAGGACGACGGCATCGAATCGAGTCGTCAGATCGAGCTCGCTGAGGTCGGCATGAACCCAGATCAGCTCAGGCGCCTTGGTGCGCGCCATGGCGAGCATGCCCCCGTCGAGGTCGGTGCCGACCACGTCGAGTCCACGGCGAGCGAGCTCGATGGCGACCCGGCCGGTTCCACACCCGGCGTCCAGCACGGAGCGAGGACCGTGGAGGCACACGAAATCCGCTTCGCCATGCGGATTCCCGCCAGCTGACTCGATGTGCCGCCAGCGTTGGTCGTAGTCAGCCGGGCTGGTCTGGTGGGACCATTGACCCCAGGGCTCGGACGATGATTCCGTCACATCAAATCCCCTTGTTCGCTGTGGACTGGCCCGGCTCAGCGGCTGGCGACGCGGCGGTAGCGGGCCACTGTCAGCGGCATGAACACCGCGATGATCGCAACGCAGCACAGCGCGCCGTAGATCACCGGATGGTCGCCCGGCCAGGCCCCCGGGGGCGGGAACGCCGGTGGGGCGGCGTTGCCGAACAGGTCCCGGCTGGCCTGGGCGACCGCGCTGACCGGATTCCACTCCGCGACCACTCGCAGCGGGCCGGGCATGTTGCCGATCGGGACGAAGGCCGAGGAGATGAAGGTGAACGGGAACAGCCAGATCAGGCCCGCACTCTGCGCGACCTCCACGTTGCGCGCCAACAGCCCGACCAGCGCCCCGATCCACGACATCGCGAACGAGAACAGCAGCAGCAGCGCGAACGCGAGCGCCGCGTCGAACACGCTGCCGCGGATCCGCCAGCCCACGATCAGTCCGGTGACACTCATGACGACCAGGGTGACCGCACTGACACCGAGGTCGGAGGTGGTGCGGCCGAGGATCACGGCCAGCCGCGACATCGGCAGGGCTCGGAACCGGTCGATGATTCCCTTCTGCAGGTCGTTGGCCAGCCCCATCGTGGTGAAGAAGACGTTGAACGCCACTGTCTGCGCGAAGATGCCACCGATGAGCCACTCGCGGTAGTCGCCGCCACCGAGGGACCCACCGAAGACATAGGCGAACAGCAGCACGAACATGATCGGCTGGATCGTGGCGCTCAGCAACGCATCCGGTAAGCGGCGGATGTTGACCGCGTTGCGCCAGGTGATGATGCCGCTGTCCCGAAGCACCTGTGCCGTCCCAGCCACCAGGCCGCGTCGCGGAGCGGCGACGCCGGAGGTCATTCGCCAGCCCCTTCGCTGCTCTGCACCGCCGGGATCTCGGCGGCATGCCCGGTCAGGGCGAGGAAGACGTCGTCGAGCGTGGGGCGGTGCAGCCTGACGTCGACCACCATGACGCTCTCCAGATCCAGCCGGCGCAGCGCTTCGACCAGCGATTTCGCCCCACCGTCGACGAGCACGCCGACCCGCTGTGCCTGCTCGTCCAACGAGGGCTCCCCGCTGCCGATACCGGCGAGCACCCGCATCGCGTCGGGAAGGTGGATCGGGTCCTCGATCACGAGTTCCAGCCGCTCGCCGCCCACCTTGGCCTTGAGCTCGTCGGAGCTGCCGCGCGCGATGACGCCGCCCCGGTCGAGCACCGCGATGGTGTCGGCCAGCCGATCGGCCTCCTCGAGGTACTGCGTGGTGAGCAGTACCGATGCACCATCGGTGACCAGCTCGCCGATGACCTCCCAGGTGTCCAGCCGGCCGCGCGGGTCCAGCCCGGTGGTCGGCTCGTCGAGGACGACGACCGGCGGCTCGGCCACCAGCGCCCCGGCCAGGTCGAGGCGGCGTCGCATGCCTCCCGAGTAGCCCTTGGCAGGCCGCTCGGCCGCCTCCTCGAGCCGGAATCGGGAGAGCAGCTGCCGTGCCCGGCTGCGTGAGCTCGCGCGCGACATCCCGTAGAGCCGGGCCACCATGTAGAGGTTCTCGAATCCGGTGAGGTTCTCGTCGACAGCGGCGAACTGCCCCGACAGCCCGATCCGCCTGCGCACACCGTCAGGATCGGCCAGCACATCGACGCCGGCGACCGTCGCGCGCCCCGAGTCGGGTCGCAGCAGCGTGCTCAGGATCCGCACGCACGTCGTCTTGCCGGCGCCGTTGGGACCGAGCAGGCCCAGCACGGTGCCGTCCGGGATCAGCAGGTCGACGCCGTCGAGCGCGCGGGTGGACCCGAAGGTCTTCACCAGCCCCTCGGCCTCGACCGCGGTTGCGGGCATGCGGTACTCCTCGATCAGGTGATGGGCAGCCGGGTCGCGACGTTACCGAGCGGGACCGACAGAATGCGCGCGAATTCGCTCAGGGCGTTCTCGACGGCGCGCCGGCAGGCGGGGCGGCGGGGCGCGTCCCGCCGCCGCCCCTCAGTCGCCGTACGAGGGGCTCCACGACGCGGGCCCCGATCGGTCCGACGATGGCCATGATCAGCACGTAGGTCGCGGCCAGCGGGGCCAGCCCCGGGTCCACCGCGCCGGAGGTCACCGCCAGCCCGGCGATGACGATGGAGAACTCGCCGCGCGCGACCAGTGCGGCACCAGCGCGGAACCGGCCCAGCTCGGCGATACCCGCCGACCGCGCGGCCCACCAGCCCGTCGCGATCTTGGTGGTGGCGGTCACCGCGGCGAGCGCGACGGCGACGCCCAGCACCGGCGGGATGTCACGCGGGTCGGTGTTGAGCCCGAAGACGACGAAGAACAGCGCGGCGAACAGGTCGCGCAGCGGCTCGAGCAACCGGGACGCGTTCTGCGCGGTGGATCCCGAGATCGCGATGCCGAGCAGGAACGCGCCGACCGCGGCGGAGACACCGAGTTCGCCCGCGAGACCCGCGACCAGCAACGCAGCGCCGAGTAGCCGCAGCAGGAACACCTCGGGAACGGTAGAGTGCACGATCGCCGATACCACCCAGCCGTAGCGCAGTGCCACCACCAGCACGACGGTGACCGCGGCCAGCGCCACACCGACCGCGGACAGCCCACCGAGCAGCCCCGCCCCCAGCAGCACCGTGGCGAGAATCGGCAGGTACACCGCCATCGCGAGGTCTTCCATCACCAGCACGGACAGCACCACCGGGGTCTCCCGGTTGCCCAGCCGTCCCAGGTCGGAGAGCACTTTCGCGACGATGCCGGACGACGAGATCCACGTGACGCCGCCCATCGCCAGCGCCCCGGCAGGCCCCCACCCCAGCAGCAGCGCCACCGCCACCCCCGGTGCGGCGTTGAGCACAGCGTCGACCACCCCGGCCGGCCAGGATCGCCGCAACCCGGTGAGCAGCTCGGCGGCGGTGTACTCCAGACCGAGCAATAGCAGGAGCAGCACCACGCCGATCTCCGAGGAGATCGTCGTGAACTGCTCGATACCCTCCAGCGGATACAGGCCGCCCTGGCCGAAGGCCAACCCGGCCAGCAGGTAGAGCGGAATCGGCGAGATCCCGAGGCGTTGTGCCAGCCTCCCCAGCAGCCCGAGCGCGAAGAAGATCGCGCCGAGCTGGGCCAGCGCGAGACCCGACGCGTGCATCCCTGCCCTCGGTGCCGGGTCAGCCTTGCTCGAGGATCCGGGCGGCCTGTGCCAGCCCGCTGGTCGTCCCGACCGTGACGACGAGGTCGCCGCCGACGAACTCGAAGTCGGGGCGGGGTGACGGTGTCACCGCGCCCCGACGGACGACGGCGACGATGGAGACGCCGGTGCGGGTGCGCATCGCGATGTCCCCGAGGGTTTTCCCGTCGTAACGTGACCCGGGCTGGATGGGCAGCTGGGTGGTGGTGATGCCCTCCACCTCCCGCTGCTGCTCGGCGAGCTGGCTGACGAGATGCGGCGCGCCGAGCAAGCTCGCCAGCGTGTTGCCCTCTTCGGCGGTCAGCGGTACCGAGGCGACCGTCGTGTCCTGGTCGTCCGGCGCGCAGACGATCAGCTCCACATGCCCGTCCCGGTGGTTGATCACGCCGATCCGCTGCCCGGAGCGGCTGGAGAAGTCCTGCCGGGTGCCGATTCCTGGCAGCGGTGTCACCTGAACATCCACAGCCGCGACGGTATCGCGATGCCAGAGCGGTGTGGACCGCGAGGTGAGGCCCGTACCGGTGACAGGCAGAATGGACGGGTTGGGCGATCAGGAGGTCACGGGATGTTGCAGGTCGGTGCGTTGCGCGGGGTGGTGGCGCTGGACGGGCCGTCGGGCACCGGCAAGTCCACCGTGGCCCAGCGGTTGGCCGCGGACCTCGGTGCGCACTACCTGGACACCGGTGCCATGTACCGGGCGGCCGCGCTCGGCGTGCTCCGTGACGGCGTGGACCCGGCGGATCCAGCGGCGGTCAGCGCCACGGTAGAGCGGCTGAGTATCGACGTCGGCACCGATCCCGGCGCGGCGGCCGTCACGCTGGACGGCCTGGACGTCTCGGCGGAGATCCGTAGTGCGCCGGTGACGTCGGTCGTCAGCCCGGTATCGGCCGTGCCCGAGGTCCGCACACTGCTCGTCGCGCAGCAGCGCGAGATCATCGGTACGGCGGCGGGAATCGTGGTGGAAGGACGCGACATCGGCACGGTGGTCGCGCCCGACGCGCCGCTGAAGGTGTTCCTCACCGCGACACCGGCGCAGCGCGCGCAGCGCCGTGCGAGCCAGGACGGTGTCTCCGACCTGGACGTGGTGCGCCGGTCGGTCGAGTGGCGCGACCGGCTCGACTCCACCCGAGCGGCGTCGCCGCTGCGCCCCGCCGATGACGCCGTCGAACTCGACACCACCGAGCTGGACGCCACCGAAGTGCTCGCCGCGCTGCACGAGCTGGTGGCGCAGCGCGGGCTGCTCGTCGTCGTCCCCTCGGCGCCGCGGGGACGGCCGTGACCGACGAGCTGCCCGAGGCCGCGTGGCCGCGGCTGCACGATGCAGGCAGGATGGTCGGGGTAGGTCTCGGCGTTGCGGCCTTCCGGCTGCACGTGCACGGGCGCGAGCGGATCCCGGCGAGTGGGCCGGTGGTGCTGGTGGCCAACCACAGCTCGATGATCGACGGGCCGTTGCTGTTCGGGCTGCTGCACCGGCGATCGGTTTTCCTGGTCAAGCACGAGCTGTTCCACGGGCTGCTGGGGTGGTTCCTGGCGCGGATCGGCCAGCTGTCAGTGCGACGGGGCGTACCGGACCGTGCGCCGCTGCTGGCCGCGGTGGCGGTGCTGCGGGGCGGCGGCGTCGTCGGGATCTTCCCCGAAGGCACCCGGGGTGAGGGCGACGTGGCCAGCGCCCACCAGGGCGCGGCGTGGCTGGCAAGGTCGTCGGGCGCAGTGCTGCTGCCGGTGGCCTGCCGCGGTACCCGCCGTCCCGACGGCGGCCGCCGTCGGTTTCGCCCGCACGTCGACGTGCTGGTCGGGGAGCCGCTGCAAGCACCGACCGGGAAGGGCCGCGCGCCCCTGACCGGTACGACCGACCGGATGCGGTCGACGCTGTCGGCGATGGTCGACGAGCTGGACACGAGGCGAGGGATGGTGTGATGAGCGGTGTCGAGGACGGCTCCTGGTCCGACGAGTCGGAATGGGCGCTAGCCGACATCGACGAGACCGGCGACGGCGAGGCGGCTGCCGCGCCAGAGCAACCCGTGCTCGCCGTGGTGGGCCGCCCCAACGTCGGCAAGTCGACACTGGTCAACCGCATCCTGGGCCGGCGCGAAGCGGTCGTGCAGGACATCCCCGGAGTGACCCGCGACCGGGTGGCCTACGACGCGCTGTGGAACGGCCGGCGGTTCACCATGGTGGACACCGGAGGGTGGAATCCCGGCGCGCGGGGGTTGCAGGCCGCCATCACCGAGCAGGCCGAGCTGGCGATACGCACGGCCGACGCCGTGCTGCTCGTCGTGGACGGCATCGTGGGCGCCACCGGCGCCGAACAGGCGGTCGCGCGCGTGCTGCGCCGCTCGTCGACACCGGTGTTGCTGGCTGCCACGAAGGTGGACGACCAGCGCGCCGAGGCCGAGACGGCCTCGCTGTGGTCACTCGGATTGGGGCAGCCGCACCCGGTCAGCGGCCTGCACGGTCGCGGTACCGGTGACCTGCTCGACGCCTTGCTCGACGTGCTTCCGGAATCTCCGCGCGACCTGCCCGGCGGGACGGGGGGACCGCGACGTGTCGCGCTGGTGGGCAAGCCGAACGTCGGCAAGTCCAGCCTGCTCAACAAGCTGGTGGGGGAGCAGCGGGCGGTGGTGCACGAGGTCGCCGGCACCACCGTCGACCCGGTCGACTCGCTGGTCGAGCTCGACGGGCAGGTGTGGCGGTTCGTGGATACCGCCGGGCTGCGCAAGCGGGTCAACACCGCCAGCGGGGCCGAGTACTACGCCTCGCTGCGCACCCGGTCGGCGGTGGAGGCCGCCGAGGTCGCCGTGGTGCTCATCGACGCCGGCGAGCCGATCAGCGAGCAGGACCAGCGCGTCATCACCTCGGTGATCGAGTCCGGGCGTGCGTTGGTGATCGCGCTGAACAAGTGGGACCTGGTCGACGAGGACCGGCGGCACTCGCTGAGCCGTGAGCTCGAGCGCGACCTGAAGCGGGTGCCCTGGGCCGAGCGGGTCAACATCTCGGCGCTGACGGGACGCGCGGTGGCCAAGCTCGCGCCTCGGTTGCGGACCGCGCTGGACTCGTGGGACCGCCGAATCCCGACCGGGCAGCTCAACGCGTGGCTGTCGGAGATCATCGCCGCGAAACCCCCGCCGGTGCGCGGCGGCAAGCAGCCCAAGGTGCTCTTCGCGACCCAGGCCGGGGTGCGGCCGCCGACGATCGTGTTGTTCACCACAGGTTTCCTGGAGGCAGGCTACCGGCGGTTCCTGGAGCGCCGGCTTCGCGAGTCGTTCGGCTTTGCGGGCAGCCCGGTGCGGATCTCGGTGCGGGTGCGCGAGCGCAAGCCCCGCTGACTCCTACCCTGCCCGCGGGTGCCCGCCGGTGCCCCGCGGTGCCGCGATGTCCGCCCGCGGTGTCCGTGAACTCGACACCGTGGGGGTTGCGGGCGGCGAGGACCCCCGCAGCGTCGAGTTCACGGACGGGGCGGGGTCGAGAGGTCTGTCACGACTGCGAGACTCGGCGGGCACCGAGCAGGCATGCTGGCCGGGTGACGATCCGACTGGGGAGAGACGCCGTGAGCGCGACGATCGAAGTGTTCACCGACTACGTGTGCCCGTTCTGCTACCTCGCCGAGCAGCCGCTGGCCGACGCTGCGGAAGGCAGGGACGTCGACGTGGTGTGGCAGCCGTTCGAGCTGCGACCCGAGCCGACCCCGACCTTGCAGCCGGAGGGCGCCTACCTGCAGTCGACGTGGCGCGAAGTGGTCTATCCGGCAGCCGAGCGCATGGGGGTTCCCATCGTGTTGCCGGACATCTCGCCGCAGCCCTACTCGCGACTGGCGTTCGAGGGCTACCAGTTTGCGTCCGAGCATGGCCTGGGACAGCGGTGGACCGAGCGGATGTTCCGCGCGTTCTTCGTTGCGCAGCGTGACATCGGGAAGCTCGACGTCCTGGCCGATGTCGCGGCCGGCCTCGGGCTCGACGGCGACGCCTTGCGCAGCGCGCTCGAGTCTGGCCATTACGCCGAGCGGCACCAGCGGGCGCTGAAACGTGCCGACGAGCTGAACATCACGGCGGTGCCGACCTTCCTCGTCGGCGACCGGCGGGTCGAGGGCATGGCACTGGCCGAGCAGCTGGCGCACTTGATCGATGGGTAGCCGCTCGCAGCTGCCGTGCTCGCTGCGCTAGGCTGGGCGCGCGTCCGCGAGGGCGCGTCCGGGACGTGGCGCAGCTTGGTAGCGCACTTGACTGGGGGTCAAGGGGTCGTGGGTTCGAATCCCGCCGTCCCGACCAACCCGAAGCCCGCTGACCTGGACCACAACACCAGGCCAGCGGGATTCTGTGTGTAGCCATCCCATGAGTCCATGCCCCGCCTTCGCGTGGACAATCTGTGGACACGCTCCGCCCGAACGACCCGGCAGCGGTCACTACATCCAGCCGCCGATGCCACTCCCGGCGGGCACTATGACGACCGAGATCGTCACCGGTCGAACGGAGCCCTAGACCATGCCGAGTGACCGCAAGGAGATCGTCCGACGCGGCTACGATACCGTTTCCGAGCGCTACCGCGCCGACTGTCGCTGACCGCGTGCATGCCGAGTTCACGGAACTGAGCACCAGCCGATCGCTCCAGGTCGCGCAAGAGGGTAGGTCATCACCTCGAGCGAAGCGGATCATCGCGCCCTTGTGCAACTTGCCGTACAGCCCCGGAACTGTCAGCCCTGGACCGTACCGTTCGGTCTACCGACGCTGAAGGAAGGCGGGCACCATGACCACGACTGAAGAGACCGTGACCGGCGAACGCGCCGACCTGCTGGAGACGCTGGCCAAACACCGGTACTTCCTGCGCTACACCGTTCGCGATCTCAGCGACGAGCAGGCCGCGCAACGCACCACCGTGAGCGAGCTGTGCCTGGGCGGCCTGATCAAGCACGTCGCGTTCACCGAGCGGCAGTGGATCAACTTCATCCTCGAAGGCCCTTCGGCGATGGGCAACTGGGATGAGTCGAGCATGGCTGACTGGTCGGAGGTGTTCCGCATGCTGGAGGGGGAGACGTTGACCGGGCTGCTCGACGAGTACGACCAGGTGGCGCTCCGGACCGATGCGCTCGTGGCGACGCTGCCCGATCTGGACGTCTCCCATCCGCTTCCCGAAGCTCCCTGGTTCGAGCCGGGCGCACGCTGGTCGGCGCGCCGGGTGCTGCTGCACGTGATCGCGGAGACGGCGCAGCACGCCGGTCACGCCGACATCATCCGTGAGTCCCTGGATGGTGCGAAGTCCATGGGGTAGGCGAGCTCATCGGTCGGTCACTGCCCGTAGAGCGCGTCGTAGGCTCCCTGAGCGGTATCAGCCTGGCGGGAGTCCTGTACCACCGCCCAGTACCGCGTCCCCCGATCGACAGCGATGGTGGTCCACCCGCCACCGTCTTCGTCGCTGAGGTGGATCAGCAGCGTGTGGGCATCATGTTCGACGCGCAGCCGATGCCGGGGGTTGGCCTGCTCGTGCAGACCCCGCACCACCCTCCCGTCGATGCTGTCCTCAGCGATGAAGGAGGTCCAACGCCGCCGGCCAGCGGCAGGCCGAGCCGGCCTGCCGTCAGCGCCGGACTGCTCTGACACGGCGACCTCTCTTGGTGTCCATCTCGCCGCCCTCGCTCACGTACCGCGTGCCTCGGCGAAGACGACGTTGACCGGCGTTCGGGTTGACGTGTACGTCGGTGACGAGCCGGGCCTCGACCTCGCGGATCCGGCGGACGGCAGCGTCGAAATCGTCGGCCTCGAACCAGACCGCGACACCGTTGCCGGTCGGCTGCTGGGGATCTCCTATGGTGCCGTGGTGCTGGCCGACGTCGAACCGGTGCAGTTGCAGGACCATCACCCCGTCGACCAGCACTTGTTCGTACTCGGCGCCGCCGTGGCCGCTGGTGGCGCCGAGTACCTGCTGATACCACTGGCTGGCCTTCTCGACGTCAGCAACGGAGAGCATCGGCTGGGGCCGCACGGAAGGAACAGGACCTTCGGACATGACCGCACACTAGTGGTCCGTCGCGGTTTTGATCTGGTGGAGTCGTTGTCGTCCTCTGCGCACCTTGTCGATGATCTCGTCGGCGGCTTTGTGCCAGATGAAGGGCTTGGGGTTGTCGTTCCAGTGCTGGGCCCAGAGCTCGATGGCCT
>WHTH01000070.1 GCA_009377865.1 Pseudonocardiaceae bacterium | reverse complement strand
GACCTTGCGGTGCGCCAACCGCGGCGACCCCGCGATCCGCTTCAGGTCAGCCCGTTGATCGTCGGTCACCGGCAGCGCCGGCGCGGTCATCACTGCCATACCACAAGTATACCTTGTTATTTCGCAGACACACCACTAGAGGTCATCACCGGGGAGAGCCCAGAACTGGAGTCCTCGACCCCGGTGGTGTGCGACGCCGCCGGACCAGTGGCGCTGGCGGGGATCATGGGCGGGGCGGTCTCGGCGGTCTCGGCGACCAGCCGCCGGTTCGCCCTCGAAGTGGCCACCTTCCGGCCCACGGTCGTTCGCCGATCTTCCCAGCGCCTCATGCTGCGCACTGAAGCCTCGGCGCGGTTCGAGAAGGGGCTCGACACCCCGCGCGTCGACACCGCCGTCGATCTCTTTCTCCACCTTCTTGGTGAGGTCGCCTTCGGCGCGAAGGTCAGCGGCATGCAGGACGTGGAGCTCGACCCGACCACGCCCGCACAGGTTGAAGTCGATCTTGGGTTCCTCACCACGCGCATCGGCCGAGATGTGAGTGTGGGGGAGGCGAGAAGTATCCTGCGGTCGCTCGGGTTCGCCGTGACCGTCGACGGGGATCGGTTTGAGGTCACCGCGCCGACCTGGCGCTCGACCGGCGATGTTTCGTTGCCCCACGACATCGTGGAGGAAGTGGCCCGGATACAGGGGTTCGACAACCTCCCGGTGGCTCCGCTGTCGGTGGTACTCAAGCCGGTGCGGTCCCTGAACCGGCGACCGCTTGACCGCGCCATCCGCGAGCAGCTCGCGTCGCGGGCGGCTATGCAGGAGGTCGTCACCTATCCGTGGGTCGCCGACGCGACGCTGCTCGCGACGGGTTCGAGCAAGGATGAGACCGTCCGGTTCGAAGGAGCCCCGGCGGCGGATCGGGACTCGTTGCGCCCGTCGCTGGTCCCCAACCTGCTCGAAGCGGTGGCATCGAACTTGCGGTACGCCCCGTCGTTTCGCCTCTTCGAGGTCGGTACCGTGTTCGCCTCCGGGCCGCTGGTCCCCTTCCGCGACACGTTCGAGCCGCTGCCGAGGCAGGCGTTGCGGGCCGCCGCCGTATTCGTCGGTACGGATGGCGCCGGGCTGTTCCGTCAAGCCAAGGGCGTCCTGGAGATGTTGCGCCGCTACTGCCACTTGACCGATCTACAGCTCACCGACGCGGACGTGGCGCCGTGGGCGGACCGATCCGCCCGTCTGAAGGTGACAGCCGGCGGGAGGCATGTCGGCGCCTTGGGTCTGCTGACCACCCGATGCAGGAGACTCGCCGGGATCGACAAGGTGCAGGTGGCGTGCTTCGAGCTGGATCTCGGAAGCCTCTCGGAGCACCCGTCTCGGGAGAACCGCTACGAGCCTGTCCCCGAGCTGCCGGAGGCCGACTTCGACCTGTCGGTCGTCGTCGCCGACCGCGTGCGCTGGAGCGAGATCGCCACCACCGTCTCTGGTGTGGACGGGCTGATCAGCCGCGTAACGTTCGTTGACGAGTTCCGGGGCGCGTGGGTGCCGGAGGGACACCGATCGCTGACCCTGCGGGTCACGCTGCAACCCCGTGACACCACGCTCACCGCCGAGGCCATCGCCGTGGTTCGTGGCGGCATCCTCGCTGCTCTGGAACGCGAGTTCAGTGCCTACCTTCGCGAGTCTCCGCCCGCCGGGGAGACCGGCCGATGAGCACGCCGTCAGACGAGCAGCTGGAGACATTCGTCTCAGACTTCCACGAGACGGGATTCGGGGTAAGAGCTACGACGACCGTTCACGCCGTTGCTACCAGGAACTACAGATCTCATGATGTCGCACCACGGCCGTTCGTGGTCACCGGTATGCCACAGTTCGCACCACGATCCGCACCATGGCGACATCTGGACGAGCTGAAGCAGCAGGTGCGGGAGCTCGCCGGCACCGACTTCGGCGCGCACTCACCGCGCTGGCTCTCCCGCTTCGGCGACGCCACCCGGCTGACCGAGCGCTACCGGACCGGCCGGGTGCTGTTGGCCGGCGACGCGGCCCACATCCACCCACCGACCGGCGGGCAGGGGCTCAACCTCGGCATCCAGGACGCGTTCAACCTCGGCTGGAAACTGGCCGCCGAGGTCAACGGCGCGGCACCGGAGGGGCAGCTACCACACCGAACGGCACCCGGTGGCCGCCGACGTGCTGGACAACACCCGCGCGCAGATGCTGCTGCTATCCACCGAGCCGGGTCCCCAGACAGTGACGGCGACGGCCGCCCCTGCGAATAGGAGACCAGCATGAGGAGGTACGTGTCGGTGCCGGTGGCCCCAGGTGTGCGGGTCTCGCCGGAGGCCGCAGTGGTGGCGGCCCGGGCCTGGGCGCGCTGTTCGGGCTGCTGATCGTGTTTTGCCTCGCGGTCGCGCTGCTGATCGTCTACTGGTAGGTGTTCTTGATCCTCGCCTGGTGGCGTGGTTCGTGGTGTCCACCACCCGCCACGGGTGGCGGCTGCTCGAGCAGAACGAAGCCGACGCCGCGGCAGGCACGGACTGACCGGCGTCGTCGACCTTGCGCGGCGCTGTTCGGGGGTGAGCTTCGCGGCGCGCCGCCAGCATTGGCGGCCACCGGTGTGATCGACCCACCGCCCGTCAAGCTCGTGTCCCTGGTCGCGGACCAGCTCTGGCCTCAGCGCTGAAGGCGATCTGCTGGCAACGATACCCCGACTGTTGACCACCACCAGCAGCAGCGCCAGCAGCGTGCCCGGATAAGGGCATGCGGTATCGCGGAGTTCCTCGACGCCCTCGACCGCCAGCTGCGGGGTTGACGACCGGCCGAAGACGGTGGATGATACCTGATCGTCTGGCAGTTCTTTCGATCTGGAACAGTTCCGATCGATAGCAAGGACGTCGTAGAACACCCGAGCCCCCTGCCTGGCACGGACGGAGAGCACGCGTATCGCTGAACTCCCATCCACAGGCACAGCGACCTTGAGGAGTCCGGATGACACACGCAGTCGCCACCCCTGCGCTGGCGCCGGTTCACGTCCCGGTGCGAGAGCTCGTGCCTTGGGTGATCTTCGTCGGCGCTGTGATGCTGGTGCTGCTCTACTTCGTGGGCCTGGAGCAGAGCGCAGTGTCGGTCTTCGCTGGCAACTATCTGCACGAGCTGCTGCATGACGGACGCCACCTGCTCGGGTTCCCGTGCCACTGACGTGGCAGGCCAGCGCGCGGAAGGCACAGCCATGATGCGGGTGCTGCTCGTCCGCGGCCTGTGGGTCGGTCTGGTCGGCGGTCTGCTCGCGCTGGTGGTCGCTCTCGTGTACGGCGAGCCCGCGGTGGACAGTGCGATCGCCTACGAACAGCAGCTGGCGCATGCCGGCGGTGCACATACCGAGGACGCGGTGGTGAGCCGGTCGATGCAGCGCACAGTCGGGCTCGGCCTGGCGATGGCGGTATACGGGCTCGCGTTCGGTGGCTTGTTCGCGCTGGTCTTCGCCGGTGTCTCGGGCCGGTTTACCCGGTTCGGGCCGCGGGGGACCGCCGCGGTGGTGGCCCTGCTCGGCTTCGTGGCTGTGGTCCTGGTTCCCTTCCTCACCTATCCGGCCAACCCACCCGGTGCCACCGATGACGCCTCCGTCGGCACCCGTACCGCGCTCTACCTGGTGATGGTGCTGGTCTCGGGGGTGGCCCTCGTCGCGGCGGCGGTACTCGCCCGCCGGCTGGCCTCGCGTTACGGAGCCTGGAACACGACGGTGCTCGCGGCCGTGGCGTTCGTCGTGGTCATGGCCGCGGTGGCGTGGTTGCTGCCCGCGGTGGACGAGGCGCCGGGAGGCTTTCCGGCCGCCGTCCTCTACGAGTTCCGGATGGCAACCTTGGGGATGCACGCCGTGCTCTGGGCCACCATCGGGTTGCTGTTCGGGTGGCTGACCGAGCGGAGCGTGCGCCAGCGGGGCCGGTCGGCGATGATGGCGGCGTCATAGCCATCACACGAACGCAACAGCCCATGCACCTCGTACGCGGCGACCGGGAAGGCCGCCGGATCATCGACGACAACCACGTGGTCTGCGCGGCCATCGCGGCAGTAACCGACCAGCCGGCGCTCGATCACTGGGTCGACGTGTTCGCGCTGCTCGGGGATCCGACGAGACTTGCATTGCTCGTGTCGATCCACCGCGCGGGCAGGATCTGCGTGTCGGACCTCGCCACGGCGACCGGATCGAAGGAGGCAACCGTGTCGCAAGCGCTGCGCCTGCTGCGCCGCCGCGGTGCCGTGGTAGCCGACCGGGATGGCCGCCTCGTCCGCTACACGCTGGCCAGCGACGAACTGGCCGCCCTGCTCGACAGGGTCGTTGGCGAGGAGTCCACCGCGGTCGAGACGAACCCCGCCTCGTAGCCACCTCGCGAAACCGCAGCATCCCCGCTGCGTCACGGGATGTGATCGAGCATGCGGGTCAACAGCTGCTGGAACTGGGTCCGGTCCGACTCGCCGACCTGCTGCAGGATCGCTTGCTCCTCCCGCTGCACTTTCGCGATCAGGGTGCGGTACAGGTCGCGGCCGCGGCGGGCAAGGAAGACCAGCACGCGTCGCCGATCTGCATCATCGAGCCGGCGGTAGACCAGGTTACGCTCAACCATCCGATCGATGATCTTGGTGAGTGTGGGGGCCGGGACCATGGCGTAGCCGGCGATCTCGCTCATCGGGTGGCCCCTGCCGTCCGCGAGCAGCGACAGGACCCGCCACTGCTCCAAGTTGACGCCATCGGCGTCCAGGACGCGCTCGACTCGGCGAGCTACCCGTCGTTCCACCTGGCTCAACAGCTGGGCCAGCAGAACGGGCGTCGTGTCCGCCGGGACCATTGCCTCTCCTGTACGTCGCGCCTAGCCTCACTACATTACTACCCACGGCAACTCTGTTATCGTGAAGTAAATCACGGAAGCCGAGAATCGGCCCAACATGCCCGGCAAGCGACGTTGGCGCACCTGGACGGGAGCATGCAAGATGGCTGCCTCAGCGACGGTCGACGTGGCGTTCGTGGTGCCGCTATCCGGCCCGGCAGGCATCTTCGGCCCCTCGTGTGAGGCCTGCGGTATCCTCGCGGCCGACGAAATCAACGCCGAGGGAGGCCTACTCGGCAAGGAACTTCGGCTGCGCCCCGTCGACGGGGGGCGCTCACCTGCCGCCGTTGCCGCCGAGGTCGGCTCGCTGGTCTCGGCCGGCTCGGTACAGGCGGTCACCGGTTGGCACATCTCGGCGGTGCGCCAGGAGATCGCGCCTGTCGTGTGCGGCCGAGTGCCATACGTGTACACGCCGCTGTACGAGGGTGGCGAGCGAACTCCAGGAGTGTTCCTGACTGGAGAGACCCCAGTACGCCAGGTGCTGCCGGCGATGCACTGGATGGCGCGCGAGCTCGGGATCCGCAGCTGGTGCATCGTCGGCGATGACTACGTATGGCCCCGGGTCTCCGCCGCGGCCGCCAAGAGATACGCAGCCCGCAGCGACATTGAGATCCGCGACGCGATATTCGTGACGCTCGGCACCGAGGACTTCAGCGCCGCGCTGCGACGGGTCGCCGTCAGCGAGGCGCAGGGGGTGTTGATGTTCCTGGTCGGCGCCGACGCGGTGCAGTTCAACCGTGCCTTCGCGGCCGCCGGACTCGACAATGTATGTGTCCGCTTCTCGTCGCTGATGGACGAGAACACGCTGCTAGCCACCGGCGCGCGCTACACCCGCGGCATCTATGCCGCGGCCGGGTTCTTCGAGAGCATGGCGACCACAGAAAGCCTGGACTTCGAGGGCCGCTACGTGCATCGCTTCGGCCCCGACGCGCCGACGCTGAACTCGCCGGGCGAGTCGTGCTACGAGGGGGTCACGCTGCTCACCCAGCTGGGGGGACGCGCCCGCAGCCTCGAGCTGCCCGCGCTGTGCGGTGCCGCGGACTCGGTCGTCTACTCCAGCCCACGCGGTGACTTGCGGCTGCACGGCAACCACTTGATGCAGCGGGTCTACCTGGCCCGAGCCGATGGCCTCGAGTTCGACGTCCTGGCCGAACTCACGCCGGCACCTTGACGGCCGATCCGAGGGAATTACTCGTTCGACCTGTGCTGCCCGATGACCGCCGTCGTACCGTGGGAGCCCGGTCCGGACTGCGGCGCTCTCGCCGGTCGGGTCTTCGGCGCACCAGCGCTGCGCCGCATGTCCCCGGCGCTACGCGGACTCCGCCGACGACATCTGTGATCCGGCGCTCGACAGCTGCCACGTGCTCAGGGTCCCGATCCGCATCGAAGATGCAGAGCCCGGCCCGATCGTAGACATGCTCGACCTCTCCTCCTCTGGCCTCGGGCGCACCGTGGCCCTTGACATCATCGACCGCTCAGAGAATAGTTCCTACAGGAAGGATTGGCTGATCGCGGCCGGTGCGACGGTCCGATCATCCAACCCGGCAGCGTGATGAGCGTGAGGAGCCGGACTATGCGACATGGGGACATCAGTAGCAGCAAGGACGCGGTCGGTGTCGCGGTCGTCAACTACAAGATGCCGCGCCTGCACACTCGCGAGGAGGTGCGGGAGAACTGCCTGAAGATCGCCGACATGGTGGTCGGGGTGAAGCAGGGGCTGCCGGGGATGGATCTGATCATCTTCCCGGAGTACAGCACGCACGGGATCATGTACGACCGCGACGAGATGTTCGACACCGCGTCGGCGATCCCCGGCGAGGAGACGAAGATCTTCGGCGACGCGTGCCGGGCGGCGAAGGTGTGGGGCGTCTTCTCGCTCACGGGCGAGCAACACGAGGAGCACCCGCATAAGAACCCGTACAACACCCTGATCCTCATGAACGACGAGGGCCAGATCGTCCAGCGCTATCGCAAGATCCTCCCGTGGGTGCCAATCGAGGGATGGTACCCGGGCGACCAGACCTACGTCGCCGAGGGGCCGAAGGGGCTCAAGGTCAGCCTCATCATCTGCGACGACGGCAACTACCCGGAGATCTGGCGCGACTGCGCAATGAAGGGTGCCGAGCTGATCGTCCGCTGCCAGGGGTACATGTATCCCGCCAAGGAGCAACAGATCCTCGTCGCCAAGGCGATGGCGTGGATGAACAACTGCTACGTCGCGGTCGCCAACGCGGCCGGGTTCGACGGCGTCTACTCCTACTTCGGCCACTCCGCCGTCATCGGCTTCGATGGCCGCACCCTGGGCGAGACCGGTGAGGAGGAATACGGCATCCAGTACGGCCAGCTCTCGCGTTCCGCCATCCGCGATGCGAGGGTCAACGATCAGTCGCAGAACCACCTGTTCAAGCTGATGCACCGCGGCTACACAGGCGTCATCCAGTCCGGCGAGGGTGACAAGGGTGTCGCCGAATGCCCGTTCGAGTTCTACCGGAACTGGGTCAAGGACCCTGCTGCCGCGCAGCGTGCGGTCGAGGAATTCACCCGCAGCACCATCGGGACTGCCGAGTCCCCGATCGCCGGCCTGCCCCACGCGTGAACCCGCATTGCTGAACTGGAGGGTCAAAGATGGCCACACAACACGACGGCCATGAACACGACCACGATCACGCCCACGCAGCCGAAACGGCGTTGGCCCGCATCGAGGCCTTGCAGAACGAGGGTGTTCATCGTGCAGGTGAGCACGAGGGCCCGTTCTCGTTGCACGTCCTGGGGCTCGGCGCCACTGGCGCGGGCGTCATCAGCACGCTGCTGAACAACCGTCCCGCCGGGTTCTTGGAAAGTCCCGGCAGCAGGTTCACAGCCCTGGCGGTTGACATCGGCCATGACACCGACCTCGCCACCGTCCGCAACGCCGCCAGTGGCCTGCCCACGGAGCGCTCCCAGGTGCGCACCGTCCAGCTGCCGATCCCCACCCGGGACGAGCTGCAGACCGCGCTGAATCGGTATCGCGAGTTCCTCAAGATGGAGTACCCGCGCTACTACTGGAACCCCAATTACGAGCCGTGGCTGCCGGCCGACCTCGAGCTGCCCGCGCCCGGGGAGCATTTTCCGCGGGCGATGGCCAAGGCGATCTACGGTGCGGAGTACTACCAGAACCGCGGGATCGCCACCGAACTCGACGCCTTCGCCCAGAGTGTGCTGGCCAGCGAGCAGACCCCGCTGGTGGTCGTGGCCTTTGGCCTCGCAGGCGGTGTCGGCAGCGGCGTCGTGGTCGAACTCG
This sequence comes from Pseudonocardiaceae bacterium, assembly GCA_009377865.1. Lineage (GTDB taxonomy): Bacteria > Actinomycetota > Actinomycetes > Mycobacteriales > Pseudonocardiaceae > WHSY01. The sequence continues at coordinate 8,912 of WHTH01000070.1, read as the reverse complement.
CCCGTCACCTGTCGACGATCAAGCTGGGCCGGCGGCCCTGGGTGGTTGGCATCGGCGTGCTGCCGTGTGACGCAGATCCGGACGAGCTCCACGACGGCTCGTTGTTCCCGGTGATCAACGAGCTGGACTGCATGATCGACGAGGAGAAAAATAACGGGGTGATGGCGGTCTGGGGCGACCTGTACAAGAACCCCTTCACCGGCGGCTTCTTCGTCGTGCCGCAGAACGACGTCCATGCGCTCACCGGCGACCTCGCCGCCACCCACGCCTACGTTGACGCAGGCATCGCCGGCTTCGTCTCCCGCGACAGCGGCGTGCACCTCTACGAGACGCTCAAGGCGCTGAACTGGCTCGCTGTGCCCGGTGACCAGTGGCACCCGGCCATCCGCGCCAGGGACAACTACCGGTGGGTCAACGTGCTCACTACTCGCAGGCTTGATGACGCCGGGTCGCTGGACTCGGTCGGGCTGGTCAAGGGCTTCGCCACCGACTACGCCGAGGCGCGGGTGTTCGGGGCCAAGAAACCCGCCGACAAGGCCGCGTCAGCGGCCGCCACGGCGATACGTCAGGTGGCGCAGACCCCGGTGGAGCCGGGGGTGCTGCGCTTCGAGACCGAGGACCAGCCCATGGTCAGCTTCGTGCTACCCCGCGCGTCGAAGCTCGACCTGGAGGCGTTCGTCCCGGCCCGGGACCGCTACGACACGCTCGACTGGGACGACAAGCTGGTCAAGCACTCCTGGCTGCTCGACCTCGGCGTGCTGCTGTGCGAGCCGTCGATCCGCTTCGACGGTATGGGTGGCGAGTGCATCTGGGGCTGCGCCTGCTGGGTCGTCGTGCCGCACGCCGCGATCCGCGGCGAGCAGATCCCGTCACCGGTGTCCGTCGGCGCGGCCGGCACCTGACACGACCGCATCCCAGGAGAGCATAGTGACCGAATTCCCGCAGACGCTGGACTGGGCCCACGTCGTGGCGCGGTACCAGAACGGCGCCGACGTGGAACCCATCCCGGGCGCGTCCACGCTGGCGGTGACCGGTGCCGACGAGGAGAAGGTTTACGTCAAGCACCGGTTGTGGAAAGACGCCCTGAGCCGGGAGAACCTCGAGAAGGCGGTGCGGCTGCTCGGCGAGGGAAAGATGACCAGGCGCTCCGGCGACTTCGTGGACCAATACCGGACCTTCGTCGCCGACGAGCGGCCCACCACAGCGGCCACCGTCCTGAAGGATCTCGGCTTCCTCGAATGAACGGCGCGACGCGCCGACAGAACTGCACTGAACACCCGCGAGGAGGAAACACCGTTATGGCAATGTCACTGTACCATAGTGCGACCGGCAACCAGTCACCACACTGCATTCACGCCGTCGGCATCGGCAAGACCGGCGCCTACATGGTCGAGGCGCTGCTGCGCACCGGTGAGATCGAGGACATGCTCGAGGACCCCAGGGCTCGGTTCACCGGACTAGCCATCGACATCGGCGACCAGGACATGCACGAGCTGCGCGAGTACGCTAACGGGTTCAACGAGCGCCTCGATGAGCGCGGCATTCCGCGCGACCGGGCCCAGGTCCGCACGGTCGCGCTCGACGTGCCGGGCCGCGATGACCTGATGACCAGCCTGAACCGGTGGCGCGAGTTCCTGAAGATGGAGTACCCGCGCTACTACTGGAACCCGAACTACGAGCCCTGGCTGCCGGCCGACCTGGAGATGCCCAAGGCGGGTGACTCCTTCCCGCGGGCGGTGTCCAAGGCCATCTACGGGCACTACTACTACGGCGAGGACCGTCCTCTGGAGTCCGAGCTCGACTCGTTCGTGCAGAGCATCAACGACACGAAGCTGCCGTCGATCGTGCTCGTCTTCTTCTCGCTCGCCGGGGGAACCGGCAGCGGGATGGTCGTGGACATGGCCCGGCACCTGGCCAACGTGAAGCTGGGCCGGCGCCTGCCGGTCGTCGGGGTCGGCGTGCTGCCGTTCTCCGGCGACGAGGAGCACGCCGGTGGCACGGCCGCGCTGTTCCCGACCCTGAACGAGCTGGACTGCATGCTCGACGACTCGAAGAACCAGGGCGTCATGGCCGTGTGGGGTGACCTGTACAAGAACCCATTCACCGGCGGGTTCTTCGCGCTGCCCCCGGAGCACTCGTGGCAGCGGCTCGGCACCTACACCAAGACCGGCAAGCCGGCGATCCGCGACGCGCTGCGCAAGGGCGTAACCCGGAAGTTCATCGACGACTCGTTCACCCGGTTCATCGTCCAGGACTACGGGCGGCTGCTGTTCAAGGTGCTGCGACCGGCCGGGTTCACCGGGGCACCCCACGAGCGCAACATCTCCGGTGACCGCACCTGGACGGTGTTCGACATCGCCAAGTTCACCCACCCCGGCGTCGAGGTGCTGCCCGGCGAGCCGCGCAGCAAGTGGCGCGAGGTGGTCGGCAAGTGGATCGGCTACATCCCACAGTTCTCCGGGATCCGGGAGGGCTTCAAGACCGACTACATCGAGGCCAACGCCGTCGCACCACGCGAGCTGTGGAACGAGAGCCTGCAGCAGAAGCTACATGACACGCTGCAGACCTACCTGCTGCCGGGCGAGGAAAGCACCCTCAACATCACCAACGCGGAGTTCTTCGACGAGCTGACCTCATACGCGAACATCATCATCCCAGGTGTGGCCAAGACCGACCTGGATGTCTTCTACGAGGCCAGACAGGCCTACGACAAGATCGAGTCGTGGGACGACAAGCTGCTCATGCACTCCTGGCTGCTCGATCTGGGCGTGATGCTCTGCGAGCAGTCGATCCGGTTCGACGGCATGGCCGGCGAATGCATCTGGGGCTGCGCATGCTGGGTCGTCGTGCCGCACGACGCGATCCGCGGCAACGCTCCCGCCTCGAAGAACATCACGGAGGTCCAGGGCGCGCACATCGCGCCGATGGTGCAAACCGTGGTCCAGACCCCGTAACGCGGACCGGCGGCGACCGGGTGGCAGCGGCGGTCGTTTCACCGCGACCCGGCCACCGCCTGCCCAGTCCGCCCGGCGGGCGGCCACCAACCGGGGAGAGGGGCGATGAACGCGCCAGCGGCGACCGAGTACGCCGACGAGTACGTCCACTGGACCGAGCGCGTCCGGGCGACCTACGAGGCGATCAGCTACACCTGTCACCACCGGCTGGGCGATCACCAACTGGCCGAGCGAGTCGCCGTGCAGGTCGTGGCGGGTCTGGTCGCCCGCCCCGGAGTGTTTCGCTACTTCGGCCTGCCCTACTCCGGGCGGATCGCCAAACTGGCCGAGAAGCGAATCGCCGAGGCGCAGCAGGGCCGGCTCGCAGCCGTGGGCGACTGGGACGAGCTGCGCGACAGCCTCGACGAGGTTACCGCCGCGCATCAGGAGGTGTTCGTGCTGACCTGTGTCCGTGGGTGCGACGACGAGGAGGTCGCAGCGACGCTCGGCTGCGATCCGGTGGCCGCGGCCGGCCGCAGGGACGCCACGATGGCGCTCATGCGACACATCGCGACGCCGCACCTGTCCGGGATCGCAGCGGCCGAGATGAGGAGTTGACGCCATGCCACTGGACTGGGCGGTGGTGCAGCAGCGTTACGGAAACGGGGACATCATCCCGACGGTGGCTGGGGGGAAGACGCTCGAGATCACCGGAGCAGACGACGACTACGTCTACATCCGCACGCCGCTGTGGCGCGACGGGCTGGCGCGGGAGCACTTACAGAAGGCGGTCGAGCTCATCGAACAGGGCAAGATCACCCGGCACGCGGGGCTGTTCGTGGAGGAGTACCGGGCCGAGGTGGCCGACGTGCGCGCCACCTCGGCCGCGCACATTCTCAAGCACCTGGGGTTTCTGGAATGATCCCGGAACCGCCGCCGGTCGATCAGGGCACGCGATACGAGCTGGTCGCGATGATCGCGCGTCCCGGGGTGCTCGAACCCGTCTGCGTGGTCCATCCGTGCGCACGGCTGGTGGAGCTCGAACAGGGCCTGGCACTGATCCCGATGACGGAATCGCTGGTCGGATCGCTCGAGCCCGGTGAGGTAGCGGTGCCGCCGGAGACGGGCTTCCGCGCCGTGTCGGCCGGTGTCTGGCAGCTACTGCAGCAGACGTCGACCGCCGGACCGGTCGCCTACGTCGAGGCGGACTACCTCGGTCGCGACGGGTGGCAGACGGCGGCGGTCTGGCAGCGCGCGCTGGCCTACGGGCCGTTTCTGCTGGGCACATCGGAGCCGTTTCCTCGAACGGGCGGTGGCCCGATCGGCGCGGCACTGCGCTGCCTCGGTGTCGTGGCCGGGCAGCGACACGACGAGTTCGTGCGGGTTGGTCTCGGCCGTCACCGGCGCACGGAGTACTGGGAGTGACCGCTGTGCCGCAGGAGTTCGACTGGGCGATGGTCCGGCAGCGCTACCAGCCGGGGATGCGGCTGGCGTCGCTGCGCGGCGACACGTACCTCGAGGTCGTCGAGGTCGACGACGACCGGCTCTGCCTGCGGCAACGACTCTGGCGGGACTGCCTGACCAGGCAGGACCTCGAGACGGCGGTATCCCTGCTGCGGGACGGCATCGTCACGGGCACCGCGATGGAGTTCGCCGAGGGGCTGCGCCGCCAGCTGTCCGGCGGGCCGTACGTGCGCACGGACTGCTCGCGCATTCCCAATATGACCGCCGTCGTGCTCAAGGATCTCGGCTACCTCGATGGCGCGTGACAACGCGACCGGAACGGGAACGACAAACGAGGAGGAATCCGTGGCAAGCAGCGCACCCGCAGGCACGATCAACGTCGTGGACCCGCACCCGCTGAACTGGCTCTACATCACATGGAACACGATGGAAGAGCCGGTCCGCACCGACGAGAAGGGCTACCTCCGCAACTCCGCCATGGAGGAGGGCTATTGGGTGGACGACACCACCCTCGAGATCAAGCTCCGCGAGGGCATCACGTTCCAGGACGGGACGCCGCTGAACTCCGAGATCTTCGAGCGGGCGTTCGTCGAGACGCAGAAGTGGAAGGCGCCGCACCCGCCGGGTACCTACCTGAACTTCGACCCGGACACCGAACTGCAGGTCGTCGATGACCACACGGTGCGGATGCGGTTCCCGGTGGCCGACGGCCTGGTGCTGGGCAAGTTCCGTGGCTTTCACCTGCCCAGCGATCGCTTCTGGGACGAGATGGGCTTCGGGTACAAGACGTTGGGCACCGGCGAGGGCCATTGGTGAGTGATCGATGGGCCGGGCCCGTGGGGCTCGGGAGTCTTCGAGCTCGTCGAGGGCTACTCCTCGCTGCGAGCCGAGATCGGCCTGGTGTCGGCGGACCCGTTCGTCGCCACCTGGCTGCCGACCGATCAGCCGCGCAGCGACCGCATCGTGCTGGCGGCCAACCCCAACCACTGGAACCGCGACCGCGGCCCGAACCTGGACCAGGTCGTGTTCCGCAACGACCTCGATCCCGCCGAGGCGCTGGACCTGGTGTGCAACAGCGAGGGTGAGGTCGACATCGTCACCGAGGTCGCACCCACCGACGCGCAGCAGGTGCTGAAGTCACAGCACGCCAGGCTGGTGCTGGTCGATGCGTTGCGCGTGCTCACCTGCCTGATCAACCGCGACGCCGAGGGCGTGCCACTCGGCGACGTCCGCGCCCGGCGGGCACTGAACCTGGCGGTGAACCGCGACGAGCTGATCCAGCAGACCTTCGCCGGCTACGCCCACCCGTTAAGCGGGCTGACCGCTCCGTACCAGGCGGGGGTGCCGAACGGGCAGCGGCCCTACCCGCACGACCCGGCCGCCGCGCGCGAGCTGTTCCACGACGCGGGCTGGCCGAGTGGCCGTGAGCTGCGGTTGGCAACGCTGCCCGATATGGAGGGTGTCGCGCGGGTCCTGGTCGAGCACTACCAGCGTGCGCTGGGTGTGGAGGTTTCGCTGACCGTCATCGCGGCCGACAGGGTGCTGGCGGCCCAGCACGCGTTGGTGGAAAAGACGTTGCCGCTGCCGTTCGACCTGCTGGTGTTCCCGTGGTTCGATCTACTCGCGGACGCCCCGCCGGCGGTCATGCACCGCGAGTTCTACCACTCGACCGGCGCGTTCCGGACCGGCCCAACGGTCCCGGAGTTCGAGGATCTGATGGGCAAGTTCGCCACGTCGATCGACGAATCGCTGGTCGGGTACGCCACCGAGATCGACAAATTGGTCTATGACCAGGCGCTGAGCGTGTTCCTGTGCGCGCCGCAGGCGCTATATGCAGTGAACAACAACGTGACCGGTTTCGAGGGATACGCCGCCACATTCGAGCTCGCCGAGACGGGAGTGAATGACCGGCACTGGTCACGGAGGTAGTTGCTGAGACGGCCAGTGGTGTGCCGGTAGGTGGCCCAGGCTCGCCGGCTGGCCGGCCGGTTGCTCCCACTCCAGCCAGTCCGGCCAGGGCTGCGCAGGGTGGGCTCACGACGTGGCTGACCAGGCACGACAGGCCCTCAGCCGCCAGCACGCGGTGCACCGACGACTCCGAGACATGCACCAGTCCCAGCCGCGACGCACGGTGGGCCAGCTTGCGATGCGACCGGTCGATGCCCGCCCAGGCCTCGAACAACTTTACGACCGCGGCCCGTTCCCAGCCCAACAGCCCCCGTGTCGCGGGGGCGCCGAGACGTCCACCGCCCCGGACTGGTCGATCAGCGATCGCAGCTGGGGCGCCTGGCCGGAGAACACGAGCGCGGGCCTGCCGAAGTTCGCCATCAGCTGCACGTCGGTCCTGCGGACTCTGCGGACCGGACCGACCACCGGCGGCACCTGAGACTGGTAGACGGCCGCCAACCGGCTGACTCCGCCCTCGACGGGTTCGACGTAGACGACATCGGCCGCCATCAGCCCCGTCTGGGGTCGAGCCGACCCAACATTGTCGATCTTCACGCTGAGCACCGGCGCGGCCAGGTCGGTCGCCAGGCCGGTCAACGGCGACACCGGCGGGAGTGCTGGCTGTGGGCTCGGCGCCGATGCGGACGGCGGCGGGGCTGCCGTGCATCCCGCGAGCAGCAACGCGAACACAGCGACGGCGGCGCTGCGGCATCGACTCATGCAGTCCATACTGACGCAACGTCGTTACGACTTCGCCCGCCGATACGTGGACATGAAGTGGAAGGGCGCCGCTGCCACGTACCGGCGCTCGATTGCGGAGGCGCTGACAACGGTGACCGTCGCGCTTACCCGTTCGCAGCGCAATCGGCCGGCAGAGGCGCCGAAGTCCGAGCCGCGCTGTTTCGCTGGGCGTTCAACTCCAATCAGCGAAATAGTGCCGACCGGCCGGTCGCTGTGTTGAATTGGGTGGAGCAAAAAAACAGCCGACCCGTCTCTGCGCTCGCTGACCCGTCTACCTTGCGAGTTGTGCTCGACGCGATCGGATCGAAGCTTGACGGAAGTCCGGCCGCCGCGACGGTCGTCAACCGCAAGCGCATGGTGTTATCAAACGCGTTATCTTATGCGGTGGAGCAGGGTGTGCTGGCCGCAAACCCGCTTGGCGCGGTGAGGTGGAAACCGCCGAAGGCAGCGCACGCGGTCGATCGTCGCTCGGTTCCTAACCCAATACAGACGCGCACATTGCTAAACGCACTGTCGGAGGTTCAGCGCAGCGGTCCTCGCCTTGTCGCGATGTTCGCCGCCATGTACTTCACAGCGCTCCGGCCGGAAGAGGCGACCAACCTTCGGAAGAGCAACCTCCTACTGCCCGAGCGGGGCTGGGGCGAACTGCACATTGAGGAATCGACGCCGCACGCTGGCAGGGACTGGACCGACAGCGATACGGCAAGAGATCGACGACAGCTCAAGCACCGGGCGGCTGGGGAGGTACGTCGCGTGCCGTGCCCGCCCGAGCTGACCGAGTTCCTGCATGCGCACCTCGATGCGTTCGGTACCGATGGCGCAGGGCGGTTGTTTCGTGGCGAGCGCGGGGGAGAGCTGGCCGTAATCACGATCGGTCGGGTATGGAGAGCGGCCAGAGCGAGAGCGTTCACACCCGAGGTGGCAGCGGGTCCGCTGGCCCAGCGACCGTACGACCTGCGCCACGCTGCCGTATCGACCTGGCTCAACGGCGGCGTCCCGCCGGCACAGGTTGCGGAGTGGGCCGGGCACTCGGTCGAGGTTCTGTTGAAGGTCTATGCGAAGTGCCTGGACGGTCAGGATGAGATCGCGAGGCGGCGAGTGCAGGAGGCGCTGGGGCACCGCTGAATTAGTGCGCTTTGGTACCGTCGCTGCCAAGTTTGAATTTTATGAGACAAGGCGCAAGGCTCTCATCGCCGCACCCGCTCAACTCACTGTTGGGCGTGCAGAGCAGCGCAGCTGTCCGTGCCGCAGCTATACGCTTCGGCAGTGTTGCTCCCTCAACAGATATTGTGGGCGTTCTCGATGTGTCAACGATCTGCCGGAGCGTCACTCTCCTCCCCGCTGCAGCGTCCCCGTCCTCTCGGTCGACACACGCCGATACAGTTGGTTCCTGGCATTGATAACGATCAACGTCCGCACTTGGTCAAGCATCTCTAGTATCTTGACGTTGAGGGTCGAGAAAGTCTCAGCCGGGAAAGTAGAGCTTGCCATGTGCAATCACGTTCCTCTGATCACACAGAGACCGGTCAATTAGCTGCTGGCGAGTGCGAAAACCGTCGCCGGAAAGTCCGAGTTTCGTCCAGAGGTCCATCAGGACCTCAAACCGCAAGTTCGACTTCGTGTTGACTGTTCCTCGACGAGGAACACGCGCCCGAGCAATCGACGGTCGTCGAATAGCGTCCAGCAACGTAAACATTCAGCCCCTGATCAGCGCATGACGTTGTCGCCGGTCGGCGGTGGGCTTCCGGTAGGTCCCGAGGGTCAGGTGGGTGCGAGTAGTGCTGGCATCCAGGGTTGGCCGGTGATCGCGCCGCGCAGCACGGTGAT
>WHTH01000121.1 GCA_009377865.1 Pseudonocardiaceae bacterium | reverse complement strand
CGGCGATCCCGCGGGAGATCTCCTCCCGATCGGCCTCGGTCAACATCCTGCGCACGCCCACCCGGTGCTCCTCGTCGGCTCGGTGTCACCGACGATCTACACCAAGATCAATTGCTACGACCGGTTGGGATCAAGCCCTCCTTGTGGCTGATCAGGCTCGCCCCGATCCGCCCAGTCGGCCCGACCCGGCAGCACGACCGGGCCGGGCGGATGCTCGGGCGGCCGAAGGCCCGACTGACGCCGAGCTGGTCAGTAGGTTGGGTGGCGGAGACAATACGGCATTGGCGGAGATCTACCGTCGATACGGCAGGCCCAGTTACTCACTCGCGCTGCGGATATGCGCCGACGACGGCCTCGCCGAGGACGTCGTCCAGGAGGTGTTCCTGGTGCTGTGGCGTGACCCGAGTCGGTTCGACCTGCAAGGGGTGACTTCGCGACCTGGTTGCTGACGCTCATCCACCACAAGTCGGTCGATGCCGTTCGCAGGGAGAGTGCCGTGCGCCGGCGCACCGTTCCCGCTTCCCAGACGGGTGAGGAATGGTCGCCGGTCCCGGTGCCCGGCGCCGATCAGGCCGCCATGGCGCGGGTGGCGGCCGGTCAGGTTCGTGACGCGTTGCACCGGCTTCCATACGAGCAGCGCCAGGTCCTGGCGCTGGCCTATTACGGGGGTCACACGCAGCGCGAGGTGGCGGCGCTGATCGGCGTGCCGCTGGGAACCGTGAAGTCGCGCATGTTCGCCGGTGTGCAGCGACTCCGCTCGTTGCTCGAGCCGGAGAACCTGATGACCGAGCTGCGTACTGCGCAGGAGGTGGCGAAATGAACGCGCCCCGCCCGGAACCGGGTTGCCCGCACCGCGAGCTTGCGGTGGGGTGGGCGCTGCACTGCCTCGAGCCCGCCGAGGAGTCGCTGTTCGCAGCCCACCTACCCAGCTGTGCGGATTGCCGCCAGACCGTCCAGGACGCCGAGGAGGTGGGCGCGGCGCTGGCCCTCACCGTGCCCGATGCCGCTCCTCCGGAGAGTCTGCAGCACCGGATCCTCGGCAACGCCCACACCGACGTCGACCACACCGACGTCGACCACACCGTCGGCGAGGGCAGCCGCCGCGGCGACGTCACGCCGCTACACCGGCGCACGCCGTCGCGGCCGCCTGGACGCACGATGGGACGGGAGCTCGCCGCCGCCGCGGTGGTGGCCCTGGTCGCGGTCGCGGGCGTGCTCGGGATCCGCGTGACCCAGCTCGACACCGAGCGCGACAGAGTGGCACAGCAGCTGACCGACATGTCGCAGCTCGTCGAGCGGATGGCCGGTCCGGATGCTCGTCCGGTCACGCTGGCGGATACCGACGGCCGGCCGAAGGCGATGCTGGTCGCGGAACCTGGCCGGGTCACCCTGCTGCCGATGGACCTGCCGTCGAACTCCGCCTCCCAGACGTACGTGCTGTGGGGCATCGGTACGGGCGCACCTGTGGCACTCGACGCGTTCGACGTCGCGACTGACTCCACAGTGGCGCACACTGCCGACTCGCCGACGAGGGCGGAGGCGTTCTCCGCGTTCGCGGTCTCCATCGAGCAGGGTCGGACAGCGCCCGCGGCACCTTCTGACGTGCTGGCGAAAGGTGAAGTGGACAGCTGAGCGGGGAGGTTGATGAACGACAAGCAGGACAGCCGCTGTGATTGGTGAACGCGTTCGGGCTGGCCGCGAGGGTGATCGGGCTGGACCGGAGCTGCCCGCAGGGCACCCTTCGGCCGATCCTGTAAGGTGTGGCGCGTCGTCGTTGCGGCGACACGGGGGCGATTAGCTCAGCGGAAGAGCGCTTCGTTCACACCGAAGAGGTCACTGGTTCGATCCCAGTATCGCCCACCAACAGTCCTGGTCACAGGCTCGCAGTGAGTCATTGGCCAGGGCGCTCGTGTGCGTCAGCTCAACGTGGCACACTCGCCGCCCGACCCCGCCACCGAAACGTCACGTCGACCTCGGTCGAGGTCAGCGTCGACATCGGCATCTTCATCACCTCCGCCCGCGTACCCGCCACATGAGCGCCCCCTCTACCTCGCCCGCCGCCCTGGTCGGAGCACACTCGGGGCGAAAACCACGTCAGCCGTCGACAGTGGGGCTTGGCGCAACGGGTGCGCGTGGGCGCGGCCCAGGGTGCCGCGCCGGAAGCGGTGTTGCGCATAGCGCACAAATCGTTGCGCACAGCGATGCGCGAGTTTGACACGAGTTGCAGAATGCACTAATTTTCGCTGCGAAAGGTAAATTCTCGCTCCTCGGGTGGCGCGCTGTGCTCTGAACCGGCATATCGTCCACGTGGGGCGGGACGGCTGGAAGGAGGATATGTAGACCCTCCGAGATCGAGCATCCCTTTTTCGCACGTGGTCGGTGAAAAGTCAAGAGCCCGGCCACCTGACCTAGCTGGATCCGGGTGAGCCGGATCCGACGAAAGTGGCGGACCGTCATGACGGCGGCGGTCCTGCTTTCGGGAGGATCAAGATGACTTCATTGAGCACCGATTCCGCGCAGCTTCCTGAACCGATCGCTGCAACGGCCGACGACTCCGGCCTCGAGGGTCAGCACCCACAGCGATTCGGGGATGATCCGACAGAGGTGCGCGACACCGACCACTACACGCAGGAGTACGTCAAGGGGTTCGTCGAGAAGTGGGACGAGCTCATCGACTGGAATCGCCGCTTCGTCAGCGAGGGCAGGTTCTTCATCGACCAGCTCAAGGAGCGCGGCGTCAAGAAAGTGCTCGACGTGGCCACCGGAACGGGTTTCCACTCGGTGCGGCTGCTCCAGGAGGGCTTCGAGACCGTCAGCGCGGATGGTAGCCCGCAGATGCTTGCCAAGGCCTTCGAGAACGGCCGCAAGCACGGTCACATCCTCCGCGTCGTGCACGCTGACTGGCGGTGGCTGAACCGGGACGTGCACGGTGAGTACGACGCCATCATCTGCCTCGGGAACTCGTTCACCCACCTCTTCTCCGAGCGGGACCGCCGCAAGACGCTGGCCGAGTTCTACGCGATGCTCAAGCACGACGGTGTCTTGATCCTCGACCAGCGCAACTACGACTCCCTGCTCGACGACGGCTTCTCGAGCAAGCACACGTACTACTACTGCGGCGAGGAGGTGTCGGCCGAGCCGG
>WHTH01000022.1 GCA_009377865.1 Pseudonocardiaceae bacterium | reverse complement strand
CTCCGCCGCCGACCCGTCGATCGGTGAGCTCATCGCCGAGGCGATGGACAAGGTCGGCAAGGAAGGCGTCATCACCGTCGAGGAGAGCCAGACCTTCGGCCTCGAGCTCGAGCTCACCGAGGGAATGCGCTTCGACAAGGGCTACATCTCGCCCTACTTCGTGACCGACCCCGAGCGCATGGAGACCGTGCTCGACGACCCGTACGTGCTGCTGGTCTCGGGCAAGATCTCCTCGGTCAAGGACCTGCTCCCGCTGCTGGAGAAGGTCATGCAGTCCAACAAGCCGCTGATGATCCTCTCCGAGGACGTCGAGGGCGAGGCGCTGGCCACCCTGGTCGTCAACAAGATCCGCGGGATCTTCAAGTCGGTCGCGGTCAAGGCGCCCGGCTTCGGCGACCGCCGCAAGGCGATGCTCGAGGACATGGCCATCCTCACCGGTGGCGAGGTCATCAGTGAGGAGGTCGGTCTCAAGCTGGAGAACGCCGACCTGTCCCTGCTCGGTAAGGCCCGCAAGGTCACGGTCACCAAGGACGAGACCACGATCGTCGAGGGTGGTGGTGACGCCGAGCAGATCCAGGGCCGCGTCAACCAGATCCGTGGCGAGATCGACAACTCGGACTCCGACTACGACCGCGAGAAGCTGCAGGAGCGGCTGGCCAAGCTGGCCGGCGGCGTTGCGGTGATCAAGGCCGGCGCGGCGACGGAGGTCGAGCTCAAGGAGCGCAAGCACCGCATCGAGGACGCGGTGCGCAACGCCAAGGCCGCCGTCGAGGAGGGCATCGTCGCCGGTGGTGGCGTGTCCCTGCTGCAGGCGGCCACCGCCGCGTTCGCCAAGCTCGAGCTCGAGGGCGAGGAGGCCACCGGCGCCAACATCGTCAAGGTGGCGGTGGAGGCTCCGCTCAAGCAGATCGCCTTCAACTCCGGCCTCGAAGGCGGAGTGGTGGCTGAGAAGGTCAAGGGCCTCGAGACCGGCTGGGGGCTCAATGCCGCCACCGGTGAGTACGAGGACCTGATCAAGGCCGGCATCATCGACCCGGCCAAGGTGACGCGCTCCGCGCTGCAGAACGCAGCGTCGATCGCGGCGCTGTTCCTCACCACCGAGGCCGTCGTCGCCGACCGTCCGGAGAAGCAGTCGGCCGGTGGTGGCGGGGGCGACCCGACCGGCGGTATGGGCGGCATGGACTTCTGAGTCCAGCTACGCCATCCAGGGGCCGGTCCCGTTCGCGGGGCCGGCCCCTGCTGCTGTCCAGCCCCGTTGCTGTCCCCGGTTCGGAACCGAAACGGGGTTTGGCTACCGCTCGCGGCCCCGGTTCGGAACCGAAACGGGGTTTGGCTCGGTGCCAGCCGGAACTGAGAGCCTGTGGACAACTGGCCCGGCCTGTGGGTAGCGGTTCGGCAGGAAGCGATCTGTGGTGCATCGTCTGCTCCATGGGGCGGAGGATCGAACCGGGGGAACTGCCACGGGTGTTCCGCGGCTCGGAGGCAGTGCGTGCCGGGCTGCTGACCAGCGAGCAGCTGCGCGGGCCTGCGGTCAAGCGGCTTTTCTGGGACGTCTACGCACCGGTGGCGTTGCCCGACACGCACGAGCTGCGGTGCGAGGGGGCCGCGCTCTTCCTGCCTGCAACGGCTGCGATCACGGGCCGGTCGGCGGCGACTATCCGCGGTGTCGAGCTCGCCCGCGCCGACGAGCCGGTCGAAGTTGTCGCCCCGGAAGCCACGCGCGTCACCCGCACATCCGGTATCGCGCTGCGCCGTACGGACATCGGCTGCGATGGAGTGGCGCCAATGGGGACGGACCGGGCTAGCGACGCCGTTGCGGATGACGCTGGACCTGCTCCTCCGCCGCTCGTTGCCGGAGGCTGTGGCAGACCTCGATGCGGTGCTGCGGCGCGGCTCGGTGCCGCTGCCGGCGGTGCGGGCAATGGTGGCCAGCAGATCGGACAAGGGCGTCGTGCAGGCACGGCAAGCCGTGGAACTCGCAGACCCGCGAGCCGAATCGCGCCCGGAGTCGCGAATGCGGGTGTTGCTGGTTCTCGACGGGCTGTGTCCCGAACCCCAGTACTGGCTCGAGGATTCGCGGGGCCGTCTCGCCCGGGTCCGATCTGGCCTTCCCTGCACACCGTGTGGCGGTCGAGTACGACGGTGCTTGGCGTGACGGGGAGGGCTGGGCGCTGAACCGGGACCGGGATCGCCTCAACCGGCTGCAGGCCCTCGGCTGGGAGGTCGTGTTCGTGACCGCGGCGCTGCTACGCGACCCCGAGAGGATGGTGCGAACGGTCCGCGCAGCCCTGGCCCGTCGGCTGACGGTCTCGTGAACCGGGCAGCAACCCCGTTCTGGAACCGAAACGGGTCAACTGCCGGTCAGGAAGCCCGTTCTGGAACCGAACGGGCTTACACCGGCGCCGGGGAAGGGCCAGGATGGGTCCGGTGGTGGCGGGATTGTTGCTCGCGGCCGGGGCCGGCCGTCGCTACGGCATGCCCAAGGCCCTCGTCGATGATGGCGGGTGGTTGCGGCGGTCGGTCGCCGCGCTCGCCGACGGCGGCTGCGACCCCGTGCTGGTGGTGCTCGGCGCCGCAGCCGAGCAGGCGACTGCGCTGCTGCCGGATGGCGCCCGCACCGTCGTCGCCCCCGATTGGGAGGAGGGGATGGGCGCTTCGTTGCGCACCGGGCTGGCCGCACTGGCCCGTCCTGACGCCGTGAAGGGCACCTTCACTGCGTCCGGGGCCGTGACGGGGCCCTTCACGGCGGCGGAGGGCGAGGCGGATGTCGAGGCGGATGTTGAGGCGGCGCTCGTCCACCTCGTGGACCTGCCCGACATCGGCGCGGCGGTGGTGCGCAGGGTGATCGGGCACGCGGCGCCGGACGCGGTCGCCCGCGCTGCCTTCGACGGCCGCCACGGCCACCCGGTGCTGCTCGGCCGCGACCACTGGGAAGCGGTGATGGCCGGAGCAACCGGCGACCGCGGCGCCAGGCACTGGCTGATCGGACGGGCCGACCTGATCCTGGTGGACTGTACCGACCTGGCCACCGGGACAGATGTGGACCGGGCGCCCGATGGCAACCCCTGATTCGGCGTGACACGCTGCAGAGGTGACGGCGCAACGGGATCGGGAGTGGCGGCTGCCGGAGGATCCCGAGTCACTCGGGAAGGCACTCGAGGACACCGGGTACCTGCCCGACGACGGCATCGCGACGGCCGCGTTCCTTGCGCTGAGAATGCACCGTCCGCTGTTCTGCGAGGGCGAGCCCGGCACCGGCAAGACCGCACTGGCGCAGGCGCTGGCCGTCGCGCTCGACGTCGGCCTGGTACGGCTGCAGTGCCACGAGGGCATCGACGCCGGGCAGGCGCTCTACGACTGGGACTTCCCGCGCCAGCTGCTGCACCTGCGGACCGTGGAAGCTGCCAGCAGCGGCGGTGACCTCGACGTCGACGTTGTGGAAGCCTCGCTGTTCACCCGGCGCTTCTTGCTCGCCCGCCCGCTGCTGCAGGCGCTGGAGGCAGCGCCGTGCGTGCTGCTCATCGACGAGGTGGACCGCGCCGACGACGAGTTCGAGGCGTTCCTACTCGAGGTGCTCTCCGAGCACGCCGTCACCGTCCCCGAGTTCGGCGAGGTCCGCGCCACCACCCCGCCTTTGACGGTGCTGACGTCCAACCGCACCCGCGAGGTGCACGACGCGCTCAAGCGCCGCTGCCTCTACCACTGGGTCGAGCACCCCGACCTGGCGCGCGAGGTGGCGATCCTGCGCAGGCGGCTGCCGGAGCTGACCGACCGGCTGGCCCGCCAGGTCGCTGCAGCGGTGCGCCGGTTGCGCGAGATGGAGCTGCTCAAGCCGCCGGGCGTGGCCGAATCGCTGGACTGGGCCGAGGCGCTGCTGGCACTGAACCGCAGCGAGCTCGACGCCGACGCGGCGGCGCGCACGCTGGGTGCGGTGCTCAAGTACCGCGAGGACGCTGACCGGGTCGGCACCGCCGGCCTCGACTCGCTGCTCGCCTCCTGAACCGATGACCGGCCGGCAGCAGGAGCAGGACCCGCTGGTCGGGCTGGTGGGTTTTACCCGCGCGTTGCGGGAGGGTGGGCTGACCTGCGACCCGCACCGGGTGCAGGCCTACCTGGCCGCGGCCGACGAGATCGACATCGCCAGCCCGGTGCAGTTGTACTGGGCCGGCCGTGTCACGCTGTGCACCGACCCCGACGACCTGCCGCGCTACGACGCCGCGTTCGAGGCCTGGTTCCGCGATGCACCACGCCGCTCACCGGCGGGCGGCCCGCCGGTGGCGCCGAGACCGTCGCGCATCGCGGCGCTGACGCCCACCCCGGCCGGCAGCGGCGACGACGAGACGCGCGACCTGCAGGTGGCTGCCAGCGACACCGAGGTGCTGCGGCAGCGTGACCTGTCCGAGCTGACCGACGCCGAACGCGAGCACCTGCGCTCGCTGCTGGCGTTGCTGCGCCCACAACCCCCGAAGCGGCGGGCGCTACGCCGGGTGCCGCACCGCCGTGGTGAGCCGGACCCGCGTGCCACGCTTCGGGCGATGCTGCGGGCCGGTGGCGAACCGGTGGTGCTGCCCAGGCGAAGGGCTGGCATCCGGCCACGCAAGGTGGTACTGCTCGTCGATGTCTCGGGTTCGATGACGCCCTACGCCGACGCGCTGCTGCGCTTCACACACGTGGTGGCCCGGCGAATGCCTGCCGAGGTGTTCACGCTGGGCACCCGGCTGACCAGGATCACCCGGCCACTGCGCCAGCGTGACCCGGAACGTGCGCTGTCGGCCGCTTCGCGGGCGGTGCCGGACTACTCGGGCGGCACCCGGCTCGGCGAGACGCTGCGGGTGTTCCTGGACCGGTGGGGACAGCGTGGTGCCGCCCGCCGCGCCGTGGTCGTGGTCTTCTCCGACGGGTGGGAACGCGGCGACGCGACGGCACTGGCGGAACAAATGGCGCGCATGCGGCGTCTTGCCCACAAGATCTTGTGGGTGAACCCGCATGCCGGGCGTGCCGGTTACGCTCCGGTCCAGGGCGGCGTCCTCGCCGTGATGCCGCACATCGACCGGTTGCTGGCCGGGCACAGCCTGGCGACACTGGAACGGCTGCTCGAGGAGGTGCGCAGTGCGTGAGGTACTCGATTCGCTGGTGGCGGCCTGGCGCGAAGGCAAGCCCACCGCAGTGGGAACCGTCGTGTCCACGTTCCGCTCCGCTCCCCGCACCGCCGGCGCGGCGATGCTGGTGACCGACGACGAACGCGTCGTCGGCAGCGTGTCCGGCGGTTGTGTGGAAGGCGCGGTCTATGAGCTGGGCCGACAGGTGCTCGACGACGGTACCCCCGTGCTGCAGCGCTACGGAGTGTCCGACGACGACGCGTTCGCCGTCGGGCTGACCTGCGGCGGCATCCTCGACGTTTTCGTCGAGCGGGTCGACCCGGCAAGCTTTCCCGAGCTCGACGACATCGCCGGCTCGGTCGCCAGCGAGGAACCGGTCGCGGTCGCCACCGTCGTCGCCCACCCTGAACCCGAGCGGCTGGGCTTGCGGCTGGTGATCTGGCCGGACCGGCACGTCGGCTCGCTGGGCTCCTCGCGGGCCGACGAGGCCGTACTCGACGACGCCCGCGGTCTGCTGGCTGCGGGTCGCACCATGACCCTGCACTACGGCCCGGAAGGGCAGCGTCGTGGCGAGGGCATGGACGTCTTCGTCAACTCCTTCGGCCCGCCACCCCGGATGCTGGTCTTCGGTGCGATCGACTTCGCATCGGCGATGGCCCGGATGGGTTCGTTCCTCGGCTACCGCGTCACGGTCTGCGACGCGCGTACCGTGTTCGCCACCCGAAGCCGTTTCCCGGACGCCGACGAGGTGATCGTGGACTGGCCGCACCGCTACCTGGCAGCCGAGGCCGAGGCCGGCCGCATCGATTCGCGCACCGTCGTCACCGTGCTCACCCACGACCCGAAGTTCGACGTTCCGGTGCTGCAGGAGGCGCTGCGGCGCGACCTCGCCTACGTCGGTGCGATGGGCTCCCGGCGGACCCATGAGGACCGGCTGGAACGGCTGCGGGAGGTCGGCATGACCTCCGAGGAGCTCGCCACGCTGCACTCGCCGATCGGGCTGGACCTCGGTGCGCGCACCCCAGAGGAGACCGCGGTGTCGATCGCTGCGGAGCTGATCCAGCTGCTCTGGGGCGGCCGGGGATCGCGGCTGTCCGACGGCGAGGGCCCCATCCACGCTGCCGCGCCGATGGTGGCTCGCTGAGCGTAGTATCGGTGGGTAAGCCCGGGCACCGGTGGGCGGAGGATCATGTGAGTCCGCGATACGAGGTCGACCCGTCCGGTGCCCTCGTCCTGATCTCCCATCGTGGCACCGGTGTGCCCGGAGCATGCGACGCCCCGGAGGCCGAAGCCCTGCGGATGCCCGCCGACACCGCGCACCTGCGGCTGGCGAAGTTTCACGCGCCGGAGATCGTGTTCGGTCCCGGATCGCGATTCGAGGCGGCCGGGGCGGCGACCCGGCTGGGAGCCCGGCATCCATTCCTGGTCACCGATGCCGGCCTGACCGAGGCGGGATGGGGCGCCGAGCTCCATACCCACCTCATCGACAACGACCTGCGTCCCACGATGTGGTCCGATGTCACGCCCAATCCCAAGGACCACGAGATCGAGGCGGGCTACGGCAAATACATGGCATCGGGCTGCGATGTCATCGTGGCGCTCGGCGGGGGTTCCGCGATCGACGCCGCGAAGGGCATCGCGGTGCTCGCAGCAAACGGGGGCAGCATCCTCGATTACGAGGGTGTGGACCGGATCCACGGCCCGATACCGCCGCTGGTGATGCTACCCTCCACGGCTGGTACCGGTGCCGACGTCTCGCAGTTCTGCATCGTCACCGACACCACCCGCCGGACCAAGATCACGATCATGGGCCGGGCGTTGGTCCCCGACATCTCGATGGTCGATCCCGCGCTGTTGACCACGGTGCCGCGGTGGCTGGCGGCCGCGTCCGGCCTCGACGCGTTGACCCACGGCATCGAGGCGTTCGTCTCCCGGGCACACAACCCACTGACCGACAACCACGCGCTGCAGTCCATCGCGCTGGTGGGCGAGAACCTGGTGCGCACTGTCGACGACCCGGCCGAGGAGACGGCCAGGGTGTTCATGGCACAGGCTGCACTCGAGGCCGGGCTCGCCTTCACCAATGCCATCCTCGGCGCGGCGCATGCTATGAGCCATCAGGTCGGAGGGCTGCTGGACCTGCCGCACGGCGTAATCAACGGAGTGTTGCTCCCGCACGTGGTCCGGTTCAACGCGCTGGGTGACCCCCGCCGCTTCGTGCCCATCGCGCAGGCGCTGGGGCTGCCGGTGAACGGGGTGCCCGCCGAGGAGGCGGCGCTGCACGTCGCCGACGCGGTCCGCAACCTCGCCGACGAGGTCGGGGTGCCCAAGGGGCTCGCCGAGATCGGCGTCAGCGAGGGTGACGTCGCGCAGCTCGCCGAGCTCACGATGGCCGATGCCTGCCTTTCCACGAACCCCCGCGCAGCCACGGTCGACGAGGTGGCGGAACTGTTCCGGGTGGCGCTGTGAGCGGCCGGCCTCAGCCGGCAGCCTGCTCGCCGGCCGACGCGGATCTCGAGACGCTGACCGGCATCCGGTCCGGGAAGGGTTCGTTCTATCCCGAGTACCGCAGCTCCACCGAGCGGCTCGAGCGGGTCATCGACGCCATGGACCGGATCTCCGGTGCGCTGGTGCGTACGGTGGAGGGGCCCGGGACGCTGGTGCGCTCGGTGGTTCGGGCCACCGCCGAGCACCTGGCCGCCGACTGCGTGCTGTTCGCGCTGTCCGAGGGTTCGCTGCCCGACGCGGAGCTGCGCCACCTCGTGGTCGGTCCCGACGGCGAGGAGATCACCGACTACGACGAGCTGCCCGACGGGGTGCGCGAGCACCTGGAGTCCATCCGCGCCGGTGGCATGCACCCGCACGGGACCGCCACTCCCGCGCTGCAAGGCCACATCCACGTCCCGGTCACGCTCGACGGCGAGGTCGTCGGCGGCTTCGTCGCCTGGGCCGGCAGGGCCCACGACATCGACCCAACAGACGAGTCGGTGCTGCGCATCCTCACCGGGCAGACCGCCGCCGCGCTGCAGAACTCCGCGCTCTACCAGCGCAGCGAGCAGCTGCTGGACCGCAGCGAGCAGCTCTACGCCGAGACGAGCCGCCACGCCGACGAGCTCGCCGCGCGCAACATCGAGCTGCAGCGCACCCAGGAGCAGCTGCTGGCCGCCCAGCAGCGCGAGCTGCTCGACTCCGAGCGTCACCGGATCGCCCGCGAGCTGCACGACAGCGTCACGCAGTACGCGCTGTCAGCCGGGATGCAGATCGAGATGTGCCGCTCCGCAGTCGACGACCAGGGCCTGCGCGAGCGGTTGGACACCGCCAAGTCACTGACGCGCAGTGCCGTCGAACAGCTCCGTTCGGCGATCTACGCGCTCAACCACACCGGCGCCGCGGACCGTGCCACGCTGCCGGCGATGCTCGAGCAGCTGGCCACCGTGCACCTGCCCGACGAGTTGCACGTCGACGTGCGGGTGGCGGGCTCCCCGGTGGCGCTGCCCGGCGAGACGGAGCAGTCGTTGCTGCGGGTCGCCGGTGAGGCGCTGTTCAACACCGCCGTACACGCCGAAGCCGCCCGCGCGGTCGTGCGGCTGAGTTACCGCGCGCAGCGGCTGGTGCTCTCGGTGGCCGACGACGGCTGCGGCGATCCGGAGGCCGTGCGGCGCAGCCTGCGGGTGGCCGTCGCCGGGGATCTCGACGGCCACCACCGTGGACTGGCGAACATGCAGGAGCGAGCCAGGGAGCTGGGCGGGACGTTGACGGTGCGCCGCGCCCGGCTCGGCGGGCTGAGCGTGCAGGTGGCGATCCCACTGCCGCCTACGGTATCGGCAGCCGGCTCCGGATCAGGAGGACCCGATGGCTGAGGACGGAGCCCGCCTCCCGGCAGCGCCCCGCGTGGCAGCGCCCCGCGCGGCGGCATCCGGCTCCGAAGTCCGGATCGTGCTGATCGACGATCACGCGATCATGCGCCAGGGCCTGCGCTCGGTTCTCGAACGCGAGCCGGACCTGCGCGTCGTCGGAGAGGCGTCCAGCGTGGCCGAGGCGCTCGCCGTGGTGGCCCGGGCGCGCCCCTCGATCGTGCTGCTCGACCTCAAGCTGTCCACCAGCTCCGATTCCGAGGGGCTGCAGGTGTGCCGGAAGCTGGCCACCGAGTACCCGGGTATGGGTGTGCTGGTGCTCACCACGTTCCTCGACGACCGGCTGGTGGTGGAGGCGGTGCATGCCGGTGCCCGCGGCTACGTCGTCAAGGACATCGACACCACGGAGCTGACCCGGGCGATCCGGGCGGTCTCGCGAGGGGAGAGCGCGTTCGACTCACGCAGCGCCTCGGCGGTCGTCCGATCGCTCAACGGCCAGCAGACTGGCGGTAGCCGGCTCACCGAGCGCGAACTAGAGGTGCTGGCGCTGCTGGCCCGTGGCCTGTCGAACCGCGCCATCGGCAAGGAGCTGTTCATCTCCGAGACCACGGTGAAGTTCCACGTCGGCAAGATCATGCGCAAGCTCGAGGTGTCCCGCCGCGCCGAGGCCGTCTTCGCCGCCAGCAAGGCCGGCCTGATCTGATCTTTCCCCGCGCGTCAGCGAATCTCGGAGGCTGTGTTCGCCGCCGCGGGACGCTGTGTTTGCCGAGCCGATTGACCCGCTAGCGCTTCATACGCTGCTACACTGCATCGTATGAGCAACGAGCGGGTGACGGTGTCACTGCCCGAGGACGTTCGGCGCGCCGCACAGCGGATCGCCGATGATCTCGGGTTGTCCTTCTCTGCGGTCGTCGCCGATGCTCTCACTGCTTGGCTGCGAGGAAGGCTCGTCGATGCGTGGCTCACTGAGCACCAGGCTGAGCACGGTGTCTTCGATGAGGACGAGCTGCGCGCGCTGGCAGCGCAGGCTGGAGTGCCGTATCTATCTCCCGGACGGGGTGATGAGGCCGCGGCATGAACCTCGTCCTCGACGCCGGTGCGCTCATCGGCATCGACCGTGACGACCGGCGCGTCGCCGGATTGATCGAGCTGGGGCGTCGCGCTGGCGCGCCCCTCGTTACCGCCGCGCCCGTGGTGGCCCAGGTCTGGCGAAATGGGGGTCGCCAAGCCCGGCTCGCCCGGCGGCTACCGATGATCGACGTGCGGGGTGCAGGACTACGTGAGGCACGCGCTGCTGGCGAGCTGCTCGCCGCCACCGGCACGAGTGACGTCGTCGACGCTCTCCTCGCGCTGGTCGTGGTTCCGGGTGACCACGTGCTCACCAGCGATCCCGCGGATATTCGGACGCTGCTCGACGGTCGTGAGATTCCCGCGATTGTGGTCACAGCGTGACCCAACCGACGGCGACTGTAATCGCTCGGCGTCGCGGCGGCCGTGTGGCACAATTGTGGCCATGACCGTCGAGCCGCTGCGCACCGTGCGCGATCATTTGTCAGAGTACGTTGATCGTGCGCAGCGTGAGCACGACCGCATCGTGCTCACCCGCAACGGTCGTCCCGCCGCGGTGCTCATCGGGTACGAGGATCTGCAGGCTCTGGAGGAGACACTCGATATCCTCAGCGATCCCCACGCGAGAGATGACCTGGCGCAAGCCCGGGAGGCGCTGGCGACCGGCGACTTCGTTGAGGGCACCGACGCCGTCCGGCGGCTACGTCCGCAGACGTGAGTGACGAGCCCTACTCACTGCGCGTGGCCGGTCCCGTCGCGCGCACCATCGAGCACAAGCTTCCCGAACCGGTAGCTGCAGCTGTGGTGGAGTTCTTGACAGGGGCGCTGCTGCGCGACCCGTACCGCGTCGGCAAGCAGCTGCGACGGGAACTGGAAGGCACCTACGCCGCCCGGCGGGGAGCCTTTCGCGTTGTATACGAGATTGACGGGGCCCACCACCGGGTTATCGTGCTCCGTGTCGAACATCGCGCGGATGTCTACCGTCCGCATTGACCGGGCGTGGCGCCGGTCGGCGCGACACGCTGATCGTCGAACGGGCCGGGTTCCACGTCGGCCACGGCACCTGAACCTTCTCGACGAGGTGATGGCCGTCGGCATCGACGCGGCGGCGGCTTGTGATACTGGCTCATCACCACTGAGCCAGTCCACCAGCTCCTCGAGCCCTTCCAGCAGTAGCCGGTACCTTATCTTCCAGACACTGCTCACTGTTCCCAATCGAGCTCAACAGTGTTCGGAGGTAGGGCAATCGGGTTCTCGGTCTCGACCTCCCCCTCGACGACGTCACCCCGCATCCCGTCCGCTCTACGCTGCAACCGTTCGCCAAGCACGATCAGCCGCTGCGCATAGTGTTGCTGTTCAGCCGCACTGGCGCTGCCTTCCATGACGCGCAGGGCAAGCGAGGGCACGTCACTGTTCAGCCGCGCCAGTTCGGCGAGGAGCTCACGATCCTCTCGGGTCACTGCCGTACCTCACCGGTGCCTCGTTTAACTGGAGGGCTCCAGGGCCGGGGCGAGTTCACCAGAACAGCGCGGCTTCGGGAGCGCATGCCTGCCAGCGCGTCGTCGGCTGCGCTCGGAAGGGGAAAGCGCACACCGACCGGCAGGCATGTGCCGCGCCCGGTTTGCTCGTACGTCCCGGCCCTGGGGCCTTGGAAACAGGAGAAGGCGTGGAGCCGCAGTGGGCAAGGCTGCTCCACATCGCTGAGCGGTTGGCTATGCTCAAACCCGCGCAGATCTGCTGGGCACGTAGAGGGGGAACGACCGGTGAGCCTGGAACCTCCTGACCTCGTCACTCTCAAACGCGCGCTCGGTCGTCACCTGGCCGCCCTGCGGGAGGCCGCCGAGATCGGCCAACAACAGCTGGCCCGCAAGACGGGCTACAGCCGCTCCTCCGTCAGCCACGCCGAGGCCGGCCGCCAGCTGTTGTCCCACGACTTCTGGAAGAAGGCCGACCACCTGCTCGGAGCCGACGGTGCGCTGCTGGCCGGATTCGAGCGGATACGGGCGGCCAAGCAGGACCATGAGCAGCGCATCCGGGAAGCAGAACTTGCCGTGGCGCGGGGCACGGCGGACGGGTTTCGCCAGGCGAGCATGACGACGCCGCCGCTGCCGTCGCCGGATGTGGCGATTACGGAAAGCCAGGAAGAGTGGCGCAGGGTGCGACGCTACCTCATCCAACACGGCACACAGCTCGCCGAGCGGGCAGTGCGGCTGTACGAGCCGGAATGGCGGCTTGGGAATACGCCGACGTTGGCACGGCCGAGTTGGTTGCCGTCCTGCCCGGTGCCGATCGACGCGGTGACGCTGGAGTGGGTCGCTCATCCGCCACGTCCGGTCATCACCGGCCAGGAAGCCGAGGTGCGTCCGGTGCTGCCGCTGCGCACTCCCGGGCAGGCCTTCCCGCAGTACACCAGTGCGATTCGCTATCTCAGTCCGCCGAGTCTGTTCGAGAACCGGCCGAGCTACCGTCTGTTGGACGCTTCTTGCGGATCGCCCGGGCAAGTGACGCTGCAGTTCGGATTGGCGACGTTCTTCGACAAGCTCGACGTCTCCGAGGTGCTGAGCCACGAGTTCGCCGCCGCAGTGCTGGGGGACGTGCTGGGGGGCGCGTCGTCCGCATTGCCGGGGCTGCCGTTCCGGGCCCTGCTATCCGCGCCGTTCGACCTGTCTGTGCGCATGGCAAGTACGACCATCGACACCCTGACCGTACGCCGCGATACCACCGAGGGTTCCGGCACCTTCTTCCTGCTCGCTCGTGACCCGGCCCACGTCGTGGTAGGCGGCGGCCAGTACGGCGTCGTGCCGGCCGGAGAATTCCAACCGGCCAGTATTGCACCAGCCAATATGCGAGCTGATCTGGACCTGTGGCGCAATATCGTGCGCGAGTACAGCGAAGAACTACTCGGGCAACCCGAACATGACGGCAGCAGCGGACAGCCGCTGGACTACGAGTGCTGGCCGTTCTACCGTGCCATGCAGTGCGCCCGCGAATCCGGACAGGTACGCGCCTACGTCCTTGGTGTCGTGCTCCATGCCCTCAGCCTGAATCCGGCAATCATCACCGCCGTCGTCATCGACGACGTGGTCTTCGACGACCTCTTCCGTGATCTCGTCACGCTCAACGCCGAGGGCCAGGTCATCACCTCCCTCGACACCAACCAACCCGCTGTGCGTGGCCTGCCGCTTACGGAGGCGACCGTGCAGCGACTCCTCGCTGATGAACCGCTCGGGGGCATGGGCGCGGCCTGCCTGGCATTGGCCTGGCGCCATCGAGAGATCTTGATGCACCGGCAAGGATAGGCGGTCGCGTGGGACCGCCCGGGGCAGCGGAGCGTGCCGCGTGAGGACCCATCCCTGGCCAGCGCCGGCCGGCGCGGTGACGCGCTGCGGTCACCGTCCGCACATAGGACATGAACAGATTCACCCCAACGTGAAAACCAGAGGGACCTGCTGTGCGCTACCGAGGCGCGATCCTCGAAGTAGACGTGAGCCCGATCGGCTCAAGTCGCTGACGTTGGCTCCCAACCCATGGAGGCTTCGAGACCCTCGACGCCGAGACACCTTCCGACGACAATCCGCTGGCGCTGGTGAGCAGCCGCTTCGCGCTGGGGCCGTGCGATGGCCTGCCGGCCAGTGAGGAACCGCCGTCGCAGCTGCGACCGTTCGGGCTTCGGTTGGGAGCCGACCACGGTGGGAGACAAGGACGGCCACGGCAAGCGGCAGGAGGACTGGAAGCCTGACGAGCCCTTCTCCGGCCGGTCATGACCGTGCTGGCGCTGACCGAGGAGTGCGACCTCACCGCCGACCGAGTGATCACCGAACTGGCCCGGCGGAGCGTGCCGGTGTTCCGGTGCGACCTCGGTTGGTTTCCGACCGAGCTGAGTGTGGATTTCGGCCTCGACGGTGACCGCTGGTCGGGGGCGCTACGGACATCGCGCCGTGACGTCGACCTGGCCGAGGTGCGATCGGTCTGGTATCGCAGGCCGACCGCGTTCCGGTTCCCAGAGGGTATGTCGGGTCCGGAGCGCCAGCACGCCGGGTGGGAGGCGAAGCTCGAGGCGGGCGGGCCGAAGGTCGCCTACACCCGTGCGCTCAGCGCCACTGACCTATCCGATCTGTCGGGTACGGAGCTGACCACACTTCTGGTTCAGGAGCGAGTGGACAAGGCCTTCGAGGTCAGGTTGACGGCGGTGGGTGATCGTCTGTTCGGGGCCGCGATCGACGCGGACAGCGACGCCGCGCGGGCCGACTGGCGAGCCGATATGAGCGCGCTGAGCTACCGTGCGATCGACGTTCCCGAGCCCGTGGCGGCCGGGGTTCGTGCCTACATGGCGACGTTCGGGCTGCATTACGGTGCATTCGACTTCGTCGTGACGCCCGGCGCCGCAGAGTTCGTATTCATGGAATGCAACCCGGGTGGCCAGTACGGCTGGATCGAGGGAAACACCGGCCTACCGATCACCGCCGCGCTTGCCGACCTGCTGGCGAGGGGACAGCCGTGACCGACTGGACACGACACGCCCGCCGGCTGGCGGACCAGCTCGCCGACGCCGGTCACCTTCGCGGCCCGACGTGGCACCGGGTGTTCTGCGCGGTTCCCCGGCACGAGTTCGTGCCCTTCTTCTTCGAGCAGGCCGACATGTACCGCTGGACACGGGTAGACGGTGCCGACGCCGAGCAGCACGGTCGCTGGCTGGAGGCCGTGTACTCCAACACCACGCTGATCACCGCACTGGTCGACATGGCGCTGCCAGCCGAGCACGGCGGTGGGGTGTACTCGATCGCCGTCTCGTCGAGCACCGTGCCCAGCCTGATGGCCCAGATGCTGGAAGACCTCGACGTACACGACGGCCACCGGGTACTGGAGATCGGCACCGGTACCGGCTACAACGCCGTGCTGCTCAGCGAGCGCCTCGGTGAGCAGAACACCTTCGACCTGCGCCCCGACCTGATCGACTCCGCAAGGGCGCGGCTCGCCAGCGCCGGCTACCAGCCGACGTTGGCCACCGCGGACGGCGCAGCCGACCTACCCGAGCACGGCCCGTTCGACCGGATCATCGCCACCTGCTGCATCGCGTCCGTGCCGCCGGCCTGGATCGAGCAGCTCCGCCCCGGCGGGCTGCTGCTCGTCGACATCGAGGGCGCCATGGCCGGCGGCAACCTCGCCGCACTGCACCGCCGCGACGCGCCGGTCGTCGAAGGACCTGGGAGCGGTTCGGCTTCACCGCCAGCACCACCGAGCAGCGGGTCTGGCTCGACCGCCCCGACGGCGACATCAGCTGGCCGATCAGCCTCGCCGGCCGGCCATGAACGCCTGGCAGTCACGGACGCGGGGTGTGCCATGAAAGCCGGTCCGGCAGCCGACCTGACCGTTCGGGCAGGTGCCACATCTGCGGGTCGGGCGGGTACCCGGATGTCGAGTGCCCGAGCAGTTGTGTGATCGCGATACGTGAGTGAGGCTGACCCCGTGAGTCCAGTCTGCGCCCGCCCGCCAGCCGTGCGGCCCGCGCGGGCACCGGTGCGGGGGCGACACCGGCATGTCTGACGGCGCCTCACGTCTCGCTATTCGAACGACCGCCGCGATGCCGACTCAGGAGGACTCATGACGCGCATTGCCGTCACAGTTGACGGAGTCAAGTACGCCGATGAGGTGGAACCTCGCATGCTCCTGGTGCATTACCTCAGGGAGCAGGTGGGCAAGACCGGCACCGTGGTCGGTTGCGACACCAGCAACTGCGGAGCCTGCACGGTGCACCTCGATGGGCGGAGCGTGAAGTCCTGCTCGATCCTTGCCGTGCAGGCCGATGGTAGTGAGGTCACCACCATCGAGGGCCTTGCCCGTGAGGGGCAGTTGCACCCGGTTCAGCAGGCCTTCCATGACAACCACGCCCTGCAGTGCGGTTTCTGTACCCCAGGGATGATCATGCAGTCGATCGATCTGCTCGGTGACAACCCCGACCCGGACGACGCGGCGGTGCGTGAGGGTCTGGAGGGCAATCTGTGTCGCTGCACCGGTTATCAGAACATCGTCAAGGCGGTGCGCGACGCCGCGGACATGATGTCGTCGGGTGCGGGTCCGGCAGCCGAGCGGGTTTCCCCGAGCAGTGTGGCGGGAGGTGGTCGGTGATGACCGCGACGGCGCAACCGTCGGCCAATGAGCTGGGCCGGTCGCGCAAGCGCAAGGAGGACGCCCGGCTGATCAGTGGCCGGACCCGCTGGACCGACAACATCTCGTTGCCGGGGATGGTGCACCTCGCGGTGCTGCGCAGCCCGGTCGCGCACGCGACCATCGGCTCGATCGAGGTCGAGGCGGCCAAGCAGGCGCCCGGTGTGGCTGCGGTGTTCACCGGGCGTGACTTCGCCGACGAGCAGGGCAGCTTGCCCTGCGCCTGGCCGATCAGCTCGGACATGGTGGCGCCGCAGGCGCCCTCGCTGGCGGTGGACCGGGTCAACTTCGCCGGCGAGGCGGTCGCGGTCGTCGCCGCTCGCAGCGCTGCCGAGGCTCATGATGCGCTGGAGCTGATCGAGGTCGACTTCGACGACCTGCCGGTGGTGCTCGACATGGAGGCGGCGCTGGCCGACGGTGCCGACCTGGTGCACCCGGAGCAGGGGACCAACCGCAACGCGCTGTGGGTCTT
This sequence comes from Pseudonocardiaceae bacterium, assembly GCA_009377865.1. Taxonomy (GTDB): domain Bacteria; phylum Actinomycetota; class Actinomycetes; order Mycobacteriales; family Pseudonocardiaceae; genus WHSY01. The sequence continues at coordinate 43,179 of WHTH01000022.1, read as the reverse complement.
CGACTCGGCCGAGGTGGGCACCGGCGGTGACGTCGAGGACGCCATCCGCGACGCCAGTGACAACGGGGTCGTCGTCAGGCGCCGGTTCCGGCAGCAGCGGCTGGTCCCGGCGTTCATGGAGCCGCGCAGTGTGGTGATGGATCCGACCGGTGAGCAGCTCACGTTGTGGTCGGCCACGCAGGTCCCGCACATCCTGCGGGTGATGATCGCGATGACGTTGGGCGTGCCGGAGCACAAGGTCCGGGTGATCGCGCCCGATGTCGGTGGCGGGTTCGGTGGCAAGCTGCAGGTGACGCCGGAGGAGATCATCACCTTCCTGGTCGCGCAGCGGCTGGGCAAGCCGGCGAAGTGGACCGAGTCCCGTTCGGAGTCGCTGGTGTCGGGCCACCACGGGCGCGACCAGATCCAGGACATCACGATCTGCGCGAGCCGGGACGGCACGGTCACCGGGCTGAAGGTCGAGCTGATGGCCGACATGGGCGCCTACCTGCGGCTGGTCAGTCCGGGTATCCCGATCCTCGGTGCCTTCATGTACAACGCCATCTACAAGATCCCGGCCTATCACTTCGCCTGCACGAACGTGTTCACCACCAAGACCCCGACGGATGCCTACCGCGGCGCGGGCAGGCCGGAGGCCACCTTCGCCATCGAGCGGATCATGGACGAGCTCGCGGTCGAGCTCGGCATGGAGCCTCTCGAGCTGCGCGAGCGCAACTGGATCAAGCACGAGGAGTTCCCCTTCACCACGGTCTCGACGCTGACCTACGACTCGGGTAACTACGAGGCGGCCACGGCGCGCGCCAAGGAGCTGTTCGGCTACGACGGGCTGCGCGCCGAGCAGCGGCGTCGCCGTGAGGCGGGTGACCCGGTGCAGCTGGGTATCGGCATCTCGACCTTCACCGAGATGTGCGGCCTGGCGCCGTCGCGGGTGCTGGGATCACTGTCCTACGCTGCGGGCGGCTGGGAGCACGCCTCGATCCGGATGCTGCCCACCGGCAAGGTCGAGGTCGTCACCGGCTCCTCGCCACACGGGCAGGGTCACGAGACGGCGTGGAGTCAGATCGTCTCCGATCAGCTCGGTGTCGGCTTCGACGACGTCGAGGTGCTGCACGGTGACACGCAGTCGTCGCACAAGGGGATGGACTCCTACGGTTCCCGGTCGCTGACCGTCGGCGGGATCGCGGTGGTCAAGGCCGCCGAGAAGGTGGTGGACAAGGCTCGCAAGGTGGCCGCGCACATGCTCGAGGCCTCCGAGGACGACCTCGAGTACGACCGGGGCAGGTTCACCGTCCGGGGCACCGACAAGGGCACCACGGTGGCCGACGTCGCGCTTGCGGTGTTCGCGGCGCACGACCTGCCCGACGGGGTCGAGGCGTCGCTGGACTCGGATGCCACCTTCGACCCGGAGAACTTCTCGTTCCCGCACGGCACGCACCTGTGCGCGACCGAGGTGGACACCGAGACGGGTCACGTGACGATCCGCAGCTACGTCTGCGTCGATGACGTGGGCACGGTGGTCAACCCGCTCATCGTCGAGGGGCAGATCCACGGCGGGCTCGCGCAGGGCATCGCGCAGGCGCTGTTCGAGGAGGCGGTCTACGACGAGGCCGGCACGCTGATCACCGGCACGCTGGCCGACTACCTGGTGCCGAGCGCCGTCGACCTGCCGAACTTCGTCACCGATCGCACCGAGACCCCCTCGACCACCAACCCGCTGGGCGTCAAGGGTGTCGGGGAGGCCGGCACGATCGCCTCCACCCCGGCCGTGGTCAACGCGGTGATCGACTCGGTGCGCCACCTCGGGGTGCGCGACGTCGAGATGCCCTGCTCGCCGCAGACGGTGTGGCGGGCGATCAACGCCGCCCAGGGCCGGGCGAAGTCCGTTTCGGAGGGTTACACCGACACCGCTGCCGGCGGCGGGCTCGGTTCCGTGGATGCATCAGGAGGTGCCCGGTGATCCCCGCTTCGTTCGACTACGTCGCACCGTCGAGTGTGGAGGAAGCCCTACAGGCACTGGCGCAGGGCGGCGAGGAGGCCAAGGTGCTCGGTGGCGGGCAGAGCCTGCTGCCGGTGTTGCGGATGCGGCTGGCTGCCCCGACCACGGTGGTCGACCTGCGCAAGCTCACCGAGCTGCGCGGGGTCCGCGACGAGGGTGACGCCATCGTGATCGGGTCGATGACGACCCACCACGACGTGACCAGGGACCCGCTGGTCGCCGAGCATGCGGAGCTGGTGGTCAAGACCATCCGCACCGTTGCCGACCCGCAGATCCGCCACCGCGGCACCTTCGGCGGGTCGCTGGTCCACGCTGACCCGGCCGGTGACCTGCTGGCGCCGGCCGTCGCACTCGGCGCGGAGATGGTGATCGCCGGTAGCAGCGGGCGGCGCACCGTGCCCGCGTCAGAGTTCTTCCTGGACTTCTTCACCACCGCGGTGGCGCCCGACGAGATCCTGGTCGAGGTGCGCATCCCGAAGCACACCGGCTGGGGCTCGCACTACGAGAAGTTCAACCGGGTCGCGCAGGCCTGGTCGATCGTCGCGGTGGCCGCGGCGGTGCGCAGCGAGGGCGGCTCGATCGCCGAGGCCAGGGTGGTGCTGACCAACATGGGGTCGACGCCGATCCGCGCGACCGGTGTCGAGCAGGCGCTGGTGGGCCAGCCCGCCAGCGACGAGGTGATCCGCGCGGCTGCGCAGCACGCCGCCGAGGGAACCAGCCCGATGACCGACGGCAACGCCGATGGCGACTACCGCGAGCACCTCGCCAGGGTGCTCACTGGACGGGCGGTCGCCGCCGCGGCAGGCTTGGCCGTCCAAGGAGGCTGACCTGCATGAAGATGGAGCACAACTTCACCGTCCCGGCACCGGTCGACACTGTCTGGGAGGCGCTGCTCGACCTCGAGCGGGTCGTTCCCTGCATGCCCGGAGCCACCCTCAGCTCGCACGACGGCGATGAGTTCGCCGGGACGGTGAAGGTGAAGGTGGGCCCGATCTCGCTGCAGTACAAGGGATCCGGCCGCTTCACCGAGCGCGACGAGGCCGCCCGCCATGCGGTCATCGAGGCCTCGGGCAGGGACGCGCGGGGCAACGGCACCGCGGCCGCCACGGTCACCGCCCGGCTCGCCGAGAACGGGTCGGGGACCGCGGTGACCGTGGTGACGGACCTGTCGATCACCGGCAGGCCCGCGCAGTTCGGGCGTGGCCTGATCAGCGATGTCGGCGGCAAGATCATCGGTCAGTTCGCCGACTGCCTGGCCGTCAAGCTCGGTACCGAGCAGCCTGCACCGGCCACCCCGACGCCGGTCCGGCCGGCACCGGCACCGATGGCGGACGAGATCAACCTGCTCGACAGCGCCGGCGTGCCGGTCCTCAAACGCCTCGTTCCCGTGGTGGCAGGTCTGACCGTGCTGTTCGTCATCCTCCGGAGGCTGAAGCACCGTCGCAGCTGACCCCGCCTTCGAGGCCGTGCTGTCCCGCGGCGCCGCCTCCGACGGTCTCACCCGCCCGTGAGGCCCGTTACGTCTACATGAGGGCGTCGGCGCTCCTGGGGGGTGACCGCGTTCCGGAACCGAAATGCAGTTCACGCGAGGAATGGGCCGGCTACTCGCTCTCAGGGACGGTGGGGCCGAGCAGGTCGTCGGCGTCGACGATGCGGTAGCCGTAGCCCTGCTCGGCGAGGAAGCGCTGCCGGTGCGCGGCGTAGTCGGTGTCGAGGGTGTCGCGGGAGACGACCGAGTAGAAGTGCGCCTGCCGGCCGTCGCCCTTGGGCCGCAGCAGCCGCCCGAGCCGCTGCGCCTCCTCCTGTCGCGAGCCGAACGTCCCCGAGACCTGGATCGCGACGGTTGCCTCGGGCAGGTCGATGGAGAAGTTCGCGACCTTCGAGACGACCAGCGTGCGCAGCTCGCCGCGGCGGAAGGCGTCGAACAGCTTCTCCCGCTCCTTGACGCGGGTCGAGCCCTGCAGCACGGGAGCGCCGAGCTCGGCGCCGATCTCTTCGAGCTGGTCGAGGTAGGCCCCGATCACCAACGTCGGCTCGTCGGGGTGCTGGTCGAGGATGCCACGCACCACGGGCAGCTTGGTTCGCGCGGTGGACGCGACCCGGTAGCGCTCCTCGGCCTCGGCGGTGGCGTAGCCGAGCCGTTCGGCCTCGGTGAGCGTCACCCGCACCTCCACGCAGTCGGCGGGCGCGATCCAGCCCTGTGCCTCGATGTCCCGCCAGGGAGCGTCGTAGCGCTTCGGGCCGATCAGCGAGAAGACGTCGCCCTCCCGGCCGTCCTCGCGCACCAGCGTCGCGGTCAGCCCGAGCCGGCGGCGCGACTGCAGGTCCGCGGTCATCCGGAACACCGGCGCGGGCAGTAGGTGGACCTCGTCATAGATGATCAGGCCCCAGTCCCGGGAGTCGAACAGGTCGAGGTGCTTGTACTCGCCCTTGGTCCGCCGGGTCATCACCTGGTAGGTGGCGATGGTGACCGGTCTGACCTCCTTGCGCTCGCCGGAGTACTCGCCGATCTCGTCCTCGGTCAGCGACGTCCGGGCGATCAGCTCGCGGCGCCACTGGTGGCCGGCGACGGTGTTGGTGACCAGGATGAGCGTTGTCGCCCCGGCCTCGGCCATGGCGGCCATCCCGACCAGCGTCTTGCCGGCACCGCAGGGCAGTACCACCACACCGGAGCCGCCCGCCCAGAAGCCGGTGACGGCGTCGCGCTGGTAGCTGCGCAGCGACCAGCCGTCTTCGCGCAGCTCGATCGGGTGCGCTTCGCCGTCGACGTAGCCCGCGAGGTCCTCGGCAGGCCAGCCGATCTTGAGCAGCGCCTGCTTGAGGCGGCCACGTTCGCTGGGGTGCACCACCACGGTGTCGTCGTCGACCCGCCCGCCCAGCATCGGGGCGATCTTCTTGTTTCGCAGCACCTCCTCGAGCACGGCGCGGTCGCGCGACAGCAGGGTCAGCCCGTGCACCGGCGAGTTGGCCAGTTGCAGCCGCCCGTAGCGGCCCATGGTGTCGACCACATCGACCAGCAGCGGCTGCGGCACCGCGTAGCGGGAGTAGCTGACCAGCGCGTCGACGACCTGCTCGGCGTCGTGCCCGGCGGCGCGGGCGTTCCACAGCGCCAGCGGCGTCACGCGGTAGGTGTGCACGTGTTCGGGGGCCCGTTCCAGCTCGGCGAACGGCGCGATCGCTGCTCGCGCGTCGGCGGCGGCGGGATGGTCGACCTCCAGTAGCAGGGTCTTGTCGGACTGGACGATCAACGGTCCGGCATCGGGGCTCTGGCTCACGCGGTCCTCTTTCAGGCGGGGGCAAGCACCCATCATCCACGCCTACGCGGGGGCTGGGCTGGTCGGACGGTACCGAGACGCCTACACTCAACCGCCGCGTCGTCTTCGCCGACCTGGGGAGACGGCCTATGAGGGCAGTCAGGCGATCGCTGCTGGCCGTGACCGCAGGGTCCGCGACCGGCTCGACGTCGGATGGCCCTACCCGCAAGACGTGCCGAGTACGGGCGTGACGACGCGGATCGGGCGCACCGGTCGGCCACCGTCGATCCGGGGAAGGACCCCAAACTGTGGCAGCGATTCGTTTGCGACACCGGGCCCGACGGGGTGGTCTGCCGTGACAGCTCCCGCTCGGGCGCCGCGCAGCTGGCGGCACTGGCCGCTGCTGGTCAAGCTCATCGCTGTGCTGATGGTCCCCACCGTGGTCGCGCTCGTCGTGGGTGTGCTGCGCATTGTCGACCAGTCGAGTGCGGCACCCGGCTATGATCGCATCAACGAGGTCGCCGGTGTCCAGCGGGAGCTGTCGGCGCTGGTGGGCGAGCTGCAACGGGAGCGTGACGCCGCGGCCGTTTACGTGACCGACGACCGGGGCGGCGACGTGGCGTCGCTGCGGCAGCAGTTCGCGGCGGGCGACGCCGCCGCGACAAGGGTGCGCCAGGCCGCCACCGGGATCGGGCACCTGCGCGACACCGGCTACACCGCGGCGATGGGCTCGCTCGACGGTTTGTCCCCGCTACGTCAGAGCGTGGTCTCCGGGAGCGGGCCTTCCGACGTCGTCATCGCCGAGTACAGCGCTGCCATCGAACCGCTGATCACGCTGGATGCCGCACTGACCCGCGAGCTCGACGACGTCGCCGTCGCCGGGCAGGCCGCCGCGCGGCACGCACTGGTCTCGGCGCGCGAGCAGGTCGCCCAGCAACACTCGCTGCTGCTGCCCGCATTGATCTCCGACCAGCTCGATGCTGCCACGCTCGAGGCCGTTCGCGCCGCCAACGTGCGGTTGCAGTCGCAGCTCGACACGTTGCGCTCGTCGCTGCCACCGGCCCAGCAGGCCCGCTACGTCGATCCGGTGACCGCAGCGCCCGAGGAGGGGCGGCAGCGAATCCTGGCGCAGGTGCTCGACCGCGGCCAGTCCGACGAGCCGCTGGCCACTCCCGTCGACGATTGGGACGCCCGGACCGCGGCGACGACCAGCGAGATGCTGCAGTCAGAGAACGCGCTGCACGAAGAGGTCTCGGCGACGGCGATCAGCCTGCGCGACGATGCCCGGTCCACCGCCGGGTGGAACGCGGTGTTGCTGTTCTTCGCACTGGCATTCGGCGTCGCCTTGGGCATCGTGATCGCCCGCTCGATTGTGCGGCCGCTGGGCGTGCTGCGAGGCGCCGCGTTCGAGGTCGCCGGGCGGCGGCTGCCGCAGGCCGTGGCCACGGTCCGCGAGGGAGGCACCCCCCAAGCGGTGCAGCCGGTGCCGGTCCATACCAGGGACGAGATCGGCCAGGTAGCCCGCGCGTTCGACGAGGTGCATAGCCAGGCGGTGCGGCTGGCCGTCGAGCAGGCCCAGCTGCGCAGCAACGTCAACGACATCTTCGTCAACCTCTCGCGTCGTAGTCAGAGCCTGGTGCAGCGCCAGCTCAAGCTGATCGACCGGCTGGAGGCAACCGAGCAAGATCCCGAGACGCTGGACAACCTGTTCCAGCTCGATCACCTCGCGACCCGGATGCGACGCAACAGCGAGAACCTGCTGGTGCTCGCGGGCACCGAGTCGACCAAGCGGGCGGCGCGTCCGACGAGCCTGGTCGACGTGCTGCGCGCGGCAGTCTCGGAGGTCGAGCAGTACCAGCGGCTGGTACTGGAGCCGCCGCCCGACGTGCTCGTGTCCGGTCGCGCGGCCAGCGACCTGGTGCATCTGGTGGCTGAGCTGCTCGACAACGCCACCCACTTCTCCCCGCCGGAGAGCCAGGTGATGATCTCTGCGCGGTCGGCTCACGACGATTCGCTGGTCATCGAGATCGACGATCGCGGGGTCGGCATGGGCGAGACCGAACTCGCCGGGACCAACGAGCGGCTGGCGACCTCGGCGACGGTCGATCCCTCGGTGTCGCGGCGGATGGGCCTGTTCGTCGTCGGCCGCCTCGCGGCTCGGCATGGAATCGCGGTCACGCTGAGTGCTGGTGAGGACGGCGTCGGGGTGACCGCCTCGATCAACCTGCCGCCGGGCTTGGTGCGTTCGGCAGACGACGCAGGTCACGGGCAGGAGGCCCAGGCTGTGGACGCCGCGACGGCCGGCGGCGAGGAGATGGCACATGGTTCCGGAGCCGACAACGGCGCTCTGCCGCGCCGGGCATCGAGCCCCCCGGGGTCGGGCGCGGTGACCCCGGCGACCACCGTGAACTCGTGGGCCGCCGCCAACGGGAATGCGGCCGACGTGGCGACCGGCACGCCCGGCCCGCGCTCGGTGGGGGACTGGTCTCCCGCTGTTTCCGCCCGGCACGCGTCGGGCAGTGAGCTTCCCCGGCGCGGCGGCGAATCCCGGGTGCCACCTGGTCCCGCTCCCACACCCCCTCGGCCACCGGCGGCCGGCAGCCACAGCGTTACCGGCAGCTCTACAGGCTCGGACCTGTTTCAGTCGTCATCCGGACAGGCAGCTGAGCAGCAGCCGGAAGCGTCGCAGCGCCCCTCACGCCGGGTGGACCTCGAGCAGGCCACTCCGATCTTCGACGACGTCGCGTCCGCGTGGTTCAGCGAGAACAGGCAGGTACCGGGGCGCTGGTCTCCCCCGGGTTCGGCGCAGGCCGGCGGTGAACAGGACTCGGAGCGGCCCGGTCAGGTGACCTGGGGCTCGGCCGACGAGGGGTGGCAGGCGGCGGCGGCGCTGGCACAGCCCTCGGAACGCGACCTGACCGCCGCGGGGTTGCCCCGTCGGGAGCCCAGGGCGCAGTTGGTGCCCGGTGCCGCCGAGGCCGCTGCACCCGCCTCGGGTGGCGCGCCGTCACGTAGTGCCGAGGCCATCGGCGGACGGCTGGCCAGCTATCAGCGGGGGGTCCGCGAAGGGCGCCAGGGCCGTCACGGCGCCGAATCCGAGGATGATGGTCCCAGCCCGCGGCACGGGACGGGAGAGGAGACGCAGTGACCGCTCCACGCACGCAGCCGAGTCAGTTCGGGTGGCTGGTGGACGACTTCGTCGGTCGGGTGCCGGGTGTGGCGCACTCCGTGGTCGTGTCGTCGGACGGACTGCTGCTCACCGCTTCGGTCCACCTCCCCCGCGATCGGGCTGACCAACTGGCGGCCGTTGCCTCCGGTTTGATCAGCCTGACCCAGGGTGCCGCCCGCTGCTTCGAGGCGGGGCAGATGGTGCAAACCGTCGTGGAGATGGAGCGCGGCATCGTGCTGCTGATGGCGATCAGCGACGGCTCCTGCCTGGCCGTGCTCGCCGCGCCGAGCTGCGACATCGGCCTGGTCGGCTACGAGATGACCTTGCTGGTGGAGCGTGTGGGCGAGCTCCTGACCCCACAGCTACGCGCCGAGCTGCAGAACTCGCTCGGGCGATGAGGGCTGCGGGACGGCGGTGAACCGGCGGTGACCGAACCAGGCGCGCAGGAAGGTTCCGGCGAGACTCCGGAACCGACCTTCGCCGACGTGCTCAACAACCTCTCGCTGGACTCTGGACGCACCCGGCGGCGGCGGCGCAAGGACGAGCCGCCCGCCCAGCCGCCGGTATCGCTGTTCGGGGTGACCCCGGAGCCGCCGCTGGGTGGCGGTACCGACGAGGAGTGGGAGCCGACCACTGCCGAACCGGTCCCCGGCGACGACCCGGAGGACGACGCCGCCGCGGTACGGCCCTATACCTGGACGAGAGGCCGCACCCGCCCCGCTCACGACTTCGCGGTGGAGACCCTGGTGTCCACCAGCGAGCACGGCCACGACGTCGTGGCCCTGGCCAGTGTCGAGCACCGGGCGGTCGCCGAGCTGTGCAGCAGCCCGCGGTCGGTGGCCGAGGTGGCCGCACTGCTGCCGCTACCGCTGGGTGTGGCGAAGGTCCTGCTGGCGGACATGACCGACATGGACCTCGTCGTGGTGCACGACACCACCGGCGCCTCCGGCGACGCACCCGACCGGGCCTTGATGGAAAGGGTGCTCAGTGGACTCCGTCGGCTCTGACCAGGCCACCACGTCGAGAAGGACGATCTCCGCGAAGATCGTGGTCGCCGGTGGGTTCGGTGTCGGCAAGACGACCTTCGTCGGCTCGGTCTCCGAGATCGTGCCGCTGACGACCGAGGCGGTGCTCACAGACGCCAGTTCGGGCACCGACGACCTTGCTGCCACGCCGGACAAGACGACCACGACGGTCGCGATGGACTTCGGCCGTGTCTCGCTGGACTCGGAACTGATCCTGTACCTGTTCGGCACACCGGGCCAGCACCGTTTCTGGTTCATGTGGGACGACCTGGTGCGCGGCGCGATCGGCGCGGTCGTGCTGGTCGACACCCGGCGGTTGGCCGACTGCTTCGCGGCGATCGACTTCTTCGAGGACCGTGGGCTGCCCTATGTGGTCGGGCTGAACTGCTTCGACGGGGTGCTTTCCCACCGGCTCGAGGACGTCAGGGACGCGCTGGCGATCGATCCGGCGGTGCCGATCGTCCCGTGCGACGCCCGCGAGCGGGAGTCCACGAAGCACGCCTTGATCGGCCTGGTCGAGCACGCGATGCGCCAGTCGGAGGCGGCCCGGGCCTGACTCCCGCTCCCCCAGGGTGGCTGTCAGTCGCTGACCACCGCCGCCGAGGTGATCCGGTGTAGCCGGAACCGGTGCAGCTCGCCACGGGAGCGGTCGAAGCCTTCGAGCACGCCGGCGCTCACGCTCACCGGTGCGACGATTCGGTTGCTGGCCACGCCGTGCGAGTCGACGTAGCCGATCCAGACGCTGCTGCCCGCGGTGGCCGCCCCCTGCAGCAGCTCCAGCGTCGCACCGGTGGACGTGCCGTTGGTCGCCAGTGCCGGCCCGCGCGGCGCGCCCGCGGCGGCGTCACCTGCCCGCACGCCCCGGACCAGTGCCGCCAGCTGCTCCTCCGAGGGCGCCGGCGGCACCGGGGAGCGCCGTGGCACCCGGGCCGGCGTGGCCGCACGGGTTGCCGCCGCTCGCAGGTCCAGCAGCTGGCCCTGCGCGCCCTCTGCGACCGGAGCGAACCCCGCGCCGCGCACCTCGTCGAGCAGATCGGCCAGCGGCAGCGGGCTGATCAGCACGGTGGGCGCGAGCCGGCGCAGCTCGCAGCGTTCGGCGACGGGCTGGGCCAGCAGTTCGGCGAGCAGCACCTCGTCGTCGCAGCGCAGGAACGATCCGGCCATACCGCCACGCAACCGGCCGTGCCGGCGCGCCACATCGTCGATGAGGTAGGTCAGCGACTGTGGCACCGGGGTCCGTGAGCGGGTGCGCAGCAACTCGTGCAGGTCCTCGGCGCCACGCCCGGCGTCGAGCGCGCGACGCACGCTGCGCTCGGTGACGCGGTAGACGGTGGCGCTGCCGCCCGACTCCTCCTCGGCGAGCAGCGCGAGCTCGGCGGCGAGTTCGGGTTGCAGCGGCCCGGGCGCGACGATGGTGCGATCGGCCTGCACGAGCACGTGGTCCAGCGGGGCGGGCAGTGCGGCGGCGGCTACCCGGGCCGCCTCCGCTATCGCTGCGTCCCGGCCGGTCCCGTCGGGATCGAGGCGGCCGAGCAGCGTGCGCGCCGCCGACGTCACGGCGCCCAGCGCCGTCACGCCGAGCGCCGTCGCCTCCCGCAGCGTCCAGCCCACCATGTCGTCACGCAGCCGCCCGCCGCGACGGGGGGCGCGCCAGGCCAGCACGGCAGCGAGGTCTTCCGGGCTGCGGACCCCGGCACCGGGAGCGAGTTCGGCGATCGCGTCGAGGATCCCGCGGCGTTGTAACGGCGCCAGCGGCCGGCGCAGCTCCTCCGACAGTGGGGCGATCACGCGGTCGCGTTCGTCGCGGGCGCCTGTCAGCCCCGGCAACCGGGGCAGTGCCAGCCAGGCCGCAGCCAGGGTTGCCCACCGTTGCTCGGGTGCGGCGGCCAGCCAGCCGTCGACGGCGGTGGTGGGCCGCCAGTGCTGCGCTCCGGACGCGCCCGTGCGGGTATCGCCGGCTACGAGCAGCCCAGCCTCGACGAGCAGCTCGGCGAGCAGTGCCGCCCTGGACTCGTCGATCTCCAGCAAGCGGGCGACACGGCGCAGCTCCCGCACGCCCAGACCCCCGGAGCGCAGCACGGCGGGTGGATCGTCGGACCAGGTCGTGAGCAGGTTCTCGGTGTGGCGCAGCAGTTCGAGCACCTCGACGGCGGCGGTGGAGTCCACTGTGGACATCTCGTGGACCTGGATCGGGAGCTCGGGCTCGGACAGCTCGACAACGCCGAGCGGGTGACCGCCGCGCAGCGCGATGCCGAGCTGCGCGGGCAGTTCGACGGTGCCGGAGTCGACCCGCCGGAGCAGTCCCCGGGCCAGCAGCCGCTGCACGGGCGTCCGCGCCTGCTCCAGGGTGGTCACCTCGGCGGCGTCCCGGGTGGAGCCGACCGGTGAGCCGTCGGCCAGCGTCTGCAGCAGCCGCTGCTCGTCTTCGCCGAGCTCGCCGATCGCGGCGTCGAGGTCGACATCGTCGAGCTCGGCAACCGGCCTGCCGAGCCCGCCGGGGTGCGGGCCGGTGACCTCGCGCACCGCGGGCACCACCGAGATCGCCTCGTCGCCGCCCCAGGCCAGCGCGCGCTGCCGCAGGGTCTGCAGCGCCTGCCGGGTGGGCGCCGCCGGCACGTCGCGGCCGAGCAACCGGGCCACCTGCAACCGGCCCACCGGCGCGGTGTCGGCCTCGGCGACTACCAGCGCGGTGAGCACGGCGAGGGTGAACCGGTTCAGGTCCTCGCAGCCGCGGGCCACCGAGGCCCGGGTGCCGGCGCGGGTCGCCAGCACGGCCGAGTCGGCCGGTGCGGGCACGGCGACGTCCGGCCGCGCGAGCAGCAGCGCGGCCAGCGCATCGTCGTCGAGGGAGCGCAGCCAGTCGGCCAGCGAGGTGGCGGGCATCCCCTCCACGGTAGCCAACTGCATCGGCGATACTGGGTTCAGACCGCACTGGGTTCAGACCGCACTGGGTTCAGACCGCACTGGGCGAGGAGGAGCCATGGCCAAGCGAGATCCCAAGGATCGGATCGACCCGACCTGGCCGAGCCAGTCGGAAGAGGACCACCCGGTCAGCGAGCTCGCCAGCCCCTGGCAGGGTGCGCTGTCGCCGTTCGGCGAGCTGACGTTCCCGGTGGAGTCGGTGCCCTACGAGCACCCGACTACCGAGATCAACAAGTGACCCCGGATGCCGATCCCGGGCCCGGGCTACTCGATCATCGTGCGGGTCGAGGCCCCACCCTCGGCCGGCGCGGCCGGTGACCTCACCAGCGCGATCGGGCGGGTAGGGGGCGTCATCACCGCCTTCGACGTCGTCGAGTCCCACGCCGACCGGCTCGTCGTCGACATCAGCTGTGATGCACTGTCGGAGGACCACAGCAGCAGCGTCACCGATGCGCTCGGCACGCTGCCCGGGGTCCGGGTGCGCAAGGTGTCCGACCGGACCTTCCTGGTGCACCTGGGCGGCAAGCTGGAGGTCACCTCCAAGGTCGCGCTGCGCAACCGCGACGACCTGTCCCGCGCCTACACCCCCGGCGTGGCGCGGGTGTGCCAGGCGATCGCCGCCAACCCCGACGACGCCCGTCGGCTGACCATCAAGCGCAACACGGTCGCCGTGGTGACCGACGGCTCCGCGGTGCTGGGACTGGGCAACCTGGGCCCGGCGGCGGCGCTGCCCGTCATGGAGGGCAAGGCGGCGCTGTTCAAGAAGTTCGCCGGCGTCGACGCCTGGCCGGTCTGCCTCGACACCCAGGACTCCGAAGAGATCGTCCGCGCGGTGCAGCTGATCGCCCCGGTCTACGGCAGCATCAACCTCGAGGACATCGCGGCGCCCCGGTGCTTCGAGATCGAGGCGCGGCTGCGCTCGCTGCTCGACATCCCGGTCTTCCACGACGACCAGCACGGCACGGCCGTGGTGGTGCTCGCCGCACTGCGCAACGCGCTGCGGGTCGTGGGCAAGCGCCTCGCTGACTGCCGGGTCGTCGTCTGCGGCGTGGGCGCCGCCGGTTCGGCGACCATCCGGTTGCTGCTGCCGCTGGCACCCGCGCACCTGACCGCCGTCGACGTCGACGGCGTCGTGCACGCTGAACGGCCAGGTCTCGATCCCAGCCTGGAATGGATCGCCGCCGGCACCAACGCTGCCGGGCTCACCGGCGGCTTGCGCGACGCGGTGCGCGGTGCGGACGTGTTCATCGGGGTGTCGGCACCGAACCTGCTCGACGTCGCCGACGTGGCGAGCATGGCGCCGGACCCGATCGTGTTCGCGCTGGCCAACCCTGATCCTGAGATCGACCCGCTGGCTGCCCAGCAGCATGCGGCGGTGGTGGCCACCGGCCGGTCGGACTACCCGAATCAGATCAACAACGTGCTCGCCTTCCCCGGCGTCTTCCGCGGCCTGCTCGACGCTGGCGCGCACAAGATCACCGACGGCATGCTGGTCGCCGCGTCGACCGCGATCGCCGACGTGGTGCCGGCCGAGAACCTCAACGCTTCGTTCATCGTGCCCAGCGTCTTCGACGCGCACGTCGCGCCCGCGGTCGCCGACGCCGTGCGCCGAGCCGCCGAGCAGCACCTGACCCCCGCGGCGGCCACCGAGGTCTGACTGAACGGGTTCTGCAAACCCCGTTTCGGTTCCGAAACGGGGGTCTCGGAGTCCTGCAAACCCCGTTTGGGTTCCGAAACGGGCTGTCGGGCGTCGCCTCCGCATAGGATCGTGGCAATGGCGGAGCTGACTCACACCGACGAGCACGGCGCGGCGCGGATGGTCGACGTGTCGGGCAAGGACACCACCGCCCGGCGGGCGGTCGCGAGTGGCGTGCTGCATACCACCGAGGAGGTGGTCGGCCTGCTGCGCGCTGGTGAGCTGCCCAAGGGCGACGCGCTGGCCACCGCGCGGATCGCTGGGATCATGGGGGCCAAGCGCACCCCTGACCTCGTCCCGCTGTGCCATCCGGTCGCGATCTCCGGCGTCACCGTCGACCTCGATCCCGACGGCGCGCAGGTGCAGATCACCGCGACGGTGCGCACCACCGACCGCACCGGGGTGGAGATGGAGGCGCTCACCGCGGTCGCGGTCGCAGGCCTGGCGCTGCACGACATGGTCAAGGCGGTCGATCCCGCCGCGGTGCTCGACAGCGTGCGGGTCGAGCGCAAGGAGGGTGGCAAGACCGGCACGTGGGTCCGCGAGGAGGGACGATGACTGCAACGCCGGCTCCCGGCCGTCGCGCCCGCGTGGTGGTGGCCTCCAACCGAGCCGCCGCCGGAGTCTACCCGGACCGTACCGGCCCCGTGATCACCGAATGGCTGCGCGAGTGGGGTTTCGAGACCCCCGATGCGGCTGTTGTGCCGGACGGCTCCCCGGTGCGGGAGGCGGTCGCCGAGGCGGTGGCCGCCGCGGTGGACGTGGTGCTCACCTCCGGTGGCACCGGCATCACCCCGACCGACCGCACGCCCGAGGCGGTCGAACCGTTGCTCGACCGCCGGCTGCCCGGCCTCGCCGACGCGATCCGGGACGCCGGCCTGCCCCAGGTGCCGACCGCTGTGCTGTCCCGGGGAGTCGCAGGTACCGCGGGGCGCACGCTCGTCATCACGCTGCCGGGATCGACGGGCGGCGTTCGCGACGGGCTGGGGGTGCTCGACGGGGTTCTCACGCACGCCGTGGAGCAGCTGCACGGTTCGGACCATGCCGAATCTGGGCAGGGCGAGCAGGCCGACCGCCGTGACAGCACACCGTCGGCGCACGTGGAGCCGTCGGGGGGCGGCGAGGTCCGCCGCGCCGTGGTCACCGAGGACCCGCTCGACCTCGAGGAGCATGCGCGGCTGGTGTCCTCGGCGACGGCCGGTGCCGTGGTCAGCTTCGCCGGCGTCGTCCGCGACCACGACGGTGGTCGTGCGGTGCGCGCGCTGGAGTACTCGGGCCACCCCAGTGGGGGCGACGTCATCGCGAGGGTGGCCGCTGAGATCGCTGCCGCCCATCCGGCCGTGCAGGCGCTGGCGGTCAGCCACCGGCTGGGCCCGCTGGCGATCGGCGAGGCGGCGCTGGCCTGCGCGGTCGCAGCGGCGCACCGCGAAGAGGCCTTCGCCGCCTGCGCTGCGCTGGTCGACGAGGTCAAGATGCAGCTGCCGGTGTGGAAGCGCCAGGACTTTCCCGACGGCACCGATGAATGGGTCAACTGCCCGTAGGAACTGAATCGGCCGGGGCCCGACATACACCCGAGCCCGGCATGCACGTGGCCCCCGTCGCGTCGGGGGGGACGACGGGGGCCACATGCGTGACCGGCACCCGGATCGCTCCGGAGCCGACCAGTCTCAGCGCAGGTCGAGCTGCTGGCCCGGGAAGATCATGCCCGGATCGTCGATCATCTCCTGGTTGCGGTCCAGCAGCTGTTCCCAGCCGCCGGGCACGTGCTGCTCCTGCGCAATCTTGGCAAGCGTATCGCCCGGGTCGACGGTGTAGCCCGGCTCGGACGGCTCGGACTCGGACGGCTCGGACTGGGTCTCCGACTCCGACGAGTCGCCCGAGTCGGAACCGGATGCGGTCGCGTCCGAATCGCCGCTCCCGCTGGCACCGGTCTGGTCCGAGCAGCTCGGCCAGGCGCTCCAGCCCTGCGAGGCCAGCACTCGCTCTGCGACGGCGATCTGCTGGTCCCGGGACGCGAGGTCGGCACGGGATGCGTACTCCGTGCCGTCGAAGCCCTCCCAGGTCGACTGGCTGAACTGGACACCGCCGTAGTAGCCGTTGCCGGTGTTGATGTCCCAGTCGCCGCCGCTCTCACACTCCGCGAGGTCGTCCCAGGTCGAGTCGGATGCGGCGGAAGCGGGGGCGGCGAGGGCGAAGGGGGCGCCGACGATCGCGCCGGCCATGGTCACACCGGCGATGGTGCGAGCGGTGCTCGACGCACGTCGGTGCCTGCCACGAAAACGAGCCATGATCTCTCTCCGTACCGCGCCTTGCGGAAGTGAGCTGCCGGGCTCGGCTGCGCTAGCGGCCGTTGCGGTTCCTCCGACCCCGTCCTGTCCAGGTCTGTGGGGAAGGAGTTCGCAGGACGGGGTCGGCGCGGCGGGCTCCAGGGTGCTTGCTCGGCCGGTTCGGGTACGGCCGTCGGCGACAGTACGTAGTTCCCACCGTGGATCGAAAACCATCACGGCTGTGGCACTCGTCACGTAACAGCCAGGGGTGGTCGCACGATGCAGCCATCGCTGCAGGTCACACGGCTGTTACTCGCCTGTAGCCGGTTCGAGATCTGGTGCTCACGCTGAGACCCAGCTCACACCGCGCAGCCGTGCTCAGCCCCCGGCGAAGGGCGGCAGGACATCGAGTTCCGCGCCCGTCGGTAGCGCAGCCCCGAGATCGTGCACCGCCACCGCATCGAGCAGGAAACTGCTGGCGCCCAGTACCCGCTTGAGATCGTCGCCGTGGCGGAGGCTGACCGTTTCCAGCGCGTCGGACACCCGCGCCCCGTCGGGCAGTTCGAGCACCTCGCTGGTGACGCCGGCGGCGGCGCGGGCACCAGCGAAGTACCGCACCGTCACCCGCGGCACGCGTCAGCCCCCGATCGCGCTCATCGGACGCGACGGCTGGATGAAGCCGGGATCGTCGATGCCGTGGCCGGCCGCCTTGCGCCACATCGCGTTGCGCCACAGGTCGGCGATCTCGTCATCGGGCGCGCCCGCCCGCATCGGGCCGCGCACGTCGGTCTCGCCCTGCGAGAACAGGCACGACCGAAGCTGCCCGTCGGCGGTGAGCCGGGTGCGGTCGCAGTCGCCGCAGAACGGCCGGGTGACCGAGCCGATGATGCCGACCGCAGCCGGGCCGCCGTCGACCAGGAACCGCTCGGCAGGAGCCGAACCGCGCTCCTCGGTGTCGGTCTCGAGCCGGTACTCACCGCTCAACCGGTGCATGATCTCCGCCGCGGTGATCATGTTGGAGCGGTCCCAGCCGTGCTGGGCGTCGAGCGGCATCTGCTCGATGAAGCGCAGCTCGTAGCCGCGCTCCAGGCAGTAGCGCAGCAGCGGGATGGCCTCGTCGTCGTTGACGTCGCGCAGCAACACGGAGTTGACCTTCACCGGGTGCAGGTCGGTCGTTGCGGCGGCACTGAGCCCCTCGAGCACGTCGGAGAGCCGGTTACGGAGGCTGATCCGCTTGAAGCGCTCGGGGTCGAGTGTGTCCAGCGAGATATTGACGCGGTCCAGACCCGCGTCGGCCAGCGCCTCGGCCCGCCGCGACAGGCCGATGCCGTTGCTGGTCAGCGACACCTTGGGTCGAGGCTGCAGCGACGTGATGTCTCGCACGATCCGTTCCAGGCCGCGGCGCAGCAGTGGCTCACCACCGGTAAAGCGCACCTGCCGCACCCCGAGCTGCTCGACGGCGATGCGCACAAGTCGCACGACCTCGTCGTCGGTCAGCGCCTGGTCGGCGGGCATCCAATCGAGCCCCTCCGGCGGCATGCAGTACGTGCAGCGAAGATTGCAGCGGTCGGTCAGTGATACCCGCAGGTCGGTGGCGACCCGCCCGTAGCGGTCCAGCAAGCCGGGATGATCGGGACGCGCCGGGTCGGGTTCGGTCGCCGAGTTGACGGCCGGGATGCCCAACGAGACGGAAGTCATACCTCCACCCTAACCCGTATTGAGCGGTGTGTTTGGTCTGGTTGAGGGACGTTCGAAGTAAAGGCCGTGTCAGTTCGGCGCCCCTCGATCCGACGCCGCGGAGGTCAGCCGCATGCAGTGGTGGATGCGGCCGGGTCCGAGCCGCGCCTGGGCGATGGCGAAACCGCCGCCCTGCTCGCCGAGCAGGTTCGACTCGGGCACCCGCACGTCGTGGAACACGATCTCGGAGTGCCCGTGCTGGTCCTGGTAGCCGAAGGTCGGGAGATGGCGCACGATCTCGACGCCCTCGGTGTCGCGGGGGGATCAGGACCATCGACTGCTGCCGGTGCGGATGCGCGTCGGGATCGGTCTTGCCCATCAGGATGAACACCCGGCAGCGGGATCGGCGGCGCCGGAGATCCACCACTTGCGGCCGTTGATGACGTAGTCGCCGCCGTCACGGCGGATCGCAGTCGTGATGTTGGTGGCATCCGACGACGCGACGTCGGGCTCGGTCATCGCGAACGCGGACCGGATCTCGCCGCTGAGCAGCGGCTCGAGCCACTCCTTGCGCTGTGCCTCCGTGGCGAACAGGTGCAGCGTCTCCATGTTGCCGGTGTCGGGCGCCTGGCAGTTGATGGCCTCGGGCGCGATCACCGGCGACCATCCCGAGATCTCCGCCACCTGCGCGTACTCCAGGTTCGACAACCCCGACACGGCCGGCAGGACAGGTTCCACAGGCACCGGCGACGGGCCTCGACGCCACGGGGGTTGGCTGCCGGGGCAAACCCCGCCCGGTCGAGTTCATGGACGCGCTGATCCACGGTGAGGACGAAGCCAGCGAGCCCGCGACCACTCCTGAGCGCCGACATGGTCGTAGTGGCTGCGCACGGCGTCGGTCGTATCCACCCGATCCACCAGAGGAAGTGTGCACGAGGCACTCGGCCGGTGCATCCGAGTTCGGATCGTGGGACCGCCGCTACCGCAGCCCCGCGGCGTTTCGACGCTTGGTATCGACCGTTCGTCGCATTGCCGGGGGGCCAAACACGACTGAGCCGCACACTCCGGCCTGCCCTGCCAGCCCCGTCGACATCTGCCGCGCCCGAACCCGGATGCGGGTGTCCGGGGCGGGGCCCGAGGCCGTAAGCTGATGGGTACGCGTCCCGGGTGCGCTCGGGGCGCGTTCGTCGTGCCGGGCGCGGTCGCCGGTCCGGCGAGCGGCAACTCCACGAGGGAACGGTGAGGGCAGTGCCGACCGGCAAGGTCAAGTGGTACGACACGGACAAAGGATTCGGCTTCGTCACGCAGGACGGCGGTTCGGACGTCTACGTCCGTGCTGCGGCTTTGCCGACGGGAGTCGAGGGCCTCAAGGCCGGCCAGCGCGTCGAGTACGGGGTGGCCGACGGACGCCGCGGGCCGCAGGCGCTGTCAGTCCGGTTGCTCGACCCACCACCGTCGGTCACGGAGGCTCGCCGGCGCCCGGCCGAGGAGCTGCACGGGCTGATCGAGGACATGATCAGCTTGCTCGAGTCGAAGGTGCAGCCGGAGTTGCGACGGGGGCGTTACCCGGACCGCAAGCACACCAAGCGCACCGCTGAGGTGGTGCGCGCGGTGGCCCGCGAACTCGACCCGTAACCGCCGTACCTGCCCGCCGTTCGGAACCGAAACGGGGTTTGGCTACCGCGCGCGGCCCCGTTTCGGAACCGAAACGGGGTTTGGCTACCGCGTGCTACGGCCGTGGCCGCGGTGGCAGGTCGCGGACGGTGCTGAACTCGCGGGTCGCCGGGGGGCCGGGCCGTAGCGGGCGGTTGCCACCCAGGCCGGGCAGCAGCGAGGACCCTCGCCGGGCGAGCGCTGTCTGTGCCATGCCCAGCACGAGCACCAGCGACAGCGAGCCGAACCCGATCCAGTATGTCGGCGGCAGCAGGATGCCCATCGCCCCGCCGAACACCCAGGCCAGTTGCAGCACGGTCTCCGACCGGCCGAACGCCGATGCCCGGGACGCCTCGGGCATGTCGCGCTGGATCACTGAATCCAGGCAGACCTTGGCCAGCGCGCTGCCGGTGCCCGCGACCAGGGCGGTCACGGTGGCAACGGTGATGCCCGGCACGAGCGCGACCATCACGGCCATCGTCAGGCCCGCCGCGATGCAGCCGATGATCACCTGGTCGGGCTTGCCGAAGTGCAGCCGCGCGCCGATCGTGTTGCCGAGGAAGCTGCCCGCCCCGCCGGCTGCGCCGAACGCGCCGAGCAGCAGCGCCTGCTCGCCCGGCGAACCCTCCGTGTTCGCCTTCACCACGAAGGCGATGAACAGCGTGAGGAACCCGGTGAGCAGCCGGGTGCATCCGTTGCCCCACAACGCCACGACCACGTGGCGCCCCATCGGCTGCCGGCGCCGGGCCGCGGCGACCTCGTCGGTGCGCTCGGCGCGCAGCGAGGCGGGCGTCTCCCCCTCGGTGCGCTCGACCCAGGTCGGGATCCGCAGGCACAGCACCGCGCCGGCCAGGCAGACCACCATAGTGAAGTACAGCGCTGCCGCCGACCCCAGTAGTGCGGCGAAGCCCGCCGCGACACCCCCGATGAGACCCCCCGCGGCCAGCCCGAAGACCGAGATGCGGGAGTTGCTCTTGACCAGCGTGATCTCGGGTGGGAGCACCCTCGGCGTCACGGCGGCCTTGACGACGTTGTACGACTTCGACAACACCATGAAGCCCAGCGCAGCCGGGTAGAGCAGCCAGTCGTCGAGATGCATCGCGAGCACGACGAGCAGCAGGGCGCGCCCGCCGAACGAGACCGCCATCGCCGCCCGGCGACCGCGCTGCAGCCGGTCGAGCAGCGGGCCGATCACCGGCGCGACCACCGCGAACGGCGCGACGGTGATGAGCAGGTAGAGCGCGACATTGCTGCGGCTCTCGGCGGTCGCAGCGGCGAAGAACAACGTGTTCGCCAATGCGACGGCGATGGCCGCGTCGGCGCCGTAGTTCATCATCGTCGCGTAGGTCAGACGCGACAGCCCGGACCTACCTGCCCCGTCCGCGGTGGTGGCGCGGCGAAACAGCGCCACGGCGTTGCCGGCGAGCTGGCGGGTGCGCCACGCGGCAACCCGGGTCACGGTGATCTTCCGCGGCAGCTGGGGGTCGTCAGGACGCCCTGGCTCGCGCTGCTGCCCGCCGCGCGGTGGGGTGGTGGGCGGATCCGCCGCCGGTCGCGACGGCCGTTCGTCCGCGACCGGTCGCGGACGCCTGCGATCCCGCGACGGGACGGTCGGTGGTTCTTCCTGCTCGTCCCACGGGTAGCGCCGCGGCGGCGGCATCCCGCGCGGTGGCGAATCGGGGGGCCGTTGCCCGGTCGCGCGACGGCCGGGATCGGGCGGGACCCACCGCCGAGCTCGCCGCTTCATGCCGCTCATCCTGCCGTACCGCATGACCGGCGGTCCCGGCGTCGGGCCCGCGCGGCCCACCCCCGTTGGGATGAAACTGGCGCTAGCCCGCCGGCACGAACCGGACGCGGAACAGCGACGGCCAGTTCTTGCCGGTCACGAGAAACTGATCGGTACCGGGGACGGCGGCGATCCCGTTGAGTACGCCGGCATCGGCGCGCTGCGACGGCTCGAGCAACCCGGCCGCATCGACCACGCCGGTCACCGTGCCGCTGCCCGGGTCGATCCGCACGATCCGATCGGTCTGCCAGACGTTTGCCCACACCGCGCCACCGACGCATTCGAGCTCGTTGAGCTCCGTCACCGGCTGCCCGTCACGCCGCACGCGGACGCTGCCGGTCGGCGCGAACGTCGCGGGATCTCGGAAGGTGAGCCGGTCCGAGCCGTCGCTGTGCACGAGCCGGCTGCCGTCATGGCACAGGCCCCAGCCCTCGCCGTCATAGCGCATCCGGCGGCGCTCGGCGAGGGTGTCGCGCTCTCGCTCGATCGCGATGCCGCTCTTCCACGTCAGCTGCCAGACCCGGTCACCGGCGACGGTGATGCCCTCGCCGAACAGCGGTTCGGGCAGCTCCGCCTGCGACAGCGTCCGGCCCGGTCGTGGCCCCGGCCGCAGCTCGGTGGCGCGCAGCACCGACTCGCCGACGCCCCCGGTCCCCTCGTAGAGCACCCTGTCGGCGATCTCCAGGCCCTGGGTGAACAGCTGCTCGTCGTGCGGCATCGTCGCGAGCACCTCGACTCGCAGCGACTGCGCCGGGCCGGGCGCTGTTGGGTCGGAGTTCGCTGGGTCCGCCCCGGTCGTCGCGCATGCGGCGACCAGCATCGTCGCCGCGGCGGCCAGCGCGCACAGTGCTCGGTGCACCGGCCCAGCCTCGCACAACGGGAGCGGGCCACCGCGGCGGGTGGCAGGGCCGGTGCGGCATAATCGCAGGCGTGACATCGCAGGAGTACGGGGAGCAGGTCGGCGACCCCCGGCTAGCCCGGGCCGTCGAGCTGGCCAGGGACAGCGCCAGGGCCGAGGCCGGAGACAGCCCGGTGGGCTCGCATGTCGACGCCTTCCCCGAAGACGGCACCGTCACCCACTTGTTCGAGGCGAAGCTGCCCGGCTACCGGGGCTGGTGCTGGGCGGTCACCGTGACCTCCGCGGGCACGACATACCCGGTGACCGTCAACGAGGTCGTGCTGCTGCCCGGGTCCGATGCGGTGGTGGCTCCGGCGTGGGTGCCGTGGACCGAGCGGGTCCGTGCGAGCGACGTCGGCGTCGGCGACCTATTGCCTACCGAGCACGACGACCCCCGGCTGGTTCCGAGCTACCTCGCCCCCGAGGACCCCTCGGTCGAGCAGCTGAGCCCGGAGCTCGGGCTGGGCCGGGCGCGGGTGCTCGGCCGCGATGCGCGGCTCGATCTCGCGCGGCGGTGGCGCGAGGGCGATCGGGGCCCGGACACCGAGATGGCAAGCAGTGCACCAGGATCGTGCGTGACCTGTGGGTTCTACCTGCCACTGGGTGGCCTGCTGTCCGCATGGTTCGGCGCGTGCGGCAACGAGCTGTCACCGGCGGACGGCCAGGTGGTGCACGCCGAGTACGGCTGTGGCGCGCACTCCGAGGTCGAGGTCGATACCAGCCCCACCGTGCCGGTGGCCGAACTGGTCTACGACGACGCGGAGCTGGAGCTCGTCTCTGCCGAGCGCCCCGCGGAGTGAACCCCGACCCGTTCGGGACCGGCGCGCTGCGCGACGGCGTGCTGGCTGCGTGGCGGGGATCGCCGACCCGGTTCCGGGAGGACGCCAACGCCGAGTCCGACCTGGTCCACGGCGGCTACGCTGAGCGGCTGCTCGTCGAGCTGGCACAGAACGCCGCGGACGCCGCGCAGCGTGCCGGCGCTGCGGGGCGGCTGCGGCTGGAGCTGGTCGGTGGACAGCTGCGCGCAGCAAACACCGGGGCGCCGCTGGACGCGGCCGGGGTGACGGCGCTGGCCTCGTTGCGCGCCTCGGCCAAGCGCGACGACGCCGCGGTCGGGCGATTCGGCGTCGGGTTCTCCGCCGTGCTCACCGTCTCCGACGCGCCACGGCTGGTGTCGACGACCGGAGGGGTGCAGTTCTCCGCGGCGCGGACCGTCGTCGCCGTCGCCGGTGATGCGTTACTCGACTCAGAGCTGGCGCGGCGCGGTGGCAGGGCCCCGGTGCTGCGGCTGGTGTGGCCGGTCGACGATGACGAGCCTGCGCCACCTGCCGGGTTCGACACCGAGGTACGGCTACCGCTGCGCGACGGTCTCGACGGGGCGGACGTGCTTGCGCAGTGCGCCTCGCAGGCGGTGGACCTGCTGCTCGCGCTGCCCTGGCTGCAGCGCATCGACGTCGCCGACCGCACCCTGACGCGTGAGGGCGACGACCCGGTGGTGGTGCGCGGCGGCGACGCGGTCAGCCGCTGGCGGATGGTACGGCGATCCGGGCGCCTCGATGGCGGCGCGCTGGCCGCGCTCGGCCCGGAGGCGCAGCCGGCGTGGAGCCTGTGCTGGGCGCTGCCGGTGGACGAGGGTGGCACGCCGCTGCCGCTAGGGGCCGACGTGCTGCACGCGCCCACCGCCACCGCCGAGACACTGACGCTGCCCGCCCGGCTGATCGCCACCGTTCCGCTGGAGTCTTCCCGCCGTCACGTGCACGCCGGCCCCGCCGCCGATGCGGTGCTCGCCGCCGCCGCTGCCGCCTACCCGCAGCTCGCCGCCGCGCTCGACCCACCGCTGCGCATCGCACTGGTGCCCGAGCCCGGGTTCCCGGCCGGAGAGGTCGACGCCACGCTCCGCGAGCAGGTGCTCGCCGCGCTGCGCGATGCCACCTGGCTGCCCGCGGCCGACGGCGGTGAGCTGTCGCCGGCCCGCGCCCGGGTGCTCGACGTGCCGGTACCCGGGCTCGTCGAGCTGCTCACCGACGCCGACGGCGGGCTGGTTGCCGCCGAGCTCGCCGAACCCCGGCACGCGCCGGCACTCGCCGCGCTCGGGGTGACCCGGATCGCGCCGGCCGCGCTGGTCGAGCTGCTGGCCGGGCTCGACCGGCCGCCGTCGTGGTGGCACCGCTGCTACGTTGCGCTGGCCGGCCTGCTCGATGCCGACCCCGCCGCCCGTGACGCGCTGGGTGCGCTGCCCGTGCCGCTGACCGGCGGCCGCACCGTCACCGGCCCGCGCGGGGTGCTGCTCGGCGGCGATGACGTGCCGGGGGTCGATGTCCCCGGGCTGCGGCTGGCCCATCCCGACGCGGCGCACCCGCTGCTCGAGCGACTCGGGGCACGCCCGGTCGGCCCGGCTGAGCTGCTCGACGCGCTGCGCCCGGCCATCGAGCGCAGCGTCGAGGACGCCGACGAGGGGGCGGACGTCGGCCCGCTGGCCACCGCGGTGCTCGGACTGGCGGCACGGTTGGCCGACCCGCCTTCCCGGCGTCCCTGGCTCGGCGGCCTCGCGCTGCTCGACGCTGATGGCGAGCCGGGCCGGGCCGACGAGCTGGTCGCTCCCGACGCTGCGCTGCGCCCGGTGGTCGCGTCCGACGCACCACTGGGGGTGCTCGCCGGCGGCTATCCGGCCGAGGCCGTCCGCGCCGTCGGGGTGCTGGATTCCTTCGCGTTGCTCGACGAGCCCGACCCCACCGAGCCCGACCACGAGCTCGACGACGAGGAGGGCTGGTGGGCAGCCATCGACGGTGACGCGGCGCCGCCGTCGCGGCTGCTCGCGGTGCGCGATCTCGACCTGGTCGACGAGGCCTGCTGGCCGGCTGCGCTGGGGCTGCTCGCCTCCGATCCCGCCACGACAGTGGCCGTGCGCGAGCCGGACGGGTACACCGGCTGGTGGCTGGCCCGCCACGCCGTGCTCGACGGCACACCGCTGCGACAGTGGCGGCTGCCCAGCGCAACGGGTCTCACGGGCCTCTACGACCCGGTGGTGCTCGACGGGCTCGACGACTCGTTCCTGGCGGCGGCAGGTGTGCGCGCCGCCCTGTATGTCGAGGGTCCCGACGACGCAGCCGACCTGCTGGCGCGGCTCGCCGATCCGGCGCGGTGGGTGACGCCGGCCGTCGTGCACGCGGCGCACGCCGCGCTGGCCGCCGCGGTCGTCTCCGGCGTGCTGGATCCCGTCGACGTCGATCCGCCGTCGCGGGTACGGACGAGGACCGGCGAGGTCGTGGCTGCCGACCGCGCGGTGGTGCTCGATGAGCCTTGGCTCACGGCCGTGCTGCGGCCGGATTCGCTGGTGGCCGGCGGTGACGCGGCGACGCTCGCCGAGCTGCTCGACCTGCCGCTGGCCTCGGAGCAGGTGACGGGCGCGGAGCTGCTCGATCGCGACGCCGGTCGGCAGATCGCCTGGGCGGAGCTGGTCGACATCGTCGCGGCCTGCGCGGCAGCGAGCCTACCGGTGCCGTGCGGCTCGGTGGTGCTGCACGGCCACCTGCAGGTCCGCCACGGCGGCGCCGTTCATGATGTCGCCTACTGGGTCGAACCCGACGGCACCGTGCACGCCACCGACCCCCTCCGCGCCCTGCTCCGCCCGTGAGTGGCGATGCGAAGGCGTGGCTTGCCGCCGACCAACAGGGCCATGCTGTCGCGGACGGCGTGCAAGGCGGCGACTCACTCACCGTCGATCTGTGCCAGGAGGTCACGGTAGGCCTGCTCCACGTGCCCGTCGACGGTCATCACGGTGAGCGTGCGTGGCCTGCTCGCGACGACCTCGAGCAGTCGGTCGTACATGGCAGGCAGCTCTCCGACTCCACCACCTCGTTCAAGCAGCGCCTGAGCGTCGTAGTGCGCCAACGACTCGGGGGAACGCGAGCGTTTGACGAAGCGGTCGGATGCCTCCTGCGGACTGCTGAGCAGGACCAGTTCGATGAACTCGGCGCCGATCTGGCTGCAGAGCCGCTCCAACTCGAGCAGGAAGTCGAGTCTGCCGAGGAACTGTGGGACCAGGACGTCGCGACCGGCGGTCAGCTGTACCCGGGCCATCTGTAGCGCCATGCTTCGCGCCATGAGACCGGCTTCGACGGGCTGATCCAGCCAGCGACCGAACATCGTGCGGACGATGTCGATGTCCAAGGCCAGTGTCAGCGGGTGCTCGTCGACGTACATCTGTGCCAGCGTTGACTTGCCGCTTCCGGGTGCGCCGTTGATCAGTACGAGGCGAGCCGCATCGTTGTCCACAGGTCAGAACAGGTTTCGCAGCGCGCCTCGGGCCCCACGATCTGCGGCCCGCCGCTGCCAGCCCATGATGACGAACCCGAGCAGGCCGAGCCCGCCGCCGGTCAGGCAGGTCACCACCCAGCCACCCCCGACACCGGCGATCGCCAGCACCGCCGCGGCGGCGAACCACGCGATCGTTCCCGCCAGGACGACCGGCCGGGCGTTGGCCAGCGGCCGGGGCAGCGGTGGCACTGGCCGTAGCGCCTGACGGCCCTCGTCACCGTGCCGCGCACCGTCCACGTCCGTCCATGTTACCGTCCGTAGGCTGCGCTGGTGCTGGAGCGATACTTCAGGATCACCGAGCGGGGATCCAGCGTCGCCCGCGAGGTGCGGGGCGGCCTCGTCACGTTCGTGACCATGGCCTACATCATCGTGCTCAACCCGCTGATCCTCGGCAGCTTCTCCGCCGCGACGCCGGGGCCAATCGCGACGTGCTGGGCAACGTCCTGCCTGTCTCGCAGGTCACCGCGCTCGTCGCCGGTGTGATGACGATCCTGTTCGGGCTGATCGTCAACTACCCGTTCGCCCTGGCAGCCGGGCTTGGTATCAACACGCTTGTCGCGGTCAGCATCGTGCCGCAGATGACCTGGCCAGCGGTGATGGGCCTCGTCCTGCTCAATGGGCTGGTGGTGCTGGTGCTGGGCAAGCAGGCCGGGTTCGCGCAGCCCGACGGAACGCTGCCGAACGCCGGGCGCGGGCTGTTCGTCGACGCGCTCGGCGCGGTTGCCGGGGGGTCGGCGTCGGCGTCGTCCAACACGGTCTACATCGAGTCGGCCTCGGGCATCGCAGACGGGGCGCGAACCGGCCTGGCCAACGTCGTCACCGGACTGCTGTTCCTGGCCGCGATGTTCTTCACCCCGCTCTACGAGGTGATCCCGATCGAGGCGGCCGCACCGGCACTGGTGGTGGTCGGGGCGCTGATGGTGGCGCAGGTCCGCGAGATCGACTTCTCCGACTTCGTCATCGCGCTGCCGGCCTTCTTGACGATCGTGGTGATGCCGTTCACCTACTCGATCGCCAACGGCATCGGTGCCGGGTTCATCAGCTGGGTGCTGCTGCACGCCGTCACCGGCAGGCCCGCGGGATACACCCGCTGATGTGGGTCGTGGCCGCGGCTTTCGCAGTCTACTTCGGCGTCGCCTGACTCACAGCGGAATCGTGAGCTATGCTAACGAAATGAGCGCGCGACCCGAGTCGGCTGACGAACGCACCCTTGCCGCGCGGTTGCGGCTGGCCGTGGTCCGGCTCAACCGGCGGCTGCGCGCGCAGCGCAGCGAGGACCGGACGGTGACGCTGACCCAGTTCTCGGCACTGTCCACACTGCACAAGTCTGGCCCGATGAGCCCCGGCGAGCTGGCGGCAAGGGAGCGGGTGCAGCCACCGTCGATGACGCGCGTGATCAGCGCCCTGGAGGAATCCGGTCTCCTCACCCGCAGCCCGCACCCGACCGACGGCCGGCAGACGGTGATCGAGGCCAGTGCTGCCGGGAAGGCCTACATTGCGGCCGAGGTGTCGGCACGGGAACGGTGGCTCGACGAACGGCTCGCCGAGCTCAGCGAGGACGAGCGGACGGTGCTGCGGCGCGCTGCGGATATCATCGACCGGATGGCGGGTACCTAGGAGTGCCCGCCTACGATGCCGGCGCCGGCACCGGGACCCGGGTCCCACCCGAGCCGCAGCAACCGGTGCGTACCGGGATGTTCGCCTCGCTGCGGGTGCGCAACTACCGGCTCTACGCCTCCGGACAGATCGTCTCGCTGATCGGCACCTGGATGCAGCGGGTGGCCCAGGACTGGCTGGTGCTCGAGCTGTCCGGCGGCAGCCCGATCGCACTGGGCATCGCGGTGGCGCTGCAGTTCACCCCGGTGCTGGTGCTGTCGCTGTGGACCGGCGTGCTCGCCGACCGCTACGACAAGCGCACGCTGCTCATCGTCGCGCAGGTCGGGATGGGGCTATGCGGGCTGGTGCTCGGTCTGCTCGACGTCGGGAGTCTCGTCGCGCTGTGGCACGTCTACCTGCTGGCATTGCTGCTCGGCTGTTTCTCGGCCCTCGACACCCCCGTGCGGCAGTCGTTTGCCGTCGAGATGGTCGGCCGGGATCAGGTCACCAACGCGGTCGCGCTGAACTCGATGACGTTCAACATCGCGCGCATCGCGGGGCCCGCCATCGCCGGGCTGCTGATCGTCGCGGTGGGCACCGGCTGGGTGTTTCTGATCAACGCGGCGAGCTTCGTCGGGGTCGTTGCCGGGCTGCTGGCGATGGATCCGCGGCGGCTGCACCGGCCGCCGCGGGTTCCCCGCGAGCGCGGCCAGCTCCGTGCCGGGCTGCGGTACGTCCGCGCCCGGCCGGACCTCATCGTGCTGCTGTGTCTGGTCTTCTTCGTCTCGACGTTCGGCCTCAACTTCCACACCACGCTGGCCGTGGTGGCGCGCAACGTTTTCGGCCGCGGCGCCGACGCCTACGGGCTGCTGTCGACGCTGCTGGCAGTCGGGACGCTGGCCGGCGCGACGCTGGCCGCGGGGCGCAGCGGACGGGGCCGGCCGCGATTGCGGCTGGTGCTGGGCGGGGCGGCGGCGTTCGGGCTGCTGTTGATAGTCGTGGGCCTGATGCCGACCTACCTGGGTTTCGGCCTCATGCTCATCCCCTGCGGTGCGGCCGCACTGACGTTCAGCACCGCGGTCAACAGCACCGTGCAGCTGTCGGTCGATCCGGAGATGCGCGGCCGGGTCATGGGCCTCTACATGCTGCTGTTCCTGGGCGGCAACCCGATCGGCGGCCCGGTGATGGGATGGATCGCCGAGACCGTCAATGGCCGCGCACCGCTCGTCGTGGGTGGGATCGTCTCGCTGCTGGCCACGCTGGGGTGCGCTGTTGCGCTGGCACGCCAGGCTGACAGCTCATCCCCGCCAGCACAGCAGCACGGCGATGCCGATGAGCAGCGCACCGACGCCGGTACCCCATTGGCGACCGGCCGCGGGGCGACCGCAGAATAGGTGGCATGGGCACCGGTCAGGCGGACCGGGCGGCCGCCCGGCCGCCCGGTCGCGCGCCCGCACTGCGCCAGCCGGTCCCAAGGACTGCGCGCACCCGGTGGACCGTGGTCGCCGTGGCCGCCCTGATCGCCCCGCTGGCCGCCCAGATCCCGTCGCTGACCTGGCCGGCCACCGCTACCACGCTCGCGGTCGGCACCGGGGTCGTGTTCGTGATCGCGCGCGGCTGGCCGGCCCGAACCGCACCGTCCAGGCCAGTGACCCTTCGCCGGGCGGCGCCGTGGTTCGTGCTCGCCGCGGTGTTCACCGCGCTCGAGCTCGCCACGCTGATCGCTGGGTCGCAGCCCACGTTCCCGACGGTCAGCTCACTACTGGGTCCGCTTTTCGTCGACACGGGACCCCGGGTGATCGGCTGGTTCGTCTGGCTCACCACCGGCTACTGGCTGCTGCAGCGATGAGCAGCCGTGAGGTGACCATCGCCGCCTACATCGCGATCCTGCTCATCGCGGTGGCCATCGACCTGGCCGCTCGCGCTGGCGCCCGGATCCCGTCGCTCGGAGAGGTGTTGACCGTGCTGGCGAGGAGCCGCGTGATCCGGTTCGCGCTGCTCGCCCTGTGGTGGTGGCTCGGTTGGCATTTCCTGGCCCGCAGCAGCCCGGGCCCGGGCTGACACGTCGGTAGAAGGAAGCCCGGTGGGCACGACCATGATCGAACCGATTGACACGGAGCTGGTAGCGCGGCTGTATGCAGCGCACCGCGGCGGGCTCGACGAGGCGCGCCGGGCGCAACGGGCGCTGCTGACACGCAACTCATCGATGCGGGCGCAGCTCGACGACGTCGAGGCGGAGATCACGTACCTGCTGCTGCGCCACGTGCGACCCGAGGTGGTGGTCGAGCTCGGCGCCCTCGACGGCTGGTCGACTAGCTGGATCCTGCGAGCGTTGCAGGACAACGGCAGCGGGAAGCTGCGCTCGTACGACCTGGTCGACGGCGCGCTGCGGCAGGTCCCGGACGAGCTCGCGGGCGAACGGTGGAGCTTCACCCGCGGTGACGTGCGCGACATCGGCCCGGACGTGATCGCCGGCGCCGATTACCTGTTCATCGACGCCGATCACGGTGCCCGCTTCGCCCGCTGGTACACCGCGCAGCTGCTCCCCGCGCTGCGCAGCGGCACCCCGGTGAGCGTGCACGACGTGTTCCACCAGCGGTGGGCGCGACCGTTCGGCGAGGGCCGGGTCGTGCTGCGCTGGCTGGTCGGCCGCGGCATCGAGCCCTTCACCGCGTCCCGAGCCCGGGCGCCGCGGGTGTACGCGCAACTGTCGGCGGTCAAGTCCCACACCGGGCTCGACGATCCGGTGCGGTCCGGGCGCCGTAATCCGATGATCTTCTTCCGATCGTGACCACTTCCATCAACGGTCGCTTTCCAGCCGGCCCAAGCGCTCGGCGATCTTGTCCACGTCCGGCAGCGACCCGTCCGCGACTGCGGTGACCAGGTCGACAACCTCGTCCTGAGTGGCCAGCACGCGATGGCCGTTGATATCGAGGAACACGAACGACGCATGCCACGCCAGCCGTTTGTTCCCATCGACCAGTGCGTGGTTGCAGGCCAGCGAGTGGAGGAACGCCGCAGCCTTGCCGAGCAGCGTGGGGTATGCGTCTGCCCCGAAGACCGTGGTCTGTGGCCGGGCCAGCGCCGCTTCCAGCAGGCCGTGGTCACGGACGAGTACCGGTCCGGTGATCGCGTCTGCGGCGATGTCGAGCAGGTCTTCCATGTCGAGATACTCGGTCACAGCTTGCCGAGGCGATCGAGGGCTTCGGCATAGTGGGCGGCACCGAACTCCGAGGATGCCCGCATTCGGGACTTATGTGCGCGGCGGCTCACGTACTCGCGGACCGCCTCGCGCGCCAGGTCCTGCATGGAGCGGTGCTCGATCTCGGCCTGGCGGCGCAAGTCGTCGGTCTCGGTCTCGGTAAGCCGCAGAGTCATCGCCATGCCGAGATGATACTGGAGTGATACCGGACGCGGTAGACGCTCACGTCGACTGGACTGCAAGTGGTTAACGGGGTGGCGGGCCACCGCGGATGTGCCGGTTGGCCCGAGCCAGGGGTTGACGAGCGAGCGAGGTGAGCCTAACCTAAGTATTGCGGCTTCGTGGTGGGAGCAGCAATCAGTTGGTGAAACCGTCGGGCCCGGCCGGAGCGATCCGGTCGGGCCCGACGTCTTCAGGGGGTACGCACGCCGACGGCGGAGAGAGCAGGTGGGCCGCTACGGCGCGACCAGGACACCAGCGCGATGCGGCCGGCGACCGCCGCGATCGCGAGGGCGACGGCCACGGCCGGCAGCGCCGCCAGCAGCGACAGCGACAGCACTGCGAGCAGGCAGGTCAGTGCGCCGACGGATACCGGGACCCAGACGCTGCGGGTCCGTGAGATTCGAGGTGCGCGCCGGAACACCGGTCATCATCCGCGACGCACCGGCGTGACGCAGCACTAGGGCTGCGCCGTCAACCGTGGCATGATTCACAAGGTACGCGCTGCGGGTGACACGACCAAGATCCGTGCACTCCGTGCAGCATCTGCTCGTGAGTGACCCTGCCGGTCGGCGGCAAGCCGCGCCTTCGCATCGCCACTCACAGCGGCCAGGTGTGCACGGGCTGGTTGGTGTGCATGTGCTCGACGTAGCGCTGCAGCATCCCGGTCAGCGCCGCGCGCCGGTCACCGGGCAGCGCCGCGACGGTCTCGCGCTGCCAGCTCGACCCGGTCTGCCGCGCCATGCAGCGCTGCTCGATCACCCCGAGGTAGCGCTCCCGTGCCGCGTCGGAGACGCCGAGGCTGCGTAGTCCGTCGTGCGCCAACGGCAGGAGCGTACGCAGCACCAGCTCGTCGGGCGCCACCCTGCCCATCCCGGGCCAGTACAGCTCGGCATCCATGGCGTGGCGTGCCCCCGCGTAGAAGTTCGCCTCCGCGGCTGCGAACGACATCTGCGTCCATACCGGACGCTCGTGCTCGGTCAGCCCGCGCATCGCACCGTAGAAGAACGCGGCGTTGGCCAGCACGTCGACCACGGTCGGCCCGGCGGGCAACACCCGGTTCTCGATCCGCAGGTGCGGCACTCCGTCGACGACGTCGTAGATGGGCCGGTTCCATCGCCACACGGTGCCGTTGTGCAGCCGCAGCTCGGACAGCGCCGGCGCACCACCGTGGTCGAGCACGGCCAGCGGGTCCTCGTTGTCGGTCTCGGGAAGCAGCGGGGTGAAGTAGCGGACGTTCTCCTCGAACAGCTCGAAGATCGAGGTGATCCAGCACTCCCCGAACCACACCCGCGGCCGCACCCCCTGATTGCGCAGCTCTGGCGGCCGGGTGTCGCAGGACTGCTCGAACAGCGGGATCCGGGTCTCGTGCCAGAGCGCCTTGCCGAGCAGGAACGGCGAGTTGGCCGCCAGCGCCACCTGCACCCCGGCCAGGCACTGCGCCGCGTTCCAGTGCGCGGCGAAGTCGGCGGGGGCGACCTGCAGGTGCAGCTGCACCGAGGTGCACGCCGACTCCGGCAGGATCGTGTCGGTGTGCGTGAGCAACCGGTCGGGCACCGCCCCGTCCAGCGGCACTCCCTCCATGTCCAGCACCATCTGCTCCCGCCGTGCGGACATGATCTGCTCGTTGAGCTCGGCGTAGCGCTGGTTCGCTGACATCCAGCGCAGGTCGAAGTTCTGCCGGCGCACCGTCGGCAGGATGCCGATCATCACCAGGGCGGCCCCGACACGGCGTGCGCTCGCGTCGGCGGAGTCCATCGCGGCGCGTAGCTCGGCCTCGAGCGCGATGGCCTCGTCACCGGCGAGCGGTCGAGGCCGAACGTTGATCTCGAGGTTGTGCTGCGACAGCTCGGCCTTGAAGGTCGGATCGGCGATCTCGGCGAGCACCCGGGTGTTGGCCATCGCCGGGTCGAGCGCCTCATCGACCAGGTTGAGCTCGATCTCGAGGCCCATTCGGTGGTTGTCAGCCGAGAAACTGTCCGTGGCGAGCATCCTGGCCAGCGCGTCGAGGCAACGCTGGATCTTCGTCCGGTACCGCTGGCGTTCCGCGTGGCTGAGGGTCCGCTCGACCATGCCGCGCCCCATGGAACCTCCCTGCCGACGTGACGCCGGTGCCACCCGGCGCCCGTGACGCCGTGACGCCCGTGGACGTGATCTCACCGTGACACAGCGGTGGTCACCTCGCCAGCCGCCGATCTGGTGGGTCCACACCAGCGCACACCCTCGGCGTCGTCGATCCCTAGGCTGGTCGGCTGTGACACGGCACCGCAGGGGTGTGACGGATGCCGACCTGGAGCTGCACGCCCACGGCGACCGGGCGGTCGTGGTGGGCAGCGGCGACGCTGCGGCCGACCCGGAGCGGCTCGCGCTGCCCGAGGATCTCGTCACCGCGCTGCACGAATGGGCGCGGGTGGCACAGGCGGTGCACGACGGCGGCGACCGCGAGGTCCGCCTGCTGGCCTCCAGCCGCGGCCGCCAGCTCGCGGCGCGGGTCGCCGGGCACGCCGGGGTCGTCGTCGGCTACGCCGATCCGGTCGAGGGAGGCATCGAGCTGATCCGCCCGTCGTCGGCCACGGCCGAGCCGACGCCATGGGGGACCGGCCTGACGATCAGTGCGGTCGCAGCGACCATCGCGGTGGTCATGCTGGTCGCGCTCGCCGAGGCGCTGTCCGAGACCAGCCGGTGGCTCTCGGCGCTGGCGATGGTGCTCGTCGCCGCGGGCCTCGCACCGTCGATCTGGCTGCTCCGCGACGTCCCGGTATGGCGCTGGGTGGCTTACGGCGTGGCTGCCGGCATCGGCTGCGGGTGGGTCGTCCTGCTGCTGTCGCTGCTCGGGTGACGGGTCAGGTCAGCGAGGCGCCTGCAGCGGCGTGCACCGCGATCAGCTGCGGGGGGAGCGCACGCCGAGAAGCACGTCCTCCCAGGAGGGGACGATCGGGCGGTTCTTGCGGCCGCGCCTGGGCGGATCGGACGGCTGCTCGGTCTCCGGTGAGTCGGTCTCCGGTGAGTCGGGCTGCTCTACGGGCTGCCCGTACCGATCTGCCGGATGCTCCGGAGAGCGGGGTGCACGGTAGGCGACGCCGTCGTCGGGTACCGCGAGCGCTGCCGGGGGCTGCACGGCGTCCGCAGGCTCCTCGGCTGCCGCGGGCTCGGGGTCGGCGGACGACGCGGGCTGCTCCGGCGCGCTCGGTTGGGCTTGCGGTTGCTCGGCCAGCGGGCTGACCGGCGCCACGGTGCGCAGCGGCTTGCCGGCGTCGGGGTCGATGAGGTCGAGGGCGTGGTCGTCGATCGCGGTGACGGTGCCGCCGTGCGCGCCCGGGTTGAACGTCCAGTGCGCGCTGTTGTCCGAGCGCCCGGCACGCCAGCTCAGCTGCACGACCCACTTGCTGCTCTCGCCACGCCACGAATCCCAGGTAACCGCGGTGTAGTCATGTCCACGGCGGGTGAAGGTGTCGCAGACGACCTCGTCGAGAGTGCGCACATCGGGCCCGTCGGATCGCACCGGGTGCGCCCGCTGGGCCAGTTCGGCGGTGCGGGAACGTTCGAGCAGCACCGGGTAGGCGAACCGTTCGATCCGCTGGGCTGGGACGCCAGCGGCCGAGGCCACCTGATCGACGGACGCTCCTGCCCGGATTCGGGCCTGGATCTCACGGGGTCGCATCTGGCTCTCCAGCTCGATCTCGATCTGGCCGAGGCGCGGAAGATCACCCCGTACCGCTGCGTGCAAGCCTTCGTCAACGGGAAGGGTGAACCGCTCGCGACGTTCCCCGGAACGCTGCGGGATTCCCTCGAGGATCACGGAACGTCCGTCTTCTCCGAGGCCGACCACCCGCAGCGCTCGCATGCCAGCGCCTCCTCAACGGTCGTGTCGCACTCGCCCTTCACCGCGGTGCAACCCTAAGACGGCGCGCCGACTTGACGGTGGAGGCGCGCCGCCGCCGAGCCCTACCATCCAGTCGGCCCAGCCGATCAGCGCACCCTATCCGTCATCGCAGCCGCTCGACCACCCAGTCGATGCACCGGGTCAGCGCTGCGATGTCCGACGGCTCGACCGCGGGGAACATCCCGACCCGCAGCTGGTTGCGGCCGAGCTTGCGGTAGGGCTCGGTGTCGACGATCCGGTTGGACCGCAGCACCTTCGATACCGCGGTGGCGTCCATCGACTCGTCGAGGTCGACCGTGCCCACCACGTGCGAGCGCTTGGCCGGATCGATGACGAACGGGCGAGCGTAGTCCGACGCCTCGGCCCAGCCGTAGAGTCGCGCGGCGGAGTCCGCGGTGCGCGCGGTGCACCAGTCCAGCCCGCCGTTGCCGAGCATCCACTCGACCTGCTGGGCGAACATCAGCAGCGTCGCCACGGCCGGTGTGTTGTAGGTCTGGTCCTTGCCGCTGTTGTCGACGGCGGTGGTCAACGACAGGAACTCCGGGACCCACCGGTCGGACTCGCCGATCTCGCGGACCCGCGCCAGCGCGGCCGGGCTCATCAGCGCCACCCACAGTCCCCCGTCGGAGGCGAAGGACTTCTGCGGTGCGAAGTAGTAGACGTCGGCGTCACGCACGTCGACCGGCAACCCACCGGCACCCGACGTCGCGTCGATCGCGACCAGCGCGTCCCCGGAACCGCGCGGACGGGTCACCGGCACCATGACGCCCGTCGAGGTCTCGTTGTGCGCCCATGCGATGACGTCGCAGGAGGGGTCCCCGGCCGGCTCGGGTGCGTCGCCGGGCTCGGCGGAGAGCAACACGGGGTCGGCGAGGAACGGCGCACCACTGGTCACCGCGGCGAACTTCGAGGAGAACTCGCCGTAGGTCAGGTGCAGCGAACGCTCGCGGACCAGGCCGAACGCGGCGGCGTCCCAGAACGCGGTCGTCCCACCGTTGCCGAGCACGACCTCGTAGCCCTCGGGCAGCGCGAACAGCTCGCGCAACCCTCCCCGCACCCGTGCGACCAGTGACTTCACCGGCTGCTGCCGGTGCGAGGTCCCCATCACGTCAGCGGCCGAGGCGACGGCGGCCAGCTGCTCGGGCCGGACCTTCGAGGGTCCGCAGCCGAAGCGCCCGTCGGCGGGCATGAGCTCGGCAGGGATGGTCAGGGTGTCGGTCGCGGTCACGCGGGAAACTCCTGGGTCGGCGGGGATCCGGCACCCAAGAGTGTCTCAGCACGTGATCGAGGGGCAGCCTGCGCCTCCGTCACTTGCCGTCCCCGGTTTGCGCTCGGGACAGCGTCCAGGTGTGGGCGCTGTCGGGGGTGTCGAGCCAGATCCACTGTCGGTCGGCGGTGGCGGTGAGGCCGAAGCGGTCCCAACCTGGTCTCTCCAGCTTGTCCAGAGTCCGTATGCGGTCTCGACCGCGTGCCAGAGTGGGCTGGGCCCGGCTTCCCAGACCTGTCTGGTGCCGCCGTCGGTGTGCGCGCTGACCTCACACCAGGAGCCGTCGCTGCTGGTGAGCAGGACGTTTCCCGGGCGCCCGGTCTGCTCGTCGAGTTTCCTCTTCCAGCCAGCCGAACTGGCCTCCCGGGTTGACTTCGAGAAAGGTCCACCGTCCCTGCGGGTGATCACGAAGTCGAATGCCCCGTAGACCAGGTTCAGCTGGTCCATCACGGCCCGGACTCCGCGTTCGACGTCGTCCGGCAGCGGGATGTGCGCGTAGCTCAGCGAGTCGTAGTGGGCGCGCCAGTCGACTCGGGCTGCGTCGCTGCCTGCTCGGATCGCCACGCCGTAGACATGGCTACCGATCACGATCACCCGCGCTTCCTCCCGCTTTGATGTCCACTGCTGGAACTGGTGGGCGGTCAGCTCGACGCCGCGCAGATCCTCCAGGTGGCTCGGGATCAGACGCTCGGTGAGCGCGATCCGGCGCCCACCCTGCTCATCGATGGCCGGGGCGCCGAGCATCTTGGTCACCACCCCAGCAGGCCCGGACTGTGTGGCGAACCGGTGTACCGCCGCTGGCTCGTTGGTCACCAGGGTCGATGCGACGTCCAGACCGGCACGCGCGGCCGCCACGAGCTGACGGGGCTTGTGGCCGGCGTCGGCATGCCGGCCGGGCTGGTTCACCCACAACACCGGCAGGGAGCTGAGCACACCGCCGAGACCGAGCTTGGCCTCGTGGCCGGCATGGCGGCGCTCGACGTGACTCATCGCGTCGGGAAACCGGAACGCCGATGGGCTGCGGTACCAGACCGAACGCACGTCCTGAAGCGCGACCTCCCGGCGCGCGGTTGCCAAACAGCCCACCCACCGGCCGTCGCGCAGCTCGGCGTCCAGGGTGAGCCGCTGCGGAAACCATCCGGCATCGGCCCGGAAAACCGGTACCCCACGCTTGTCCAGTGCCCGCACCATGGCGTCGGCGCCGAGGTCGCGCTCGGCGGCCAGGATCAGCACCGTCACGTCGGGACCGGTTCATCGGGGGTGTAGTCGTTGATCCAGTCCTCCGAGGACGGCGGATCCTCCCCGTCCACGTTCTGTGTGGTCGGCGCGGTCGACGGCCCCGAAGCCAGGTCCAGCAGCGCAACACCATCCGGCCCGGTACACAGTTGCCGCTCCTGGTCATAGCCCCACGCCGGCCACTGCTGCCGTGGCCGCATGACCGGACCCATCCGCCGCAACCCCCAGGGCCGAATCCCGGGCGGCGACGGTTCGTCCCACGATGGCGCGACGTTGTCCGGCCGTCCCAGCGAGAACTGCGCACCCGCCGGTGCCAGTGGGTCATCGCATGTCGTCATGGTGGTCTCCTTGATCGTTTAGTCCTCGGCCGGTGGTCACGCCACCCCTGATCGCGCTTGTTGTTGCAGCCAGCGCTGCCCGAGTTTGCGGAGCTCGGCGAGATCGGCCCACCCCGACGGTGACACCGGGATCCGGTCCAGTGCCCCGACCGTCCCGTGCTGGTCGCGCTGGTCGCCGCGAAAGATGACGGCGACCGGATCACCGCGTCGCCAGCGGATCGTGTACCCGGCATCGAGCAGCACCCACCCGACGGGCGCCGGTCTCGGGGTTGCGCCACCGGGGCTCATTGCACCGCACGCCCGGACGGGTCCGGCGCGCGCATCGTGGTGCAGACCGCGCCGAAGATGTCGATCTCTCGGCAGGTCGGCAGCTCAGGCTCTGCGGGGGCGCGCTGCCAGGTGACCGGTCCGAGCGGAGTGGTACTGGGCGGCAGTGTCACCGTCCCGCTGACGAGGTGCGTGCCGGTTGGCCAGGGCAGCGGCGCCCCGAAGGGCTCGCAGGCCAGCAGCACCTGGTGCGTGGGTGCACGAGGGTCTGTCAGCACGGGCGCCGGACAGCGGCGGTCATCCAGGATCGCGACGACGGCGGCCGTGAGCCCGGTGGGCAGGGCGATCGCGATCACCTCGGCACCGACCGCGAGCAACACCCGATTCCCGGACACCGTCACCGGCCATCCCCACTCGAGGTAGGTCGCAGCCACAATGGACAGCGCCTCCGCATCGTCGGCTCGTGCCGACCGGGTGGCGCGACGCTCCGACTGCCCCGCCAGTGAGGGGTCCGCGCTGCTCTGCCATTCAAGCGACGGTCCATACTGAGTCACCATGGAGCATATCGGACCACTAGGAACGTTGGGCGTCAAGAGATGGAGTCTTGACGGGCGTCTCCCCGTCTTGGAACATGCCGAGTTAGACTGGAGCATCATGGACCACTTGGGAGCCAACCATGCGACCACTGACGCTGCGCGCGGGCACCTGTCACGAGGGACCGTGTCCCAATGTTTTCGACTACACACCGCAGCCTGGCTTGGTCGCCGTGCAGGGCACCCGGCTCGCCGACCCCGATGCCCTCGCGCAGCTCCGCAACATGCCCGACCACGAAGCCGTCGTGCTCGTGCCTCGCGCGTTGTTGCTGTAGTACGCACGCGTGATCCGCGCGGAGGAGGCGCTGGCATGACCTTCGAGGAGTTCGACGCTTGCTTCGACCGTTTCAAGCGATCGACGTTCCGGTTGGAGACGCTGCAGCGCTACGCCAGGAGGACGAAGGTTTCCGGGCCTTCCGGGAGGGCACGCCGCGCCCCGAGCGGTCGGTGCGGACCAACCCCTGGCTGCGGCGGGTCGCGGTCACCACCGTCGCGGGCAAACAGTGGCAGCGAGTGCATATCGTGGCGCACCCGCTGACCGAGTATCTGCGCTATGAGATCGTGAGCTACGTGGAGTCTGCGGCTGCAGGTGAGGAGATTCGCATCGCCGACCGTGCCGCTCACCCCGATCTGGCCGCGCTGAGCTCGGACTTCTGGCTTTTCGACATCGAGTCCGACCACGCCTTCGCGGTCCTGATGCACTACGACCAGGATGGTCACGTGCTCGACTTCGAGCACACTGACGACCCGGGCACGCTGCAGCGCTGCCGCGCCCAGCGCGACCTCGCGCTGCAGCACTCGGTCGGGCTGAACACCTACCTCGCCACGGAACGGGCCACGGGGCAGGTCGCTTGACGGACCCGCAACCGCGCGCTCAGCGCGCCCGCCTCGGTGCCGAACTGCGGCGACTGCGGATGCTGGCCGGTCTGTCCGGCCGCGAGGTCGCCCGCCGGATCGGCATCGGCCATGCCAGCGTGTCCCGCATCGAGAACGGGCAGCAGGTGCCCTCGCTGCCCGAGGTGACGGCCTGGTCCGAGGCGGTCGCCGCCCCGGAGGAGACCCGCAGCTTCCTGGTCACGCTCGTGGAGGCCGCGCTCAACGAGGTGGAGACCTGGCGCGCCCGGATGCGTACCGGCCTGCCGGCGATGCAGGCTGACGTCCGCGAACTGGAGACTACGGCAGTCGTCCTGCAATGCTTCCAGCCCACGATCGTGCCCGGGCTGCTGCAGACCGCCGAGTATGCTCGGCGAGTGTTCACGCTGGTCGATGTGCTCGGCGGCGGTGACTACGCGGCCGCGGTCGCCGAGCGGATGCAACGCCAGCAGATCCTCTACGAGTACGGCCGCCGCTTCGAGTTCATCGTGACCGAAGCGGCGTTGCGCTGGCGCCCGGCGCCGCCGCCCGTCCTCGCCGCCCAACTCGATCACCTCAGCTCGGTGGCCACCCTCGGCAACGTCTCCCTCGGCCTGATCCCCGCCGACATCGAGATGCGGGCGATCCCGTGGTGCGGGTTCAACCTCTACGAGGAACGCTCCGATGACCAACCACCGTTCGTGGCTATCGAGACCGCCCACGCCGGCCTCGTCGTCAGCGACCCCGAAGACGTCGCCATCTACCGCAACCAGCTCGAACTCCTGCGTAGCTCGGCTCGCTACGACGACGACGCCCGAGCCATGCTCACCAGGATCGCCCACGAGCAGCGACCCGCTCACCCGTGAGCTGCCCGGCTGACCTGATCCGACCTGCCGGCAGGAGAGACCGCGGTGGAGGTTGCCCTCACCCTGGAGGTGGCAGTATGACGCTGCTTGACATCGCCCAGCTTGGGCAGACCATCGAGGCTGCCCGACACGACCTCTTCCGGTGGGAGACGCTTCCGGCGTATGAAGTGGCCGCTGACGGTACGGACTATCGCAACTACCTCGACGGTGCCGCGGAGCCGACCTGGGAGCGCAAGCAGCCGTGGCTGGATACGTTGCGTGCCTGGGCAAGTGAGGGCCGCTCCCGTCGGCGGGTGCGGATCATTCACGATCCGATCACCTCCTACGAGCGGTACGCTTGCGAATGGGGCTACGCACTCAACAGCCGTGCTGGTGAGCTCATTCGGATCCTCGATCTGGCTGAAGGCGAGCTACCGCACGAGCTCACCGCCGCTCTGGGTATGGACTTCTGGCTCGTCGACGGCCGTGACGTGATCGCCATGCGTTACGCGCCCGACGGGCAGTTCCGCGGCGCGGAGGTAGTCGATAGCCAGTACGCCGCACCGTTTTCACACGGTTGCTGAGATGGCGTGGCGCTCGGGTGCGAGCTTCGACAGTTGGTGGCAGCAGCACCCGCAGCACCACCGCTCGACACACCGAGCGGCCTGACAGGGAGGAACGCTGGTTGAGCAGCCCCGGACGGACCGTGGAGCTCGCGGCGACGCTGCGGCAACCCCGCGAGCGGTCGGTGCGGACCAGCCCCGTTGCTGCGGCGGATTGCGGGGCGCCTGTGGGACCTCTACATGCGCTCATTCGAGGAGGTGTGGAACATCGCCGCGCCGGTGGGCTGACGTGCCCGGTCGCGGCGGCGCATGTTGTACCCATGGGCCGCGTCGATTACTGCAACGAGCCCGCCGCACCTGCCGCCAACAGTCTGGTGCCCTCGGTGACCGCCGCCGTTCGCGACGAGCGCGGGCGGCTCCTGCTCATCCACAAGATCGACAACGACTATTGGGCGCTCCCCGGAGGGGCGATGAACCTCGGCGAGTCCATCGCCGACGCCGCCGTGCGCGAGGTCGCTGAGGAGACGGGCGTACACGTGCGGATCACCGGACTCGTCGGGCTCTACACCGACCCTGGGCACGTCATGGCCTACGACGATGGCGAGGTCCGCCAGGAGTTCTCGGTCTGCTTTCACGCCCGTGTCGTCACCGAGGAACCGCGCAGGGACGGCACCGAGACGAAGGCCGTCACGTGGGTCGAACCCGCCGAGGTGGAGGGCCTCTCGATCCATCCCTCGATGCGGCGCCGGATCACCGACGCCCTCGCGGCCTCACCTGAGCCGCACATCGGCTAAGCCACTCGCAGGCGCCTGTCCGTGCGGTCGATCGCGGCCTCGATCACCGGACGCGCCCGGCTCATCGCCCGGACCACGACCGAGCCCGGCTCATAGCGCCCCCGGATCTCGGCGAGCCGGGTCGGGTAGTCGATCGACTCACCCCTCGGCCCCGCGGTCATATCCGCCATCCACAGGGCATCTGCCACCGCGCTCTGCTCGTGTGGCCACGCGGTCAGTTCGTCGGCCAAGCCCCGCTCCTCAGCCTCGAACGTCGCCGCCGAGTGATGCGCCACCAGGGCGCAGAGCCGTTCCGGGTAGCCCTCGTGGGACAAGTAACGCGCACCGTCGAGCGGGTGAAACCCGGTGGCGGCCAGTCCGGGTGCGTAGCCGAGGTCATGCCACCACGCGGCCACCACCAGCAGCTCATGATCACCGGGAGGCACGGCCTGCACCTGCTCAGCGGCACGTGCAGCGACCAGGAGCCGCGGGCCTTGGGGGGCATCTTCTTCTACGACCCGGCCGGGGAGCTGCCAGACAACCGTCTCTTCCGCTCGCCACCGTGGTCACCGATGACAGCTACGACACCACCTCCGATCTCGACCACCCCGAGGTCTACCGGGTCAACATCGGCCTGACCAAGAACAGCTATGTCACGCGATTCGGCGCCGAGCCGACCAGTCGCGACGAAGCTGGGATGCTCGAGGCGGGATCCGACTACGCGGTCCGGGACGAGGTCATGCCGCGCACCGAGCCGCACCAGCAGGGCTCGTTGCGGCCGGGAGGCCACTCGACAGTGAACTCGGGCGGGTGCCGGCGCACAAACCGTTCCCGCGTGCCGGCATCACCGGGGTCTGCACCGTTGGACTCGGCGAATGCGATGAG
>WHTH01000030.1 GCA_009377865.1 Pseudonocardiaceae bacterium | reverse complement strand
GATCACCGTGCTGCGCGGCGCGATCACCGGCCAACCCTGGATGCCAGCACTACTCGCACCCACCTGACCCTCGGGACCTACCGGAAGCCCACCGCCGACCGGCGACAACGTCATGCGCTGATCAGGGGCTGAATGTTTACTCCTCAACAGCCTGTGCAAGATTGTCGCACGTAACATGCGAAGCGCCCGGAGGCTTATACACAAGCCTTGAAATTGGGCCCGAGAATTCTGCAATAATTTGATAGCTGACTCGGCGTGTCGCTCCACGAGGCAACGGCCTCAACCGAATAGCGTGAAGTGTTCTTGCGGGAATACTTCACGATCGGAGAGGCCGTTGCGTCTTCATGCTACGACAGGTTTGGATCCGGATCGGCGAATTCAGGCGGCCGAAGCATCTGACTCGATGAGTTCGGCGAATATCTCGGAGGGTTTCTTCCAGTTATGGATCTTACGGGGTCGGTCGTTGATTTCGCAAGCCACCATGGCGAGATAGTTGGGGTCGGCGGTGATTGTCACGCCTTTGGGGAAGTATTCGCGCAGGATGCGGTTGAGGTTTTCGTTGCTGCCGCGCTGCCACGGCGAGTGGGGGTGGGCGAAGTAGACCGGCATCGAGACCGCGGTGATGCCGGCGTGGCCGGCCATCTCCGCGCCGCAGTCCCAGGTCAGCGAGCGGCGCAGGTGCTCGGGCAGGTGGGCCACGGCGGCGATGACGGCGTCACCGACGGTCAGCGCGTACGGCCGGACAGCGGCACGCGCGGACAACGTCGGCAGCGGGCCGCCCTCGCGATGACACCTAGCTACCGCCATCGAGGAGCGGCCGACTATCGCGCCGGACAAAAGATCACCACTTCCGGGCTTGACAACGCATAAAGCCTGGGGTTACATGGGACCTCCCTCGTTCCCGAGAAGGCGCAGTGATGATTAGGACAACTAAGGACATGACCCTCCCGACAGCAGTTGTCGGTTCAATCCCTCGACCCGCCTGGTTCCGGGAAAGCCTGCATGGTCGGCCCTT
Organism: Pseudonocardiaceae bacterium; assembly: GCA_009377865.1. Classification (GTDB taxonomy): domain Bacteria; phylum Actinomycetota; class Actinomycetes; order Mycobacteriales; family Pseudonocardiaceae; genus WHSY01. The sequence goes on along the minus strand of WHTH01000030.1, from coordinate 46,836 downwards.
CAAGGTCGCTCTCGAAGACGCCACCTACCGAGACCAATACTTAGATACGGTTTCCTGCAATCTGCGTATGCAGGAGATGGCCGGCCTGGATATCTACTCCGACGGCGATGCCCGATTCGACCTGGACGTGGGTGGCCGATCCTGGTTCCTCTACCCGATCGAACGTCTCAATGGTGTCCAAGGCTTCAAGGATACGTCGCATTGGATGGACCTCGCCCAGCTCAGGCCCGGACACATACTGCACGAGGTCCAAGAGGCCTATCAGGCTCCGTCCGTCGTGCAACAGCTGTCCCGTGGGCCGCTTCATTTCACGCCGATCTGGAAGGTGGCGCAACGTCAGGCGAGCAAGCCGGTTAAGCTCGGCACCATCAGCTCCGCTTGTCTACCGATGATGCTCTGGAATGAGCACTATCCGTCTGATCGCGAGCTGACCCTGGATGTCGCCGCAATCATGAACGAAGAGCTGAAAGAGCTGGCGGCGGCCGGATGTCCGGTCATACAGATCGAAGAACCGCCCCAGCACTTCGCCTGCTATGCGTCTCAGCCTGCCACGGAGAAGGATCTCGAGTTCCTGACGGACGTGTTCAATCGAGAAGTGGACGGTGTCGAGACAGAGATCTGGGCGCACACCTGCTGGGGCAACCCCAACCAGCAGAGCTTCTACTGGGACAAGCCCAGCTACGAGAAGGCCCTCCCGTACCTCTTGCAGCTCAATGCCGACGTGCTCACCTTCGAGTGCGCCAGCAGCGACGGTCAGGACCTGCCCCTGTTCGGCAAGTACGAAACCGACAAGAAGATCGCGATCGGCGTGGTGACCCACACCGTCACTACCGTCGAGTCACCGGACCGGGTAGCAGATCTCATTCGCCGGGCGCTGGAGTACATCCCGGCCGACCGCCTCGTGATCACCACCGATTGCGGCTTCGGACGCGAAGGCCTGTCTAGGCGAATCGCCCAGTACAAGATGGTGTCCCTCGTCCAGGGAACCAACATGGTTCGGCGTGAGCTGGGGCTTCCGGAAGCCTACGTTCCGATTGCCGATCCAAAGTTCGCCTTCACCCCGCCACCGGACGCTTAACGCGATACGCCGCGACATCGTGCCGGCGAGCCCCACGACCCGCGCCGGTCAGCCCGGCCGCGGTCGCGGCACCGTCGCCAGTCGGAACACCGTGGGTGGGCTCGGCTCCTCCGCGGAGCAGCGATCGCTCGAAGGAGCCTCAAGGCTTCCCTGGCGGCGCTCGCCGCGGGCTCGCTACTGTCCCTAGTGGACGTGGTGCCAATAACCGCGCCTGCGAACCGTGGCCGTCTGCAGGCATCACCGGCAGCGCAGGCATCGCCGAGGTCAGCATGACCTGCGATAACCGGGCCACATGGTGGCGACGCGCCATCTTTTAATCCGCAGTTCGTCCCGGGTGTCGACCACCAGAATCTCTATCACGAATTCCTTATCTGGAGCCGTCGGAATGATCGTGCTCTTGAGCTGCTGTTTTGCGATTCGGTCGGTGTCGATGACGTGGGAGTTCAGCACGGTCCGATAGCTGTCGAAGATCGTGGCACCGGCGTGTCGTGGCGGGGTGGGTTGGGCCCCTCGACGCGGCGCTGGCCGAGGGCTTCGGCGAGTGCTCGGCGGAGCCGCTTGTTGTCGGTCTCGAGTTCGCGGATGCGTTGTGTGGCAAGCTCGACGCGGCGTAGTAGGGAGGCGTCGGAGGCGCGCTGGCTGGCGCGCTGGCGGTCGGGGACGAGCCGGCCGGGGGTGGGACGGTGCAAGAACTCAGCTGCTGCTTGGTTCAATTACCCGCCCGGCTCGCTACCCAGCAACGTCTGACTTTCGTTGAGAAGCTCGCGCACCCGCGACTTTCCCTGCTCGGTGAGCGGAGCCAGCGGTGGTCGGACGAATGGCGATCGGATCAATCCGCGTCCGTGCAGCACCCATTTGAGCGGCGCGGGATTTGTCTCGACAAACAGCAGATCCACCAGTGGGTACAGGGCGTAGTGCAGCTGTCGGGCTGTGCCGTGGTCTCCGGCCACCCACGCTTCGTACATTCGCGCCACCGCCCCTGGAACTAGGTTGGCCACCGCGTTGATGAACCCGCAGCCGCCCAATGCCAGCAGGGGGAGCCCGAGCTGCTCAATCCCCGACCACACGAGCAGATCGCGTCCGGCGAGGTGCAGCACCCGTGAGAAGTGCTCGAAGTCCTTCGTTGTCTCCTTAATTCCGACGACGTTGTCGAAGTCGCGGTGCAGGCGCGCCACAGTCTCAGGGGCGATGTCGACCGCAGTCCGCGAGGGCACGTTGTAGATCACCACCGGGAGATCCGGGACCTCCCTGGCAATCGTCGCGTACCACTGGTAAAGCGCCTCTTGTGTTGGCCGCGCGTAGTACGGAGTGATCACCAGAGCTGCGTCAGCACCGGCCTCGCGAGCTGTCGCGGTAAGCTCGAGGGTCTCCTCTAAGTTGGCTGAGCCGGTGCCAGGTAAGAACGGCACGGCATCGGCCAGCTCCCCGGCCACGGCCCGCACGGCTCGGACGCGTTCGGCGACGCTCTGACTCGAGGGCTCTCCGGTCGAACCGCCGATGGAAATCCCGTTCGAGCCTGCTTGTACCTGCCGACGCACCAGGTCGAGTAGGGATTCGATGTCCAGCTCGCCGTCCGCTGTGAACGGTGTGATCACCGGTGCGATGGAGCCCCGCAGTTGCGCCGGATCGCTGCGGAACTTCATTCGCCTGCTTCCCGTGGGCCTACGTAACCGGTCTGGCCGGGTTCCGAGCCGAGAGCGAGGATAGGGCCATCCATCTCCTCTTGCCACACAAGCGATTCCATGCCGATGTGCAGCGGGTGGTCCTGTACGGTGAAGATGCCGAAACCGTCGAAACCCCAGTAGTGGGCGTGCTCGCTCCATCCTGGTGCAGACAGCAGCAGATCCCCCGCACGCCACTCGATCAGTTCGCCATCGACTACGCTTGCACCACTGCCTTGGAAGTGGTAGTTGATCGCCATCGAGCTGTGCCGATGGCCGCGTCCCCGAGGCGGGGATGGAGTGCCGGGAGGAACGACCGCTGCCGTCACAAAGAAGCTGTGGGTCGTGCCGGTGCGGCGCTCTGTTGCCGGGTTGTACAAGACCATGATCATGCGCTTGCCATCTCCGGGCTGCTGCCGCAAGTGCTGCGACACCTCATGCCATGGCCAGAGATGCGCTTTGTTCTCGACGACCTCGATGTCGACGAGGTACTCATAGCCGCGCAGTCGCGCGCCGCCCGCTCCGATCTCGACGTCGGGTGCGTTGGCGCGGGTGTACCTCTCGCCGTTTGGGTCCCGCTCAGGCCGGTCGGACTTCCGATCAAGTTGGTCGCTCGAGAGGTCCTCGAAGTAATGGACGCCGAGCTTCGCTAGCAGTGGGACGTTTGAGTAGGTCAATCGGACCCACAGGTCGTCACCGTCATTGCGGTGGGAGTGGCCCTTCATTGACGGTATGTTGCAGACGTCGCGGCTCGCAAGCCGGATGTCCTGTTCGCCCACGTGGACGATACCGCTGCCGCGGATGCCGATATCGACTTGGCTTGCATTGTGTCTGACTGGTGTTGTCTGCTCACCCGGCTTCAGCACGTTGATCGTGACGTCCACACCGGGCGCTAGGCCGGGCCCGAGACCGTCCGAATCAGGGTGGACGACGAGTGAGGCGCGTCTCCCGTCGGCCGGTTGCGGGATCGTCGCGAGGCGTTCGACTTCGCCCTCGATTTCTTCGCGTGGGATCTTCACGGGGGACCAAGGCAACGGGCCCGGTGGGGTGCGGCCGCTGATGTCGAGGAACTGTGCACTCATCGGGGTCCTCCCTGTGGTGATCCGGTGGTGAATCCGTTGAGAACGAGCCGTGCAACGGCGAGGTCGGACAGACCCATACCCATTGCCTTGAAGACGGTGCAGCGTGGTCGCGCCGGCCGACTGACCGTTCCGGCGACCACGTCGGCAAGCGTGTGCACTGCGCTCCAGTCGTCACCGAAGTACTCGGTGAATTCCCGAGAGGCGCGGCGCGCGTTGGCTTCGCTGTCCACGACGGTCAGCGCGGACGAGGCCAGCAGGCTCGGGTTGAACTCCGCGTGCGATGGCAGGATCGCGCCGAGGGCGTTGAGATGCGCGCCGTCGGCCAAGTGGTCCATCTCCAGGAACGGCTCGGTGGCGCGAGTTATTGCCGTTACCAACGGAGCGTCCCGGGTGGCGTCTACCACGGTCGACGACGAGACCGCGTCGAGCCGCAGTTCGGTCCGGACCCTGTCGGCCAGCGCGTCGCGGCGCTCGGCGGATCGGCTCCACACCCGAACCCGACGCAACGGCCGGACCGCTGCCGCTGCGGCCACCTGGCGAAGTGCCTGATGCCCTGCACCGAGCACTGCGATCTCGTCCGCGGTCGGGTCGCTGAGCAACCGGGTGGCCAGGCCAGCGATCGCCGCCGTTCGTAGCGCGCCAAGCGTGCCCGCTTCCATCACGGCCCGTACGTGTCCGTCGTCGGCGGCGAACGCGGTGAGCATCGCGCTGGCTCCGGCGGGGGTGTTCACCCAGGTCTTGAACACCACCAGCCCGTCTTGGGTGTCGACGGCACCGAGCCCATGTGCACTGCTTGCCGCCCACGTGGCCATGGTCTTGTCCACGTTCCATGCGGTCGTCGCCACTTGGTGCCCGAGTACGTCCTGGATGGAGTCGACGACGGCCGGGAGCGTCACGGCTGCGGCGACCTCCTGTTCGGTGATCACGCGCATCAGGGTGTCTCCACAGGGGTTGCACCAGCCTCATCGATCACCGCGTGCGACAGTAGCCCGACCCGCTCGACCTCGACCTCCAGCTCGTCGCCAGGGCGCAAGTAGCGAGGTGGTTCCCGGCGCAACCCGATGCCGCTCGGGGTGCCTGTTGCTATGACATCGCCGGCTCTTAGCGGCGTGAATGCGCTGATGTAGGAGATCAGGTGGGCGAAAGAGAAGGTCAGGTGAGCGGTCGTGTCGTGCTGCATCACCTGACCGTTCAGCCGGGTGGTCAGCTCCATCGGCTCCTCCCCGACCTCGTCGGACGTGACCAGCCAGGGTCCACACGCCCCGCTGGCGGCCCAGTTCTTGCCCGCTGTGGCCTGCGTGGAGTGCTGCTGCCACTCGCGCACGCTGTTCTCCGCAAGGCAAGTGAACCCGGCGATGTAGTCAGCGGCCGCGTGGGAAGGCACCCTTCGCGCCGGGGCGCCGATGACGACCGCCACCTCGCCCTCCCAGTCCAATGAGTCGGTGTCGGTCGGCCTGACCACCGGCTGACCCGAACCGACCAGGGAGTCCGGGTATCGCGTGAACAGCGTCGGCCATTCCGGGAGCTGCGTGCCCGTCTCCCGAGCGTGGGTGGCATAGTTGTACCCGACACAAACAATCTTGGCGTGCGTGCCGATCGGCGGTTCCCATGCAACTTCGGCGAGGTCGCAATGCGGGTCACCGCGCTGTGGCAAGCCCGTCGAGGGTGCCGCGGCCAGCGCCTCGAACGACGGGATGCGGTGGTCCAGGGCGGTGACTTGGGCTCCGGTCACCACACCGAAGGATGTCCGGCCGTCGATCAACCGGTAACGGGCCAGCTTCACCGATCGCTCTCCGTTGCCCGCACCCGCAGTGCCGCCAGGGAGGGGAAGATCAGCGATGGGTGCCGCTCGGCAGGGCCGCCCTCGATGTCGATGCGCTGAAACCGGCGTGCCAGCTCGGCGACGGTCTCCTGCAGCTGGACTCGGGCCAGCGCCGCGCCGAGACAGTGATGCAGTCCGCCGCCGAATGTCATGTGCCGCGATGCGTTCTCCCGCCGAACGTCGATCCTGTCTGGTTCGGGGAACACCCGCTCGTCTGTGTTGGCTGCGCCGATCAGCACGAGGACGTGGGCGCCAGCCGGGATTGTGGTGCCATTCAACGCCGTGTAGTCCTCGACGAGGTAGCGCTGGTGCGCGTGGAGGGGCGGGCGCGCTCGCAGGAATTCCTCGACGGCGCCTGGGATGAGATCTGGGTCGGCCCGTATCTCGTCCAACAGCCCGGGCACCGTGGCGAACAGCTCGACGGCGTTGGAGATTGATGTGCGGGTGGTCTCGAACCCGGCGTCCAGCACGGTATGCATGATCGACAGCACCTGGTCGTGGGTGAGGTCGCCATCGCGTTCGGCCGCCAGCAGCCGCCGCGCCAACTCGGTCGGTTCGGTCACATTTTTGAGCAGGTCGTCGAAGTAGGTGAAGTAGAAGCTGACGACCTCGTTGAGTCGGGCCTGCTGCGTCTCGTCGAGTGGGAATGGCGAAAAGATCATGAGGAAGTCGAGCTGGGTCTCGATGAGCATGGCCCAGTCCTGCTCGGGCATGCCGATCAGCTGCCGGAGCACGCCCTTGGGCACCTGCGCGGCGAGGTCGGCCACAGCGTCGAAGGAACCACTGTCCTGGCGAGCGGCGTCCAGTTCACGGCGCGCTGCGGCAGCCGCCTCGTTCCGCAGCTGCTCGGCCTGTCGTCCAGTGAACAGCGGGGCGACCAGGCCACGCAGCTGCCGGTGGACCGGCTGGTCGGTCTGAGCCATGTTGGCTCGCAACCGGCGTAACGCCGGGCCGTCCACCAGCCAGGGCGGGGCATCGATACCCAGCGGCTGCATCCGGCCGCCAGGGTTGCGCATAATTGCTTGCACATCCGCATGGCGGGAGACGATCCAGTCCTCCCGCCCACCGTCGCCGAGACGGAGCACGGGAGTGTCGTCCCGGAGCCGCTGATAGGTGGTGCTGCGGTCGCCCGCGAGGAACGCTGGGTCCTCCAGGTCTACCGGGGGTGCTGGAGTCGGGCTGCTCATCAGAATCTCCATCAGGGCTGTGCGACGACATCGAGGCGCTGCAGGGTCGGAAACATTGGGTTGGGCTCGCGTGGCGCTTCGGTGCCCACTAGCTCCATCTCGGGGAAGGCAGCGGCGAGCTTGCGGAAGGCCATCTCGAGCTCCATCCGTCCGAGGTGCGCGCCGATGCAGGCGTGCCGGCCTGCGCCAAAACTCAGGTGCGCTACGTCCGGCCGATGCAGGTCGAACTGGTCGGGGTTGGAGAAGCGGCGCTCGTCGCGGTTTCCGGCGGCGGCACCGATCACCATGCTGGTGCCCGCTGGCACTTCGCCGGAGTCGAGGACGAGCGCTTCGGCAGCGAATCTGGTCAGGATCTGTGCAGGTGCCTCCCACCGCAGAGTCTCCTCAACCGCCGCCGGTGCAAGGTCGGGGTCGGCGCACAGCGCACTCCACTGGTCCTGATCGCCCAGCATCCCCTGGAGGCCGTTGGCCAGAGCGCTCATCGTTGTCTCGAACCCAGCGTTGAGCACCGAGTGGGCCGTGGCCAAAAGCTCGGTATTGGAGAGCTTGTCCCCCTCGTCCTGTGCCCGGATCAGTACGGTGACGAAGTCGTCGTCCCCGCCGGGGTGCCGACGTCGCTCAGCTACCAGCTCCTCGAAATAGTTCAGGTAGTACTCGCAGATGCTGTCCGCCCGCTGGACCTGCTCCGTGCTTAGCTCCAATGGTGACAGGACCAGGACGAAGTCCACGGCGCCGCGTATCAGTGCGGGCCAGTCGTCGTCCGGGATGCCGAGGATGGTGCACACCGCGATCGCGGGGACGAACTCGGCAAGGTCGGTGACCGCGTCGAACGCGTTCTTCTCGCGGAGTAGATCGATGCGCTCGTCGAGTGCGCGGTCGATCGCATCGCGCAGCCGAGCCACGGTCTTTGGGCGGAACGCCGGGGTCACGACCTTCCGCAGCCGAGTGTGGTCGGGCGGGTCGGTGAACAGCATCTGGCCACGGAACATCTCCGCGGCCGCGCCATCCCCCAGCCACGGTGGAGCACCTGCCCCCGGCGGCAGCATTCGCACCGAAGGTTCTCGCAGCGCCCGTGCCACATCGGCGTGTCGCGTCAACAGCACGGTGGGTGGGGCATTGGACGTCTCGTGCAGCGGCGCGGTGTCCCGCAGCCGTCGGTAGGTCCCGTACCGGTCCTTAAGAAACTCAGGAGAGGACGGGTCGAATGTAGGCGCTTGCACGTCCGTCATGTCCTGCCTCCGGATCTGCTGGTCTCGCGTGAACTCACCGTGGCAGGTGGTCGGTCATAACACCACTATCAGGTTTCGGATGACCTGATATCGTCTTACTTATGGCTTGACCAGGTCGGGAGGCGTCATGGACAGCCGGGTATCACTGCATCGTCTTGAGGTGCTCTGCTTGGTGGTCGACGAGGGCGGCGTTACTCGGGCCGCGGAGCGGCTCCTCGTCGCGCAGCCAGCAGTCTCCGCCCAGCTGCGCTCGCTGGAGCGGTCCCTTGGCGCCGCCCTGTTCGCCCGGCGTGGCAGCCAGCTCGCCCTCACCGAGGCCGGGCAACGCGTCTATCACTGGGCCAAAGAGGTTCTCGCCGGCAGCACGCAAGTGCAGCGGGACGTCGACGAACTCGCTGCGGGTACGGCGGGTTCCCTCGTGATCGCCGCCAGTATGGCGATCGGCAGTTATCTGCTCCCCCCAGTACTCACACGCCTACGTGCCGAGCGGCCAGGAGCCGACATAACCATCCATGTCGGACAGCCAACTGTCGCACTACGTGCGACCCAGCTCGGCGAAGTCGACTTCGCCGTAGTTACCTGGCTAGACGACGAGGTACCGGAAGGACTCGATGCCGAGAAGCTGTGGGACGAGCCGCTAGTCCTGTGCGCCAGCCCGACCGGGCCACCGCACACAGACTCCATCAGCGTCGCCGAGATCACCCGGTTACCATGTGTTGGCGTACCCACCAACACCGCCTACCACCGAATAGTGCAGAACCAACTCCACAACCACGGCGTAGGCGAGCTGGACATTGTGATCCGGCTCGGGCACGCCGAGCCCATGAAGCAGGCCGTCGCTGAGAACGGCTGGGTGACGATCGCGCCCGAGTACGCCGTCGCCAACGACGTGAGCGCCGGTCGGTTGCGCCTGATAGAGATCCGCGACGCGCGGCTCGTGGAGGGCATTGGGCTCTACCACCGCACCGCCAAGTACTACTCACCCCTTCAACGATCAGCCATCGACGCACTACGCCTTGCTCGCCACCACTCGGACAGCCATTGCCGGTAGCAGCCGGCGAGCTACCTGCCTTTCATGGGGCCACCTCCCCGGCGACACCGCCCACCGGATACCGGGCACGCTGGTCATTCGGGGAACCATTCGCCGCAGCCCTCGGCGTCGTTGGCTGCGTTGACCAGCTTGCCCCCGAGCCTCGCGGTCACCCCAGCGGGCGGCGGCCAGCACCAGCCCGGCCACCAGCACCAACCACCCGGGCGCGACCAGCAACGTCAACACGTCCGCGATCACGGGAGCCGACGCTAAGAACGGACCCCACGGAAACGTTGCCAGGTTGGCACTCGTCCCCCGTACGGGCTAGACCGGCAGCCCCGCCCGGTACGCGATGCCGCGCAACTCTCGACCGGCCGCATCACGGTGCGCGCGACTGAGCAGCTCCGCGAGGTCGCGCGGGTGAACGGGTGCCGATGAACCCTCGCCGGGGAAATCCGCTCAGCGCGACGCAGCGCCAGCGCCGCCTCATCGCGCCGGCCCCGCACCCGGGCCAGCGCCCGCCCGTAATCGCCCCAGTAAGCCGCCCGGCGTTGCGGCGACGGTATCCGGCGAGGGTCGAGTGTCTCGGCGACCCTCGCCGCCTCCGGGTGATCCCCCGACTCGAGCGCGACCGCCATACGCCACACCCCGACGTTGGTCGGGCCGAACCCGAACCATGCCGCGTTGCCCTCCCCGGTGTGCTCCGCGAGGTCGGTCGCGGCGTCGAGCGGCGGCCCCACCTTTGCGTGCTCCCGGCGGGCAGCGGCCAGGAGTGACGTGGTGAACGCCAGCATCCCCGTTGTCTGCGCAGCAGCGGCGTCAGCGGTGCCGACGTCGGCGCGTCCGAGCTGCTCGCCCGCGAGGTCGAACGCGCCAGCCGCCATCAACCCATGCGTCGTGCCGAAGAGCGCTACCCCGAGCGTGTGCGGCTCGCCGAGCCGTTCGGCAGCCTCTTGCGCCAGCGTCGCCGCCAACCACCCGAGATCAAGCGGTGCCCCGAGGTCCCGCAACCACGCTTGCGTGCCCTGCACGTGCAGCAGCACCGCCAGGCGCAGCAGCTCGGCGTGATCGCGCCCGGCCGCGAGCGCGGCGTGTAGATCAACGACAAGATCGGGCAGCGCCGCCCCAACCGCGTCGTGACGGCACGCCTGCTGAGCATCGAGCAGCGCCGTGACCCGGTCGCGTAGCACCTCGACGGGCGGCACCTCGGCGGGTGTGCGGCCCATCCCGGCGGCCAGCAGCGATAGCCGCACCCGGTCAATGGCGGTGTCGGTCTCGCTGTCCCCGGCAGGTGGAAGCGTTACCCCGGTCAGCTCCGAAGGCGCAATCTCCAACGCGCCGGCCAGCGCGACGATCAGGGATCGCCGATCGAGGGCGCGTTGCCCGGTTTCGAGGCGCGACAGGTAGCCGGGTGAGATACCGGCCAGCTCCGCTGCGACCTTGAGTGACTTACGGCGCGCCTGCCGTATCTGACGCACTCGCCGCCCGATGCCGACGGGTTCGCTGCTGGTCACCGTCATAAGAGTACTTGCGGCGAAGATCCGACAGCGAGTCACCGGCGGCGTAGACGCCGTCGGGGTAGCTGTAGGAGTATCAGTTCGTCTGCCCGTCGGAGGTCCGCTCCTCGCGGTAGACGACGTGCAGTGGCCCGTTCATCCGCGCACCGCCTTCCGCGCCTGCTCGTCGGTCATACCAGCGTCCCTGGTCAGACAGCGTCCCTGGTCAGGATGGGACGAGCAAGCGATCCGGGGATCGTCCTGCGATCGTGCATGGCGAAGGTGAAGGTGCCCGTGCCGTCGACACGCCGGAAGATCCAGTGCGATCCGTTCTGCCGGATGGGAGGTCCGCACTCGCGCTCGGGAACCCGCTTCCACCGGGCCAGCGGCGCGGCCCTCGGTGTGCGGGTCCGGAGGCCCCTCGCTACTTGGCGAGCACCCCCCGCAAACGGTCGTCCACGCCAGCAAGATCATTATTGATTTCTCCGACGATCGATCCGATTGGCTCGGTCTTGTCGGGAACCGTGCTTCTCGAGCGGTCCGAGCACCCCGGAGGATGCTCTGGAGCGTGTCGTTCGTGCGGGCCAGTTCCACGAGCGGCTGGGTGGGCTGCCGTATCGCCTCGAGCTCACGAACCGCTGTGCGCGCCTGCCCGCTGATCTGGGATGCCCGCACCAGGAGCATGCTGACAACGATCACCACGACCACCACGACCACCACGACCACCACCCCGATGATCATGCCCGTCCACCAGCCTGCGAGAGACTCGGCTCACCAGACCCATTCAATGTTGCCTCCAACCCTGCGAGAAATATCTCTGGCACTCGATTAGGCACGGAACGCGGCCGTTTCCGCTATTTGGGCTCGCAACTGACCTGCGTGGACCAATGAGACCAGCAAGGGCGGGACTCTTGCTCTCGATCACGAGCTGAGGGAAGTGGCGGTATGAAAAGTGTGACACCGCGGCACCCGGAGTCCCCTGAGCGCCATAACTAAGAGACGAGGTCAGATAGTCGTTGGTATCGCAACATTCGCAACGGTAGCCAGGCAACGGCTGCCGTCCTCTGATTCTGAGCTTACGGCCCGAACCGAGGTGGCCCGCCACGAACAGGCAGCGTGCAACGCGCGGAGGTGGCGTCGTGGTTCGCGCGAGTGGCCGTTGACGCTGCGGACTGCCGCCAGGTTCCCTCAGGTGGGCATGGCCTACGGGGAGAGGAGCGCCGTGACGATCAGAGGTCGATGGGGCGGGTTCCCCGTGCTGGCGCTGGTGGCGTTGCTCGGCTCCACCGTCACCGCCTGCGCAGCCGAGTCCGACACGCCCGCGCCGTGGAACGCGCCACTGATCGTCGAGGGCGGCGACGACCGCGGCGTCACCGCAAACGGGGAGACCGCCCGCCCCACCGCCGGCGGGGGCACGCTGGTGCTGGCGCCGCACGAGCTCACCGCCCCGGCGAACCAGATCGCTGCCGACGTCACCGCTGCCATCCCGCCGGGCGCGGTGGTCATGGTGGAGCTCCGGGGTGCCCGTGAGCCCGGCAGGTGGACGGAGTGGTTGGAGGCTGGCCCTCGGGCACCGGCCGCGCTGCCGGAACCGACCCGGCTGGTCCAGATTCGGCTGACGCTGTCGGCGGCGCCGGACCGGGCAGCCCCCGTCGTGCGAGGGCTGCGGCTGATCCCGCAGCGCAACGACGACCAGCTGCCGCGCATCACAGGGCCAGTCGGCACGTACCGGGTGTTCGCCACCCGTATCGGCCTGGTCGGCAACACCACCGCGAACGGGCACGTGGTCGCACCCCGGGACCACTTCGCAGCGCTGCCGTCTCGCCGCACCCTGTCCAGCCACGGCAGCAGCGATTACACGGTGCAGGTCTGTGCCGACAACGACCGCTGCGCATGGGTACCGGTATCCGACATCGGCCCGTGGAACACCACTGACGACTACTGGAACGTCCCGCAGCTGCGCCAATCATGGCGTGACCTGCCGCAAGGGCTACCGCAGTCGCAGGCCGCCTTCCGGGACGGCTACAACGGCGGACGGGACCAGTTCGGCCGGCGAGTAACCAACCCGGCAGGCGTCGACCTGGCCGACGGCACGTTCTGGGACACCCTGCGACTGCGGGACAACCAATGGGTGACGGTGGACTACCTCTGGGCCCGTCCGGGGCTGTTCGGCCTGGTCGGCGCGCAGCCGCTCACGGTGCGCGGCGAGCCGGGTGACGACGCTCCAGACGTCGGGAGGGCCGCCGAAGGCGCCATGGTCCCGCTGCAGTGCCGCGAGCCCGATGAATGGCTGCGCATCGGACCCGGCCAGTTCCTGCCCGCCTCCGGGCTCACCCAGGCGCCGCCACTACCTGCGTGCTGAAGTCCACCGGCGGGGAGGCCACGCGCGCAAACCATGACCGCGCGCGTTGTGTGACGCGCGCGTCGGTGACGGGATACGCGCGCGGGATCAACCTTCGGCGATCCGGCGGGCGAGCTGCAGTGCTTCGACGTCTTCGAGCCGCTGCACCAGCGACAGCGCTTCCTCCCAGCCAGCATCCTCGAGCGGACGCGACGAGATGGCCCATGCCTGGTCGAGAGCGTGCAGCGTCTGCTTGCGCCAGCGCGGCAGATCGAGCTCGCTGAACAGCGCCAGCGCCGAGCACAGCGCACCCAGCGCCTCCGAGGGGTCGCATCCGAGGAGGCTCAGCTCGCCGATCGCGCGGTGCGCGTGGGCCGCTGCGTGGTGATCCTCGTGCTCGTCGGCGAGTACCAGCGCAGCACGCAGCGTGGCTGCGGCGTCCTCAAGCTGGTGCTGCGCGGCCTGGATCTCGCCGAGGGTCACGAGTGCGTATGCCCGTCCCCGGTCGTCTCCGACCTCGCATTGCGCGTCCAGGCATCGCTGTGCACAGCGACCCGCGGAATGCAGGTCGCCCAGCGTGAGATGGGTCCGGGCCAGTTGCAGCGACGTCATCGCCGCGCCGCGCCGATCGCCCCCGGCCTCGTCGACGTCCAGAGCTCGGTGGAAGTGGGCCAGCGCATCGGCGAGCAGCTCCTGCTCCACGAGAACGTTGCCGAGATAGTAGTGGGCGCCGGCGAGGCCGCGCTGCTCCCCCGATCGCCGCAGTATCTCGACGGCCTGCTCGGCGCAGCGGCGGGCCTCGCCGAATTGGCCGCGCAGCCGGTGGGCGTGGCTCAGCGCCTGCAAGGTGTGCGACTCGCCACGGGAGTCGGCGGCGCTGCGGTGCGCCACCAGCGCGGCCGCCAAGACGTCGAGCGCGTCGTCGAGCTGGTTGCGGTCCAGGTGCAGGTTGCCGAGCCGGCACAGCAGCAACCCCTCGACACCGGTGTTGCCCGCGCTGCGTACCGCGGCGAGCGCTGCCTCGTGGGTGCGCTGCCAGTCGTCGTGGCAGCTCCGCAGCTCGAGGAAGGCCGTCAGCGAGCCGGTCAGCTCCCAGGTCAGCTCGAGACAGCCCAGCTCGGCTGCCTGATCCACCGCGGCGACGAGCGTGGCCCGCTCCGCTGCGAACCACTCGGCCGGCTGGGTCACGAGTGCCTCGGCGACGGCCGCCGGGAGTTGCCAGCGTGGTGCCGCCTTCGGCAGCGCGAGGTGCTCGCCGCTGGGCAGCAGCTCGTCGGCCCGCTCGGCCAGCGCCAGCCAGCCGGACAGCACTCGTAGCACAGCGGCCCGCCGGTCGCCCGTGGCGTCCTCGGCGAACGCGCGTTCCCGCCCGTACACGCGCAGCAGATCGTGGATCCGGTAGCGGGCCTGTCCGGCCCCGTCCAGCCCGCTGATCTGCAGCAGCTGCGCATCCACCAGCTGCTCGGTGAGAACGCGGGCCCGGCGGAGTGCATGATCGGTCGTCCCGTCGCCGGTGTGGAGCAGCGCGGCGAGTACCCAACCGGGGAAGTCCGGCGCGTCCAGCAAGGCCAGCGCACGGAATGGACACCGCTGCGCCTCGTCGAGCATCTGGTAGCTCAGCCCGAAACTGGCGCGGACCTCGAGGTCACCAGCCTTGAGCTCGTCGAGGCGCTCCCGCTCGTCGTCGAGGAGGTCGGCAAGCGTCGCCGGGGCCCAGTGCGGGCGGGCCGCCAGCCGTGCTGCGGCGATCCGGATCGCCAGTGGGAGACCCCCGCAGGCCACGCCGATGCGTTCGACCGCGCGCTGTCCCGCGACCCGGTCAGCTCCGGCGATGCGCCCGAGCAGCGCCGTCGCCGCCGCAGCACCGAGAACGTCGAGGACGACGGTGCGGGCCCCCTCCAGTCCGAGCAGCCGGGTGCGACTGGTCACCAGGTGTGCGCAGCCCGCCCCTGCCAGCAACGGCCGCACCTGGGCCTCGTCGGCGGCGTTGTCCAGCAGTATCAGCACCCGCCGACCATCGAGCATCGACCGGTACAGCGCGGCGCGCTCCTCGAGGCCGTCGGGGATCGCGGTGACGCCCAGCGCAAGCAGGAGCTGGGCCAGCACCTCGTCGGGGCAGCGTGGGGCAGGCCCAGCACCGTGCAGGTCGACGTAGAGCTGCCCGTCGGCGAACTGATCGCGAACCAGGTGCGCGACGTGTACCGCCAGCGCCGTCTTGCCCACCCCGCCGAGGCCCGCCACCGACAGCACCCGTGACGTGCCGGTGGCCGAGTCGCGCTCCAACAGCGCACACAGCTCCCGCACCTCCGCGTCCCGCCCGGTGAAGTCGGCGATGGCCGCCGGCAGTTGGTGAGGGCCGCCGATCGGCTCGTCCGATCGGGGTGCGCCTTCCGCCTCGGCAGCCGGCGCTCCTGCGGCGGTCAGTGCCGCAGAGATCCGGCGCACCGTTTCCGGGTGCGGCCTGGCCAACCGCTCGGCCTCGATGTTGCGGACCGTGCGCACGGAGAGCCCGGCGCGGTCGGCAAGTTCCTCCTGACTCAGCAGCGCGCGCTTCCGCCGGGCACGCAGCAGCGCGGCGCGCGTCATGGCGCTGATTGCCCTGGGCATCGGCTCATCCCAGCACGAGTGCCACCGAAGCTTGCTGACCGATAAGTCAGGTTCACCTGTACGGGAAGCGTGACGGCGGTCCCGGGCGGGGAGATCGGCGAGATGGGCCGCTACCGGCGCAGGTACCACGGACTCTCGCCGATCAGCACCCGCGGGAAGATGTCCCATCTCACCACGAGCGGCGGATCGCAGACGCCGATTCTTGTGGTGTCATGGCTGACGTGACCCGACCAGCCAGACGACGCCCCGACAATCCGCCGTCGTTGCAGTTGCCGATTCAGGGCGACGTGACGCGGCAGGCGACGAGTTCGGCGCCGGCCGACAGGGCCGAGGTGCAGCGCGTGCTGGACCTGGCGCTGGGCGTCGGCGCGGTGCTCGTGGCGAGCGGGGTCGGTGCCGTCGACGCCACCGCCTCGATGGCCGGGGTGACGGAGGCTTACGGGCTGCGGCGGTGCCAGTTCGACGTCACCTTCACCAGGATCACGATCTCCTACCGCCGCGGTATCGGTGAGGACCCGCTCACCGCGATGCACCAGGTCCGTGCCCGATCACTCGACTACACCCGGCTCGACGCGGCCGACCGGCTGGTGCAGCGGATCGTGGCGGGCGAGATCGTGCGCGACGACGCGCAGGCCGAGCTCGACCGGCTCGTCCGCGCTGCCCACCCCTATCCGCGCTGGGTGGCGACCGTCGCGCTGGCAGCGATGGCCGCCGGGTTGGCGACGCTGTTCAACGGTGGGGTGCTGGTGGTCGCCGTCGCGGCCCTGACAACCGCGGCCGTCGACCGGGTCGGGCGGTTCCTCAACTCCCGCGGCGTGCTGCTGTTCTTCCAGCAGGTCCTCGGCGCCGCGGTCGCGACCGCCGCGACGCTCACACTGAAGGCTGTCGGCCTGGCGCCCGAGACCAACCCGTCGGTTGTCGTGGCGGCAAGCATCGTGGTGCTGCTGTCGGGGTTGTCGGTGGTCGGCTCGGTGCAGGACGCGCTGACCGGCTACTACCTCACGGCAGTCGCCCGCGGCGTCGAGATCGCGCTGTTCTCGATCGCGTTGTTCGCAGGAGTGACGATCGCGCTGCAGACCGGGCTGCTGCTGGATATCAATGTCGACGTCAACCCGGAATACGTGGACACGCCGGCGATGATTCCCATCCAGGTCGTCGCGGGCGCGATCGCGGCGGCTGCGTTCGCGGTAGCCAGTTACGCCCCGTGGCGTGCCGCTGCCGCGGCCGGTGGTGGTGGGGTCGCGAGCTCGACGGTGTTCCTGCTGCTGACCTACTTCGATTTCGATCCCGTCGTCGCTGCGTTCGGGGCGGCGACGCTCGTCGGCCTCGTCGGCGCCGTGCTCTCACGCCGGCTGAAGCTTCCGCCACTGGTGTTCGGCATGGCGGGGATCATCCCGCTGGTACCGGGCCTGGCCACCTACCGCGGGTTCGTCGAACTGGCCAACGAGAATCTGCTCGGCGCGTACTCGTCGCTGACGGTGGCACTGGGCACGGCGCTGGCGCTGGCCGCGGGGGTGCTGCTCGGTCACGCCCTTGCGCAGCCGGTGCGCCAGCGGCTGAGCCGGCTCGAGCGCCGCTTCCGCGGGCCCAGGCTCGCCGGCCCGCGCCCCGGCGGATAGACCCACTAGGTTGGCCGGATGCACTCCGAACGTCTCCTGCTCGGGCCCGGGCCATCGAACCCGTATCCGGAAGCGGTCGAGGCCCTCACCCGGCCGGTGCTCGGGCACCTCGATCCCGAGTTCCTGGCCCTGGTCGCCAGCACCTCCGAGCGGCTGCGGACGGTCTTCGGCACCCGCAACCAGCTGACCCTGCCGGTCAGTGGCACCGGCTCGGCCGGCATGGAGGCCTGCCTCGCGAACCTGCTCGAACCCGGCGACCTGGCCATCGTCGGAGTCAACGGCTACTTCGGCCAGCGGCTGTCCGAGGTGGCGCGGCGGCTCGGCGCGCAGGTCCGCACCGTCGAGGCCGAGTGGGGACGGCCGATCGACCCCGAGGCGCTGCTCGACGCGCAGCGGGCCGCACCGCAGGCGCGGCTGGTGGCCGTCGTGCATGCCGAGACGTCGACCGGGGTGCGCAACGACGTCGCGCCGTTGCGCGAGTTGCAGGACACCGGCACGCTGCTGGTCCTCGACACGGTGACCTCGCTGGGCGGGATTCCGGTCCAGGTCGACGAGTGGGGCGTCGACGCCTGCTACTCGGCGACCCAGAAATGCCTCGGCGCGCCCTCGGGGATCGCGCCGGTCACGATGTCGGAGCGCGCGATGGCGCGGGCCCGCGACCGGCGGCAGCCGGTGTCGTCGTTCTACCTCGACCTCGACCTGCTCGAGCAGTACTACCAGGGCAGTCCCGCCCGCTACCACCACACCGCGTCGTCACCGTTGCTGTCGGCGGTGCACGCCGGCCTCGGCAGGCTGCTGGCGGAGGGCCTGCCGGCGGTGTGGGAGCGCCACGCACGGAGCGGCGAGCGGTTGCAGGACGCGCTGCCGGAGCTCGGCTTCGAGCTGCTGGCCGAGAAGGGTCACCGGTTGCCGCAGCTCACCGCCGCCCGGCTGCCCGAGGGGGTCGACGACGCCACGGTCCGGACCGCGCTACGGACCGACTTCGGCATCGAGGTCGGCGGCGGGCTGGGGCCGCTGGCCGGCGCCGGCTGGCGGATCGGGCTGATGGGCCAGAACGCGCGGGAACGTCCGGTGGCCACGTTGCTCGGCGCGTTGCGGGCGATCACCGGCTGACGGTGCGGTGGATGCCCCGCTCGACGGCGTCGACGAGGAAGGGCCGCAGCCGGTCGGCCGGGATGATCCGGTGCACCGAGCCCACCTGCCGGGCACGCTCGACGCTGTGGACGGCGTCGAACTCCGCTGCCTTCTCACCCAGCTTCTCGGCGTGCACGGCGACGTGTACCTCGGTCAGCTCCGCGCGCAGCGCCGCCCGCTGCCCCTCGCCGGCCTGCTCGACACGCTGCTCCAGCTCCGTGACCCGGGGGTCGCGCCGAGCCCGGTCGGCGACCTCGCCGGCGAAGACCACGGCCGCTGCGGGCGCACCCCCGATCACCGAGGCGAACGAGCCCTCGACCGCCACGACCTCCAAGTTCTCGTTCAGCGTGCCGGAGAACACGACGAAAGCGCCTCCGTGGTAGCGGGACACGACGCAGAACACGACCGGACCGTCGAAGTTGACGACGGCGCGGCCGATCTCCGCGCCGTACTCGAGCTGCAGCCGCCGCAGCGACTCCGGTGAACCGTCGAAGCCCGACAGGTTGGCCACCACGACCACGGGTCGCCGCCCGCTGGCGGCGTTCAATGCCCGCGCCACCTTCTTGGACGACAGCGGGAACAGCGTCCCTGCCGTCCACTGGTGCGGACCGTCGGCGGGCAGGAAGCCGAAACGCGGCAGCGGTTGCGACTCGATGCCCAGCAACGTGACGGGATGGCCGCCGAGATAGGCGTCGAGCACGACGGCGGTGTCGGCATCGCCCATCTGCTCCCACCGCTCCGGGCTGGGGTGGTCGGCGTCGGCGATGGCGCGCATGAGCACCCGGATGTCGAAGGGCTTCTTGCGGCCGGGATTGGTCTCCTCCGAGAAGATGTCCCCGACCAACGCGAAGTCGCATCCCTCGACGTCGTGCGGCGAGTCCCGGACGTCGCGCTCGATGGGGTCGTCGGTCACCGCTCGCCGGGCGAAGCGCTCACCGGGCGCGACGTAGCCGTGCTCGTGATGGACGGCCAGCAGCTCGCAGGCGGCGGTGAGGTCGGGCACCCAGTACTGGCCCTGCCCGTTGCGGCCCATGACCCGCTCGTAGCCGCCGATCCCCACGTTGTCCTCGGCCGACACCCCGCCGGAGTAGTCCAGCGACTGCTTGCCGGTGAGCACCATGGCGCTGTCGGGAGTCATCACCAGGATGCCGCTGGTGTGCATGAGCATGGTCGCCTCGGCGTTCCAGTACGGCTGGGCGCCCACGTTGATGCCGGCGACGACGACGTTGCATTCGCCCCCGCCCTGGGTGAACTCGATGAGCCGCCGCAGCACCCGCGCCACCCAGTCCATGTTCTCGGTGCCGCTATCCATCGCGATCCGCGCGCCCGCCGACAGGGCGAACCAGTCCACCGGGACGTCGAGCTCGGTTGCGAGGTCGAGAGCGGCGACGATGCGTCGGCACTCCGGTTCGGCGATCGCACCGAGCGCCTTGGTGGGGTCGCCGAACAGAGCGACGCGCACGATGCCCTCGGGGTGACGCTCGGCCGGCGTGCGCAGCACCCCGACGACGATCCCGGCGGTGTTGCGCCCGTAGCACCGCGAGACCGGGACGAGCCGGCCGTCGGCGTCGAGGTCATACTCCGTGAACGCCCCGTCCTCGGCTGCCCCGCCGCGCGGCCGGGTGAGCGGCCCCATGAGTTCGTAGGGGTACACCTGACCACGACGGCGGCACTTCAGGACCTTCTGGGTGTACTCGTCGAGCGGTTCCAGCGGCTTCGCGGGCGGCCCCGTCATCCGGACCGTGAGCCCGGTGCCGGGTTGGCTCGACATGTGCACCACTCGTTCCAGCAGCTCGCCGTCCGGCTGACGCAGCCAGCCATGGGCAGCCACCTCCTCGAGGCCGAGGCCCTCGGTCAGCGGCGCGAACCCCCGCGCCACGTCGAGCAGCTGCTCGACCGGCGCCTCGACCTCGGGCCAGACGTAGAGCCCGACCCGGTTCCAGTACAACCGCCGGCCGGGCGGGCGCCCAGCCTGGGCGCGGCGCAGCCCGTCCAGGCAGGCGGACAGCACCTGTTCGAGCTCTGGCAGCGCCGTCACCCGCCCCGATGTGTCCCGCGCCGGCGTGACGTCGCGGACCTCGGCGAGCGCGATGAGCCGCTCGTCGTCGGGGTTCTCGCGGGCCACGCAGCGGAACAGGTACGTGTCCTCGGCCGAGGGCAGCCGTTCGATGTCGAAGTTGGTCAGCCGCCAGAGCGCGAGCCGCTCCGCGATCATCGGATGCAGCGCCCGGATGACCCGGTCCTCGACGAACCCGTCCTCGTGGGGGTGATAGGTGAAGTGGCCGACGGGAGCCTCGGCGATGCCGCGTCCCGCCGGGTCGCGGCCGGCTATCACCGCGGTGACCCGCTGCGTGGCGGGCGGGAACCCGGCCGCATCGAGGTCGTGGGCGATCCGTGCGCTCAGCGCGTCGGGATCGCCGTCGGGCTCGTCGGTCCAGGCGTAGATGTCGACCAGCACCGCGTCGGGATCGGTGAGCTGTTCGACCACCGTGGCCGCCGCCGCGGCGGCCGATCGCAGCGCAGTCGCGGCGGTCAGCGTGGTGACGACGTGGGTGGTCCGGCCCTCGCGCCGGCGCTCGGCGACGACGAACTGGAGCTTCTCGAAGGAGAAGGACCGGAAATGCCGTAGTGGCCACGCCCGGTAGTAGCGCCGGGTGAGGACCTCGAGCATCGGCTCGTACGGCTCGATGTCGCGCTCACCGGCGTGGTCGGCGAGTAGCCGGATCAGCGGCTGGGGGCAGTCGACGAGGCGCGTGATCCGCTCCTGGTGGTCGGGCGTCTCGGGATGTGCGGCGACGTGGGCCAGATCGGAGCGCATGGTCGCGAAGACCTCGTGCCGACCGCGCTGCAGCACGGGCGCATCGAAACATCGGTAGCGGACGCTGCGAGCGAGTTCACCGACCGGCGGGTACCGCAGCTGCGTGGCGGTGATCACCCGGCCCAGGGTTTCCCGGAGCTGCTCGGCGAGTGCCGTCGGGAGTGTTTCGGCGTCGAGGCGGCGGTCGAGCACCGCGAGCACGGCGGGGACCTGATCGGCCGCCCGCTGCTGGGCGAGAAAGATCCGGTAGGTGGCGTGCTCCAGCGCCGGGGTGCGGTCGAGATCGGCTACGTCGTAGTGCGACACGGCCCGCCGCAGCTTGTGCTGGAAGCCATCGGGCAGGCCCTCGGCATCGACGTCGAGTGAGCGCAGGAACGCGTGCAGGTGCTCACGAGGGCTGCGCGTCTCCTCGCCCTCCTGCTCGCCGGCCCGCCGGTTGCGGGACAGCTCGCAGAGATCGGCGAAGATCTCCAGCGTCTCCAGCTCGGCGCGCAGCAACACGGGATCGTCGTTCGGGAGGTGACGTCGCAGTTCGGTGTACTGGTCGGCCACGTGACGGGCATCGGAGGCGTCCACGTCGAAGCCGAGCACCAGCAGACGCAGCACCTCGAGGTGGCCCAGCGCGCGGTCGCGGTCATCGGTCGCCACGTCCGGGCCGATCAACACGTCGCACCGCAGCCGGTCGGCCGCCGGTGCGGTGTCGCCGCCCCCGGCGACCGGCTCGATGCGCAGCAGTGGCGCACCCGCGGCGACCTGGACGTTGCGCGCGACGAGCACTTCGGCCACCCGGCCGTGGAAGGGTGCCGGGACGGGCAGCTCCATCTTCATGCTCTCCAGCACAGCCAGCGAGGCGCCTGCGTCGACGGTGTCGTCGACGCAGACGTTGATGGCCACCACCATCGCCGGGGCAGCGGCGCGCACGACGCCACCCTCGTCGATGCTGAACCGGTGTGTCACACCGTCGACCTCGATCAGCTGGTCGACACCGTCGAGCATGCACACGACGCGGAAGGTCGCGCCGCCGACGCCGACCCGGGCCTCGAAGCGGCGGGGCCGCTCTAGCGCGACGTCGAGGCGCTGGCCGTCGACCTCCACGCGGTAACGCTGCGGCCCGACCTGGCGCACCCCGAGCCGGTAACCGTGCCCGCCGTGGCGCAACTCGGCCACGTGGCCGGTCTCGTCACGGGCATGCGGGCGTCCCCGCGCGGCAGACTCGTAGAAGCGGCCCCGCTCCCGCGCCGCCTCGGCGTCGTAGGCGTTGACGGCGGCGACGAGCATGCCCACCTCGGCATGGCGCGCGGGGATTGCGGCGCTGCGGTCGTCGAGCCATCCGGTGTGCACGTTTCCCGAGCGGACCTCGGGTCGCTGCAGCAGATCGAGCAGGAACCCCTTGTTGGTGGTCCCACCGCGCACCATCACGGTGGTCTCGGCCAGCGCACGGTGCAGCCGGGCGCGCGCCTCGCCGCGGTCGCGCCCCCACGCCATCACCTTCGCGATCATCGAGTCGTACTCGGGCGGGATCACGTCGCCCTCGTCGACACCGGTGTCGACGCGCACGCCCGGTCCGCTCGGCAGCGTGAGCAGCTCGATCGTCCCCGGCGCGGGGGCGAAGCCCCGCTCCGGATCCTCGGCGTTGAGTCGAGCCTCGATGGCATGCCCCACGACGGCGGGCGGCTCGCCCTCGAGACGACTCCCGGCCGCGAGCTGCAGCTGTAGCTTCACCAGGTCGAGGCCGGTGGTGAGCTCGGTGACCGGGTGCTCGACCTGCAGCCGCGGATTGACCTCAAGGAAGGCGAAGGCCTCCTCGTCAGGTTGGTAGAGGAACTCGACGGTGCCCACGTTGCGGTAGCCGGCGGCGCGGGCCAGGTCGGTGGCCGCGGCTCGCAGCTGTCGATCCTGCTCGACGGTCAGCGCGGTCGAGCTCGACTCCTCGATCACCTTCTGCTTGCGGCGCTGGATGCTGCAGTCGCGCACCCCCAGCGCCCACACGGTGCCGGCGTCATCGGCGGCGATCTGTACCTCGATGTGGCGGGCGCCGCGCAGCAACCGTTCCATGAACACCGTCGGGTCGCCGAAGGAGCGCTGCGCCTCGTCGCGCGCCCGCTCGAAGGCCTCGTCGAGCTCGGGCTCGGCCTCGACCGTGCGGATACCCCGCCCGCCACCGCCGGCGGTCGCCTTGATGACCAGCGGGTAGCCGATGACGTTGCCGAGCCGGTGGGCCTCGTCGAGCGTCTCGATCGGTCCCTCGCTCCATGCCGCCATCGGGATCCCGCTGCGCTCGGCGAGCCGCTTGGCGCCGATCTTGTCGCCGAGGCTGCGCATCACATGGGCGTCGGGCCCGATGAACACGATGCCCGCCTCGTCGCACAGGTCGACGAACTCGGGATGCTCGGCGACGAAACCCCACCCTGGCCACGCCGCATCGGCACGGGCCTCCCGCAGTGCCCGCTGCAGCTCACCGTGGTCGAGGTAGGGGTTGCCGGTGTCCTTGTCGGTCGGGGGGTCGGCCGGGGGGCCGGCCGGGGGGCTGCCCGAGGGCGGGCCGATGCGCACCGCCTCGTCGGCCTGCCGGACGAACATCGCCCCCGCTTCGGCGGCGGTGTGCAGCGCGACGGTACGGATGCCGGTGTCGTGCTCGGCGTTGAGCTCGCGGACGGCGCGGATCAGCCGCACCGCCGGCTCACCCCGGTTGACGATCGCGATTCGGCTGAACATGCGATCCCCCCGTCACGCGGAGGCGGTGCGAACGTCGTCGCGCTCGTGGTACGTCGTGACCGCGTCATCGTCGGGGACGTAGCGCACCATCCAACCTCCCGTGATCCAACCGGCTTGCAAGCGATACGCAACCACGAGGGATGACGAGGGTCAAACGCACGAGGCATAGTCGACGGTGACCGTGTCGGTCACCTGCAGCGCCTGGCAGGTGATCCGTCACGCAACCTCGGCCTGCGCCCGGTACCGCCCGGCGCGTACCCACGGCCAGGTGATCAGCGCCCACACCGCCAGCCCGATCGCCAGTTCGGAGAGCAGGTACCAGGGCCAATTGCCCAGCAGGTTGAGCAGCGAGCCGACCGCGGGCTTCTCGTTGAGGAAGCCGTAATTGCTGCCCGCGACGGTGTTGAAGGCCAGCATCACCAGACCCCAACAGATGGTGGCGCCGACGGTGCTGCCGTAGTCGCGCCAGCCGGGCCGCATGCCCAGCCCGAAGGTGAGGTAGAGCGCTCCCCAGACCACCAGCAGGTGGTAGCTGAAGAACATGAAGAAGTGCTGGTGCGGGAAGTCGAACCCGTCCATCTCGGGGGTGATCAGGGCCTGGGATGCCAGCGTCAGGCCCCAGTAGTAGGTGAGCGCGAACGCCCACTGCCGGCGCGTCCACAGTGCGTACGCGGCGGCCATCCAGGCCAGGTCACTGAGCTGCAACGGCAGTGAGGTGTTGAGGTCGAACTGGCCGGGCAGCAGCGTGTACGTCGTGAAAGGGATCTGCACCGCGAGGATCGCCAGCGCGAGTAGCTTGCTGATCCACTCCGCGACGACCGTACCCCGGTACCGCCGACCCACCGTGATCACGACGACCGCGCCGACGGCGAACAGTGCGAGAACGGCCCAATGCGAGGGGCCGTAGGGCGAGAAGCGCTCCACCTGCGCACGTTAGCGCGCTCCGGTGGCCGTTGTCGTCCGAGCTGCTTCGGGATTTCATGTGGGCTGCGCCACGCGCGTCGGCCGATGCCGTTCTGGCTAGGCTCGCCGGGCAGCAGCCCACAAGCCGAGGGAGGAACCGTGGCGACGGTGTTCAGCCGGATCATCGAGGGCGAACTGCCGGGGCGCTTCGTGTGGAGTGACGAGCGCTGCGTGGCGTTCCTCTCCATCGCCCCGTTGCGGTCCGGGCACACGCTGGTGGTGCCCCGAGAGGAGGTCGATCACTGGACCGATGCCGCCGACGACGTGCTCACCCATCTGGTCGGCGTCAGCAAGCAGATCGGGGCGGTGCAGCGGGGTGCCTTCGACGCCCCGCGCTCGGGCATGGTCATCGCCGGGTTCGAGATACCTCACCTGCACGTGCACGTGTTCCCGGCCTGGGGGATGACCGACTTCGACTTCGCCTTGGCCGACCCCGACCCCGACCCCGACGAGATGGACGCGGCCGCCGAGATGCTGCGCCGCGCGCTGCGTGACGCCGGCTACACCGACCGCGTCCCGGACTGAACCAGCAGCAGGCACACGTCATGCACGGATCTCGTACCCCGCCTCGTCGACCGCGGCCCGGATCTTGTCGTCATCGAGTTGCCGCTCGCTGTGCACCCGCATCCGGCCGCTGTCCAGATCTATGTCGACGCCGGTGACGCCGTCGATGCCGCTGACCTCCGCCGTGACCGCGTTGACGCAATGCTGGCAGCTCATTCCGGTGACGGTGTAGTCCTGCGCGCTCACGGTGTCGGCCATCGCGTTCTCCTCGGCTCGTCGTGCGTTGTTCAGGAACGGACCAGCCGCGCGATCGCATCGGAGGCTTCCTTGACCTTGGCGGCGGCGGCCGCGTCGCCCTCTGCTGCGGCGTCGACTACGCAGGTGTTCATGTGCTCTTCGAGCAACGCCAGCGCGAATCCTTGCAGCGCCTTGGTCGCCGCGCTGACCTGGGTGAGCACGTCGATGCAGTAGTCGTCCTGCTCGACCATGCGCTGCAGCCCACGGATCTGACCCTCGATCCGGCGCAGCCGCTTGAGATAGAGTTCGCGGTCGGTGCTGAAACTGGCCACTGGCGATCTCCCTACGTGCCGGCACCGCCGTGAAGGGCACCTTCACGGCGTCGGGCGCAGCGAGGGTGCCCTTCACGGCCTCCCGTAATACCTCCACTATACCCCCGTTATGTATATGCGCGAGCGGGGAAGATCTGGATGCGTCACCGGTGTTGGCCCGGATGTGACTCTCGTCCCGCTGTCCGTTCTCGATCTGATCCCGGTCGGCACCGGCTACACCCCGGGCCAGGCGCTGCGCGCGAGCGTGCAGCTCGCCCGCCGGGCCGAAGAGCTGGGGTTCACCCGCTACTGGCTCGCCGAGCATCACAACATGCCGGGCATAGCCAGCTCCGCCCCTGCCGTGGTGATCGGCCGGATCGCGGCGGCGACGAGCCGGATGCGGGTCGGCGCCGGCGGAGTGATGATGCCCAACCACCCGGCGCTGGTGGTGGCCGAGCAGTTCGGCACGCTCGAGGGCCTGCACCCCGGCCGGATCGATCTCGGGATCGGCCGCGCCCCCGGTACCGACGAGGTCACCGCGCAGACGCTGCGCCGCTCGGCCGATGCACTGTCGGCGGACGACTTCTCAGCCCGGTTCGGCGAGGTGCAAGCGTTCCTGTCCGGGCAGTTCCCCGACGGCCACCCGTACGCCCGCATCACGGCGGTGCCGGGTCGCGGCGCCGAGCCGGAGATCTGGCTGCTCGGCTCGTCGGGCTACAGCGCCCAGCTCGCGGGCCACCTCGGCCTGCCGTTCGCCTTCGCCAACCACTTCAGCCACCGCAACACCGTGCCGGCGCTGCAGCTCTACCGCGCCACGTTTCAGCCCTCCGAGGCGCTGGCCCGCCCCTATGCGATGGTCACTGCCTCGGTCGTCTGCGCCCAGGACGAGCAACGCGCCCGCTGGCTGGCCGCACCGAGCGGCCTGTCCTTCTTGCGGCTGCACGCGGGACGACCGTCCACGCTGCCCAGCCCGGAGGAGGCCGCCGCGGCCACACTGACCGAGCACGAACGGACGGCATTCGCGCAGTGGAGCGCGGGCCATGTGGTGGGCAGTCCGGACACCGTGCGCGAACAACTCGCCGACCTGCAGGAGCGCACCGGCGCCGATGAGTTGATGATCTCCACGATGCTGCACGACCCGGCCGACCGGTTGCGCTCCTACGAGCTTGTCGCCGAAACGGTGCCGTTCGCCCGGGCCGGCGAGTCGGCCGTCGTCGGCAGCTGATCCCGGAGCCGGGGGCACGCCTCAGCGCCCGGGCGGCACGAGCACGACCCACACCTGCCCGGGTGCGAACGGCATCGGTGTGCCGTCGGGTCGGGTGAAGGTGGTGGGTGCGGGCGGCGCCGGCCGCACCCACCGCGCGTCGAAGGCCTTACCGTCACGCAGCACCACCGCCTCGCCCCCGCCCACCGTGAGAGCGAACGGTGACACCGCACCCGCCGCGTCCCGGATGCCGGTGGGCTCCACCGGGACGCGCTGCAGCACGACCGTCGCGGCCCCGGGCCTGCCACCCTCGGCAGCCGTGAGTGGCGAGCCGTCCACGGCGAAGACCCAGCGCCGCTGAACAGGCGCCCACTCGACGCCGATGCGGGTGGAGTTGTAGCGGACCGAGGTGGCGCCGACCGGCCGCCCGCCTTCGGGGACGGGCCCGAACCTGAAGCCGATGTCGACGGGTGGCGCGCCGGCCCCGCTCAGCCGTCGGGCGTTGACGTAGAGGTTGTGCGGAGCCGACCGCGACCCCGACCGGCTGTAGGCGCCGGGACGTGCGGGGGGCGGGAGCTCCACCGCCGGGGAACCGTCGAGCAGCAGCTGCAGCGGCGGCGCAGTGCCGGAGAACGCGAGAGCGGGCCTGCCGAAGTTCGCGAGCAGTTGCACGTCGGTCCTGCGGACGCTGCGGACCGGGCCGACCACGGGCGGGATCCGGGACTGGAACACCGCCGCCAGCCGGCTGACCCCGCCCTCGACCGGTTCGACGTAGACGAGATCGGCCGCAGTCAGGCCCGTCTGTGGCCGGCCCTGCCGGGCGTTGTCGATCTTGGCGACGAGCACCGGCGCGGCGAGGTCGGTCGGCAACCCGGTGAACGGTGAGACGGGTGGGGGTTGCGGAGCCGACCTGGGCGGCGGGGCGGGAGAACTCGTCGCACCCGGCAGGTTCGGCCCGGGCGTGCACCCGGCGAGCAGCACTGCCAGCACGGCGACGGCTGTACTTCGGCCCCGGTCCATGGGCCGCATGATCGCGCATTCGCGCGTGGAAGGAAACACGTGTTGGCTTCGCTGTCACCCACGGTCATCCTCGTCACGGTCGGGGCGGGGGTACGTGTTGTGACTACCCCGGCTGAAGTGCGCCTACCGCTCGCCGCCCGACCACGGCCGTTCAGCGGCTCGGCCACGTGCTCGCGGCAACGCTCCTTGCCTCTGCGCTGCGGAAGTGGGTAGCTTCCCCCGGTCCTCGTCACGATCCGGTAACGCAATCAGGAGCTCACCCCGAATACGGCTCCCCCGGGACCCCACGCCCGGTAAGCACCGGATTCCCCGAACGGAAGGGCAGTCTTGCCTCGACACCGCTCCCCCAGCGGCAACAGACGCAGCAGCAGCAGCAACATCCACACTGGCGGCACCAACGCACCCAGCCCAGCCCTCGAAACGGCGCGGCAGCAGCCGAGGCGTCGTAGTCCAGGCTCGCACCGGGTCTCTCACCCGAACCCCAGCACGCGGGGATGGGCCGTGATGGCCGCAGTCGCCGTCGGTGCCGTCACAGCAGCGAGTCAGGGCCTCGAGCCGGCTCAGCGCATCGCCGGGACGACCCCGCTGGCCTTCGGTGACAGCGTCGGGGAGTTCACCGGTGTCGGTGGCGACGCACCCGCAGCAGGCGTGCTCCCACTGCCCGAGGTGATGCCGGTGGAGCAGCAGACCAGCGAGCAGGACGTCGCGAGCCTGGCCAAGGGCCGGGAGATCGCCGAAGTGCGCGAGGCCGCCGAGCGCGAAGCGGCTGAGCAGGCCGCCGCCGAGGAGGCCCTCGAGGACGCGGAAGAGGCCATCGAGGAGGGTGCGTCGCAGCTCCCGGTGTCGCCGGGCGCCGTCGTACAGCCCGCGTCCGGCGAGCTCACCTCCGGCTTCGGCTCCCGCTGGGGCAGCATGCACGACGGCATCGACATCGCCAACTCGATCGGCACCCCGATCTACTCGACCACCGACGGCGTCGTCGCCGAATCCGGACCCGCCAGCGGGTTCGGCATGTGGATACGGGTACAGCACGACGACGGCACGGAGTCGGTCTACGGGCACATCAACGAGTCGCTGGTCTCCGAGGGCCAGCAGGTCGCCGCAGGCGAGCAGATTGCCACGATGGGCAACCGGGGCCAGTCGACCGGCCCGCACCTGCACTTCGAGATCTGGCAGGACGGTGGCCAGAAGGTGAACCCGCTGAGCTGGCTGCAGACCAACGGCGTCGACCTGTGATCACGCACTGGGAGGGCGCCGGGCGGGCCGCTGGCCGGTGAAGCGATGGGCGACCCGCCCGGCCGGCCCCTCACGCACCACGCGCACGGCGCACAGGTCGGTCCCGGGCGACGGCTCGATGAGAGGCGCTTCAGTGCCACTCCGAGCCACGGTGCCACTCCGAGCCTGTGACGTGCCACTCCGAGCCACGGTGCCACTCCGAGCCACGGGCTGAGCTGGACTGTGTCGTTACCGTCATGTGTGGATCTCCTTTGGTTCGGCCCCCTCGGCAGCTCTTCGTCACACCTGTGTGTGACCATCGCCACCGAACGGAGCAGCGACAGCAAGTGAACTTCCGGTTACGGTGAATCACGCTGTCGGCTATTTCTTCGGGAGTACCTGGTGAGTGTCACCCCTCAAGCGCTCGCATGGGAAACACAGTTCGCCACAATTCGCCGTCGGTTGTCACCCGGACGGTGGGCTCTGTGGTCCCAAGCGCGTCCGGTCGTGGCTTTCGTCCTGCTGGTTGATGCACTCGCTGTGCTGCTCGCGGTGCTGGCCGTCCAGACCACTGCTGACGCGCAAGACTTCGTCCGCTTTGCCGTCCTGGCCGTCGGCGCGATCCTGCACCTGGAAGCCGCCCGCGGGATCGAGCGACTGCGGGAGGTGGCTGCAGAAGGTGTCGCCTACGTCAACCTCAAGGCGATGTGGAACTTCGCCGCGGTCCTGCTACTGCCCCCGGTGCTCGCCGTGGCGCTCGTCGCCCTGACTTATACCCACTGCTGGCTGCGCGTCACCCGCCGCACAGCGGTCTACCGCAAGGCGTTCTCGGCGGCCACCATCGTGCTCGCGGGGGCGACAGCGCTGGCTGTACTCGCCGCGGTCGACCCGCCGCGGCTATTCGGACTGCCGGAGGGCCCGCTGGGGCTGTTCGCGATGCTCGCGGCCACGGCGATGTTCTGGCTCGTCAATCACGGACTGGTGGTCGGCGCCATCCTGCTGTCCCGGCCGGGGACCCGAATCCGCACCGCGATCGGCGACCCCAGCGACCAGTTGGTGCTGGTCGGATCGCTCGGGCTCGGGGTCGCCATCGCCTCGCTGATGGCCCGCGGTTCGTGGCTGGTCGTGGTGCTCCTGGCGTCGGTGCTCGCACTGCACCGGGCCGTGCTGGTGCCCCAGTTCCGCGACGCCTCCCGGCACGACCCGAAGACCGGCCTGGCCAATGCCGTGTTCTGGCACGAGATGGCCAGCAAGGAGCTGGCCCGTTCCAAGCGCACCGGTGCGCCGCTGGGGATCCTCATGATCGACATCGATCATTTCAAGGCGCTCAACGATCGGCACGGCCACCTTGCCGGCGACGAGGTCCTCAAGGCGGTCTCCCGTGCGCTGCAGCAGGAGATGCGCCCTTATGACCTTGCCGGCCGATTCGGCGGCGAAGAGTTCGTGCTGCTGTTGCCGGGCGTCGACAGCTGGGAGGTCGGGCACATCGCCGAGCGGATACGCGACCGGATCTCCGGGCTCGCCGTTCCGGTGGTCGGGCTCGACGGTGAGCCCGCGCGGCTCGGCAGTGTCAGAGTCTCGGTCGGTGCCGCGGTGTGTCCCGCCGACGCCAGCGAGCTCGATCGGCTGCTGCTCGTTGCCGACACCGCGCTGCTCGACGCCAAGCAAGCCGGCCGCAACCAGGTGCGCCTCGCCCCACACTGAACGTCACCCACACCTGCCTCCGACCCGTCGCGTTACGGTCACGGACGTCCACCATGACCCACGAAAGGGCGCGGTATGAGCGACGGCGGCGATCCGGCACGCGTGGACACCTCGGAGCTGATGGCGCGAGCGGCCGCAGTCCGCGACGCCAGCTACGGCAGCCGGGTGACTTTCTCCCCCAAGGTGTTCGTGCCACTGACGATGCTGTGCCGGGACCGCTGCGGCTACTGCACCTTCGCGCACGCCCCTCGCGAGCTACCCGCCGCCTACCTCGAGCCCGACGACGTGCTGGAGATCGCCCGTCGGGGTGCCGGGCTCGGCTGCCACGAGGCGCTGTTCACGCTAGGCGAGCGGCCCGAGCGGCGCTACCCGGCGGCACGGGAATGGCTGGCGCGGCGGGGCTACCCGTCGACCGTCGATTACCTGGTCGCCGCGTGCCGGCTGGTGGTCGAGGAGACCGGACTGCTACCGCATGCCAACGCGGGCGCATTGACACGGGACGAGCTCGCCGCGCTGCGTGAGGTCACCGCCAGCCAGGGCATGATGATCGAGTCGCTGCGCCCTGACCTGGCGGCGCACCGCGGGGCCCCGGACAAGGACCCGCGGCGGCGACGCGACACCCTGGAGGCGGCCGGGCAGCTGGCGATCCCCTTCACCACCGGGATCCTGGTGGGGATCGGCGAGACCGAGGCCGACCGGGTACAGGCGCTGGCGGCCATCGCCGACGCGCACCGGCGGCACGGTCACGTGCAGGAGGTGATCGTGCAGAATTTCCTGCCCAAGCCCGGCACGGCGATGCGCGAGCACCCCGCATGCCCCTCCGAGGAGCACCTGCGAGCGATCGCGCTGGCCCGGCTGCTGCTGCCCCCCGAGGTGCACGTGCAGGCACCACCGAACCTGTCCGACGACCCCGCCGGCCTGCTGGCCGCCGGTAGCGACGACTGGGGCGGCATCTCCCCCGTCACCGTCGACCACGTCAATCCGGAACGGCCGTGGCCCGGCCTCGACGAGCTGCGCGCCGCCACGGAAGCGGCCGGTCACGTGCTGGCACCACGCCTGACGCTGCACCCCGAGTTCGCGCTCGACCCGCCGCGCTGGCTCGACGAGGCGATGCGCTTCCCGGTGCTCGACCGCTCCGACGCCGAGGGGCTGGGCCGGGACGATCCCGGCGCGGTGCTGCGCGAGCAGTCGCAGGACGCCGCCAACGTCGGCGACGGCGCCGAGGTCTCGTTGAGCGGGCGAAAGTCCACGGCCTGGTATTCCGGGGCCAATTCGGCGCCGCCCACGCTGCTGCCCGCCCCGGCGCGCGCCGGCGGAGCGGTCGCCGAGGTGCTCGACGGGGTGCGCGGCGGCCAGCAGCCCGGCGTCGACGAGCTGGTCAGGTTGTTCGGCGCGCGCGGCCCGGAGGTGCCCGCCGTCGCCGCACTGGCCGACGAGCTGCGGTCGGTGACCGCGGGCGACACCGTCACCTGGGTGGCCAACCGCAACATCAACTACACTAACGTGTGCACGTTCCGCTGCCGGTTCTGCGGGTTCTCGAAGGGCAAGCTGTCGCTGAACCTGCGGGGCGCGCCCTACCTGCTGGAGCACTCGGAGATCATCGACCGCGTGCTGGCGGCACAGCACCTCGGTGCCACCGAAGTCTGCCTGCAGGGCGGCATCCATCCCAGCTTCGACGGCGAGTACTACCTGTCGGTGTGCCGGGCGATCCACGAGGCGGCACCGGGGATGCACATCCACGGCTTCACCGCACTGGAGGTCACCGAGGGCGCCCGCCGGCTCGGCGAGCCGCTCGCGGAGTACCTGACCCGGCTGCGCGAGGCGGGTCTGAAAACGCTGCCCGGGACGGCCGCCGAGATCCTCGACGACGAGGTGCGCGCGGTGCTGTGCCCGGACAAGGTCAACACCGAGGAGTGGCTCGAGGCGCACCGGATCGCGCACTCGGTGGGACTGCGCTCCAACGTCACGATGATGTTCGGCGCCATCGAGCAACCGGTGCACTGGGCGCGGCACCTGATTCGCACCAGGGATCTGCAGCGCGAGACCGGCGGATTCACCGAGTTCGTCGGGCTCCCGTTCGTGCACATGGCCACGCCGATGTACCTCAAGCGCGCCGCCCGCCGTGGACCGACCTGGCGGGAGGTGCTGCTGGTGCATGCCGTGGCGCGGATCGCCTATCGCGGTCTGATCGACCACGTGCAGGCATCCTGGGTCAAGCTCGGCGCCACCGGCGCACGGCAGTTGCTGCTGGCGGGTGTGGACGATCTGGGCGGCACGCTGATGGACGAGAACATCAGCCGTGCGGCCGGTGCCAGTCACGGGCAGGGGCTCGACGAGGCGGGATTCCGCGCGATCGTCGAGCCGCTCGGCCGGCCGCTGGCGCAGCGCACCACGCTCTACGAGCCGGTGGATCCGCTGCCCGTCCCGGCGGTCTGATCCTGCGCCTGCGGCCACCGTGAAGGGCACCTTCACTGCTTCGGGTGCCGTGGAGGTGCCCTTCACGGCGGGGATCGGTGACTAGGTCGACTGGGCGAAGAGGTCGGTGACCAGGTCGGCGGCGCCGTCGGCTCGGCTGCGGTCGATCACCAGGCCGGGTGCCACGTCGAGCAGGAACACCAGCACGGGTGCGCTGCGAGCGACCAACGACCAGCCGTCACCGTGCAGCAACGTCACCTCGGCATCGCCCTCGGGGCCGACGCAGTGTGCCGTTCCGGTGGGCAGCCCGACGCCGACGGAGTCGATCACCTGGCTCTCGGCGCGACGCAACGCGACCCGTTGCTGTGACGACAACCTGGCGACCTGTTCGCACAGCTGCACGTCGGCCGCCAGCTCGGTCGCCACCATCGCGACCACGTGCTCGCAGACCGTGGTGCGGGTCAGTGCGGTGGCCAGGGACGCCGCGAGCCGCGGACGCGGCACGTCCATACCGTCTGCGACGTGAGACCCGATCGGCTCGGCGCCGCTCCCGCTCATCCTCACTGCTGCGGTCATCGGCACGTTGCCCGGCGAGCTGAACTACCCCTGCCGCAACGTCAACCGTTGGTGTGACCACTCGAGAGCACGGCATCGAGCACGATCAGCGTGCCGTCGATCCGCCGGATCCACGGCAACCCGGAGTGAGTGCAGCAGATGACGTCAGCCCCGGACCCGGCGATCCGCAACCGGTGTTGCGAGTCGGACAGCGGCTGCCACCAGAAGTCGTTGAGTGCCAGCGTGGAGCCGGATCGTCCCGGGCGGTCGTCCCGTTCACCCGACCTCTCGGTCCTGATCAGTAGTAGGCTTCCCAGGTCCGACGATCGGAGTCGCCATGCGGTACCTGGTCACCGGAGGGACGGGTTTCCTCGGCCGGCACGTGCTGGACCGCCTGGTATCACGGCCGGAGTGCGAGGACGTCGCCGTCCTGGTCCGCGACTCCTCGCGGGGGCGGCTGGCCCGGCTGGCCGCAGGGCTCCCCGGTGGTGATCGCATCCGTCCGGTGGTGGGCGACCTCACCGCTGCTGGACTGGGCCTGGACCAGGCCGACCTCGATGACCTCGCCGGGGTCGACCACGTGGTCCACCTTGCCGCGATCTACGACCTCACCGCCGGCGAGCAGGCCAACCACACCACCAATGTGGAGGGCACCCGGCGTGTGATCGAGCTCGCTGCCCGGGTCGGTGCGGGCTGCCTGCACCACGTGTCGTCGGTGGTGGTCGCGGGTGACCACCCGGGGCGGTTCACCGAGAGCGACTTCGACACCGGCCAACGGCTGCCCTCGCCGTATCACGCCACCAAGTTCGCGGCCGAGGCGCTGGTGCGCGAATCCGCCCTGCCGTGGCGCGTCTACCGGCCCGCCGTGGTCGTCGGGGACTCCCGGACCGGGGAGATGGACAAGCTAGACGGTCCCTACTACCTGTTCCCGGCGATCGCCCGGCTCGCCCACCTGCCCACGCCCCGCCCGCTGCCCATTCCCATGCCCGATCTGGGCGCCACCAACATCGTCCCGGTCGACTACGTCGCTGACGCGCTCGTCGAGCTGGCGCACCGGCCGGGGCTCGACGGGCGCGCGTTTCACCTGGTGTCCCCGCAGCCGCAGAGGGTGGTGGACGTCTACGACACCTTCGCCGGCGCGGCGGGCGCACCCCGGGCCACCACGGTGCTGCCGGCCGCGGCGAGCCGCCCGCTGCTGGGCCTCGTCGGAGCGGCGGCCGACCTGCTCGGCCGGATCCCCGGGGCGAGCACGGTGCGGGCTGCGGCGCTGGCAGAGCTGGGCGTACCCGAGGAGGTGCTGCCACACCTGTCGTTCCCGTCGGTCTTCGACAGCGCCGCCACCCGGCACGAGCTCGCGGGAACCGGGATCCGGGTGCCGAAGCTGGACGGGTACGCGGCCGTGCTGTGGCGGCACTGGGCCCGCCATCTCGACCCGATGCGGGCCCGCCGGCCCGGTCCGGACGGCCCGCTGTCAGGGCGCCGGATCGTCATCACCGGCGCGTCGTCGGGCATCGGCCGTGCCACCGCGCTGCAGGTCGCGCAGCGCCATGCGGTGCCGCTGCTGGTGGCCCGTCGCGCCGAGGAGCTGGAGGCGGTACGCGCCGAGATCGAGAGCGCGGGCGGGCAGGCACACGTCTACCCCTGCGACATCACCCAGCCCGAAGCGGTCGACGCGCTGGTCAAGCAGCTGCTCGCCGACCACGAGGGCATCGACATGCTGGTCAACAACGCGGGCCGCTCGATCCGCCGCGCCGTCCGGCTGTCCTACGACCGGCTGCACGACTACGAGCGGACGATGGCGATCAACTACTTCGGCGCCGTCCGGCTGACCCTCGGGCTGCTGCCGCACATGACCTCGCGGTACTTCGGGCACATCGTCAACGTGTCCTCGATCGGCGTGCAGACCAACACGCCGCGGTTCTCCGCCTACGTCGCCTCCAAGGCGGCGCTGGATGCGTTCGCCCGGGCGGTGGCCAGCGAGACCTACGGTGACGGGGTCACCTTCACCATCGTTCACATGCCGCTGGTGCGCACCCCGATGATCGCGCCCACCGCGCTCTACGGCGCGGTCCCCGCCGCCTCGCCCGAGGAAGCGGCCGCGATGGTGGTGAGGGCGCTGGAGCAGCGTCCCAAGGAGATCAGCACCATACTGGGAACGACCGGCGCGGTGGCCTACGCCCTCACGCCGCAGCTCATCGACGCCGTGCTGCACATCGCCTACCGGGTCTTCCCCGACACCCCTGCCGATCGTGAGGCTGAGACCGACGAGACCACGCCGCTATCGCGTGGTGCCAGGGCGATGATCCGGCTGCTGCCGGGCGTGCACTGGTGACCCTGCCCGTGGCCGCGGTCGCGCGACGATGAGTGGGGACCCGCTGCTGACGGCCCGCAGCCTGGCGCTGCTGGTGTACTCCGGGGTGCTCGCGCCGATGCGCCCGGACCGCATGCTGGGCACGGTGGCCGCACTGGCCCGTTACGGGCTGACGCCGGCCGCCGGGTACGCGGCGGGGGCGGCCCGGCACCCGGACCGTCCGGCGATCATCGACGAGCGCGGAACGGTCACCTACCGGCAGATCCACGAGCGCTCCGACCGGCTGGCCCGGGCACTGGCCGACCGCGGCGTCGGTGCCGGCGCCACGGTGGCGCTGCTGTGTCGCAACCACCGTGGACCGATCGAGGCGATGACGGCGTGCGCCAAGCTCGGCGCCGACGTCGTACTGCTCAACACCGGCCTGTCGGCCGAGCAGCTAGCCGCCGTGCTCGACGAGCAGCGCGCCGACCTGGTCGTCGCCGACGAGGAGTTCACGGCCGCGTTGGCGTCGGTGCCGGATCGCCCCGACACGGTGCTCGGCTGGACCGATGGCGAGCCCGGCACACCGTATCTCGAGGGGCTGATCGGCGCCGGCGGTGACAGCACGCTGCCTGCCCGCCCGCCTGCCGCGCGGCTCATCGTGCTCACCTCGGGCACCACCGGCACGCCCAAGGGCGCCCGCCGCCCCGGCCCCAAGGGCCTCGGACCGATCGGGGCGATCCTGTCCCGCATCCCGCTACGGGCGGGCGAGCCGGTGCTGGTGGCCGCACCGTTGTTCCACACCTGGGGGTTCGCGGGCTTGCAGCTCGGGTTCCTGCTCGGGGCGCCACTCGTGCTGCACCGGCGGTTCGACCCGAGCCAGACGTTGCGCGCGATCGGCGAGCACGGGGTGACGACGGTGGTGGCCGTCCCGGTGATGCTGCAACGGATGCTGGAGCTGCCCGAGGCCGAGCTCGACGCTGCCGACACCCGCGTGCTGCGGGTGGTGGCGGTGAGCGGTTCGGCGGTGTCGACGCAGCTCGCGCAGCGGTTCACCGAGCGTTTCGGACCCGTGCTCTACAACCTCTACGGCTCCACCGAGGTGTCCTGGGCGAGCATCGCAACGCCGGAGGACATGCGCACAGCTCCCGGCACCGTCGGACGCCCCCCGCTCGGGACCACGTTGCGGATCCTCGACGACGACGACCGGCCGGCCCCCGACGGCCAGACCGGGCGGATCTTCATCGGCAATGACATGCTCTTCGAGGGCTACACCCGTTCCGGGGCCGGTACCGATGTCGTGGACGGCCTGATGGGCATCGGCGACGTCGGCATGGTCGACGAGAACGGGCTGCTGCACGTCACCGGACGCAGTGATGACATGATCGTCTCCGGCGGGGAGAACGTCCATCCCGGGCAGGTCGAGGAGCTGACCTCGCAGTGGCCCGAGGTGCACGATGCCGCGGTGCTCGGGATCGACGACGCGGACTTCGGGCAACGGTTGGCCGCCTACCTGGTGCTGGCACCCGGCGCCGAGCTCGACGCCGACACGGTGCGCGACCGGGTCCGATCGAAGCTCGCCCGCTTCGCGGTGCCCCGCGACGTGCACTTCGTCGACGAACTCCCCCGCAACGCCACCGGCAAGATCGACAAGAAGCGCCTACGGCGCCCGTGAGTGACGATACGAGCCAGGACCCGCATCGCCGCTCGCGATGGCCGAGCTCGAACCGGGCGCACCGTCCATCGTGGACCAGCTCTTCGCCGGGGAGTTCGCTGGCCGTCGGACCTCGGCGTCTCCGACGACGTCACCACCGTCCGCCGTGCCGGCACGCTACGGACGTTCCTGCAGCTGGCGGCCGCGAGCACCCGGCAGACCCGCAACGCCGCCGAGATCGGCCGGGAGATCGGCCTCAGCCGCGACCAGGCGATGGCCTACCTGCGGCTGTTGGAGCTGGTCTACCTGACCGTCGAGCTGCCGGCGTGGTCGGTCAACCTCTCCTCGCGAATGACCAAGCGCCCGAAGGTCGACCTGGTCCTGGAGGCGCCGGACGGCCGGGTGGTGGCGATCGAGGTGAAGGCCAGCGGTCAACTCGGTTCGACCGCTACCCGTGGTCTTGTTCACCTGCGCAACCGGCTCGGCGACCGGTTCGTCGTCGGGCTGGTGCTCAACACCGGAGACCAGGCCCAGCGCATCGGCGATCGGCTGGCTGTCGCGCCGTTGGAGGCTCTGTGGAGATCCGACCGGAGATGAGGACGCCCGAGCGGCGCACCGCCGCGGTCGGGCTACGGTGCGCGGCGTGCCCGTGGCCGACCTGTTCGCACCGCCCCCGGAGGTGGCCGCCCATGCTGCCGTGACGGCCGCGGGACGACTGTGCACCGACGTGCTCGAACCGCATGCCGCAGCCGCCGACGATCCGGCCTGCGGGGTGCGCCGCGAGGACCTCGACGCGCTGGCCGCCGAGGGGCTCTACTCCGTGACGGTGCCTTCCGGCGACGGTGGGCACGGCGCGACCGC
The DNA here is from genome assembly GCA_009377865.1 of Pseudonocardiaceae bacterium. Classification (GTDB taxonomy): domain Bacteria; phylum Actinomycetota; class Actinomycetes; order Mycobacteriales; family Pseudonocardiaceae; genus WHSY01. Next base: position 8,084 of record WHTH01000030.1, on the reverse strand, counting down.
CGCGGTGGAGGCCGAGGTGGTGGAGCTGCTCGCCGGCGCATGCGGCGCAACCTGGTTCGTGCTCACCCAGCACGAGATGCCGCAGGCCCTGGTTCGCGGGCGGCTGGCGATCGACGCGGACGCCGTGACCGCCGGTCCCGCCGCGGCACGGCATCACGCGGCGTTGTGTCGCGGCAGCGCACTGGCCGGGATCGCGCTGGCGCACCTGCGACGTCCCGGCCCGCCCGCGGTGACCGCTGAACCCGACGGCTGCGGCGGCTACCTGCTCTGCGGCCGGTCCGAATGGTGCACCGGGTGGGGCCTGCTCGACCTGCTGCTGCTCGCCGCCACCACCCCGGACGGCCGGGTGGTGTTCGGGCTCATCGAGGCCACCGAGCGAGACGGGTTGCGCGCCGGCGCCCCACTGCCGCTGGCGGTGATGGCCGGCACGGCCACCGTCGCACTGGAGTTCGACCGGTGCCGGATCGCGGCCGAGGAGGTCGCCCTCACCATGGACTCCCGCGAATGGCAAGAGCTCGATGCGGCCAGGAGCGCGAACACCAGGCCCGCCGCACTCGGGCTGCTGCGACGGGCGCTCATCGAGCTGGAACGGCTCGGCCATGAGCGGGACCGCCCGGCGGCTGTCGACGCGGCTCTCGAGCTGGCGCAGCTCGCCGTCCCGCTACGGTCCGAGGCCTACGCGCTACGCGATGCCGCGGTGGGCGAGCACGCCGCGCGGCGCACCGAGTTACGGGGGCAACTCGCCGAACTCACCGTCCGCGCGACGACTGCACTCATCGCCGCCCGGTCGGGGTCGGCCCTGCTGGCCACCAGTCCCGAGCAGCGCTGGGCGCGGGAGGCCGCATTTCATCTGGTGCAAGCACAGACCACCACGGTGCGCGCCGCCCAGCTCGCCGCGCTGCTACATCCCGCCGTTGCCGACGAGGAGCCGCCGTGAGGATCTGCCAAGCCGACTGGAACCACTGGCCCGACGCACCCTCGCCTGCCGAGTCCGATCCGCGTTGCTGGGCGGCATGCGCGCGGCTCGGTGTCGACGCGATCGAGGTGGGGGTCTACGACGCCGCGGTCGAGCTGGCCCCGGACCGCGAGACCGCCCGCGACGTGCTGACCGGTGAGGCGTTGCGGTCCGGGCGGCGGCCGGCGCGCTGCGCGGACCCGGAGGTGCTGTGATCGCCGGCGTCATACGGCATGGTGGTGGGATGCAGAGTTCGGAAACGCTGCAGTTGCGGCCGCCACGGCATCAGGTGAGCCGCCGCGCGATCACCTGGTGGACAGTGCGGGCGGTGGGATCAGTGGTCACCGTGCTCATCGCGCTCGGTGTCGCGCTGGCCTCGTGGCCGTTCGCGAGGATCGGGTTATTGTGGCCGATCCTGGGCACGGTGCTGCTGCTGGGCGTCGGGTACGTGGTCGTGATGCCGCAGTGGCGGTTTCGGGTGCACCGCTGGGAGGTCACCGAGGACGCCGTCTACACGTCCGCCGGCTGGCTGAGCCAGGAGTGGCGGGTCGCGCCGATGTCGCGGATCCAGACGGTCGACACCGAGCGCGGCCCGCTGCAGCAGCTGCTGGGGCTGTCGACGGTCACCGTCACCACGGCATCCGTGGCGGGAGCGCTACAGATCGCCGGGCTCGACCACCGGCTGGCCCGCGACCTCGTCGAGCAGCTCACCGCCACCACCCAGGCCACGCCGGGGGACGCCACGTGACGGAGGCCGCTCCCGCGCCGTCCAGCTGGCAGCGGCTCGACCCGCGGATGCTCGCGGTGACACCGCTGCGCCAACTCGCCGGGTTCCTGCCGGTGATACTCATCGTGCTGGTGGTGGGCGCGCGCGACCTCGACGGCAGGTTCTACGGCCTGATCGCCGCGGTGGTGGCGCTGGTGCTCGCCGGGATCGGGCGCTGGTTCACCACCCGCTACCGGGTCACCGACGAGCGGGTCGAGCTGCGCTCGGGCCTGTTGTTCCGGCAGCGCCGGTCGGTGCCCCGCGACCGTATTCGCACCGTCGACCTGACGGCGGGCCCGGTGCACCGGCTGTTCGGGCTCTCGGTGCTCAACATCGGCACCGGGCAGCAAGTCCAAGGCACCGAAGCGGGCGAGCTGTCGCTCGACGCAGTGTCGGCGACCGAAGCCGACCGGCTGCGCCAGCAGCTGCTCGAGCGTGCCGCGGTCGCGCAGGCCGAGGAAGACACACCGCCGGACCAGGAGATCGCTCGGCTGGACTGGTCGTGGCTGCGATACGCACCCCTGACGACGTCGAGCCTGGTGGCCGTCGGTGCGGTCGCAGGCGCGGCGGGCCAGTTCGTCGGTGAGCTCGGAGTCGACCCCACCGACGTCGAGGCCATCAACGGGGCCCGCGAGCAGCTCGACACCGCACCGCTGTGGCTGGGCGCCACCGTCTTCGCGGTGTTCGTGCTGATCGTGGCAGTGCTCGGCGCGATCTTGATATTCGTGGAGGTCTGGTGGGGCTTCCGGCTGGTCCGCGAAGCCGGCGGCACGCTGCGGGTGCGGCGCGGGGCTCTGACGACGCGCTCGATCTCGCTCGAGGAGCGCCGGTTGCGCGGCGTGGAGATCTCCGAGCCACTGCTGCTCCGGGCGGGCCGGGGCGCCCGGCTGGCCGCGATCGCCACCGGGCTCGGCGGCTCCCAGGGTGAGGGCCGGGGCACGCTGCTGCCGCCCGCACCGGTGGTCGAAACGCACCGGGTCGCCGCCGCCGTGCTCGCCGAGGCGCCCGCGCCTACGACCACCCCGCTGCGGCGTCACCCCGCGGCGGCATTGCGACGGCGGCTGGTACGTGGCGCGCTGCCCGCGCCCGTGGCAGCGCTGCTGTGGCTGCTGGCGGTGCCGGGCTGGCTGCCCTGGGTGGCGGTCGCACTGCTGCCGCTGACGCTGCTGCTCGCCGTCGACGCCTATCGCAACCTCGGCCACGGACTGGCGCAGCGCTACCTGGTGACCCGCCACGGCGCGGGCGTGCGGCGATGCGCGGCGCTGCAGCGAAGCGGGGTGATCGGGTGGACCGTGTCGCAGTCGTTGTTCCAGCGTCGCGCCGGCTTGGTGACGCTGGTGGCCACCACCGCGGCGGGCAGCGGCGGCTATGCGGTCTACGACGTCGCCATCTCGGACGGGCTCGCCGTCGCGGAGCAGGCCGTGCCCGGGTTGCTGGGGCCCTTCCTGACCGGGCCGGCCCATCCGGTCGAGCATCCCGACTAGGCTCGCGCGGGTGAACGACCGGTTGGTGTGGATCGACTGCGAGATGACCGGGCTGGATCTCGACAAGGACGCGCTCATCGAGATCGCCGCGCTGGTGACCGATGGCGACCTGCGGGTGCTCGGCGAGGGGGTCGACGTCGTCATCCACGCCGACGCCGACGTGCTCGACTCGATGCTCGACGTGGTGCGTGACATGCACGAGGCGTCGGGCCTGACGGAGGCGTCGCGGCGCTCCACGGTGACCGTGGCCGACGCCGAGCAACAGGTGCTCGACTACGTGCGCCACTTCGTCCCCGAGGCGCGCTCGTCGCCGCTGGCGGGCAACTCGGTGGCGACCGACCGCAACTTCATCGCGCGGGACATGACCGAGCTCGACGCTCACCTGCACTACCGGATGGTGGACGTGTCCACGATCAAGGAACTGTGCCGGCGCTGGTACCCGCGGATCTACCACGCGCAGCCGCCGAAGGGCCAGACCCACCGGGCGCTGGCCGACATCAACGAGTCGATCAACGAGCTGGCCTACTACCGAAGCACCGCGTTCGTCGACCAGCCGGGGCCGACGAGCGAGCAGGCGCAGCAGACGGCGCGCCAGTTCGTCGACCCAGAACCGGGCGGCGGAGCGTGACAGCCACCCGCTAGAATCGGTAGCCGCCGGTCACGCACCGGCTCATGGTGGGTGTAGCTCAGCCGGTAGAGCACCTGGTTGTGGTCCAGGGGGTCGCGGGTTCGAATCCCGTCACTCACCCCAACCCGTCGTGAGCCGTCGCTAGACGGCGCCGCCGGTCTGCCACTCCTCCCACGGGATCTGCCAGTCGCCGAAGCCGTCCCAGGGTTCCAGCTCCGGTCCGCCGGTGTTGGTCTGGATGACGACGTCGCCCTTGCTGAACGTGTCGTAGAACCACCTGGCGTTCTCGGTGGACAGGTTGATGCAGCCGTGGCTGACGTTGCGGTTGCCCTGGTCCCCCACCGACCAGGGAGCGGCGTGGACGAACTCGCCGCCGGTGGAGATACGGGTGGCGTACTCCACCGTCGTCACGTAGCCACCCTCGTCGGGGGACAGCCCGTAAGTGCTGGAGTCCATCTCGTAGCTCTCGTGCTGCTCGGTGACCACGTGGACGCCGTTGTTGCTGGCGAACTCAGGCTCCCCCATCGAGATCGGCATGGTGCGGACGACCTCGCCGTTGATCTCCACGGTCATCTGGTGGCTGGCGCCGTCCGCGCGGGCGATGACGGAGTCACCGATGGTGAACGTCGCCTCGCGGTCCTCCTCGCCGTAGACGCCGTTGCCGAGATCCTTGCCGTAGACGTCGATGTCCATGCTGATCGTGGTGCCGGGCGTCCAGAACTCCTCGGGTCGCCAGTGCACCTCGGTGTCGGAGAACCAGTAGAACGTGCCCTCGACCCCGGGATCGGTCTTCACCGAGATCACGTCCTCCGCGGCCTGCTTGTCCTCGATCGACTCGCCGAAGTAGATAGCCAGCGGCTGGCCCACCCCGATCGTCTCCCCGGCCAGCGGGTTCATCGACGGGTAGGCGAGGGCTTCGGGTTCCACGGTGGTGAAGCTCGAGGTCCGGTTCACCGGTTCGCCCGTCTGCCCGGCAGCAGTGGTGCTGATCATGTAGGTCTTGCCGTAGCCCAGTGGCTCGGTGGCCTTCCACGACGTGGCATCGGGTGCGAGCTCCCCGTCGACCTGCTCCCCTGCCGGGTTGACCATGCTCACGCGCTCGAGCGTGCCGTTGGTCACGCTGACGTCGATCGGGGTGAGCGGGGAGACGTCCGAGGCCCGGTCAGCTGGGTTCGTGGTGATGCTGGGCGGGGGCACCGTGGGGGCCGCATCCTCCCCCCGCTGGCCGCCCGTAGCCGTCGACCCCCCGGATGTGCAGCCCGCGACCAGTACTACTACCGTCGCTAATGTAAGCAGTAGTAACATTGTCACGCTGCGTCTATGCTGGGGTGCTGCAGGCGCTGGCTTGATGACCGGCACGGCATCATCCGTTTCGACTCGTACGGCTACGACGGCTCCCAGTCCAGTGTGCATGAGGGGACCGACGATCCGCTGCGCTTTCCCTCGCCCCGACATTCTGTAGACGCCCCGCAGCGGTTCGGGGTTGCCCGCGAGGCCCTCGATCCGATTCGGGCGGGCCGGTCACGCTGTGCTAGCGTCTTGCGGGTCGCGCCGTTCGGCGCTCGACGGGCCAGCGCCGCTAGCTCAATGGCAGAGCAACTGACTCTTAATCAGTGGGTTCGGGGTTCGAGTCCCTGGCGGCGCACCACTCCCCCATCGTTGCCCCAGGTCAGCGCACATGGCTAGTTGACCAGCGACCGGATATACTGATCCACGCCACGGTTTATGCCACGGTTTTGATCTTTGCGGGAGTCCTGACATGGCCCGAGCGCCCTTGCCACCCGGCACAGCCGGCAAGCGCTACCGCACCCACAAGACCACCCGGATCAGCGCCGACGGCACGCCGTACGTCTCCTGGCGGGCCATCCGCTACTTCCGCTACGCCAGCGGTGAGACGAAACCGATCGAGTGCCGGGGCAAGACCGAGGCCGAAGCCAAGAAGCGGCTGCAGGCCCGCATCGACGAGCTGACCACCAGCGCGCGACCCACGAAGGCCGCCAAAGTGAAGCTCACTGCCGCGAGCCGCGTCGAACCGGTCGCGCTCGCCTACCTTGAGAAGATCCGTCGCGACAAACGTGGCACCACCTACGACCGGTACCACTCACACGTTCACGGTCACATCGTGCCCCGGCTCGGCCAGTTGCAACTGCGCGAGCTCGACATCCCTACCCTCGAGGACTTCCTCGAGCAGCTAGCCGAGGACGGCAAGAGTGGCAACGACGGCCCTGCACCACTGTCGGCGAACACGCTGCGCCAGATCCGGTCGGTACTGATCGGGCTCCTGGACCTGGCAGTGCGCCAGGGCGCGTTGGCGGCCAACCCCGCCCGTGGTCTGTCACGCATTGAAGGCGGGTCACGTAAGCGTCCCCGTGCGTTGACCGGCGACGAACGCTACGAGCTGCTCGACAAGCTCGACGCCGACCCGATCGCGGTCGCGGCGGATCTACCAGACCTGCTGCGGTTCCTCGCCGGCACGGGGGTGCGCATCGGTGAAGCGTTGGGGTTGCGGTGGTGCGACTTGAACCTGTCGGACGCGCCAGCGACGGTTCATGACGCTGACGCCGGGGAAGCGAAGATCCCACCCGGCTCGATGTGGATCAATGGCAACATCGTGGAAGTCAGCGGGAAGGGCCTGGTACGCAACACGGGTAAGACGTTCGCGGCTAACCGAATGATCGGATTGCCGGGTTGGCTGGTGATGCTGCTGGAGCTGCGCCACCAGGAGGTAGTGCACAGCGGGGACGGTCCGGTGTTCCCGAGTGAGGCGTGGGGTTGGCGGTGGCCGGCGAACACGCGCCGTGCGATCCGTGGATTCCGGGAACGAGCTGGTTTCGAGTGGATGACGTCGCACACGTTCCGCCGAACGGTGGCGACGATCCTCGACGAGCTCGGCCTGACTGCCAGACAGATCGCGGACTACTTGGGTCATGCGCGGGTGTCGATGACGCAGGACACATACATGGGGCGTGGTGCGGTAGATCCGGCGGCGGCATTGGCGTTGGACCGCGCGCTGGGGCGCCGGACCCAGGGTCAATGCTCTACCCCGCCGGCCACCGGTGCGACCACCGCGCCGCCGTCGACTCCCGCGCGTGAGAGCCAAGCAGACACCCGGTTTGTGTGATCGGTCTGGCGGTCAGGTCGATGCGCTGCAGGCGCGACGGGCCATCAGTCCTCCCAGCAGGGCAGTGCTGGTTGGTGGCATCACCGGCGGGGACGTCGGCGTTCGTGGTTGCGTCCCAGGCCGCCCCCGGCAGAGCGTCGGCTGCCACGTCGAGGTCGTCCGCGCCGACAATCCAGCAGGGTCAGGTCTGGTAAGACCAGGCCGTCCCAGCCGAGCAGCCCCGCAGCGATCGCTTCATCCGTCGGGTCCGCGATAGAGGCGACCAGGCGAGACGCGAGTCGGTCAGCCATCGTGGCGCCTCCTGGGTCGGGTAGGCGAGCAGCCTGCACCACTCCGACAGGCAGGTCGTGGGCGGGGGGCAACCCGGACTGACGTTGGCCAGCCACCCAGCACCCCCGGATCCGGCGCGGGGGTGTCTTGCTCATCGAACAGGTCGAACAGGTCATGCTGGCCGTTCACGAGGCCACCTTCCCCGTCGGTGCGGGGCTCGGGTGAACGAGCCGGGGCGGACGTGTTCGAGCTCGCGGCCGTCGGCGGCCCGTAGCAGCCAGCGCACGTCGGGCACCTGCCAGTCGTCGGGCCGGAGGCGGTAGGCCTCCCACTGCCGGTGGCAGTCGTTGCAAGGGCACTCGCCGAGCACGGTGACGGGACCGTGCACGTCGACCAGGGATCCGTGGTAGATGGCTGCGGTCATGGCGGGCTCCCGGGTCATTGGTTCCATCGCCGTCTCGGGGTGGTGGGCTCGAGGCCCTTGCAGGTTCGGCACGTGCCGATCACGGGCCTGCCGAGCATGTCTTCGCTGGTGGCCTTGCCGGAGCCGCCGCAACCCGAGCAGGCCCGGTCGGGGTAGCGGCTGACGTGCCACTCGTGCCGTGCCCACAGCGCGAGCAGCACGGCGACCAGCAGCCCCCACGCCTCGGGGGTCACCGGTCGTACCAAACCGTGCGGGCGACCTGGTGGCTGCCGCCGGCGTCGGCCACGGCGGCTTCCATGGGGCTGTGGCGGCGGTTGAGCCCGGCCAGGGCCTGGCGTGCCGCGTCGGCGGCCTCAGCGGCGAGCTGGGCGGCTGAGGCGGCGGCGTCGTCGGCGCCGGACTGCGCCGCGACTGCTGCGGTGGTGGTGGAGTCGTC
>WHTH01000035.1 GCA_009377865.1 Pseudonocardiaceae bacterium | reverse complement strand
GGCCATCGAGCTCTGGGCCCAGCACTGGAACGACAACCCCAAGCCCTTCATCTGGCACAAAGCCGCCGACGAGATCATCGACAAGGTGCGCAGAGGACGACAACGACTCCACCAGATCAAAACCGCGACGGACCACTAGCTTGCCTGCAGCACTGTTTCGGCTGATCGACAGCGGGAGGTCGATGCGATCCGCGTCGTAGACGTGGGTTGGCTGCCCCACGGTGAACGTCACGTAATTGCTCAGATCAACGCACAGGTCTACCGACCTTTCGCCGATGCGCACCAGCCGGCTGCGTAGCCACAGCGGCGCGGACTCGCCGGTATCGAGGGAGAACTCCACCACCGACAGCCGTTGACACAGGTCCGGATCGAGATCACCGACCAGGCCTTCGACGTGCGGCGGCCGGGCCGCGCGGACCAGCGGCTTCAACTCCGCGCCGTAGATGGTCGCGAGCTCGCGTGCCATGCCGTAATGACCCCACAGGTCCGGCCGGTGGGTCAGCGACTTGTTGTCGATCTCCAAGACGAAGTCGTTGAATCCCACCACCTCACTCAGCGGGCACCCCGGCGTCGCACCGAAGTCCCCGAGATGAAGCGCGCCGTCGCCCCGCGACTGCGGGAACAGGCTTTCCAACCGCAGGTTCGCGACGGTGCAGATCACCCCCGCGCTCGCTACGCCGGCGACCTCGGCGGGTGCCACCTCAACCGGTGCCCCACCGCCAGGCGCAACCAGCCACGCGCCTGGCAGAGCGACCGCGACCCTCCTTCCGGTCTGCAGATTCCGCGCCCGGGTCGCGACGGCGACCGGATCGCCGGCCCCGACCTCACATGTCGCGACGACATAGCCATGCTTGCCAACCGGCTCCACCTCGACTACCTCGCCGCAGACGACCCCGGCCAATGCCGCGCCGACATCGATGCAGTCCTCGACCTCGACCGTCTTGAGGGTCAACTCCCGCGCAACGTCGGCGGCGGTGACCCCCGGCGGCAGGTCCACAAAGTCACAGGCCCATTCCAGCGATACCCTCACGACCGCGACTCCTAGCTGAACTGGCCGAGAAAACGCAGGTCAGCGCTGTGGAAAAGGCGCACGTCGTCGATCCCGTAGCGCATCATCACGAGCCGGTCGAGCCCCACGTTGACGTAGAAGCCCATCCACCGATCTGGGTCGAGCCCACCGGCTTTCAATACGTTCGGGTGGGGACAACCGCCCGGCATCACCTCAAGCCATCCCACTCCTCGGCAGGTGGCGCAGCCCTTGCCGTCGCACACCTGACATACCATGTCGATCTCGAAGCCTGGTTCGACGAACGGGAAGAAGCCAGTCCGCATTCGCGTCTCCACGCGGTGGCCGAATACCGTGTCGAGGATCGTGTCCACCAGGAACTTACCCGCCGTGAATGGAACATCCTCATCCACGATGAGCACCTCGTACTGGAAGAACGCCCGCTCATGCCGGGAGTCAGTGCTCTCGTTCCGGTACGCCCGGCCAGGATAGACGAACCGGAACGGCGGTGGGTGCTCGCGCATGTAACGAACGCTGGCGCCAGTCAGATGGGGCCGCAGGCACAGTCGCTCGCTGCCGGAACTGTCGCGTGACCCCGCCAGCCAGAACGTGTCCATGCTCTCCCGCGCCGGATGCTCAGGGGAGAAGTTCATGTAATCGAACTCGAACAGCTCCGAGCTGATTTCGGGCCCTTCATAAACCTCGAAGTTCAAGGCCGCGAAGGCATCGTTCAGGTCGTACATCAACTGGATCGTCGGATGCAGCCCGCCAGAATCCACCATCGGCGCAGGGACCGTGACATCGAATGGCTCCGCAAGCGCGGGCTCGACGTCCAGCAGTTCCTGCTCGCGCACCTGCAGGGTTGCGGTCACCTCCTGCTGCGCCGATCCGAGCGCAGCCCCGACCACCCGCCGATCCTCCAGCTTCAACGTCCCGATCGAGCGACGAATCTGCAGCAGCTCACCCGCCCTACCAAGCACAGTCCGCCGAACGCTATCCAGCTCGGCCATGGTCTGCGCAGCGCGAAGCTCTCGCAGCGCCCGTTTGTGGACCGTGGTGAGCCGTTCCAGCAGGCTCTCGTCAGGTTCGTCAGTGGTCATCCTGTCCTTCATCTCAGCAGGCTGTCGGACTCGCCTAACCTACCGGACCAGGCCGCCGCCATGCATGACACCGTGTCCTGCCGCCACCTCGCCGCAACGGGACTTGTGGGCTCCGACACACGCTGAGTCTCGCGTCCGGGACTCCCCATGCCTCGTCCACGGGCCGGTTCTACGCTGCCGACCAGCTCAGGGCGAACTCTTGACCGCCACGGGGCGACCCGACCCGCCGACCGCTGACCTTGCCCTGGTGGGCTCGGACTCGATGTACCTTTGGTGACCGGTGGTCGGCGCCGTTACGTCAATATCGACTACGCCGCCAGTGCCCTGCCTCGCGTCAGTGAAGCGGGCGGTCGACGCACTGCTGCGTGGTACGTGAGCGTGCACCGTAGCCTGGCTTCTCCTGGGAGCGGGACGGGGAAGAACTGCTACGGCGCCATAAGAAGACGTTCTTCGATCGCGAGCCGACACCCAGCATCTCCACAGCTGGCGACCGTGTCGTCGAACTCCTCCGCACCGGTCGGTAGGGAGGCGCACGTGGCGTGGATGGGCTGTGCCCGCGGCGGAGGTCGGGACTAAAGGTCTCAGGAGTAGTCGCGGAAGCCCTTACCGGTCTTGCGGCCCAGCCTGCCCGCGGTGACGAGGTGCTCCAGCAGCGGCGCCGGCGCGAAGCCGGGCTCCCGGAACTCCTGGTAGAGGGTCCGCTCGATGGCCAGCGACACGTCCAGCCCGACGACGTCGAGCAGCGCGAACGGACCCATCGGGAGGCTGCAACCGACCTTCATCGCGGTGTCGATGTCCTCGGCCGAGGCGTAATGCCCCTCGAGCATCTTCACCGCGTCGTTGAGGTAGGGGAACAGCAGCGCGTTGACGATGAAGCCGGCCCGGTCGCCGCAGGTCACCGGTTGCTTGCGCAGTGTGCGACAGACATCCCGTGCGGTGGCCACCACATCGGGGGCGGTGGAGATCGTGTGCACCACCTCGACGAGCTTCATGACCGGCGCCGGGTTGAAGAAGTGCAGGCCGACCACGTCGCCCGGCCGGTTGGTGGCGGCGGCGCACTCCACGACCGGCAGCGACGATGTCGTGGTGGCCAGGATCGCGCCCGGCTTGCACACCTCGTCGAGCGTGGCGAAGACACCGCGCTTGACCTCGAGATCCTCGGCGACCGCCTCGACCACCAGATCCACCTCGGCGAAGTCGTCGAGTGAGGTCGTGGCCGTGATCTGCTCCAGCGCAGCGTCGCGGTCGGCCTCCGCCAGCTTGCCGCGGTGAACGGCCTTGTCCAGCGACCGGCGGACCGCCGCCAGTGCATCGTCGATCTTGGCGCCGCTACGCCCCCGCACCAGTACATCGAGACCGGATTTGGCGAACACCTCGACGATGCCGGTCGCCATCGTGCCGGTCCCGACCACGCCGACCCGGCGCACGCTGCGGGTCTCGACACTCTCCCCATCGGCCGCAGGCGTGGACCCGTCGGCCACCACGATCGGCGAGTCCGGTTCCTCGTAGGCGTAGAAGCCACGGCCCGACTTCCGGCCCAACAGCCCGGCGGTGATCATCTGCTTGAGCACGGGAGCCGGGGCGTGCAGCCGGTCGCGGGACTGCCGGTACATCGTGTCGAGGATCTCGTAGGCGGTGTCGAGCCCGATCAGGTCCAGCAGCGCCAGCGGGCCCATCGGGTACCCGGCGCCGAAGCGCATCGCTGCGTCGAGGTCCTCGCGGGAGGCGTAGTGCTGCTCGTACATCCGGGCGGCATGGTTGAGGTAGCCGAACAGCAGCGCGTTGGCGATGAAGCCGGCCCGATCACCGATCACCACCGGGGTCTTGCCGAGCTTGCCGGCGAGTGCCGTCACGTCCTCGATCACATCAGGCTCGGTGACGACCGTGCGCACGATCTCGACGAGCCCCATGACCGGCGCCGGGTTGAAGAAGTGCATACCGACGACCCGGTCCGGCCGGCCGGTGCGAACCGAGAGCTCGGTGACCGACAGGCTCGACGTGTTGGACGCGAGCACCACCTCGGGCGCCACGATCAGGTCCAGTTCGGCGAAGATCTCGGCCTTGAGCTCCGCGTGCTCGGGCACCGCCTCGATGACGAAATCCACGCCGGACAGATCCGGCAGCGAGGTCGTGTAGCCGATCCGGCCCATCAGGGTGCGCTGCTCGGACTCGTCTAGCTTTCCCCGGGACACCGCACGTGCCGTCGAGTGCTCGATGTGCCCACGACCGCGATCGATCGACTCATCGTCGACCTCGACCGCGATCACGTCGAGGCCGCTGCGAGCGAACACCTCCGCGATCCCGGCACCCATCGTGCCCAGGCCCACTACGCCCACGGTCGAGAACTCGCGTGCCACTGAACTACCTCCCGCAGAAGTACCGATTCCGGCGATCCTGTCACGGCGACTCAGCGCTGCAACCCCTGGAAGTGACCGACGACACGCCCGGCGCCACCCTCAGCCACGGCCGTGCCGGATCCGGATCAGCCGCAGCAGCAACCGGACCGCGCCCGGGGCACGGTTGAAGGTGAGCAGCCGGATCGGCGGGCGGAACCGGCGCCGGGTGACCGCCTTTGCGCGGGTGAACTCGCGCAGCCCGTCCTCGCCGTGGATGCGGCCGAACCCGGAGTCACCCACGCCGCCGAACGGCAGCGAGGGCACCGCGGCGAACGAGATCACCCCGTTGACCGACACCATCCCGCACCGCAGCGCGGCGGCGATCTCCTCGCCCCGGCGCGCCGAGAACACCGCGGCGCCCAGCCCGTAGCGGCCCGCGTTGACCTGCGACACCGCCTCGTCGAGGTCGGCGACGGTGCTCACCGTGATCGTGGGGCCGAACGTCTCCTCGGTCAGCGCCGTCGAGTCCGGTGCCACACCGACGAGCACGATCGGCTCGACGTAGGGCGGCCGGACCGACTCCGGACCTCCGACCAGCGCGCGGCCGCCGCCGTCGAGCGCATCGCAGACGTGTCGCCGGATGGTGTCGACCTGGCCCGCCATCGTGATCGGGCCGAAGTCGGCACCGGGTTGCCCGCCCGGGCGCAGCCGCTTCGCCCGCGCGGCGAGCCGCTCGGTGAAGGCCGCGGCGACCGAGCCGACCACGTACACCCGTTCCACGCCGATGCAGGTCTGCCCGGCATTCGTCATTCCGCCCCAGATCGCCGCGTCGGCAGCGGCGTCGAGGTCGGCGTCGGAATCGACCAGCAACGCGTCGTTGCCGCCGCACTCGATGAGCACCGGGGTCAGGCTCTGCGCGCACACGGCCATCACCTGCTTCGCGGTGGCCGTCGACCCGGTGAACGACAGCTTGCCGACGCCGGAGCGGCACAGTGCGGCACCGGTCTCCCCGAAGCCTGTGACGACCTGCAGCACCGGGTGCTCGCCGACCACCTCGGACAGCGACTCGGCCAACCACTCCCCCACACCCGGCGTGAGCTCGCTGGGCTTGAAGACCACCGCATTGCCCGCCGCCAGCGCGTAGCCGATGGAGCCCATCGGGGTGAACGCCGGGTAGTTCCAGGGTCCGATCACGCCGATCACACCGTGGGGCTGGTACTCCAGGCTGGCGGCCTCGTTCGCCATCAGCGGGCCGGCTGCGACCTTGCGCCTGCCCAGCACCTTCTCGGCGTTTCGCGCCGCCCAGTCCAGGTGATCGATCACCAGGACGATCTCGAGGCGGGCGTCGTCTCGCGGCTTGCCGGTCTCGGCGCTGATCACGCTGGCCAGCTGGTCGATCCGGCGGGCGAGCAACGCCCGCCACGCCCGCAGCCGTCGCCGCCGTTCGGCGAACCCGAGCCCGCCCCACCAGGCGGCCGCCTCTCTGGCCCGCTCCACGGTCGCGCGCACCTCGTCCTCGCCGTACACCCGGTGCTGCCCGACGACCTCGCCGGTGCGAGGGTCGATCGAGGCGAAGTGGGCGAGATCCGGCTCGCTGCTGCTCGCCGCGGTCTGCGTCATGTACGCCCTCCGCTGTCGGTCGCCGGTTCACCTACCACTTTACGGGGGTCAGAACAGCCGCAGCTCGTCGCTGTCGGCTCCGCGCAGCCCGTCGTAGTCGACCGTGACACAGCGGATGCCCCGGTCAGCGGCGAGTGTCCTGGCCTGCGGCTTGATCTGCTGCGCGGCGAACACCCCGCTGACTGGCGCCAGGCCCGGATCGCGGTTGAGCAGCTCCAGGTACCTGCTGAGCTGCTCGACCCCGTCGATCTCGCCACGGCGTTTGACCTCGACCGCGACGGTCAGCCCGGCGGCGTCACGGCAGAGCAGGTCCACTGGGCCGATGGCTGTCGGGTACTCCCGCCGGACGAGGGTGAAGCCCTGGCCCAGGGTGGTGGTGTGCTCGGCGAGCAGTGCCTGCAGGTGTGCCTCGACGCCATCCTTGACCAGTCCGGGATCGGCTCCGAGCTGGTGGCTGGAATCGTGCTGTACCTCGTCGATCTCGATGACGAGCTGCTCGCCCGCCTTGTTCGTCACCGTCCACCGGTCCGGTTGCTCGGCCAGCGTGCAGGGTGGGCTCATCCAGTTCAGCGGCTTGTAGGCCCTGTCGTCGGCATGCACGCTGACCGACCCGTCCGCCTTGACCAGCAGCAGTCGCGGCGCCATGGGCAGGTGCGCGGTGAGCCGTCCGATGTAGTCGACCTGGCAGCGGGCGATGACGAGACGCACGGCGCGCCACGCTACCGTTGCCGGCTGCTAGATCGTCACGACCTGGAACCTTACGACGTGGTCTGCCAGCGATCGAGCGCTGCCATCCGCTCCCGCAGCTCGGCGAGATCCAACCCGTCCTCCGGCGGCGTGCACGTCACCGACCGCCTGGCCCGGTGCCGCAGCGGCGGAGCGTGACCCGCAACCACGTTCAGCGCGGTGGTGACCACCGATTCCCGCTCCAGCTCCGGGATGTCGGCCAGCTCCGGGTGGTAGACCTCCAGCTCCAGCTCCAGCCTTGCGTCATCGACATGCATCGCGACCCGCATCCGCGCCAGGTCGATGTTGCGGTCACCGGCCTTGAGTGACAGCTCCCGCGGATCGGGAATCGGGTCGTCGGCCGGCCCGTACTCCCACTTCTCATCGGCCTCCGGCGCCGACGCGAGCACCTGATCCACCAATGCATCTGGGCACTTGCCGTCGGAGCCGATCACCAGCGCGATCCGTCCGTTCGTCCCCGGCCGCAGATCGAAGATCAGGTTCGGGTGCACCTTGCGCAGCCGGGCAGACAGCGGATCGATCACCTGCTCGACGCGGTTCTCGACGATGGCATTGGTCAGGTACTCGCGGAACCGGTCGTACCACCAGGACCAGAAGGTCTCCACAGCCACGGCTGTGCCCGCTGTGTCTGCTTCGCGCGCGTCGGAGTGTGTCACGCCAGACATCCTCGCACCGCGCACAACCCCGGCCCGCAGGCCCCTGGCCCGCCAGGGCGTAAGACCCCGTTTCGGTTCCAGAACGGGGTTCCTGCCAGCAGTTTGACCCCGTTTCGGTTCCGAACTGCGGCAGAGGCAGGATCGGCGCTCGTGACGGTGGGTGAAT
Organism: Pseudonocardiaceae bacterium; assembly: GCA_009377865.1. Classification (GTDB taxonomy): domain Bacteria; phylum Actinomycetota; class Actinomycetes; order Mycobacteriales; family Pseudonocardiaceae; genus WHSY01. The sequence goes on along the minus strand of WHTH01000035.1, from coordinate 37,513 downwards.
GAAGACGCTGGGCAGCCGCGAGGTCTACGCCAACCCGTGGATGACGGTCCGCGAGGACCGTATCCGGCGGGCGGACGGCTCGGACGGCATCTACGGCGTCATCGACAAGCCGGACTACGCGCTGGTAATACCGCTCGACGGCGAGCAGGTGCACCTCGTCGAGCAGTTCCGTTACCCGGTCGGCGAGCGCCGCTGGGAGTTCCCGCAGGGCACCGCGCCCGGCCGGGCCGGCGCCGATCCCGCCGAGCTGGCCGCTCGCGAACTCGCCGAGGAGACGGGACTGCGCGCCGGGCGGATGCAGCTGCTCGGGCGGCTCGACGTGGCGGCCGGGATGGCGTCGCAGCAGGGGCGCGTCTTCCTGGCCACCGACATCTCGTCCGGAGATGTGCACCGCGAGCACGAGGAGCAGGACATGCGCTCGGCATGGTTTCCCCGTGCCGCGCTGGAGGCCATGCTGCGCGACGGCACGGTGTGTGACGCGCAGTCCGTCGCCGCTTACACCCTGCTACTGCTGCACCAACGCTGAGACACCCGGGCTGGCCAAACTCGACCTGGGTCGCTCGTACTGGTTCGGTCGTGTCCCACCCGGCAACAGCACAAATTCATAGGTACTCTCCCGCGGGTGAACGGCGCCGCAGCCGGGTCGGCGGGGAGGAGAGCCGGATGAGCACAGGGCAGCCGCAGGTCGTCGAGCAGGCCGACGAGAGCACCGTGCGCCGCGCCGTCGCCGGAGCGGCCATGGGCAACGCAGTGGAGTGGTTCGACTACGCCATCTACAGCTACCTGCTCACCAGCATCGGCTTGAACTTCTTCCCCGATCTCTCCCCTACGGCCCAGACCCTGTCAGCATTCGCGCTGATCGCGATCCCGTTCGTGCTACGGCCGCTCGGCGGGATCCTGCTCGGCCCGCTCGGCGACAAGTACGGCCGCCGCCGGGTACTCGCTTTCACGATCATCATGATGTCCGCGGCGACCTTCGCCATCGGCCTCATCCCGAACTACGCCACGATCGGCATTGCTGCCCCGATGTTGCTGCTGCTCGCCCGGCTGATCCAGGGCTTCTCCACCGGTGGCGAGTACGGTGGCGCGGCGACGTTCATCGCCGAGTACGCCCCGGACAAGAAGCGCGGCTTCTACGGCAGCTTCCTGGAGTTCGGCACGCTCGGCGGGTACGTGCTCGGCGCGAGCCTGGCCACCGGCTTCCAGCTAGCCCTCTCCGAGCCGGCGATGACCAGCTGGGGCTGGCGGATTCCGTTCCTCATCGCCGGCCCACTCGGGCTGATCGGGTTCTACCTGCGCAACAGGCTCGAGGACACCCCGGCATTTCGCAACTGCGAAAGCAGCGGCCAGACGACGACCGCGCCGTTCAAGGAGGTGATCCGCAACGTCTGGCCGCAGATCCTCAACCTCGTCGGGTTCGTCATCCTGCTCAACGTCGGCGTCTACACCCTGCTCACGTACATGCCGGAGTACCTGACCGAGGTGCTCGAGATCGCCGAGAGCACGTCGTTGCTGATCCTCATCGCCGTGATGCTCGGGATGATGGCGGTCATCAGCACGGTGGGTGCGCTGTCGGATCGCATCGGCCGCAAGCCGCTGCTGCTCGGCTCCGCGATCGGGTTCCTGCTACTCAGCTACCCGTCCATCTCGCTCATCGAGCAGCGCGACGCCCTCTCGGTTGCGGGCGGCCTGGTCATCCTGGCCGTGCTGCTGGTGATGATGCTCGGTGTCATCGGTTCCGCCCTACCGGCGATGTTCCCCACGCGAAATCGCTACGGCGGCTTTTCTATCGGCTACGCGACGTCCACCGCGGCGTTCGGCGGTACCGCACCGTTGATCATCTCGGCTCTGATCAGCAGTACCGGCAACAACTCGATCCCAGCGTTCTACCTCATGGGTGCGGCGGCGATCGCGATCCTCCCGATCCTGCTCATGCCGGAGACGGCGAAGATCTCGATCTCGCACCCGACTGCGATCCCGGGCCGGGAACCCGTCCCCGCCTGACGCGGGCGCGCTCACCTGCGCTCCAGCACCGCTCGCAGGAAGTCACGGGTCCGCTGCTGGTCGGGGTCGGTGAACAGCTTGTCCGGCGGGGCCTCCTCGACCACCTGACCCTGATCGAACATGAGTACCCGGTCGGCGACGTCCCGGGCAAAACCCATCTCGTGGGTCACGATCAGCAGCGTGAGGTCGGTGGTCTTCGCGATGTCCTTGAGCACGTTGAGCACGTCGGCCACCAGTTCGGGATCCAGCGCCGACGTGACCTCGTCGAGCAGCAGCACGTCGGGACGCATCGCCAGGGCGCGCGCGATCGCCACCCGTTGCTGCTGGCCGCCGGACAGCTGTGAGGGGTGGGCATCGGCTCTGTCACGCAGTCCCACCATGTCGAGCAGCTCCAGCGCCCGCTGCTCAGCCTCGCCCTTGGGCATCCCCAGCACCCTGACCGGAGCCTCGGTGAGGTTGCCCATCACCTTCATGTTCGGGAACAGGTTGAACTGCTGGAACACCATCCCGATCCGCTTGCGGACCCTGCGCAGGTGCTTCTCGTCGGCCGGCACCCGTTTGCCGCGGCGCTCCATGTGGGTCAGGCACTCGCCGCAGACGTCGATCGTGCCGCCGTTGACCCGCTCCAGCGTCATGAGCAGCCGCAGGATGGTCGTCTTGCCCGAGCCGCTGGGACCGATGAGACACACGTGCTCGCCCGGCCTGACCTGGAAGTCGAGCTCGCGCAGCACCACGTTGTCACCGAACTGCTTGACCACCTTGTCGAAACGGATCATCAGATCCCGGTCTGCCGGGGCGGGGCCGCCCACCTGATCAACACTGCTGGTCACGATCACCGCTCCTTGCGCCGACATCGGGGGCCTGAGATCCCCGGCCGCGGACCAGGTCGACGATCTCGTTCATGATCCGGGTGAGCTCGAAGTCCTTGGGCGTGAACACCTTCGCCACACCCCGGTCCCGCAGCGTACGGGCGTCGTCGGGCGGGATGATCCCGCCGACCACCACGGGAACGTCCCCCGCACCCGCCGCGCGCAGCCCGTCGATGACCGCCGGCACGACCTCGAGGTGCGAGCCGGACAGCACCGACAGCCCCACCACGTGCACGTCCTCCTGCACCGCCGCAGCGACGATCTCCGCCGGGGTGAGCCGGATCCCCTGGTAGACGACCTCGAAGCCGACGTCGCGCGCCCGCACCGCGACCTGCTCAGCACCGTTGGAGTGCCCGTCGAGCCCGGGCTTGCCGACCAGGATCCGCAGCCGCTGTCCCAGCTGCTCACCCAGTGACCGTACCCGCGCGCGGACCGCGGCGATCGCGTCGCCCGCCTCACCGGCCTGGCCGACGCCCGAGACCCCGGTCGGCGCCCGGTACTCGCCGAACACCTCGCGCAGCGCCTGCGCCCACTCCCCCGTCGTGACGCCCGCGCGGGCGCAGGACATCGACGGCTCGACGAGGTTGGCGTCGGTCTTGGCCGCCTCGGCCAGCGACCGCAGCGCCTCGTCGACCACCGACCGGTCCCGCCCGGAGCGCCACTCGCGCACGGCCTGCGCCGCCTCGGCCTCCACCGCGGGGTCCACGGTCTCGATCTGCGCCGCGCCCTCGGCCTGCAGCGGGCTGGTGTCGGTCTCGGTGAAGCGGTTGACGCCGACGACGATCTCCTCGCCGTCCTCGATGCGCCGGCGCCGCTGCGCCAGCGACGACACCAGCTGCGACTTCATGTACCCGGACTCGACGGCGGGGATCGCGCCGCCCTGGGCCTGCACCCGGTCGATCTCCTCGCGGGCCCCGTCGGCGAGTTCGGCGACCCGCGCCTCGACCACGTGCGAGCCCTCGAAGAGGTCCTCGTACTCGAGCAGGTCGGTCTCGTAGGCCAGCACCTGCTGCATCCGCAGCGCCCACTGCTGGTCGGCGGGCCGCGGCAGTCCGAGCGCCTCGTTCCACGTCGGCAGCTGGACGGCGCGAGCGCGGGCATCGCGCGACAGTGTCACCGCGAGCATCTCGAGCACGATGCGCTGCACGTTGTTCTCGGGCTGCGCCTCGGTCAGCCCCAGCGAGTTGACCTGCACGCCGTAGCGGAACCGCCGCAGCTTCTCGTCGGCCACGCCGTAGCGCTGCAGGCAGACCTCGTCCCACAGCCGCGCGAAAGCGCGCAGCTTGCACATCTCCTCGACGAAGCGCACCCCGGCGTTGACGAAGAACGACATCCGGCCGACGACCCGGTCGAAGTCCCCGGCAGCGACCTGCCCGGAGTCGCGCACCGAGTCGAGCACGGCGATCGCCGTCGACATCGCGTAGGCGATCTCCTGCACCGGCGTGGCGCCGGCCTCCTGCAGGTGGTAGCTGCAGATGTTGATCGGGTTCCACTTCGGGACCCGGGCCACCGTCCAGACGACCATGTCGGTGATCAGCCGCAGGCTCGGTCCCGGCGGGAAGACATAGGTACCGCGGGAGAGGTACTCCTTGATGATGTCGTTCTGCGTCGTGCCCGACAGCGCGCCGAGATCCGCGTCGTGCTCCTCGGCCACCGTGGCGTAGAGCGCGAGCAGCCACATCGCGGTGGCGTTGATCGTCATCGACGTGTTGGCCTCGGACATCGGGATGCCCTCGAACAGCGCTCGCATGTCCCCGATGTGCGAGACCGGGACGCCGACCTTGCCGACCTCACCGCGCGCCAGCTCGTGGTCGGGGTCGTAGCCGGTCTGCGTCGGCAGGTCGAAGGCGACCGAAAGGCCCGTCTGCCCCTTGGCCAGATTGCGCCGGTAGAGCTCGTTGGACGTGCGCGCCGAGGAGTGCCCGGCGTAGGTCCGCATCACCCACGGCCGGTCGCGCTCGCGGTCACTCGGGTACGGCATCGCCACCCACCTCCGGCGTCGTCGCTGGCTGGCCTGAGGATACCGGCCAGTAGCCATGCGGGACGCCATGCCGTTGCTCACAGCCGTTGCTCACAACCAGTGGCGCGCATCGTTGGGCAGATGCACCTTGTGGCTGTCGTCACCACAATTGATGCTGGCGGAGGCGACCAGCTCCCAACCCGACCAGCGACACGACAGAGGGAGTACCCGGTGGACAGCACGATGATGGACATCCCCCTCACGATCGGCGAGATCATGCGGCACGGCACGACCGTGCACCGTGACGCCGAGGTGGTGACCTGGACCGGCGACCGGCCGCGGCGGGCGACATTCGGTGACATCGGCCGCCGGGCGGCGCAGCTCGCCGGCGGGTTGCGCGAACTGGGCGTGACGGCCGATCAGCGGGTCGCGACCTTCCAGTGGAACAACCAGGAACACCTCGCGGCCTACCTCGCCATCCCGTCGATGGGTGCGGTGCTGCACACGTTGAACATCCGGCTGAGCCCCGACCAGGTGGCCTGGATCGCCAACCACGCCGAGGACCACGTCGTCATCGTGGACGGCTCGCTCGTTCCGTTGCTGGCCAGGGCGCTGCCGGAGTGCAAGACCGTGCGCCACGTCGTGGTCACGGGCAAGGCGGACACCTCCCCACTGGCCGCCGCCGGCGCCGAGGTGCACTCATACGACGAGCTGCTGGCCGGTAAGCCCGAGCGGTTCGACTGGCCCGACGACCTCGATGAGCGCTCCGCCGCCGCGATGTGCTACACGAGCGGCACGACCGGCAACCCCAAGGGCGTCACCTACAGCCACCGCTCGGCCTACCTGCACTCGATGGCGCTGCTGGCCGGTGAGGCCGCCGGTCTCACCGCGGCCGACCGGTGCCTGCCGGTGGTGCCGATGTTCCACGCCAACGCCTGGGGCATTCCCTACGGCGCGGTGATGGCCGGGGCGAGCCTGGTGATGCCGGACCGCTTCCTGCAGGCGCAGCCGCTGGTCGAGATGGTCGGGCGGGAACGGGTGACGGTGTCCGGCGCGGTGCCCTCGATCTGGAACGACGTGCTGCGACACCTGCGCGAGCACGGCGGGGACTTCTCCGCGATGCGGGTCGTGCTCTGTGGTGGCTCGGCAGTGCCTCGGGCGCTGATGCAAGCCTTCGAGGAGGAGATGGGCGTCAAGGTCCTGCAGGCCTGGGGCATGACCGAGACCTCCCCGGTGGCCTCGATCGCCACACCCCCGGTGGGCGCCGAGGGCGAGGAAGCCTGGCGCTACCGGACCAGCGCCGGCCGGATGATCATCGGGGTGCAGGGTCGTGTCGTCGGTGACGACGACTCGGTGCTGCCCAGCGACGGCGACGCGGTCGGCGAGATCGAGGTGCGCGGTCCGTGGGTCACCGCCCGCTACAACAGCGGCGCCGACCCCGACCGGTTCCACGACGGCTGGCTGCGCACCGGGGACGTCGGCACCATCGACGAGCTCGGTTTCATCACCATCAGCGACCGCTCCAAGGACGTCATCAAGTCCGGCGGCGAGTGGATCTCCTCGGTGGAGCTGGAGAACGCGCTGATGGGCCATCCCACGGTGCTCGAGGCCGCCGTGGTCGGGGTGCCCGACACGCGGTGGGAGGAGCGGCCGCTGGCCGCCGTGGTGGTCGCCGAGGGCGAGTCGGTCTCGCCCGACGAGCTGCGTGACTTCCTGGCTGGCTCAGTGCCCAAATGGCAGCTACCGGACCGCTGGGCGTTCATCCCCGAGGTGCCCAAGACCTCCGTCGGCAAGTTCGACAAGAAAGTGATCCGGCAGCGCTACGCCGACGGCGAGCTCGACGTGTACGAGCAGCGCTAGCGCCCTCCCGCCCGGCTCGCGATGAGCCCGGAGGCTAGCGCTGCGGCGGCGAGGTGGCGCGCTCGATGTGGGCGCCGAGGTCGCGCAGGTTCTCGACGAAGCGCGGGTAGCCGCGGTCGATGTGGAAGACATCCCACACCTCGGTGACGCCGTCGGCCCACAGCCCGGCGAGCACCAGCCCGGCACCGGCACGGATGTCGGACGCCCACACCGGGGCGCTGGACAGCCGCTCGACACCACGTACCACCGCGTGGTGACCGTCGGTGCGCGCGTCGGCCCCCAACCGCACCATCTCCTCGATGAAGCGGAACCGCGCCTCGAACACGTTCTCGGTGATCATAGAGGTGCCGTCGGAGATGGCGGACAGCGCGATGGCCATCGGCTGCAGGTCGGTGGCGAAGCCGGGGTAGGGCAGCGTCACGAAGTCCAACGCGGTCGGCCGCTCGGGCATCGCGACCCGGAAGCTGTCGCGGTCGGGCTCGATGTGGGCCCCTGACAACCGCAGCTTCTCGAGCACGAGGTCGAGGTGGTGTGGGTCGACCCCGCGCACCGTGACGTCGCCGCGGGTCATGGCGGCGGCGAAGGCCCAGGTCGCCCCGACGATCCGGTCCCCGATCACGCGGTGCTCGGTGGGATGCAGCGCATCGACACCGTCGATGGTCAGCGTGGACGTGCCCGCACCCGAGATCAGGGCGCCCATCTGCTGCAGCATCACGCACAGGTCGATGATCTCCGGCTCACGGGCGGCATTGTCGATGACCGTCGTGCCCTGCGCCAGCACCGCAGCCATGAGGATGTTCTCGGTGGCCCCGACGCTGGGGAAGTCCAGCCAGATCTGGGCGCCGTGCAGGTTCTCGGCATCGGCGACCACGCAGCCGTGCTCGATCTCGCTGCGCGCGCCGAGCCGGCGCAGCCCGTTCTGGTGCATGTCCAGCGGGCGGGAGCCGATCGCGTCGCCACCGGGCAGCGCCACCTTGGCTCGCCGGCAGCGCCCGAGCAGTGGTCCGAGCACGCACACCGAGGCACGCAGCTTGTACACCGAGCCGTAGTCGGCCTCGTGCTTGAGCTCGGCGGGCGTGGTGATCCACACCGTGTCGCCGGCGACGCCCACCTCGCAGCCGAGCCCGCGCAGCACATCGCCCATCAACGGCACGTCGAGGATCTCGGGGCAGTTCGTGATCGTCGTGGTGCCCTCGGCCAGCAGCGAGGCCGCCATCAGCTTCAACACGCTGTTCTTCGCGCCGACGACCTGCACCTCGCCGGTCAACCGGGCACCGCCGTGGACCTTGAAGTGCTCACTCACGAGGCGTCACGCTATCGCGAGCCGTCCGGGCGGCCACGCCATCCCCGGTACCTGTCACCGGCAGGGGTCGGCGATCACGCGTAGCGTGCCGCTCATGGCTGTGCACCTCACCAAGATCTACACTCGTACCGGCGATGACGGCAGCAGCGGGCTCGGCGACTTCTCGCGGGTCTCCAAGACCGACCCGCGGCTGACCGCCTACGCCGACGTCGAGGAGGCCAACGCCGCGATCGGCGTCGCGCTGGCCATGGGGGATCTGCCGGGCACCCTGTTCGGCGTGCTGCGGCACGTCCAGAACGATCTCTTCGACGTCGGTGCCGACCTGTGCACGCCGATCGTGCCGGAGCCCAAATATGCACCGCTGCGCGTCACCGACGAGTACGTGGAGCGGCTGGAGAGCTGGTGTGACGAGTTCAACGCCGGGCTGCCCAAGCTGGACTCGTTCATCCTGCCCGGCGGCACCCCGGGCGCAGCGCTGCTGCACACCGCGCGGGTGGTGACCCGCCGGGCCGAGCGCGCCGCCTGGGCCGTGCTGGAAGAGGACTACGAACGCACCAGTCCGATCACCGCCCGCTACCTCAATCGACTCTCGGACCTGCTGTTCATCCTGTGTCGCGCCGCAAACCCCGACGGCGACGTGCTGTGGCGCCCCGGCGGTGACCGTTAAGACACCCTCGGCATACCGCGTCCGGGTGGCGCCGACTCCAGCCACGACAGGAAGCCGGTCAGCGTTCCCAGTCCCATCGCCAGCTCCAGCTCCCCGCCCGCCATACGGCAGCGGAGCACCACTGAGCCGGGCGGTACCGCGTAGCTCTCGGGCAGCGTCGGGTCGCGCCGCTCGAGCACCACGAGTTGCTCCCGGTGCAACACCCGGTCGGGGCCGGAGCGAAGGCTCGACGCGCGGTACCAGGCGAACTGGTCGCCCTGGTAGCGCGCCACCCCGAGATGCCAGCCACGACCTTCGGAAACCTGGCGGGTCCGCAACGCGACGTCGATACCGCCGGCTCGCACCAGCCGGACCCGCCGGTAGGCCAGCAGCACCAGCAGTACCGCCACGGCCAGCAGGACCAGCCCGACGATCTCGGCGATGCCCACGACGGTCGGTCCTGCGTCCCGGGGCTGTCAGACCGTCTCGCCTGCGGCCTTGAGGCGGGCTGCCGCTCTCGCCCTGGCCGAGCTCGCGTCCTCACCGTCCTCGGCCGAGCGCAACACTTCCCGCGCCGCATTGACGTCGATCTCGGCGGCCAGCTCCGCGGCCTCGGCAAGCACGCTGACCTTCTCACCCGTCACCGACAGGAACCCACCGAAAACCGCGGCCGTCACCGTCTCGCCGTCGGGGGTCCTCACCTTGACCACGCCGCCCTCGACCAGCTCGCCGAGCAGCGGGGCATGGCCCGGCAGCACGCCGAGCTCGCCCTCGGTGGTTCTGGCGAACACGCTGCTCGCCTTGCCGGACCACACGCGGCGCTCCACGGCGACCAGCTCGACGGACATCTCAGCCACGCGTGTTCTCCTCGCTCGACGATCTCGGCCACGGATTCTAAGACAGGTCCCGGATTCTAGACAGGTCTGTCTCGCGTCGGATCAGCCGGTGAGCTCCTTGTACTTGCGGTCCAGGTCCTCGAGGCCGCCGCACAGATAGAAGGCCTGCTCGGGCATGTGGTCGAAATCGCCCTTGGTCAGCTTGTCGAACGCCTCGACGGTCTCGTTCACCGGCACCGTCGAGCCCTCCACACCGGTGAACTGCTCGGCGGAGTACATGTTCTGGCTCAGGAACCGCTCGATGCGCCGTGCCCGGTTGACCGTGACCTTGTCCTCTTCGGATAGTTCATCCATGCCGAGGATGGCGATGATGTCCTGCAGGTCATTGTACTTCTGCAGGATCCGCTTGACCTCCTGCGCGACCCGGTAGTGCTCGTCACCCACGTACTGCGGGTCCAGCAGGGTCGAGGTGGAGGTCAGCGGGTCCACCGCCGGGAAGATGCCCTTGGAGAACACGCCACGGGACAGCTCCGTCGTCGCGTCGAGGTGCGCGAAGGTGGTGGCCGGTGCCGGGTCGGTGTAGTCGTCGGCAGGCACGAAGATCGCCTGCATCGACGTGATCGACCGGCCACGGACGGAGGTGATGCGCTCCTGCAGCTCACCCATCTCGTCGGCCAGCGTCGGCTGGTAGCCCACCGCCGAGGGCAGCCGGCCCAGCAGCGTGGAGACCTCCTGGCCGGCCTGGGTGAACCGGAAGATGTTGTCGATGAACAGCAGCACGTCCTGGTTGAGCTCGTCGCGGAAGTACTCTGCCATGGTCAGCGCGGACAGCCCGACGCGCATCCGGGTGCCGGGTGGCTCGTCCATCTGGCCGAAGACCAGCGCGGTGTCCTTGATGACGCCCGCCTCGCTCATCTCCAGCAGCAGGTCGTTGCCCTCACGGGTGCGCTCGCCGACCCCGGCGAACACCGAGGTACCACCGAAGTTCCGGGCGACACGGATGATCATCTCCTGGATGAGCACCGTCTTTCCCACGCCGGCGCCACCGAAGAGCCCGATCTTTCCGCCCTGCACGTATGGCGTGAGCAGGTCGATGACCTTCAGCCCCGTCTCGAGCATCTCGGTCTTGCCCTCGAGCTGATCGAACGGTGGCGGGTCACGGTGGATGCTCCACCGGTCGCCGGTGAACTCCGCGTTCGGGTCGTCCAGGCACTTGCCCAGCATGTTGAACACGTGGCCCTTGACCTGGTCGCCCACCGGCACCGAGATCGGCCCACCCGTGTCGGTGACCGGTGTGCCGCGGATCAGCCCGTCCTGGGGCTGCATGGCGATGGTCCGGACCGTGTTGTCGCCCAGGTGCTGGGCGACCTCCAGGGTCATCGTCTTGCGCAGCGCCTCGAACTCGACCTCGACGTTCAGCGCGTTGAAGAGCCCGGGTACCGAGTCGCGCGGGAACTCGACGTCCACCACGGGGCCGGTCACCCGGACCACGCGGCCGGTACCGGCGCCCTGTGGGGAGTCAGCGGCGGTCGTCTGCTCGGCTGTGGTCATCTCACTCATCACTCCCCACCGTGGACAGCGCTTCCGCGCCGCCGACGATCTCGCTGATCTCCTGGGTGATCTGGGCCTGGCGGGCCTGGTTGGCCTCCCGGGTCAGGTCCTGGATCATGTCATTGGCGTTGTCGGTGGCCGCCTTCATCGCCTGCCGCCGGGCTGCCGACTCGGATGCGGCCGCTTCGAGCAGCGCCGCGAAGATCCGGGTGTTGATGTATTTCGGCAGCAGGTTGGCGAGCAGGATGTCGGCCTCCGGCTCGAAGTCGTAGGAGGGCAGCGGCCCGCTCGAGGAACCCTCGCCGCCACTCTCGCCACTCTCGGCAGTGTCGGCACTGTCTGCGGCGGAGTACTCCACCTCGAGCGGCGCCACCCGCCGGGCGGTCGGCACCTGGCTGAGCATCGATCGGAACTCGCTGTAGACGACGTGCAGCTCGTCGACGCCCTCGACGCCGTCGGCGCCGGCACCGCCGTCGGTGTCGTCGCTGCCCGCCAGGAACGCCGACACCAGCGTGTTGCCGGCGTCGGCGGCGTTCTCGTAGCCGGGCTGCTCCGAGAAGCCGGTCCAGGACTGCGCGATCTCGCGGCGCCGGAAGCGGTAGAAGTTCAGGCCCTTGCGGCCGATCACGTAGAGCTTCGGGGTCTTGCCCTGCTCGCGCAGCAGCGCCTGCAGCTCCTCGGCCGCCCTGATGACGTTGGCATTGTAGGCGCCGCACATTCCCCGGTCGCTGGTGACCACGAGCACCCCCGCCCGCTGCGGGTTCTCCCGCTCGACGAGCAGCGGGGTGTCCAGCGACACCGCGGCGCCGGCCAGCGCGGAGAGCACCTTGGTGATCTCCTTGGCATACGGCCGGGCAGCCTCGACCCGGGCCTGGGCGCGGGAGATCCGTGAGGTGGCGATGAGCTCCATCGCCCTGGTGATCTTCTTGGTCGACTGGACCGAGCGGATCCGCCGGCGCAGGACTCTCAGCTGTGCTGCCATCTGCCCGTTTCCGTCACTCGCTCGGGGCCGGCTTGTTGACCTTCACGGTCTCCTGCTCCACCTCGTCGGCGTCCATGGCCTCGGACTCGCCTTCGTTGCCGACCACCGATGACCCGTCAGAGGCGGTGAAGCTCTTCTTGAACTCGTTGACGGCGTCGACGAGACGCTTCTCGACGTCCTCGCCGAACTGCTGGCTCTCACCGATCTCGGTGAGAATGTCGCGCTCGGACAGCCGGACGTGCTCGAGGAAGTCGCGCTCGAACCGGCGGACGTCGTCGGTGGGGACCGTGTCCAGGTGCCCACGGGTGCCGAGGAAGATCGCAACGACCTGCTCCTCGACGGGCGCCGGCGAGTACTGACTCTGCTTGAGCAGTTCGGTGATCCTGGCCCCGCGCTCCAGGGTGGCCCGCGACGTGGCGTCGAGGTTCTCGGACCCGAACGCGGCGAAGGCCTCCAGTTCACGGTACTGCGACAGGTCGAGTCGCAGCGTCCCGGCCACCTGCTTCATCGCCTTGATCTGGGCGGACCCGCCGACCCGGGAGACCGAGACACCGACGTTGATCGCCGGTCGGACACCCTGGTTGAACAGGTCGGGCTCGAAGAAGCACTGCCCGTCGGTGATCGAGATGACGTTGGTCGGGATGTAGGCGGCGATATCGTTGCCCCGTGTCTCGATGATCGGCAACCCGGTCATCGAGCCACCGCCGAGATCGTCGGACAGCTTGGCACAGCGCTCGAGCAGCCGGGAGTGCAGGTAGAAGACGTCGCCCGGGAAGGCCTCGCGGCCGGGCGGGCGGCGCAGCAGCAGCGACAGCGCCCGGTAGGCCTCGGCCTGCTTGGTCAGGTCGTCGAAGACGACCAGGACGTGCTTGCCGGCATACATCCAGTGCTGCCCGATCGCCGAGCCGGTGTAGGGGGCGAGCCACTTGTAGCCGGCCGAGTCGGAGGCCGGTGACGCGACGATCGTGGTGTATTCCAGCGCGCCGGCCTGCTCGAGGGATTCGCGGATCGCCGCGATCGTCGACCCCTTCTGACCGACCGCGACGTAGATGCAGCGCACCTGCCGCTTCGGGTCCCCGCTGGCCCAGTTGTCCTTCTGGTTGAGGATCGTGTCGATGCACACCGCGGTCTTGCCGGTCTTGCGGTCGCCGATGATCAGCTGGCGCTGGCCCCGCCCGATCGGGGTCTGCGAGTCGATGGCCTTGATGCCGGTCTGCAGCGGCTCCTTGACGGGCTGGCGTTGGATCACCGACGGCGCCTGTAGCTCGAGCACCCGCTGGCCCTCGGCCTCGATCTCGCCCAGGCCGTCGATGGCGTAGCCCAGCGGGTCGACGACCCGGCCCAGGAAGTTGTCACCGACGGGAGCCGACAGGATCCGCCCGGTGCGCTTGACCTGCTGGCCTTCTTCGATCTTCTCGTAGTTGCCGAGGATGACCGCACCGATCTCGCGATCCTCGAGGTTCTGCGCCACGCCCAGGATGCCGCCGGGGAACTCCAGCAGCTCGTTGGCCATCGCCGAGGGCAAGCCCTCGACCCGGGCGATGCCGTCGCCGGTGTAGGAGACGGTGCCCACCTCCTCGCGGGAGGACTCGGTCGAGAAGGACGTGACGTAGTTCTCGATCGCGCTCCGGATCTCGTCCGAGGAGATCGTCAGCTCCGCCATTGGTATCGGCCCCTGCTCTCAGATGTCGTACGTCTGCTTCGGATGTTCACGATGCCTGGGTCCTATGGTGCATGGTTCGCCGCGGCGCGGCCTACCGGCGAGGCCCTCATCGGGGCAGCCCATGCCGTGCCCGCTCGAGCCGATCGGCGACGCTGCCATCGATCACCTCGTCGCCGACCCGGATCACCAGACCGCCCAGCAGGTCGGGGTCGAGCTCGGTCTGCAGCGACATCCGGCGGCGGTAGATCCGGCCCAGTACGTCGGCCAGCCGCCGTTCCTGCTCCTCGGACAGCGGCAGCGGCGAGCTCACGTGCGCGACGTAGCGTTCCCGCCGGGCCGCGGCCCGCTCCACGAGCTGCTCGGCGACCTGGTCGAGGTTGCGCTCGCGCGGCGACCGGACGACCTGTTCGAGCAGCCGCATGGTTACTGCCGCCACCTTGCCACCGAGCACCCGCTCAAGCAGCTCGACGCGTTGCGAGGCGGGGCTCGTCCGGTCCGAGAGCAGATCCGCCAGCTGCGGCTGCGCAGCCACGATTCGCCCGAACCTGAACAGTTCGTCCTCGACCTCCGACAAGGTGTCTTCGCCGGTGTCGCTGTGTTCGGCGACTGCGAGGAGGGCCTGGCGGCCGAGCTCCTCGAGCGCGTCGGCCAGGTCGAGCGACCGCGACCAGCGGGAGGCAACCAGCGCGGTGAGTGTCTGCAGCGTCCGCTCGCCGACCTTGCTGCCGAACAACCGCTCGACGAGACCCCGGCGGGCCTCGTCCGAGGCGGAGGGGTCGACCATGCTGCGGCGCAGCCCCCGCTCGGCCAGCAGCAGTGCAGCCACCGCGGCCAGCTCGTCACCGAGCTGGGTCAGCTCGTCGGTGCCGGCGCCGTCGGCGAACTCGTCGAGCTGTTGTCGGGCGGCTGTCAGCGAACCTCTGCTGGCGGGCTGCATCAGCGGTTCTCCCCGCTACGCGCGGTGGCCTGGCCGTCGGTGACCGACATGCCGTCCAGCTCGTCGAGGAACCGATCCACGGTGGCCGAGCGCCGCGACTCGTCGGCGAGCGACTCACCGACCATCCGCTCGGACAACGTCACCGCCAGGTCGCCGATCTCCGAGCGCAGCTCACGAACCACCTGCTGGCGCTGGGTGGTCAGCTGCTCCTCACCGCGCTGCCGGATCCCGGCGACCTCCTGCTCGGCCGCCGCGCGCATCTCCTCCTTGATTCGCTGGGCGTCGGCGCGGGCGCCCTCCCGGATCTTCGCCGCCTCGGTGCGGGCCTCGTCGAGCGCCTCCTCGTACTTGCGCTCCGCAGCCGCCAGCCGTTCGCTGGCATCCTGGCTCTCCTCGATCTGCTTGCGGACCATGTCCTGGCGCTGCTGCATGATCCGCTTGACCGGCGGCACCACGTAGCGCCAGATCACCCAGAGGACGACCAGGAAGATGACCAACTCGACGATGATCGTGCCGTTGGGGATCAGGAAGTTACTCTGTGCGACCACGGTCCGGGTGGCAAGGATCTCTGCGGACATCTGCTTTCCGCCCGTCAGCCGCCGGGAGTGGCGAACACGAACAGCGCCATGAAGGCGAGGTTGATGAAGTACATCGCCTCGACCAGGCCGACCGTGATCAGGAAGATGGTGAACAGCCGGCCGTAGGCCTCGGGCTGCCGCGCCGTCCCGGCGATCAGCTGGCCGCCGACCATACCGTCGCCGATCGCCGCGCCGATGGCGCCGCCGGCCAGCGCCAGACCGCCGCCGACCAGCGCACCTGCCGTCATGATCGACGTGCCCATCTCGCCGCCCCCTTGGGCGAGGACGATTTCACTGAGAGCCATGTCTCTCCTCTGTCGCAACCTCGAGATGAGGTGTTCGGTTGGTGGTGTCGCGAGCGGACGGCAGCATCAGTCGTACGGCTGTCAATGCGCCCCCTCCTCCTCCTGGCCGCCGGTGGCGAACCCGAAGTAGACGATGGTCAGCACCGCGAAGATGACCGCTTGGATCAAGCCGATGGCCAGCTCGAACAACTTCCATGCCGACGCCGGTAACCAGTAGACGAACTCGGGGAGCAAGGCGATGATGCTCAACATCACGGTGCCCGCGAAGATGTTCCCGAAGAGCCGCAACGCGAGCGTGAACGGCCGGACGATCTCCTCGATGATGTTGATCGGGAGCAGCGCCGGGGTCGGCTGGGCGAAGTGGCGGAAGTAGCCCATACCGCGTTTCCGCAGACCAGTGGCGTGCACCAGGATGATGACGAAGAAGGCCAGCGCGAACGTCAGGTTCACATCCGCCGTCGGCGGCTTGAGGTACTCGTCGAACGCGTGCGGGAGCAGCGTCATCCAGTTCGCGATGAGGATGAAGAAGAACAGCGCGAGCGCGAGCGGCACCACGAACGGCGCGGTACGGATCCCGACGTTGTCCTCGACCTGCCGCTCGATCTGGTGGGTGACGGCCTCGAACAGCAGCTGCCCGCCGGTCGGCACGCCCGTCGTCGCCTTCGCCCGCAGGTAGAACCCGAGGCCGACGACGATCGCCGCGGCGATCGCGGTGGAGATCACGGTGTCGATGTTGAGGGTCAGTCCGAGGAAGCTCACCTCCGGATGGACCCCGACCTCGATACCGCCCTCGGCCGCCAGAACGTGCTCACTCATGCCTGGGCTCCAGTCCGTCGCAGCTCCTTGACCAGCGGCACGAGGGTAGTGATGATCATGACGAACTGGAAGGTGACGAGTCCCATCAGGACTCCCAGCCCATCCGGACGCACCAGGGCCGCGATCGCGACAGCGATCAGCGAGATGGCGGCCAGCCGTCCGAGCACGCCACCGGCGCTGCGGCGCTTCTTGTGCGAGTCCTCGCTGGTGGCGAACCGCGCGGCGGACCGGTGCACCAGCGCGATGTTCAGCAGCCCGAGGGCGAGCCCCACCCAGCCGTACAGTGCCAGCGCGAGGTAACCGAGCGGTGCGAGCACCGCGGCACCGACGACTCCGATGCCCGCGGCGATGAGGGCGAGGCGCCGAAGGCTGGCAGCCGCCTGAACCGACGGGCTCAGCTCGGGGATCACGACCGACCTCCCAACATCAACACGGCCACAGCGTCAACATCGTCACAGCGTCAACACGGTCGCAGCAACTACTCCTTCAAGTACTTGTTGAGCTTGGCGTAGACGTACAGGCAGGTCGCGACGATCCCGACGGCGAGTCCGACCAACGTGAACACCGGCAGGGTACCCAGGGCCCCATCGACGAGCCATCCGAGTGCCAAACCAGCGACCAGGTATGCCGCCGTCGCCATACCGAAACTGAGCAGATCGGACAAGTCGGGGCCGTTTGCCTGGTTCACCGGGCATCACCCTCAGATGGCCGCATCACATCGCGGCCATCATCGCTCAACGGCACTCCTCGCAGTCCAGGGACGCCGTCTCACCCCGATCACGGTGCGATCACGGACGGCGTCGATGGGCCGACACAACTGTCGATCTCACCACCGGCGAGACGATCGGGACGTTACCATAGGGTTAGGGTGCGTCCGGGTGGACCCCCGACCCCCTCTACCTGCGATTTTCGGCTCCGACGGTACTGTGTCATCCCGCGCGCAGCCTCGGGACCACCGAGCCGAGCAGCGCCACGAGCAATCCGAGGCCGATACCCCACACCACGACGAACCCGTCGAAAAGGGTCAGCGCGACCGCGCCGAAGGCGAGCAACGCGGCCCACAGGTAGATCAGCAGCACCGCTCGCCGGTGTGAATGACCGATCTCGAGCAGCCGGTGATGCAAGTGCATCTTGTCGGCCGCGAACGGGCTGCGGCCCGCGCTCGTGCGGCGCACCACGGCCAGCACCAGGTCCAGCAGCGGAACGAAGAGCACCGCGGCCACCACGAGCAACGGCGAGAGCAGCGCCAGCGCGTCCGACGCGTTGGACTGCTGGATGTCGATCTGGCCCGATGCGCTGGTCGTGGCGCCGGCGAGCATCAGCCCGATGAGCATGGCGCCGGAATCGCCCATGAAGATCCGCGCCGGTTGGAAGTTGTGCGGCAGGAAGCCCAGGCACGCGCCGGCCACCAGCGCCGCGATCAGCGTGGGCGGGTACGCCGAGACGCTGCGGCCGGACTCGTCGAGCAGGTTCAACGCGAACGCGCCGATGGCCGCGGCGGCGATGAGCCCGATGCCGGCGGCCAACCCGTCCAGCCCGTCGACGAAGTTCATCGCGTTCATCAGCGCCACCGCGAGCGCGACGGTGAGCAGCACGGCCTGGTCCTGGCCGAGGACCAGTGTCAACCCCCCGTTCCAAGGCATCCAGAAGAGGAACCACTGCACCCCGAACAGCACCAGCACGCCTGCCGCGGTGACCTGGCCCGCGAGCTTGGTCAGCGAGTCGAGCTCGAAACGGTCGTCGATCGCTCCCACCACGACGATGATCGCGCCGGCGACCAGCACGGCCACCACGTCCCAGGAGAACTCGAACGACCGGCGCAGCACCGGCAGGTGGGTGGCCAGCAGCACCCCGCCGAGGATGCCGCCGTACATCGCCAGCCCGCCGAGCCGCGGGATCGGGGTCAGGTGGACATCGCGGTCGCGGGGCTTCGCCACCGCGCCGGAACGGATGGCCAGGCGCCGGACCAGCCCGGTGAGCAGGAACGTCAGCACCGCGGCGGTGAGCCCGACCAGCAGGTACTCCCGGAACGGCAGGATCGCGGGAGCGGGGGTGGATCCCACGGGCTCAGGCTATCCCGTCCGCGCCGAGTCCTCGCGGGAGGCCGAGCTCACTCACTCCCTGCGATAGGCCGGCTTGGCCTTGACCAGCTCCGCGACGCCGTTGCCGACCGCGGCGAGCTCAGCGTCCCCCGACGGCGTGCCGCGCTCGGAACGCACCGCCCGGCCGATCAGCCGGCCGATCTCGGTCATGTCCGGCTCTGTCATGCCCTGGGTGGTCACCGACGGGGTGCCGACCCGGATACCCGATGCGGTCATCGGCGGTGCCGGGTCGTAGGGGATCGCGTTCTTGTTCAGCGTGATGCCCGCGCCCTCGCAGCGGCTCTCGGCCTCGGCGCCGGTGACCCCGAGCCCCCGCAGGTCGATCAGCGCGAGGTGGGTGTCGGTGCCGCCGGAGACCGCGCGCATCCCCTCGGCCTCCAGGCTCTTGCTCAGCACACCGGAGTTGGCGACCACCTGCGCGGCGTAGGCCTGGTAGTCGGTGCTCGCCGCCTCTTTCAGGGCGACCGCCTTGGCCGCGACCGAGTGCATCAGCGGGCCACCCTGACTGAACGGGAACACCGCCTTGTCGATGGCCTTCGCGTGCTCCTGCTTGCACAGGATCATCCCGCCGCGGGGGCCCCGGAGCACCTTGTGGGTGGTGAAGGAGACGACGTCGGCGTGCGGCACCGGCGACGGGATCGCCTTGCCCGCGACCAGGCCGATGAAGTGCGCCGCATCCACCCACAGCGCGGCGCCCACCTCGTCGGCGATCTCCCGGAACGCCGCGAAGTCGATCAACCGCGGGTAGGCGGTTGCGCCTGCGATGATCAACTTGGGCCGGTGCTCGAGCGCCAGGTCACGCACCTGGTCGTAGTCGATGAGCTCGCTGTCCTCACGCACGCTGTAGGGGACGGGGGTGAACCACTTGCCCGAGAAGCTCACCTTCGCGCCGTGGGTGAGGTGCCCGCCGTGCGGCAGCGACATCGCCAGCACCTTGTCACCCGGCTGACAGAACGCCGCGTATACCGCGAGGTTGGCGCTGGCCCCCGAGTGCGGCTGCGTGTTGGCGTGCTCGGCGCCGAACAGCTCGCGCGCCCGCGCGTTGGCCAGTTCCTCGGCCTTGTCCACTTCGGCACACCCACCGTAGTAGCGCCGCCCGGGGTAGCCCTCGGCATACTTGTTGGACAGTGTCGAGCCGAGCGCGGCCAGCACGGCAGGGCTGGTGAGGTTCTCGCTGGCGATCAGCTGTAACCCGCCGCGCAACCGATCGAGCTCGCCCAGCACGATCTCGGCGATCTCCGGATCGGTGCTGGTCAGCTCGTCGAAGTCGGGACCCCAGAACGGCGTGCTCACGTCGTACTCCTCGATCGGCCGGGCAGATAAGCCATCACGGTAGCTGGCGCGCGCGGCGGTGTCTGTAAGCAGGGTCGCGGTATCACCGGCCGTCAGCCGGCGACCTGCACCGGCGCGCCGAGCACGTCGCCGAGCTCGGCTGCCGTCACCGCACCCTCGCGCAGCACCAGTGGATCGGTCCCGGTCAGATCGACGATGGTGGAAGCGACCGGCGGGCCGGACGGGCCGCCGTCGAGAATCACACCGACCCGGTCGCCGAGCTGCTCACGTGCCTCGTCGGACGTCGTCGCCGGGGAGCTGCCGGAGCGGTTCGCGCTGGAGACGGCCATCGGGCCTGCCTCGCGAAGCAGTTCCAGCGCCACCGGGTGCAGCGGCATGCGCAGCATCACCGTGCCCCTGGTCTCCCCCAGATCCCACGCCAGCGACGGCGCGTGCGGCAGCACCAACGAGAGGCCGCCCGGCCAGAACGCCTCGATGAGCTGCCGCGCCTGCGCGGGTACCCCCAGCACCAGGCCATCCACAGTGGACCACGAGCCGACCAGCACCGGAACGGGCATGTCCCGGCCGCGGCCCTTGGCGTCGAGCAGCCGCCGCACCGCGGCAGCGGAGAACGCATCGCAGCCCAGGCCGTAGACCGTGTCGGTGGGCAGCACCACCAGTTGCCCGCTGCGCACCGCCCCTACCGCTGTGGCGAGGCCCGCGGCCCTGCTGTCCAGCACCGCGCAGTCGTAGACCGTGCTCACGGGCACGCAGCCTACGGCCACGTCCCGGCAGGGCGCGCGGACCCCGTCTACGCAGGATTTCAGGTCCGGCGGGGTACGGAGAGTTGCCGGCGCCGCGAAGGCGCCCTTCGTTGCACAAGCACGCGGCAAAACGGTGCACCGCCGAACGAAGCGTTGACAGGCCGTGAACGTGCTAGCACGATTCGATCGACCGAGGGAGGGAGGGACGGATGCGCGTTGTGCGTCGGTGCGTGCTCGCCGTGATCGGCGTGGTGACCATGACCCTGCTCGCGGTACCCGCGGTCACAGCCCAACAGCAGCAGGACGAGATCGAGCACTACGTGGCGTTGGGTGACTCCTTCACGGCGGGGCCGTTCATCCCGCTGCAGCGTGCCGATCCGGTCGGTTGCGCGCGCTCGACACGCAACTACCCCTCGATGGTCGCGACGGGGCTGGGCGTCGAGCAGTTCACCGACGTCAGCTGCAGCGCCGCAGTGACCGAGGACATGACCGAGCCGCAGACCGTCCCGCTCGGCGTCAACCCGCCGCAGTTCGACGCGCTGCGTCCCGACACCGACCTCGTCACCGTCGGCATCGTCGGCAACGACATCGGATTCGGCGACATCGTCACGACTTGCGCCCAGCTCAGCGTCACCGATCCGCAGGGCGACCCGTGCCGCGAGCAGGCCACGGCCGGGGGCGGCGACGAGTACGCAGCGCGGATCGACGCCGCGGCACCCGAGCTGGCAGGAGTGCTGCAGGGCATCACCGAACGCTCACCGGACGCGACGGTGGTGCTCGTCGGATATCTGCGCATCCTGCCACCGACGACGGGATGCTTCCCGCTTGTGCCGATCGCCCGCGGCGACGTGCCCTACCTCGACGGCATCCAGCGCCAGCTCACCGAGATGATGGCCGAGCAGGCCGACGCGCACGGCGCGCTGTTCACCGACCCCTACGCGAACTCGCTGGGCCGCGACGTCTGCGCCGGCCCATTCACCCGCTGGGTGGAGGGCTTTATACCCAACCGTCCCGCGTTCCCGGTACACCCCAACGCCAGCGGGATGCAGGCCGTCTCGGACCTGGTGCTCGGAACGCTCAGCGAGACGCCGGCCTGAGACCTGCTTGCAGGGTCGAAGCATCAGTACTGAGACCTGCTTGCAGGGTCGAAGCATCAGTACTGAGACCTGCTTGCAGGGTCGAAGCATCGGCGACCCGGCGACGGGCGGTGGCGTACCTCGGCCTGCCGGCGAGGTCGGCGTGATCGGCGACGTCGGTGAGCACGCGGCGCTGCGCCAGCAGGCCGGGCACTGCCTCGCCATGGCTGTCGTCGTGCTCGATGGCGATGCCCCCGCCCTCGCGCAGCAACCGGACACCGGTGCGAACCACGTCCGGGATCACGGCGAGGCCGTCGGGACCGGCGAAGACAGCCAGGTGCGGGTCGTGCCGTGCCACCTCGGGCGCGACCTGTGCGCTGAGCGGGACGTAGGGCGGGTTGCACAGCACCAGATCTGCCATCCCGTCGAACTTCGTGAGCAGCGCCGTGTCGCTGACGTCCCCGTAATGCAGCCAGATCGCGGTGTCGCCGGAATCAGCCAGCGTATCGGCGTTGCGGCGCGCCCAGCTCAGCGCTGCCTGGTCGGACTCGACGGCGTGGACCTCGGCGTCGGGGCGGGCGTGGGCCACGGCCAGCGCGAGCGCGCCCGAACCGGTGCACAGGTCGATGACCAGCGGTGAGTTGATGCCCTCGAGCAGCTCCAGCCCCCACGCCAGCAGCAGTTCGGTCTCCGGCCGCGGCACGAACACTCCGGGCCCGACGGCGACCTCGATCCCCCCGACCGCGGCGCTGCCGGTCAGGTGCTGCAGCGGCACCCGCCTTGCCCGCTCGGTCACGAGCTTGCGAAGCGCCTCGACCACCGGTGGATCGACGAGCGGCACCAGCGGCAGCCGGCCGCGCTCGATGCCCAGCACGTGGGCGGCGAGCACCTCGGCGTCGGTGCGGGGGGAGGCGACCCCGGCATCGGCAAGCATCCGCTCGGCCTCCAGTACGGCCAGCCGCAGGGGTTGGCGACTCACGCGCTGCAGCCTACTGGCGCAGCCGCTCCGCGCGGTCGGCCGCCACCAGCGCGTCGAGCACGCCGTCGAGGTCCCCGTCGAGCACCGCATCGAGGTTGTGGGCCTTGTAGTTGACCCGGTGGTCGGCGATGCGATTCTCGGGGAAGTTGTAGGTGCGCACCCGCTCCGAACGGTCGACGGTGCGTACCTGCGAGTGCCGGGTGTCGGCGGCCTTCGCGGCGGCTTCCTCCTCTGCCATGGCCTGCAGCCGGGCACGCAGCACCTGCACCGCGCGGAGCCGGTTCTGGATCTGCGACTTCTCGTTCTGGCAGGACACGACGATCCCGGTCGGCAGGTGAGTGATGCGGACGGCAGAGTCGGTGGTGTTCACGCTCTGCCCTCCGGGGCCCGAGGAGCGGAAGACGTCGGTGCGCAGGTCCTTGTCATCGATCTCGACCTCGACATCGTCCTGCTCGGGATAGACCAGCACGCCTGCCGCCGACGTGTGGATGCGGCCGGCCGACTCGGTGACGGGGACCCGCTGCACGCGGTGCACACCGCCCTCGAACTTCAACCGCTCCCACACCCCGGACTCGGTGCTGCCCTTGACCGACACCGTGACGTCCTTGACGCCGCCGAGCTCGGCCTCGGTGGCGCCGAGCACCTCGGCCCGCCAGCCGTGACGCTCGGCGTAGCGCAGGTACATCCGGAGCAGATCCCCGGCGAACAGCGCCGACTCGGCACCGCCCTCCCCCGACTTGATCTCCATCACGACGTCGTCGTCATCGTGCGGGTCATGCGGCAGCAGCAGCTCGCCGAGCTCGCGCTCCAGTTCGGGGACGCGGGCGGCGAGCGCATCGGCCTCGGCCGCGAAGTCGGGATCCTGCGCGGCCAGCTCGCGGGCTGCGTCGAGATCGATCCGGGCGGTGTCGAGCTCACGGACCGTGCGCACGATCCGGCTGAGCTCGCCGTAGCGCCGGCCCACCTTCCGCGCGGTGCCCTGATCGGCGTGCAGCTCGGGATCGGCGAGCTGGCGCTCCAGCTCGGCGTGCTCGGCAAGCAACGCCTGCACCGCCGCGGTGTCCACCTTGTTCTCCCCGTGCAGCTCATGACGGGCGCCCGCCCCGGCAGGGACGGGCGCGCCGCGTGAGGTCTTACTTCCGGCGCTTGCCGTAGCGCTGCTCGAAGCGCGCCACCCGGCCACCGGTGTCGAGGATCTTCTGCTTGCCCGTGTAGAACGGGTGGCAGTTCGCGCATATCTCGACGTGAATGCTGCCGTTGCTCTTGGTGCTGCGGGTCGTGAACGTGTTCCCGCAGTTGCAGGTGACCTGCGTGTCGATGTACTCGGGGTGGATTCCGCTCTTCATGCAGTCCTCTCCTCATGGCGCCGGGTCCCCGCTTGCCACGAGCGAGGTGAACCGGTGCCCAGGCTCGGCTGTTTAGTCTGCCAGACAAGCTAGCAGGGCCTGCAACGCCTGGTGGCGGCGCGATGTTCCGCAGTGTCTACCGATTCGGGTGCGCCGCCAGGCGCGTCACTCGTCGCCGTTGCCACCGGGGGTGGTCTTGGCGACCTGCATCAGGAATTCGATGTTGGTCCGGCTCTTGCGCAGCCGGTCGAGCACCAGCTCCAGAGCCTGCTGATCGTCCAGCGCTGACAGCACCCTCCGCAGCTTGTGGGTCACCGCCATCTCGTCGGGGGACAGCAGCAGTTCCTCCTTGCGGGTGCTCGACGCGTCCACATCGACCGCCGGGAAGACCCGCTTGTCGGCGATCTTGCGGTCGAGCTTGAGCTCGGAGTTGCCGGTGCCCTTGAACTCCTCGAAGATCACCGTGTCCATTGCCGAGCCGGTCTCCACCAGCGCCGTGGCGAAGATCGTCAACGAGCCGCCCTCTTCGATGTTGCGCGCCGCACCGAGGAACCGCTTCGGCGGGTAGAGCGCGGTGGAGTCGACACCACCCGATAGGATCCGGCCGGACGCCGGTGCTGCCAGGTTGTAGGCCCGGCCCAGCCGGGTGATCGAGTCGAGCAGCACGACGACGTCGTGGCCCATCTCGACCAGCCGCCTGGCGCGCTCGATGGCCAGCTCCGCCACGGAGGTGTGGTCCGACGGCGGGCGGTCGAAGGTGGAGGCGATGACCTCACCCTTCACCGACCGCTGCATGTCGGTGACCTCCTCCGGCCGCTCGTCGACGAGGACGACCATCAGGTGGCATTCCGGGTTGTTTGTGGTAATGGCATTCGCGATCGACTGCAGCACCATCGTCTTGCCCGCCTTGGGCGGCGAGACGATCAACGCGCGCTGGCCCTTGCCGATCGGCATCACCAGATCTATCACGCGGGTCGTGAGCAGGTGTGACTCGGTCTCCAGCCGCAGCCGCTCGTTCGGGTACAGCGGCGTCAGCTTCATGAACTCGGGGCGCCCTTTCGCCGCCTCGGTGTCCAGACCGTTGATGGAGTCCACCCGCACCAGCGGGTTGAACTTCTGCCGCTGCTGCTCACCTTCACGGGGCTGACGTACCGCACCGGTGATCGCGTCACCCCGGCGCAACCCGTGCTTGCGCACCAGTGAGAGCGAGACGTACACGTCGTTGGGCCCGGAAAGGTAGCCCGAGGTGCGGACGAACGCGTAGTTGTCCAGCACGTCGAGGATCCCTGCGACCGGGAGCAGGACGTCGTCCTCGCGGACCTCCAGGTCCCCCCCACCGTCGCGCCGGTCGCCACGCTCGCCGCGATTGCGCCGGTTGCGGTCCCGGAACCGGCGGCCGCGACGGCGACCGCCATCGTCGTCGTCATCGCGGGGCCCGTTGTTCTGGTTCTGGCTGCCCTGGTTCTGGTTGCCCTGGTTCTGGTTGCCCTGGTTCTGGTTGCCCTGGTTCTGGTTGCCCTGGTTCTGGCTGCCCTGGCCACCCTGGTCGCCATCGGGGCGTCCGCCGTCGCCACGGCCCCCGGAGCGGCGACGACGGTTGCGGGAGCGGTCCCCACCATTTTGGCCGGGCTGCCCGTTACCGGGCACGGTGTCACCGCCATCAGATTCTTGGCGCCGCGGCTCGGTGCCGGGCGCGGTGGCCTGCTGCTCCGGTGCCGACGTCGGGGGTTGCGACGGACCCGATGTCGGCTCGGTTGCGGAGTCAGCGGTCTTCGAGCCCGCGTTGTCCTCGAGTGCCAGCTGCTCGGCACGGCCAGGGCCGCCACGGCGCCCAGTACCCGGGCCCTGACGCTCCTTGATGGCCGCGATCAGGTCGCCCTTGCGCATCCCCGAGGTGTCGGAGACGCCCAGCTCGCCAGCGAGCTCGCGCAGCTCGGCCAGGACCATCCCGGAAAGACCGCCGCGACGCCGCGGTGGGGTGCCGTTGCTGTTGGGCACGGTGTCGGACTGCTCGCCGGCGGCAGTATCCGACCGGGAGTTGCTGTCGGGGGGGCGGTCATCGGAGGGAGCAGCGCCCGTAACGTCGCTACTCAGGAGATCAGTGTCGCTCACGCAGGTCCTTCCTGACCGGCTCGGGCAGTCACCCGTGCCAGCGTGTTCGCCGCCGGCGGGACGCGGGACGGCGCCTTTCCGATGCGGGCCGACCCGACAAGGGACGACGGGGCGGCCGGCATGGGACGGGTTCGACAACCGGCGACGGTCGGTGCCTGCCTACCCGCGACGGTGGATCCCGGACGACGGGGAGAAAGGTGCCCGGGCGAGAGGTCCCGGACTCGGCACCGGCGTCCGTACGCGCGGTGTCTGAACACCACCGAGACTAGACGTCCAGCGCGCCGGCGGCAACAACCCGGGTCCGTGTCGCAACAGACGCCGATCCGCATGGGACCGGATCAGTCTTGACGGAGCCCCTCACGACCCCGTCAGGGCTTGCACCGTGGCGCCGGTGCGGTCGACGTCGAGCTGGTGTGTCGTGAATCCGATCGTGTCAACGTCGGCGGGCAGCCCGGAATTCCGCGACGATCCGGCCCCCGGCGACGCGAGGCCCGGCAACGCGAGCACCGTGGGTCCGGCACCCGACACCGCAGCGGGCACCCCGGCGGCGCGCAACTCATCGATCAACTCGCCGGTCGCCGGATAGGCTGCTCGACGGTAAGGCTGATGCAACCGGTCGTCGAGCGCCGCGAACAGCAGCGCGGGTGCCTGGGACAGCGCGTGGACGGCCAGTGCCGCGCGGCCCACCGCGAACACGGCATCGGCGTGGGGCACCTGCGCCGGAAGCAGGCCGCGGCTCGCCTGGGTGGAGGAGGTCTGCTCGGGCACCAGCACTACGGGAGCCAGTGATGGGTGGGGCTCGACCCGGGTGGCGTGAAAACCGTCTTCACTCGACCACGCGATGGCCAGACCCCCGAACAGGCACGCCGCAGCGTTGTCGGCGTGCTTCTCGAAGCCGGCGACGATTTCGAGCACCGCGTCATCCGGTTCGATGCCGGCGAGCGCGTAACCCGCGAGCACCCCGGAGACGATGGCGGCAGCCGACGAGCCCAGCCCCCGCGAGTGCGGGATGCGATTGCGGCAGCGCAACCGCAGGCCCGGCGGCTCGAACCCGATGTGCTCGCAGGCGACGCGCAGCGCGCGCACAACCAAGTGTCGCTCGTCAGTGGGAACGTGCCCGGCCCCCTCGCCCTCGATCTCGATGCACAACCCGCCATCGACGACCTCGAACTCGACCTCATCGTGTAACGCCAGCGCCATCCCGAGCGCATCGAATCCCGACCCGAGGTTCGCGGTCGACGCCGGCGCCCGCACCCGCACCCTGTGGACAGGTCGTGAGTGGCTCTGCTGGCCGGCGGCGAGCCGCAGCTCCGCATCGCCACTCTCAGGGCGCGAAGCGCCACTCACGAGAGCTCCAGGGCGGCGGCGACGGCGCCGGGGTCGACGGGCACCGGCTCTGGCACCGGGACGTCCTGCAGCGCGGTGTCGGGATCCTTGAGGCCGTGGCCGGTCACCGTGCACACCACCAGCGAGCCGGCCGGCAGCCGACCGTCACCGGCGACCGCCAGCAGCCCGGCCACGGAGGCAGCCGAGGCGGGCTCGACGAAGACCCCCTCGCGAGCGGCGAGCAGCCGGTAGGCTTCGAGGATCTGCTCGTCGGTGACCGCGTCGAACAGCCCGCCGGACTCGTCGCGGGCCCGCATCGCCCCGGTCCAGGAGGCGGGGCTGCCGATCCGGATCGCGGTGGCGATCGTCTCGGGCGCCGGCACCGGATAGCCGTGCACCAGCGGTGCAGCACCGGCGGCCTGGAAGCCGAACATCCGCGGCACCGAGGTGATCAGCCCGTCGGCGTGGTATTCGGTGTAGCCCATCCAGTAGGCGGTGATGTTGCCGGCGTTGCCAACGGGAAGGCAGTGCACGTCGGGCGCGCGGCCCAGCACGTCGCACACCTCGAAGGCGGCGCTCTTCTGACCGTGCAGCCGCAGCGGGTTGACCGAGTTCACCAGCGCCGTGACCGGGTAGTCGGCCGCGGTCTTGCGCGCCAGTTCCAGGCAGTCGTCGAAGTTGCCGTCCACGGCGAGAATCCGCGCGCCGTAGGCGGTCGCCTGGGCGAGCTTGCCCAGCGCGATCTTGCCCTGCGGCACCAGTACGGCGCTGCTCAGCCCCGCCTTGGCGGCATATGCCGCCGCGGAGGCGGAGGTGTTGCCGGTGGACGCGCAGAGCACCGCACGGGCACCACGGGCGAGCGCGTCGGTGACCGCGACGGTCATGCCGCGGTCTTTGAACGAGCCGGTCGGGTTGGCTCCCTCGACCTTGAGCAGCACCTCGCATCCGGTGCTGGCCGAGAGGTACTCGGCGGGCAACAGCGGCGTGCCGCCCTCGGCGAGCGTGACGACGGTGTGGTCGGTGTGGTCGGTGTGGTCGGTGGGCAGCCCGATCCGCTCGCCGTAGGCACCGATGACACCTGGCCAGGCAGGCGCGCTGAGCAACCGGCTCACGACACCTCGCCCTCCACCCGCATCACGCTGACCACCTCACGCACGGCGTCGAGGCCGGCGACCTTGTCGACCGTGGAGCGCAGCGCGGCGTCCGAAGCGATGTGTGTCACGATCACCAGGCTGGCTCCGCGCGGGCGCCGGATCGCCATGTCGTCCTCGTCGGCGTGCTCGGCCTGCCGGACCACCGAGATCGACACCCCGTGCTCGGCGAACACCTGCGCCACCTGGGCCAGCACACCCGGACGATCGGTCACGTCGAGACTGACGTGGTAACTGGTCGGGGTCTCCCCCATCGTGCGCACCGGCAGCTCCGCGTAGGCGGACTCGCGGGGGCCGTGACCGCCGGCCACCCGGTTGCGGGCCACCGCGACGAGATCACCGAGGACCGCGCTGGCCGTCGGCGCGCCGCCGGCGCCCTGGCCGTAGAACATCAACGCGCCGGCCGCGTCGGCCTCCACGTACACCGCGTTGTAGGCGCCGCTGACCCCGGCCAGCGGGTGCGACAGCGGGATCATCGCCGGGTACACCCGGGCCGAGACCGACTCGGTCACCCCGCCCGAGCCGTCCGGCTCCGAGATGCGCTCGCAGATGGCCAGCAGCTTGACCGTCCGCCCCAGCTGCCGGGCTGCTGCGACGTCGGTCGCGTTGAGCTCGGCGATGCCCTCGCGGTGCACGTCCGCGCTGGTCACGCGGGTGTGGAAGGCCAGCGATGCGAGGATCGCGGCCTTGGAGGCGGCGTCGTAGCCGTCCACGTCCGCGGAGGGGTCGGCCTCGGCGTAGCCGAGCTGGCTGGCCTCCTGGAGCGTCTCGGCGTAGCCGGCGCCGGAGGCGTCCATCGCGGAGAGGATGTAGTTGGTGGTGCCGTTGACGATGCCGGTGATGCGGCTGATGCGGTCACCGGCCAGCGACTCGCGCAACGGGCGCAGCAGCGGGATCGCGCCGGCCACGGCCGCCTCGAAGTACAGGTCGGCGCCCGACGCGTCGGCGGCGGCGAACAGGTCGGCACCCTGCTCGGCGAGCAGCTCCTTGTTGGCGGTGACCACACCCCGGCCGGCGCGCAGCGCGGCGAGCAGCAGCGACCGCGCCGGCTCGATGCCGCCGATCACCTCGACGACCACGTCGACGTCGTCGCGGGTCACCAGCTCCGAGGCCTCGGTGGTGAGCAGGTCCTGCGGCACGTCCGGGTGACGGTGGGGCCGGCGCACCGCGATGCCCGCCAGCCGCACCGGTGCCCCGACCCGGGCCTCGAGTTCGCCGGCCTGCTGGGTGAGCAACCGCACCACCTCGCCCCCGACGGTGCCGCAGCCCAGCAGCGCGACGCCGATGGCCCGCCCGGGCGCCGGCTTCACGACACGTCCAGCGACAGCAGGTCGGCCATCGTCTCGCGGCGCAGCAGCGGCCGGTGGGTCCCGTCGCGCACCGCGACCACCGCGGGACGGGGCAGCATGTTGTAGCGGCTCGACATGGAGTAGCAGTAGGCGCCGGTCGCTGCGACGGCGAGCAGGTCACCGGGGGCGATGTCGGCGGGAAGCCAGCTGTCGCGCACCACCACGTCGCCGGTCTCGCAGTGCTTGCCGACCACCCGCGACATCGCCGCGCCGGACTGCGAGCTGCGCGAGACCAGCCGGCAGTCGTAGCGGGCGTCGTAGAGCGCGGTTCGCACGTTGTCGCTCATCCCGCCGTCGACCGAGACGAAACGGCGGGCCTGCCCGGCATAACCCTGCCCGGGATCACGCAGCGTCACGTCCTTGATGGTGCCGACCTCGTAGAGCGTCACGGTACCCGGCCCCACGATCGCCCGGCCCGGCTCGACGGCGATCACCGGCGTCGCAAGCCCTGCCGAGCGGCACTCGACGTCCACGATCGACCGGAGCTGCTCAGCCAGCACCGCGGGCGGCGTCGGGTCGTCCTCCGGGGTGTAGGCGATCCCGAGGCCACCACCGAGGTCCAGCACGGACACCGCCGCCGCGCCGGCCTCGCCGTGCTCGTCACGGATCTCCGCGAGCAGCCCCACCATCCGGTGCGCGGCCACCTCGAACCCACTCGCGTCGTAGATCTGCGAGCCGATGTGGCTGTGCAGCCCGATCAGCGCCAGGCCGCCGGCCTTGAACACCCGTCGCACCGCCTCAGCAGCCTCACCACCCGCCAGCGAGAAGCCGAACTTCTGGTCCTCGTGTGCGGTGGCGATGAATTCATGGGTGTGTGCCTCGACCCCGACCGTCACGCGTACCAGCACGGGGGCGACCACGCCGCGGCGTCGCGCGAGATCGCCGAGCCGGGCGACCTCGTAGAACGAGTCCAGCACGATCGCGCCCAAACCCGCCTCGAGCGCCGCGTCGAGCTCGGCCGTCGACTTGTTGTTGCCGTGCAGCGCGATCCGCTCGGCGGGGAACCCCGCATACAGCGCGACGGCGAGCTCGGCGCCGCTGCACACGTCGAGGCCGAGCCCTTCGGCGGCGACCCAGCGCGCGATCTCGGTGCTCAGGAACGCCTTGCCGGCGTAGTGCACCCGCGCCGGTGCGCCGAACGCGGCGGCGTGCTCGGCGCAGCGGCTGCGGAAATCGTGCTCGTCGATGACGAACAGTGGCGTGCCGTACGTCTCGGCGAGCTCGCGGACGTCGACACCGGCCAGCCGCACCACCCCGTCGTGGCCGCGCAGCGCGCCGCGCGGCCAGACCTGCGGGGGCAGCACGTCGAGCGCGCCGGGATCGGCCGGACGGGGGCCTGCGGTCCCGGGGCGCGCCACCACGTCGGCGTGCCGGGGACCGGCGGGATGGGCCATCACATCCGCTCCGGTGCGGTGATGCCGAGCAGCCGCAGGCCGTTGGACAGCACCTGGCGGGTGGCGTGACACAGTGCGCGCCGGGCGCGGTGGCGCGGGCCCGGTGCCTCGTCGCCCATCGGCAGTACCCGGCAGCTGTCGGAGAACTCGTGGAAGGTGCCGGCGAGCTGCTCCAGGTAGCGGGCGATCCGGTGCGGTTCGCCGCGCTGCGCCGCCTGCGTGACGGTCCGGCCGAACTCGGCCAGGGTGGCGATCAGGGCGCCCTCCCGCTCGTGGCGCAGCAGGCTGACGTCGGCCCCTTCGGCGGTGACGCCCAGCTCGGCGGCGTTGCGGTCGAGCGCGGCGAGCCGGGAGTGCGCGTACTGCACGACGAACAGCGGGTTGCCGTCGGTGCGCCGCGACCACCGCTCGACGTCGACCGGCACGCCGGGCGAGCAGCGCAGCGCTGCATAGCGGGCGGCATCGGCGCCAAGTGTCTCGACCAGTTCAGTCATCGCCACCATGGTGCCTGTTCGGGTGCGGGCCGCGACGTGCTGCGGGTCGAACCCCACCGGCATGCCGGCTGTGCCGTAGCTCTCACCGGCAATGAGGACCTCGTCGACGATCCGGGCCTGCGCACCGGTGGCCAGCCGAAGGTTGAGGAAGCCCGGTCCGGCGACCTCGGCCGAGCGCAACCCCTCGGCACCGCGCAGCGCCTCGGCCAGCCATCCCGCGAACTCACGGGAGGCGACGCCGCCGGTCTGCAGCGCGATCGCGGTCGCGTAGTCGCCGTGCTCGGGGTTGCGCGGGCGTGCGACGGTGATCGCGGCGGGCAGCATCGACGTGTCCAGTCCGCGGTCGGCCAGCACGTCGTGGGCGACGGTGCGGACCATGTCGGCGAGCGCGGCAGGGGTCACCCCCCAGAGTCTAAGGAGAGCAGCCAGGCGGCCCGCCAGCCGGTGCGGCCGCCGCCCGCTCCGGGTGCTTCCCTAGACTGGCGGTTGACCGGCGGGCCGCACTGTGCAGCGGCCGACCTGCGAGCCTGCGAGCGAGGGTTCACGAAGTATGCCCAGCGGAAAGAACAGCAAGTCGGCGCGCAACGTGCGCTCGGTGATGAAGGCGACCAGGCCCACGCCCTGGCCCACCATCGCCGCGGTGGTCGCCATCGTGATCTTCGCGGGGGCCGTCTTCGGTTTCCTGTACATGCGCTTCGACGAGGGGCGTGACCAGCGCGAGGCCCTCGCGCCGTACACCCCGACCGCCGAGAACCAGGACCCGTCCCGGCAGATCCCCGGCGTGACGATCAAGGATTACGAGGGCTCCAGGCACGTGGCACCGGATCAGCGGGTGGCCTACGACCGGTCACCGCCGTTCGGCGGGCCGCACGACGCGATCTGGGCCGCCTGCGACGGCGCGGTCTACGAGCAGCCGGTGCGCACCGAGAACATGGTGCACTCGCTCGAGCACGGCGCGGTCTGGATCACTTACAACCCGCAGCAGGTGTCGGGGGAGGCGCTGGCGTCGCTGCGCGAGCGGGTCGAGGGCCAGTCCTACACGATGCTGTCGCCCTACCCCGGCCTGGACTCACCGGTCTCGCTGCAGTCCTGGGGCCACCAGCTCAAGGTCGACTCCGCGTCCGATCCCCGCATCGACCAGTTCATCACCGCGCTGCGCCTGAACCAGTACACCTACCCCGAGGTCGGGGCTACCTGCGAGATTCCCGTCGAGAACTTCGACCCGGCCGACCCGCCGCCGTTCAACCCGGCGCCACCCGGCCCCGGCGCCGTCGGAATGGACTACAGCGGCGGACGTGGTGCCGGCCCGATGGGCGGGGGCTGAGCCGGGGATGAGCACTGAGTACACCGGTGGCACCCGCCCGGGCTGGATGCGAGTGGTCGTCATCACCGGCACACTGCTCGCGGTGCTGCTGCTCGGCGCCTCGGTCGGGTTGCTCGTCTCGCCGAGCGAGTCTTCGGAACCGGCGCCCGGCACCGTCGACATCGGGTTCGCGCAGGACATGAGCGTGCACCATCGTCAGGCGGCGCTCATGGCCTCCCTCGTGGCCGAGCGCAGCACCGATCCGGCCATCCAACCGCTGGCCTTCGACATCGAGTTCGCCCAGCTCGAGCAGATCGGCAGGATGCAGGGCTGGCTGAGCCTGTGGGACGCCCCGCCGCTGCCGGCGGGCAACCGCATGACGTGGATGTCGGGGCACGGTCACGGGCATGGTGGTGTCGAGACCATGCCCGGGATGGCGTCGCCGCAGCAGCTGGAGGAGCTGCGTCACGCGTCCGGCCGGGAGTTCGACATCCTGTTCCTGCAGCTCATGCTGCGCCACCACCAGGGCGGGGTGCCGATGGCGCGGTACGCCCAGCAGCATGCCGAGGTGCCGCAGGTGCGCAACCTGGCCGGGCAGATGCTCACCGCCCAGACCATGGAGAGCGACTACATGAAGCAGCTGCTGGCCGAGCGGGGCGCCGAGCCGCTTCCGGTGCCCTGACGGGTCATCGCGGCTGTGCGGTAGGCTTCCCGGTGTTGCCGCAACTGCGGCGCGCCCCCGTAGCTCAGGGGATAGAGCACCGCCCTCCGGAGGCGGGAGCGCAGGTTCGAATCCTGCCGGGGGCACCACCTCTGACCAGCAGCGACGTGCTAGGCCATCTCCCGCGTTTCGTGGGATGGGTCGTGGGGATGAGCGGCTCTACTCTCATCCCATGCCGCCCCGTAAGCGCCGCTCTCGCGGCTACATCGAGCAGCTACCGAGCGGCTCCTGGCGCGCCGTCGTTTACGCCGGCACGGACCCGCTCACGAGCAAGCCGCGGTACGTCCGCGAGACCGCCAAGAGCTACGACGCGGCCGAGAAGGCGCTGACGAAGCTGCAGCGCCAGGTCGACGAGGACCAGCACCCCAAGACCGCCATCACCGTCCGGCAGGCCGTCACCCAGTCTGGCCGGGCTGCGGCCCCTACGCGACCCCACCGCCAGACTCCGACGAAGACGTCTGACCGGGTCTGGCCGCGTCACTGTATGGCGCTGAGCAGCGCCTCGCGTTGCCGGGAACCGAGCCCGGCCAGCTTGCGGTTCCCGGCGATACTGGCCGAGTCCATCAGCTCGCCCGCCTTGACCGCGCCGATCCCCGGCACGCTGCGCAAAGCGGTCAATACCTTGGTCTTGCCGACGACAGCGTCGGTGCCCGCCTGGCTCAACAGGTCGGCGAAACTGATCTCGCCGGACTTCACCCGATCCAGCACCTCGGACCGGTGCCGGCGCGATTCCCCCGCTTTGACCAGGGCCGCTTGGCACTGCTCTGCAGACAGGTCGGCAAAGACATCTCCGTACTCCTTCCCCGGCCAACCGATCGTGCGGACCATCCTCTCCCGGCACCCCGAGAATCCCGAACAGCGACACGCCCGCCCTCCCGCGCCAGGGCAGAGCCGTCCCAGAATGGATCCTTGAGCGGGATTGCGTCGTCGTTTAGCCCGGAGGCGTAAAACGAGCTCAGGAGAGTCAACTGAGGAAGTCGCGACGTAGGGGGTGGTTGTGTGTGTGGGCTTGCCGAGGCTGACAGTAACCAGATGGTCGAAGTCGGCGGCGGCTCCTGGAGGAGAAGATCGATCCCCACGTGACGAGGGCCTAGTGGACCTGCTGCTGGAGTCCTTGAGCATGGTCTCGACATCTTCAGCCGTTATGGAGCTGGGAGGGCACGCGTCGCCAGCTCTAGGCGCCGCTCGGGCGTGAACTTGGAGGTCTGATGGAGCAGCGCGAAGGCTACGCTCCGGGGTGGAGCGACGATGTGCTGTCGATGATGGGCCGGCGCAAGGCTGGGGACCGGGCGGCGTTCGTGCTCCCGTTCCTCGCGCACGCAGCTCGGCTGGTGGATGTGGGCTGCGGGCCGGGCAGCATCACCGCCGGGCTGGCCCAGGCCGCGCCCACCGTGTCGGTGCTGGGGGTCGATCGGGAGGACTCCCAGGTCGCGCTGGCCCGGGAAGGAGCGCGCGCGGCCGGTGCGACCAACGTCGAGTTCGAGCAAGGTTCGGCCTACGATCTTCCGGTCGCCGACCGCAATGTTGATGTGGTGTTCGCACACGCGGTGTTCGAACACCTCGCCGACCCCGTTCGTGCGCTCGTCGAGTTCGGCCGGGTGCTGCGCCCTGGCGGTGTCGTCGCCGTATCCAGCTCCGACTGGAGCCATGCTCAGCTCGACCCGTTCGACGAGGAAGTCGAGCAGGCACTCGAGGGGCACTATCTGCTGCGACGCCGCGCCGGTGGTGATCCGTTCATGGGCAGTGTCCTGGCAGGGCTGGTGGCCGACGCGGGCTTCGTCGACGTCGTCGCGCAGCGGGCCGACCGGGTGGACATGGCCTACGACGAACTCGCCCGCTACGTTGGCGCGCGCGTTCACGCCGCCCTCGACGACTCGGCTCCCGACGCCACGCCCGCCGACCTGGAACAGCTGCAGCGGGCGGCCCAGGCCGCCCAGCGCTGGGCCAGCCGCCGCGGCCGCTTCACCCAGTGCTGGGTCGAAGTCACCGCTCGCTGGCCCCTGCGAACAGGGGCGCCACCTTCGCCTGCCCCAACGCCACCGGCTCCGACTCGCCGGCGCTGACACGCCGGCAGGCCAACGCGGTGAGCATGCTGAGCTCATGCAGGTCGCGGGCCGTGTTGGTCGAGCGCCTCGGCAGCGCTACGAGCTGGTCCAACCATCGCTGGGCGGCCTCCGATGTGGCAAAGCGCGCCTCCCAACCGCCCGGACGAGCCGGAGGGGCGACACGGTCGCCGCGCTTCGCCGGCAACGGTCAGGACCCGTCCGGCGCCGGAACCGGCCCGAAGTCCGCGTCGAGCGGCCGGGCCAGCTCGTCGACGAGTGCTGGGTCCGTATGGATCGCGGCGGTGGCCTTCCACTCGACGAGAACCTGCGCCAGGACCACCCATCGGCCCAACTCGGCAGACGCCTGGACGGCGCGGACGAAGTCGGTGGTGAACCGGCGCCGATCCGCCTCGGGGAGCAGATCAGCCCAGGGAAACTCCTCGGTCAGCGCGTCGACAGCCTCCTCCACCGATAGGTGGACCAACGCGTTGCGGAGCGCCCGCGCCGCGGTCAGCGCACCCTCAGCAGAGGAAGTCGCACTGTCCTCGCGGACGAGCAGCAGCGGCACGCCGTCCCGCCGCCTGACGCGGACGTCACCCCGGTCAGCGAGCGCCGCCACACCCTTGGGGTCACGCTGCAACTCGCTCCACTGCACCTCGGTCGTCACGCGCACCATTCTGAACTTTTTCTGAAGTTCTGGCAAGCGGTCACCACGGGCGTCCGGCCCGGATGAATGGCCGCTCCAACGGCCCGACACGGTCGACCCGCCGAGGGCATGATCATTATCGGACCGCCGTGGTCGGGTGCGTGGGTGTGAGACACCGAGGCTGCTGGCCGCTCCATCTCGCCGACGCCCTCGTTCGGCCGCGTAGGCAGCGTGACCTTGACGCTGCCGCGGACCGAGGCCTCGCGGTCGTGCGCTGACCGAGAGGC
This sequence comes from Pseudonocardiaceae bacterium, assembly GCA_009377865.1. Classification (GTDB taxonomy): domain Bacteria; phylum Actinomycetota; class Actinomycetes; order Mycobacteriales; family Pseudonocardiaceae; genus WHSY01. The sequence goes on along the minus strand of WHTH01000035.1, from coordinate 836 downwards.
TGGCCTCGACCCGCGGTCTCGACGTCGGATCGACATCAGCGCCACACGACGCACGCCGCTCCGCCGACTACCCGTGCATGAAGGACACGACTGGCTCTACGTCATCAGCGGCCGGCTGCGCCTGCTCCTCGGCGACGACGACCACATCACCGAACCCGGCGAAGTAGCCGTGTTCACGACCTGGACACCACACTGGTCCGGCGCTATCGACAGCCCGTCGAGCTGACCGGCGTCTTCGGCGCCCAGGGCGAACGCATCCACCTCTACACCTGAGGCATCGAACCCCTCGCCGGGCGGGTGATCGGGACCGGCCGGCCACCGGGAGCGCGGGCAGGAGCGGGATGGGGGGACGCGCTCAGCTCAACCGGTGGGCAGGTCGAGCAGCTCGGCGAGGACGTCCTCGGCGCGCCCGTCACGCCGCCACACCGCCGCCCGCTCCGCTGTCGGCTCGGTCGGGAGGATCAACCGGTCTTCATCGGTGCGGTGGCGCAGGGCGACCACCCGGTCCTCGCCTGCGATGGCGACCGCGTCGGTCCAGGTCGGCCCGATGCGCACGGCCACGATCACGTCGATGCGCCCGTGCTGGTCGCGGATCAGCTGCCCGTGCCACCCGTTCGCGGGTGTCAGCCGCTGCACGTAGGGCGTGGACGGGTAGGTCGGCCCGGTCACGCCGCCCCCACTGAGACGAGCACCAACGCGCGGTGACGGCCACGCGACCGGCGCGGCCGGGGACGGGGACGTAGCCGCGGGGTCCGCACCAGCACCGGCAGCACCGCCGGCCCGAGCACCACCGCCAGCAGCAGCAACACGTCAACGATCACGGATGCGGACGCTAG
>WHTH01000060.1 GCA_009377865.1 Pseudonocardiaceae bacterium | reverse complement strand
CACCACCACGACGTCGTCACGGGCCGCCTGCCGCGCGACCCGCAGCGCGGCGACGACCGCCATCCCGCACGACCCGCCCACCAACAAGGCCTCCTCCTCCGCGAGGCGGCGCGTCATCTTGAACGAGTCGGAATCCGAGATGGCCACGATCTCGTCGCAGATCCCCCGGTCGTAGGTTTCCGGCCAGAAGTCCTCGCCGACTCCCTCGACCAGGTAGGGACGGCCGGTGCCACCGGAGAACACCGATCCCTCCGGGTCGGCGCCGATGACGCGCACCCGCCCGTCGCTGACCTCCTTGAGGTAACGACCGATGCCCGAGATGGTGCCCCCGGTGCCGATCCCGGCGACGAAATGCGTGATCCGGCCGGCGGTCTGCTCCCACAGTTCCGGCCCCGTCCCGTAGTAGTGGCTGGCGGGGTTGTCCGGGTTCGAGTACTGATCGGGCTTCCAGCCGCCGTCGACCTCGGTGACCAACCGGTCGGAGACCCGGTAGTAGCTCTCCGGGTGCTCCGGCGGGACCGCCGTGGGGCACACGACGACCTCGGCGCCGTACGCGCGCAGCACGTTGGTCTTGTCGTCGCTGACCTTGTCCGGGCTCACGAACAGGCACCGGTATCCCTTGCGCTGCGCCACCATCGCCAGCCCGACCCCGGTATTGCCGCTCGTCGGCTCGACGATGGTGCCGCCCGGTCGCAGCGCACCGGACGCCTCGGCGCCCTCGACCATGCGCAGCGCGATACGATCCTTGACGCTGGATCCTGGGTTGAAGTACTCCACCTTGCTGAGCACCAGCGACGATATCCCCTCGGCCACCGAGTTGAGCCTGACCAACGGGGTACCGCCGATAGTGTCGATGATGTGCTCGGCGTACTGCACCGGCAGCCTCCCTGGTCATGGGCGGATCGCGCCGTCAGAAGGGTATCCGGGTGGTGCACGGCCAGTTGCCCCGCCGCACCGAGCTGTGCCTGATAACGCCATGAAGCCATGACGGTGTAAGGGAAGCGGAGATGGCCACGATACGTCTCCAGGAGGGGGAAGGATCGCTGTGGCGCGGCAGAGGGAGTGGGCGATGCGGGCGACGTTACGGGCGACGGCGGTGCTGGCGGGCGCTGTCGGCGGGTTGTCGGTTGCCGCCTACGGGACGCTGACCCGGCAGACCCGCAATACCCAGCGGGTCATGGCGGTTCCCGGGTGGGCGCCGTTTCGTGCCGACGGGGTCTACACGCCGAGAGGAGCGGGGCCACAGCCCCCGGCCCAGTTCGCCACCGAGACCTGCTTGCAGGGTCGAAGCATCGATACCGGCACCGACATCCTGACGCTGGCCGTGATCGGGGACTCGACGGCTGCGGGTCTCGGGGTCGATGGCCCCGAGGAGCTGCCCGGGGTACTGCTGGCCCGCAATCTCGCCGAGGAGGCCGGCAGGCCGGTACAGCTCGACACCTACGCGATCAGCGGATCCAGCAGCCGCAGGCTCGACGAGCAGCTGCGCGCCGCACTGCTGTCCCCGCCGGTCGCCGCACTGATCATGGTGGGCCCCAACGACATCCGTGATCGGATACCGCCGGCCACCTCGGCAACGTTGCTCGGGTCGGCGGTCGCCAAGCTGCGCGCGGCAGGCACCGCCGTGGTGGTCGGGACCTGCCCGGATCTGGGCGTGGTGCGCCCGATACCGCAGCCGCTGCGCGGTTTCGTCCGGGCCTGGAGCATCACGCTCGCGCGGCTGCAGCGCGATGCCGTAAACCAGGCAGGGGGCCACCCCGTCCCGCTGGCCGACCTGCTTGCCCCGGAGTTTCTCAGCCGGCCGGAAGCGCTGTTCAGTACCCGGGATGGCCTGCACCCCTCAGCAGCCGGCTACGAGGCGGCCTGCTCAGTGCTGCTGCCGGCGTTATGCTCTGCGCTCGGGGTCTGGGGTGGCGGGGCGGTGCCGCCCGCCCCGACCCGCTCGGCCGTCGTCGGCGCGGGTTGGTGGCCGCGCCGGATGGCGGCGAGCGCCGACCGTGGGCTGCGTCGCGTGACGGAGCGGTTGAGCGGTGTCGCGCCGTAAGGTCGGAGCTGCATCATCGGTCGCGAGAAGGAATTCCCATGCCTGACGCAGTGATCGTCGCCGCGACCCGCTCCCCGATCGGCCGAGCCGGCAAGGGTTCGCTGGTCGACGTCCGGCCCGACGATCTCGCCGCGCAATGCAGCTGGGCTACGACACGCTGCCGGCTGTCGTAGGTAGCTCTCCACCATGACGCGGGCCCGGTCCGTTCACTCTCGGACCGGGCCCGCGTCATCGGTGGGCTGGTGCGGCTATTCGCCCTGCAAGTAGGAGAGCAGTCGCAGGATCTCCAGGTACAGCCAGACCAAGGTGACGGTGAGACCGAACGCGATGTACCAGGCGGTCTTCTCCGGAGCGCCGGCGCGGATCGCCTGGTCGGCCGCGTCGAAGTCGATCAAGAATACGAACGCGGCGATGCCGATCATCAGCAAGCTGAAGCCGATCGCCAGCGGCCCACCGTCACGGAGGCCCAGGCCGCCGTCGGTGAAGAAGCCCGCGACGAGATTGGCCAGCATCAGGCCGACAGCGCCGATCAGCGCACCGATGACCCACTTGGTCAGCCGCGGGGTCACCTTGATCGCCCCGGTCTTGTAGACCACGAGCATGCCGCCGAAGACCGCGGCCGTGCCGACGATCGCGTTGATCACGATGCCGGGATTGCCGACCCGGGTGCCGATCAACCCGCTGATACCGCCGAGGAAGACGCCCTCGACGGCGGCGTAGGCCAGGATCAGCGGCGGGCTGACCACCTTCTTGAAGATGACGATGAGCGCCAGCACGAGGCCGACGATCATTGCCGGCAACGCGAGACCCCACGCGGCGGGGCCGATGAAGTAGGTGACCCCACCCGTCGCCATCAGGACGGCGAGGGTCATGGCGGTCTTGGTCACGACGTCGTCGAGGGTCATCGGTCGCTCGACGGTGGGCGGCGCGCCGGCGGGCCGTTGCCCGGGCTGCGCGCCCGGGAAGCCGGCCGGTGCCGAGTTGAAGCCCGCATACCCGCCCGAGCTGGGCAGGTTGCGGAACGCGGGGTTGCTGCTCGTGAGCACCGTGGGTCCTCCTGAGTGGGACGTGCGGACACCGTCACCGGGTTCAACGCGACTGTGGCAAACCCGGTTCCCGGTCCGGTAAGACCGACTTTACCCCTCGTCCCGTCGACTGCGGGAGAGCAGCCTCGATGGCAGGATTACCGTACGCGCAAGGGTCGTGACGAGGAGGCAGCGGTGGACTGGTGGGTCTGGGTCATAATCGTAGTGATCGCCCTCATGGCGCTCCTGGCAGTGGCCGTGGTGGTCCAGCGCAGGCGCCGCCGGGGCGGTGTCATCGGGCTCGGCGACTCGGCCCGACGGGGTGAGCAGTGACGACGCGGCAGCGGCTGCTGCGGGCTCGGGAGCTCTCCGGGCAGCCGGTTGTGACGCTGGGCGGCGAGTTCGTGGGTGAGATCAAGGACGTCGTGTTCGAACGATCCGGCGGCAGCATCGCCGGCTTCACGCTGCGCAACCCGCGGCTGTTCAGCCGCGCGCGGAAGGACTCGCTGCCCTGGGAGGGCGTGCACGGTGTCGGCCGCGATGCGGTGATGATCCCCGACCCCGACGTCATGGTCCCCACCAAGGAGCTTGCACCACGCAAGCAGGCCCGCAAGGCCGATGTGCTGCGCGACCGGGTGCTCACCGACAACGGTCGTGACCTCGGCACTGTCGTCGACGTGGTGCTGCAGGGCGGCACGGACCTCGAGGTCGTCGGCTACGAGCTGGAGGCCAGCGAGGCGCTGGGCACGGCGGGCCGCCGGGTGCTCATCCCCTTGCCCGACACCGTCGCGGTGTCCGGCGAGAACCTCATCGTGCCTGCCGCGGCGACCGAGTTCGTCTCCGAGGACCTGGCCGGCTTCGGCGCCGCGGTCGACGAGTTCCGCGACCGGCTGCGTGAGGGCCGCGAGGAGGATGCGTAGTGCTGTTCAGCCAGGCACGCAAGAGTGATGTGGTGAGCACCGACACCGCCACCAGGGTGGCCAGGGTGGACGGTTTCGTCGTCGCTACCGGCCCGGCACGAGTGGCGCTGCTGCGGCTGGGCAAGGTGACGACCGAGGGCTCGCTGCTGTACTGGGACGACCTGCAGGGCTTCGGCCCGGACGCGGCCACGATCGCCGACGCCTCGGTGATCCGGGCACCGGACGACGAGTTGGAGCGGCGCGCCGAGTCCGGGGAACTGGAGATCCTGGGCAAGCGGGTGCTCACCGAGCGCGGCGATGAGCTCGGCGCGGTCACCGACGTCGACTTCGATGTGGAGACGGGAGTCGTGACGACCCTGCTGACGCGCAGCGAAGCGATCCCCGGGCAGCGGCTGATCGGTCACGGCCGTTACGCGGTCGTCGTGTCGGCTTGAGCCGCTCAGCGCCCGTCGGGTTGAGATCCGATCGATGTGGGTACCCGCGGTCACGAAGTCGTGACGAGGAGTAGAGCATGACCCAGCGAGACAGCGGGCAACAGCCCGCACAGGAAGTCAGCACCGCCGAACTGCTCGACCGGTTGTCGAAACAGGTCTCCGAGGTGGTGCGCGACGAGATGGCACTGGCGACGGCGGAACTCAAGCGCAAGGGCGCCAAGACCGGTCTCGGAGCCGGGCTCTCGGGCGCCGGCGGACTGCTCGCACTGTTCGGGATCGGCGCGCTGGTACTTGCCGCGATCGCCGGTTTCGCCGTCATCCTGCCTGCCTGGGCCGCGTCCTTGATCGTCGGCGTGCTGCTGCTGGTGGTGGCCGGGGTGCTGACCATGGCCGGCATCGGACAGGTCAAGAAGGCCGGTCCGCTCATGCCGGAACAGGCGGTGGACAGCACCAAGCGCGACGTCGAGACGGTGAAGGAGAGTGTTCGGCGATGAACTCGGGACAGAACCACCCCAAAGCCAGCAAGATGTTGTACAAGCCGACCAGCCTGGTCTGCAGCATTGTCGGTGGGCTGCTCGCCACCGCGGTCTTCAACCGGGTGTGGAGCGCTCTGGGCCATGACGAGCAGGCCCCGAACGCGACCGCGCTGGACCACGGAAGCCGGGAGGTGCTGTTCGGTGCAGCGCTGCATGGCGCGGTATTCGGGCTGGTGAAGGCACTCGTCGACCGTGCCGGCGCGAAGAGTTACTACCGGGTCACCGGTGACGACCCGAGCCAGTGAGGCCCTGGCTGCGTCGCGGCGCCCGACGCTGTGTGCGAGGCTCGGCTACAGCGACCAGAGGGTCGGTACGGTCGCGCTGACCAGTCGGGGCGCCGACGGGTCCTCGGGTGCGGGCAAGGTCAGCAGCACAGGTCGATCAGGTGCTGGATCTCGGGGAACTCGGCCAGCGCCGCGCGTTCAGTCGGGGTGGTCACGAACCCGCCTGCCGCAGCTCGCCGGCACGCGCCTGCAGGTCTGCGCCCGCGTCGGCCAGCACCCAGCCGAGATCACCCATTTCCTGGGCGAACCGGTCGGGGTCGCGCTCGTGAGTCAGGACCACGGTCGCGCCGCTGTTGAGCAGGTCGCGCAGCGTGCGCACCCGCTCGAGCAGCTCCTCGTCCTGCTCCGTGACGAGCAGACCACGGGCGACGCGGTTAGGCATGACCTCGTCGGTGACGTCGTCGGTTTCGGCGGTCGCGCACTTCAGGTGGCGTTGTGGTGTGGTGGCGGTCATCGGTGGATCATCGCCACGTGCCGGTCAGCACCGAGAGACCGTCACCCGTCCATCGCGGGCCGCTTGCAGCCCATTCTGCCGCGCTCGGTCGCCACTCCCCGTGGAAAGCGATCTTGCCGCCGGGCCAGCTCGGGTGCGAGCTCCTTGGCCCGTGAGGGGCGTGCCGTTCGAGGATCGGCTATCGGACACTCATGTACGAGTCCGGTTAGTCCAGTTGTACACTGGTGCTATGGATGTGGCGATCAGTACATTGCGAGCTGAGCTGGCGAATTGGATCGAGCGCGCTCGTGCCGGCGAGGAGGTCATCGTGACCGACCGGGGGACTCCCGTGGCACGGCTGCTGTCAGTTGACACAGCGCCGTTGCTCGACCAGCTCACCCACCGTGGCGTGTTGAGTAGGCCGCGCCGTACGGCACGGCCCACCGCGCGCGGCGCGGCCCGAGTACACGCCCGCGGACCGGTGGCCGAGCTGGTCAGCGAGCAGCGCCGCTGACGGCATGGCGATCGTGTATTTCGACAGCAGCGCGTTCGTCAAGCTGGTGGTCGAGGAAGAGGGCAGTGACCTCGCCGCCGCCTTGTGGGACGGCTGCGATGCAGCGGTGTCCAGTCGCCTGGCCTATCCCGAGGTTCGCGCCGCGCTGGCCACTGCCGGTCGCGCCCACCGATTGGACCTTGATAGCCAGCGCCAAGCTGAGGCGGCCTGGGAGGAGTTCTGGGCCGCGACCAGAGCGGTGGAACTGACCGAGACGATCAGCGCCCACGCCGGCCAACTGGCGGGTGAACATGCCCTGCGGGGAGCCGATTCGATACACCTGGCCAGCGTGCTCGCCATCGGATCCGCCGACACGCTGCTCGCCGTGTGGGACCAGCGGTTGCGGTCCGGGGCGGAAATGGTCGACGTGCAGACGGCCCCACCGCAGTAACGGGTCCTCCGGCACGGTCCGCCCACGTTCAGGGCTCACCGCAGCTGTGTACCGGGGTATCGGGGGAGTCGAGCCACAGCGTCTTGCCGGTTCGGGTGACGGTGAGGCCGAAGCGTTCCCAGCCAGGGCTGCCGGCCGCCACCCACCGCCGGTACGAGCTTTCGACCACCGCCCAGAGGTCCGACGGGCCGCCGGTGCTGACGACGAATCCGTCTTCCTCCCACGCCCGCGCCCAGCACCCGGTGGAGTCGGTGAGCACGGTGACCGGATGCCCCTCGGCGGTGATACCGGTCCTGCGCGGGGCCAGCGCTGGCAGGAACTGCTGAGCCCAGAACGCGAACGGCTGATCTGGGCTCAGCAGGGCCGGATCCACGTCGGTGTGGCGCGGTTGGCTCCTTGCGGGCACGGTCGGACTCGCGGTGCAAGCCGCGCCGACGTCGTCGGCTGCCCGGGCCGCCATGAATGGGGCGTAGAACGCGACGATGCAGCCACTCGCTGTCCCGTCGCGCTGCATCGTGAGGCGCGCGAGGACGCCATCGGCCAGTGGAGCCGACAGCGGGGCGAGGATGACGCCGCCGGGGGTGGGAGGCCGTCGGGGGGCCATTACGGGCCGTTCGGGTGCCATTCGGGCCTGCTGGGCCGATCATCTCCGGCGGGGGCTTTACGGTGTGGGCGACCGAGCACGGAGGGCAAGGGATGCCACCACGTACCCGCCTGGAGCAGCGGGCCGATGCCGCACACCTGTCGATACGCGACTTCTGCGCCGCCTATCACGACGCGGGCAAGGCCATCGGCGAGTCGGTCCACGTCTCCGAGACCCAGGCCAAGCGCTGGCTGGGCGGCGCAGGCGGGTTGCCGCGCGCCGCCGCCCGCCGGGTGCTCGAACACTGGTGGCACGAGCCCGTCACCGAGCTGTTCGGCCCGCCGGTCGGCACCGCTTCGGCGGCTGTCACGGTCGACACCGGCGATCTCTTGACGACGGCGGGCAGGGAGTGCGCCCAGCACGCATTGCACTCGGCGGCTTCCCTGGAGCCTGCTGCTGTGGAGGCGCTGCACGCCGAAACCGCCCGGCTGGCGCGCGCCTACTACACGATGGCCCCACTCGCGCTGCTCGGTGAGCTGGTGCGCCTGCGCGACACCGTGTATGGCCAGGTGGACCGCACGCACAAGCCACGGCAGCGCGCCGAGCTGTACCTGATCGCCGGTCAGGTGTGCGGGTTGCTGTCGTCGGTGGCGTTCGACCTCGGACATCCCGACACCGCCGAGGAGCTGGCGCGCGCCGCCTACACCTACGGCAACGTGATCGACCATCCGTCGCTGTGCACCTGGGCACGGGCGAAGACGATGGATGTGTTGCTGTGGGGAGGGCGCTACCGGGAGGTCATCACCGTCGCGACGCACGCCGTCGAGCTGGCCTCCGTCGGGACGGCCCGGGCACGGCTCCACGCAGTCCGGGCGAGGGCGCTGGCCAACCTGGGCTCCGCCCGCGAGGCAGCAGACGACCTTCGACTGAGTACCACGCTGGAGCTGCCCGGCGTGCGCGAGCTACCCGGCGGCTGAACCCTCGAACGCCGCGAAGCGCGGGTCTCCTCCGCCGGGTCGATGCCCGGTTCGGCCGCGCGGTCGCCGGCGACGAGGCACTCACCGGCCGACAGCCACATGGCAGTGTCGGTGACGGTGGCGGCGAGTGGGCGCGTGGTCAGCCCCGCCGCGCGGGCCTTGCCCGCGTCGACCGCCCACGCGCCCGCGTACGACCGCCACAACGGCAGCTCGGTCCATTGGCGCACCCCGTTCGCGATGAGAGTGTCGCCCGGCACCCACACCAGCCGGGTGTCCTCAGGCGCGGGAGCGGCACCGGCGCACGCGGCCAGGAAGTCCGCGAAGGTCTCGGTGCCGGACGCAGCGACGTTGAACGTGCCCGCCGGAGCGCGCAATGCGAACGCGGCCACGTCGCGAACATCCACCGGCTGAACGGTGCGCTCCGGGCGATCGGGCGCCAGCACCGCGCCGCCGCGCCGCAGCCGGCGTAGCCACCAGGCAGTACGACCGACGTACTCGCCGGGGCCGAGGATCACGCCCGGGCGCAGGATCACCGAGCGGTCAGCGCCGAACACCTCGTGCACGGCGCGCTCGCAGCCCGCCTTGCCGAACCCGTAAGTGGTGGGGGCGGGGTCACCGTCGTAGCCGGGGTCGGGACCAGCATCAGGCTCGCACGCCAGGGTCGCCGAGTCCTCCGTGAGCGGCTCCAGTGGCCACCCCTGATACGCGCTCACCGACGACACCATCACGTAGCGGCCGGCGACCGGTTCCAAGGCGCGGGCGGCGGCCAGCGTGTGTCGGGGTGTGAACGCCAGGTTGTCCACCACGCGATCGAACGGTCCGGTTGCAGCTAGCCGAGCGAGATCATCGGCGCTGGCGTAGTCGCCGTGCACCGTGTGTACGCCTGCGGGGTCGGGTCCTGAGTTCGCCCGGCCCCGCCGGAAGATCGTCACGTCCCAACCGTCGGCGCGGGCGGCGTCAGCGGTCGCACGACCGAGGAACCAGGAGCCACCGAGCACGAGTAACCGAGCCTTCGGATACAACGTTGGTCGCCGCACTGCCGGGCGGCCCGCGTGGTGCGGTCGGTCTGCACCACGACGACGTCGTCGCCGAGCTGGTCGGCAACCGGAGCCATATCGATCGACTCGAGTCGGGTGCCGACCACGAGCGCGACCGATCCGCGCGCCCCGCCGGTGTTCTCCAGTGCGGTCCCGGGGTGCGCTGCTGGTCATCTGGCTCACCAGTAGAGGTGTTCGCGCTCGCCGGCGCAGTAGCGCCGGGCGGCGACGAAGGTGCGCAGGTAGAGCTGGTCGGTGCGCAGGTAGTTGGGGACGAGGTCGTCGCGGGTGAGGGTGCCTTCGAGGTGGTCGAGGCCGTTGTCGGTACGGGTGGCGTAGCGGGCGGGGGCGTCGGTGCGGGTGCCGTCGGCGAGGGCGATGGCGTGGTCGATGTCGAGGTCGACGAGCCCGGAGACCTCGGCGTCGGCCAGCGGGATGGCGTCGAGGTCGACGTCGAGGGGCAGCAGGTGCCAGTGCTGGAACTCGCGTTCGACGTAGTCAGGGGCGAGGGTGACCGCGGTCTGGCGCAGGCCGATGGGGTGCAGGTCGGGGTAGCTGACGGGCAGGCCGAGTTCTTCGTGGACCTCGCGGATGCCGTCGGCGATGGTCTCGCCAGCCTGGTAGTGGCCGCCGACGGTGATGTCAGCGTAGTCGGGGCGGTCGAAGCTGTAGCGCCCAGGGGCTTTCTTCTGCAGCACGATCCGGCGCGTGGTCGGTTGACGGCGACGGCGGAGAACGTGCGGTGCCAGAGGCCGTCGCGGTGGGCCTGCTTCTTGTCGGCGGTGCCGACGTGCTCGTAGCGGTCGTTGAAGATGTCGATGGTCTTCATGCGTGAACTCCTGGTGTGCGGAGGTGCCAGTAGGCAGTCAGTGCGTCGAAGTAGCTTGCGGGCATTCGACCGTCAGGCGGCGTCACTGGGTGCCTCCGCGGCGACCGAGAGCGCCGACTGGGCCTGGGTGAGCAGCCGGGTGAGCGCGGCACGGACGTCGTCGGACTGCTGCTCGATCTTGCCGGCGTTCTGCCGGAGCGTTCCTGCGATCCTCCTGATGTCATCGATCTTGCCCAGCAACCCGAGTGCCTCGGTGATCTTCTCGTCTGCGGTGTGGATCTCCTCGCGATCCTGTCGCGCGCTCGCGGCGAGCGCGGCCAGGCGCAGCAGCTGGACCACGGTGCGCAGCCATGCCGGGTCGTCGGTGGCCGGATCGAAGGCGAGCACGATCCGGCGGGCGGTCAGCGGACGAACCGTGCTGTTGTCGTTGTGCGCCGGGTCTCGCACCAGGCCGAGGGACGCTGCCGCGCCGCGGTTGCGCTCGGCCTCGTCGAGGTAGTCGTTCCACGGCCGATTCTGCGCGGAGTCGGTCATCTCCAGCACGACGCGAGCGTCGCCACCGCCGATAGTGAGCACCCCGTCACCCTTCTTGCTGCGCGACAGGGCACCGGTCGTGCTGCCGGTGGCGGTGTACTCGTCACCCAAGCCCAGCGCCACCTGCGTCATGATCTCGTGAACCTCGTCTTCGTAGCCGATACCCTTGATCGGGGTGACCCGGGCCGTCGTGGCGGCGGCGTCCTTGGCGGACGTGGCGACCTTCCAGGCGGTGGCCAGCTCGTCGACCTTGCCGGTCAGCTCGGTGTGCTGGCGCGCCAGCGTGGCAGACAGCGTCTCCTGCTGCTTGTGCAGTTCGCGGGTGTGCTTCGACATCGGCGACGTGGGGTCGGCGGGGTCGAACTGCTTGGCGGCTGCGGTGAGCAGCTCGCGGGTCTGTGCCGTGACCCGGGTGTCGAGCTCGCGACCGAACCGCTCCAGCAACGGCGTCAGGCGCGCGGCGAGCTCCGGGTCATCGCCACCCACGAGCCGGTGGACCTCGGCGAGCAACGTCTTCTTCGCGCCCTCGACGGTGTCGGCGAAGCTCTTCCGCGCCGCCGTGCCGGTCTCGCCGATGGCCTTGCGGGCGTCACTGGCAGCCTTCTGCATGGCCTCCGTCGCCCGGTTCATCACCTCGGTCGTCGAGCTCACGGCCTGCTGCGTCGACTCGGTGGTCCGCGCACCGACATCGGTGACGAGCCGCTCGAGATCGAACGTGTCCTGGACCCCGCCCGCCGTCCCGATGGCGTGCGCGCCGACGACGAGGGCCTGGGTCACGAAGCCGGACAAGTCGACGCCGGCCATGCCCTCCTCGCCGACAGCGGGTCCGCGACGGCCGGTCGACCAGCGCCGCGACTCGGCGACGACCGCCGGGTCGGTAACGCCGAGGTGGTGGACGACGACGGCAGGCGTGTCACGGTCGTAGGACGCGCCCCGGGGGAAGTCGTCGGTGGTGTCCGGTTCCATTGCGGTCGATCCTCCTGCTACCGGGGTGCGACCAGCCGGTGTGCTGGTCCATCGAGCACCCGGAGGTTGCTCCTTTCATCGCTAACGCAGCGAACCTCAACGCGATAAGAGGGGTTATCAGCGAGTCGCTAGGTTCATGGGCCAGCGCGGCTCTAGGGTGGCGACATCGACCAGGAGCGGGCTCGGATGAGGGAGGCGATCGACGTGGCGCACACGGTGAGCCGCCTGCCGCTGCAGATGACACTGGTCGACATCGCCCGCCTCGCACAGGTGCAACGACCCGTGGTGTCGATGTGGCGGTCCCGCAGCGCCACATCCGACACACCGTTTCCGCCCCCGGTCGCCACGGTGCGCGGCGAGGAACGATTCGACTCCGACGCGATCGTCGCCTGGCTGGAGCACACCGGACGGGGCAACAACCCCGACGCCCGCGACGACGTCGCCGGCTACGCCTCGCCGATGGGGCTGTCGGCGCAGGACGACGCGGTCGTGTTCCACGGGCTGGGCGCGCTGCTGTGCCTCCGCGAGATCGCCGGTGCGCGCCTCACGGACCTGCCGGACGACGAGTTACTCGACCTGGCCGACGACGTGGACCCGGATGACGAGTTCCTGTCCACCGAGATCGAGACGCTGGGCGATCGACGCGGAGCACTCGCCGGCTACGCCGACAGCCTCGCGGATGCGGCCTACCACGGCGCAGCCGCGTTCGAACGGCTCATGGAGGAGCGCTTCCGGCTCGCCGTCCCCGGCCACACCGCGGTGACACTGCACGAGCGGGCGAGCGAGCTCGCCGCATCGCTGGCCGCCGCGCTCGTGGTCGACGCGGAAACGGAGCCCGTGGTCTACGTCGACCCGACAGCGGGCGGAAGCGAACTGCTGGTGGCGCTGGTGCGCGGAGACGAGGGTCTCGGCAGCGCCACCGTCATGACGGCGCGCGGTGGCGACACCGCTTCGCGTCATGCCCGCCGGCGGCTGCGGGTACACGGTGTGCACTGCCTGCCGCTTGTCGTGGACGACGAGGGCGCCTGGGCGGTGCCGCGGCCGGCGGTGCACCTCGCGCAGTACCCGAGCCCCGGCGCTCCGACGATGTCGGCCGAGGAGATCCTGTCGGCAGTCGAGAACATCGTGCTGCAGATGGACGACACCCACCGCGCGGTCGTGCTCGGCCCGTCGGGCGTGCTGGCCGACCGGGTCCGCGACCGGCGGCCGGAGGAGTTGCGCGACGCGCTGCTGCGGCAGGGACGGGTTCGGGCGATCGTGCGCCTGCCTCGGGGGCTGCTCGTCACCAGGCCCGGGCAGGCACTCGCGCTGTGGGTATTGGGGCCTGCCCACCACACCGTCGCGGTCGCGCAGCGGTGGACGACCATCGCCGACCTGACCGACGTCGAGCTGGACGACGCTGCGATCGGCGACCTGGTGAGCGATCTCGTCGCCGCGATGGGCGGCCGGCGCACGGTGGACGCCCACGCCTTCCGGTTCGGACGGCGCGTGGCGACCCGCACGCTCCTGGCGGGGCGGGGGGACCTCGTCGACCGCCGCCAGGCCGTGACCCCCCGGGCCCCTGTGCCCACTCCGCAGCTCGCGATGCGGATTGCCGAGATCACCGCCGCGCTGCGTTCCGCGCAACGCCCCCCGGACGTCATCGGGGTCGAGGTGCACGACGCCGCAGACGACGAGCGCGGCGCACCCCCGACGACGCTGGGCCAGGCCATCTCCACCGGGCACCTGCGGTTACTCGCGGGCAACCGGCTCGACACTGCGGCGCTTCCGGCCGGCCCGGTACACATCATCGGAGCCGAGGAGCTGACAGGGGCCGTCCGCCCGGGCTCGCGCGGCGTCGACCGGCTCGCCTTCGAGACAGCCCAGCCCTCGGGCCGCTACACCGAGCCCGGCGACATCGTGTTCTGCACCGCCCCCCGTCCGGCCGCCCTGGTGGACGTCGAGGGCGGGTCGATCGCCGTCGCGCCTGCCCGGGTGCTGCGCATCGACGCGACATCACCGGGCGGGCTGCTGCCCGAGGTCCTCGCCGCCGATATCAACGCCGAACCCGCGGTGGCGAGGGGCTGGCGAGGCTGGCCCGCCCGGCCGGTGCCGGCCACCGAACGGGACGCCGTGAGTGCCGCGCTCTCGGCCGTCGCGCGGCAGCGCACCGACGCTCGCGAACGGTTGGCGCTGCTCGACGAGCTCGAACAGCTGGTCGTGCGGGGCGTCGCACGCGGCTCGCTGAGCCTGACCACCCACCCTGACACGCAACCGAAGGAAGGACGTTGACCGTGCCGCCGAGGAAGAAGGTCGACACCGCGCCGTCGACGATGAAGGAACTCAAGGACACGCTGTGGAAGGCCGCTGACAAGCTGCGCGGCTCCATGGACGCCTCGCAGTACAAGGACGTGATCCTGGGACTGGTGTTCCTCAAGTACGCGTCGGACGCGTTCGACGAGCGCCGCGAGCAGATCCGCGCCGAGCTCGCGGCCGACGGGTGGGACGAGGCCCAGATCGCCGGCCAGCTCGACGACGTGGACGAGTACACCGGAGCCGGGGTCTTCTGGGTCTCGCCGTATGCCCGATGGTCATACCTCGCGCAGCACGCGAAGGGGCTTCCCGGGGCGACGGGCCGCGAGCCCAAGTCCATCGGAGCGCTCATCGACGACGCGATGGACCTGCTCATGGGTGCCAACCCGGCGCTGAAGGCCACTCTGCCTCGGGGGATGTACAACAAGGACAACGTCGACCAGCGCCGACTCGGCGAGCTGATCGACCTGTTCAACAGCGCCCGATTCACCGGGCAGGGCGCGAAGAAGGCCCGCGACCTGCTGGGCGAGGTCTACGAGTACTTCCTGGAGAAGTTCGCCGCCGCCGAGGGCAAGCGGGGCGGCGAGTTCTACACACCCGCAGCGGTCGTCCGGGTGCTGGTCGAGGTGCTGGAGCCGACCCATGGCCGGGTATACGACCCCTGCTGTGGCTCCGGCGGCATGTTCGTGCAGACAGAGAAATTCCTCGAGTACCACCGCCGCGAAGGCTCCGACATCGCGGTCTATGGCCAGGAACTCAACGAGCGCACCTGGCGAATGGCGAAGATGAACCTCGCGATCCACGGGCTCAACGGGAACCTCGCCAGCCGGTGGGGCGACACCTTCGCCCGCGACCAGCACCCCGGCGTGGAGGCCGACTACGTGCTCGCCAACCCGCCGTTCAACATCAAGGACTGGGCGCGCAGCGACAAGGACCCCCGCTGGAAGTTCGGCGTCCCGCCCGCGAACAACGCCAACTTCGCGTGGATCCAGCACATCATCTCCAAGCTCGCCCCCGGTGGCAGCGCCGGTGTCGTGATGGCCAACGGCTCGATGTCGTCGAACGCCGGCGGCGAGGGTGATATCCGGGCTCAGCTCGTCGAAGCAGACCTGGTGTCCTGCATGGTGGCGCTGCCCGCCCAGCTGTTCCGCAGCACCGGCATCCCCGCCTGCCTGTGGTTCTTCGCCAAGGACAAGTCGGCGGGTTCCCAGGGGTCGGTGGACCGCACGCAGCAGGTGCTTTTCATCGACGCCCGCAACCTCGGTCATATGGTGAACCGTGCCGAGCGCGCCTTCTCCGATGCCGACATCGCGCGGATCGCCGACACGTACCACGCCTGGCGCGGCACAAAGTCCGCAGCCGAAGCCGGACTCACCTACGACGACGTGTCCGCCTTCTGCAGGGCCGCCACCTTGGCTGAGATCAAGGCTTCCGACTACGCGCTGACACCGGGACGGTATGTCGGTGCGCTCGACGTCGAGGCCGAAGGCGAACCCATCGAAGAGAAGATCGAGCGCCTCACCAAGGAGCTCTACATGCAGTTCGACGAATCCGCGCGCCTGGAGAAGGTTGTCCGCGAGCAGCTTGGGAGGGTGCAGTGAGTCAACGGGTAACGCTCGGCGAGGTCTCGGAACGAGTCGACTACGGATTAACAACCTCGGCCGTGGTTGACGGCGACGGTCCTCGATTCTTGCGGATCACGGACATTCAAAACTCGTTCATCGACTGGCCGGTCGTACCGCACTGCAAGGCTTCTCCGCTAGAAGTCGCGAAGTTTGAGCTAAGAACAGGCGATGTTGTGGTTGCTCGAACAGGCGGTTCAACGGGTCGGTCGCAATGGGTCAAAGTAGACGAGCCTGCGGTATTCGCATCCTACCTCGTACGGTTTAGAATGAAGATGAACTTTTGCTCAAGGTTCATTGCCTACGTCTTATCCTCTGCTCCTTGGCTTCACCACGTCGCAGGTGTCGCTCATGGCAAATCGGCACAACCAAACATGAGCGCTTCCGAGATGGCGCGGTTCGAATTTAACTGCCCATCGCTTGGCGAGCAGCGGGCGATTGCGGAGGTACTGGGTGCGCTCGACGACAAGATTGCCGCCAACTTCGCAGTAGCGAGAACTGCAGAAGAGCTACTTCGAGCAGATTTCGAGACATGGCGGACCGACGAGAAGCCGACGAGGCCAAGATCCTCATTAAGACTTACCGACCTTGTCGAGCTCAATCCTATCGTCGCTCGGCCGACCGAGGAAGAACCAGTTTACGTGGACATGCAAAAGATGCCAGTTTCGGGGATGAGCATCACCGACTGGTCTTCGCGGCCAGCCAAGGGCGGTGCGAGATTCCAGAACGGGGACACACTACTTGCTCGTATAACCCCGTGTCTTGAGAACCGGAAGACGGGTTACGTCGACTTTCTCAGCGATGGCCAGATAGCACTAGGATCGACAGAGTATATCGTGATGCGGTCTCGGTCAGGAATTCCGCTGGAGTTTTCGTACTTCATCGCCACGAGTGAGCAGTTCCGTACGTTCGCGATAAGACACATGTCTGGCACGTCCGGGAGACAGCGCGTCTCTGCCGCAGATCTTGCAGATTTCCAGTTGGCTGTCCCGGATCCGAGTTGGTTGGAATCATTTGGCCGAAAGGCAGGAGCGCTGTTTGAACTCGTTAAGTCACAACGGGATGAGAATCGGACTCTAGCACAGACCCGCGATGCACTGTTGCCCGATCTAATGTCGGGGCAGATTCGCGTGAAGAATGCAGAGAAGAGGGTGGAGGAGGTGCTGTAGATGTCGGAGCCGTCGACGGACTTCGGCGAGGACCAGTGGGAGGAGCTCGCGCTGGAGGTGCTCGGCGAGCTCGGGTGGAAGCCGCTGAGGGGTGTCGACATCGCCCCCGGAAGTGGTGAGCGACAGAACTGGGAGGAGCTCGTCATCCCGTCGCGGCTGTTCGATGCGATCCGCACCCTCAACCCGACCGTGCCGGCCGAGTACCTCCAGCAGGCCCTCGGCGAGATCACTTCGCCGAAGTCCACCGACGCGATCACCGAGAACCACCGCCTGCACGGATACCTGGTCGACGGCTACCGGGGCGTGAGCTACATCGACGCCGACGGTGCGGAGGTGACACCGACGATCCGGCTCATCAGCACCGATCCCGATGCGAACGACTGGCTGGCCGTCAACCAGGTAATTGTGAGGCAGCGCGACCACCGGCGCAGGTTCGACGTCGTGCTGTACTGCAACGGCCTGCCGGTCGGCATCATCGAGCTGAAGAAGGCGGGGCGCGAGCAGGCCGACCTGGCTTCCGCGCACGCCCAGTTGCAGACCTACCTGCGCGAGTTCCCGATGGCGTTCCGGTTCGCGGTGTGCACCGTCGTCTCCGACGGCATTCTCGCCCGGTACGGCACGCCGTTCACCCCGCTGCACCACTTCTCGCCGTGGAACGTCGACGACGACGGCGAGCCCGTGACAGGTACCGACCTCGACGAAACCGGGTACTCCACCGGGCTCGGGGTGGCGCTGTTCGGGCTGTTCAACCAGGAGCGCTTCCTGCAGTTGCTGCGTTCGTTCACCGCCTTCGACGAGGGTGCTGAAGGGTTGGTCAAGCGGATCGCCAAGCCGCATCAGTACTTCGCCGTCAGCAAGGCGGTCGGCAGCACCGTCACCGCGGTGGAGAGCAACGGCAAGGCCGGCGTGGTGTGGCACACCCAGGGCTCCGGCAAGTCCATGGAGATGGAGCTTTATGCCAACCTCGTCATCCGGCACCCCAAGCTGCTCAACCCCACCATCATCGTCATCACCGACCGCAACGAGCTCGACGGGCAGCTCTACCAGACCTTCGCCCAGAGCCAGTTGCTGGGCGAGCAGCCCAAGCAGATCCGGCGCCGTGCCGAGCTGCGCGACGAGATCGCCAACCGCACCACCGGTGGGATCTACTTCACGACGCTGCAGAAGTTCGGGCGCAGCCGCGACGAGCGTGAGGCCGGCGCCGAGCATCCGCTGCTGTCGGACCGGCGCAACATCATCGTGGTGGTCGACGAGGCCCACCGCAGCCACTACGACGACCTCGACGGCTACGCCCGACACCTCAAGGACGCGCTGCCGCACGCCACCCTCATCGCGTTCACCGGCACGCCGGTGTCGTTCGAAGACCGCAACACCCGCGATGTGTTCGGTGACTACATCGACGTCTATGACCTCACCCGGGCAGTCGCCGACGGGGCCACCGTCCCGGTGCACTTCCAGCCCCGGCTCATCAAGGTCGGCCTGACCGCCGATGTCACCGAGGAGGACCTCGACGCGGCGGCCGACGAGGCCACCACCGGGCTCGATGACGCCGAGCGCAGCCGCATCGAGCGGGGTGTGCTGGCGATCAATGCCATCTACGGTGCACCGGCTCGGCTGGCTGCCCTCGCCGGGGACATCGTGGCGCAGTGGGAGGGTCGGCGGGAGCGGATGCGGCCGTTCCTCGACGCGCCCGGCAAGGCGATGATCGTCTGCGCCACCCGCGAGATCTGCGCCAACCTCTACTCCGCGATCGTGGCGCTGCGGCCCGGCTGGCACTCCGACGATCTGGACAAGGGTGTCATCAAGGTCGTCTACTCCGGCGGCCCGTCCGACGAGGCGCCGGTGATCAACCACGTGCGGCGTGATTCGCAGAACGCTGCGATCAAGGCGCGGCTCCGCCACGAGGACGACGAGCTGGAGATCGTGATCGTCAAGGACATGATGCTCACCGGGTACGACTCGCCGCCGCTGCACACCCTCTACCTCGACCGGCCGCTCAAGGGTGCGCTGCTGATGCAGACGCTGGCGCGGGTCAACCGCACCTTCCGCGGCAAGCAGGATGGGCTGCTGGTCGCTTACGCGCCGCTGGCCGACAACTTGACGAAGGCACTGTCGGAGTACACCCGGGCCGACCAGCAGCGCAAGCCGCTCGGGCGCGACGCCGACGAGGCGGTCGCGCTCACCGAGGAGCTGTTGGGGGCGCTCGGTGGCCTGCTCGGTGGGTGTGACTGGCGGGCTGTGCTGCACGGCGGCGGCAAACGCCCGTTCCTGCGGGCGGCGCACCGCGCGGTCAACTACCTGCGCGACCCGGCCACCCCCGGCAACCAGGTCCCCGACGGGGAGGAAACCCTCGCGGCCCGGTACCGCACGCTGTCCGGTCAGCTCGCGCGGGCGTGGGCGATCTCGGGAGGCGACGAGCAGTTAGCGCAGCGGCGTCGGGATGCGCAGTTCTACGAAGAGGTCCGCGTCTGGATGGCCAAGTACGACGCCGCGCAGCGCCAGGCCACCGGCCAGCCGCTGCCCGACGACATCCGACGCCTACTCAACCAGCTCGTCGCCGACTCGACCGCCTCCGGTGATGTCGTCGACATCTACGACGCCGCCGGGATGCCCCGACCGACGCTGGATGACCTCACCCCCACCTTCCTCGCGGCCACGCAGCAGGCCAGCAACCCGCACCTGGCGATCGAGGCGCTGCGCGCGATGCTCACCGAAGAATCCACCCGGGCCACCGGCGCCAACGTGGTGCGCCAACGCGCGTTCTCCGACCGCATCGCCGAACTCATGCGCCGCTACACCAACCAGCAGCTGACCTCCGCGGAGGTCATCGCCGAGCTGATCGAGCTAGCCCGCGAGGTCGCGGCCGAGGGCGACCGCGGCGCGCGCTTCGCACCGCCGCTGACCGGCGACGAGCTCGCGTTCTTCGACGCCGTCGCCGCCAACGAGTCCGCGGTCGCCGAGCAGGGCGAAGGCGTCCTGGCGCAGATCGCCCGCGAACTGGTCGGCGTCATGCGGCGCGACGTGCGCACCGACTGGACCGTGCGCGACGACGTGCGCGCCAAGCTGCGCTCGTCGATCAAACGGCTGCTCGTCAAGCACGACTACCCGCCCGACAAACAGCCAGGTGCCATCAAACTCGTCCTCGAACAGATGGAGTCCATGGCCCCCCGATACGCAGCCGAGCGCGCCTGACTGGCGCTCTGTCGGAGCGAGCTCTTCCTTCCAGCAGATGTCGCGTGTGCCGTTGCCTGGGCCGCGGCCCGCAGCGAGTCCGTCGCCTCGTCGTCCTGCACGGCGCTTGGTGAGCAATGCTGCCACGCCGTCGTTTACAGGCGGATGGTCGTGGTGCGGGTCGGCCCAGGCGTAGGTGTCGTGCTCGGTGAGACGCACGTGGTCGTCCGTGCTGACGGTGGCCGACCAGGTGTGCTGGCGGGTGCCCTTGCCGCTGCCGGAGGTTGTAGTCGGACGCGCCGAGGTAGGAAGTCACCGAGGCGAGGTCAGGCCGGTCTCCTCGGTGACCTCGCGGCTCAGCCCAGTGAGAAGATCCTCGCCGGTCTCGACCATCCCGGAAGGCAGTTCCTGAGTGCCGCCGCGGAAGTCATCGATCGGGCGCCGTAGCAGCAGAGCTCTCCCGTTGTGGTCGATAGTGGCGCCGACGACTTGCTGCTGGATCCCGTCGGCAGCGCCTGTACTGGTCAGGCCGGCGGTGTCAACATGCGACATGGGTGTGATCCCCACGTAGGTAGCGATGGTTGGACAGCACCTTCTCGAAAAGCGCGGACGTAGCAACCTGCGAGGCCATCGTCGTCGTGTGGAACGGGAATCTTGAGGGTGTTGCGGTGCAGTCGCTGCTGGAGGTCGAAGGCAAGCACGACCTGCAGGCGTTCACATCGTGCATTGACTGGGAGCTGCAGTTACACATGGTCGCGCGATCCGAGCTGATAGTCACCGGTTCGGCCGCTGGCCAGCGATGACATCGTCTGGTGTTGTACGAGAGGAGTTGTGCCAAGGTGGCCGCGGGAGGTGGCCGTGGGGACCTCGGAGCGGTGGGAGGGCCCGCGCGGGGGCCCGTGGCACAGAGCGCGCACGGCTTTCCGTGCAGCGCTCGCTGATCTCGATCGGGCGGAGGCGGACAGCGTCCCTGTGACCAGCGGTGTTGATGGGATCGATGCGGTGGTCGCGGAGGTGGGAAGCGAGTACCTCGCCGCGCTGCACGCCACAATGCGCGGCGATCCCGAGAGTTTCGCTCTCCGTCAGAGCATGGTCGATGCCGGTCACCGGCTCATCGACTTCCTTGAACGCGTCGACAGCAATGAACCTCCGTTCGCGGCGCCACCGGGCGACTCTGACCGCGCTGGTTTCCTGCTCGCGTTCACCGACGCGATTGCTGGCACCGGTTCGGGCATCGTCGACGGTGCGGTGCGCCGCGCCGCTGTCCGTGCTGCTGCCATGCTCGTGGAGCGATGCCCGCAGTTGCCGTCCGGCGTGCCCGATCCTGCTGGCTCCTCACCGGGCGCAGTCGGTGACGAGCTGGTAAACATTCAGCCCCTGATCAGCGCATGACGTTGTCGCCGGTCGGCGGTGGGCTTCCGGTAGGTCCCGAGGGTCAGGTGGGTGCGAGTAGTGCTGGCATCCAGGGTTGGCCGGTGATCGCGCCGCGCAGCACGGTGAT
>WHTH01000034.1 GCA_009377865.1 Pseudonocardiaceae bacterium | reverse complement strand
GCGCGACATCTCCTCCAGCTCGGCCACCGGAAGATCAAACCGCACACCAGTCGATCACCGCGTGATCGACACGCCCTGTCGCCGACCGCTGGACCAGCACGCCAACCCGATGCGTGTCAGCCCACGGGCTGAATGTTTACAGTCCCACAACCACATGGGAAAGGAGGGAGTCGTGGCGATCTGTCGAGCACAACCAGAACAAACAGACTCAGGATTGTACTGACTGAGCAGTCCTTGACAAACCTTGCACGTTCGTTTCTCCATAACGACTCCCTTCAACGGTATCACGCAACGAAGAGGCACCGTCAATGCCAGTCTGTCATTGCCTCGCTCGATCTATCCCTGACACCGTGGCATCGCATCATGTGGGTTGCACCTCGCATGGTTTCACCATGTTCTTCCCACCGCTACAACTTACCCCTCACCACCCCACACCCTCTGTCGGCACCGGCAAGGGGGCGCCTCTTAGGATGCTGGGGCGCTCGAGCTGGCGCCAGTGAGCCTGACATGGGATTGAGTGTGCACCACACCAGTCGACAGTTGCTGTGTCAGGCGCTTTGCGGTGCCCTACTGGCTGCCGTGGAGCCCGAGCGTGGCGGTGGCGGGATCGGCTCCGTGCCGTGCCGAGCGAGCGCTGCGCTGTATGCGCTGTTGACCGATCACTCAGTTGACCGTTGGGGTCGCTGCCGGTGCTGTCGTGGCCCGCGCGTGCGAAGACGTCGCATCTGCCGGGTGTTGGTCGCGGCGCGGTTCTATCTGCATCAAACCGACGAGGTGCTGCTGCGCCGACATCTCGCCAGCGAGCTGGACGAGGCCGCCCTGGCCCCGGTTGTCGATGCCGACGCCACCGACGTACTGCCGCAGATCGCGGCCTCCCAGGTTGTCTCGCCCCCGTCTGCCCCGGGCGGTTCCCCTCGGGCGAGTCAGCCGGATCTCGACCACGGCGGGGCCGGGCAGCCCGCCCCCCGACGCCCCCGGCCTCGCCGTGTTCCACCACCCGGCAACCGAACGCGACCGCCGAGCGGCGGCAACCCGCTGGCGCTGTCCAGCGGCGCGGCATGGCAGGCGTGACCCGCGCCGGTAGCAGGCGTCACCAGACCCGCCCAGGACGCCGGTCGTGGCCTGAACACCCACACCCCTGATGGCATCAGCGAGGTACCCGATGGCGACTCCGACCCCAGCAGCCCCCGGCCTCGGCCCCGAACCCGGCCGCGCCGCTACCGCGAACCCGCGCCCGACGTTGCGCGCGCATACCGGCGGCCGCGCCGATCCGGTGGCGGGTAGCCACCCGCCCGAGCTGCCTGAGCCCGGCACCCGGGTGGTGCTGGGCGGCACCCGGCACGGGGTGGTCATGCCCTACGACCGGCACCTGGTCGCGGCGCACGTTCCCCGTCAGATTCGACGATCAGCAGTGGCGGGTGATGGCCGCCGCCGACGTCTCCCTCGAACAGCCGCCGGACGGCTCGCGGTGCACAGAATGAACAGCGGTCGTGTCTGCTGCCGATGCCGGGAGTTCACCGAGTCGCCGGTCCTGGTCGCCATTCCCTTCGCGAACTCTGGACCCGCCGGTCCCGCCACCTATGCCTGCCTGCCCTGCGCCCGCATCTACGCGACGTCGCCGCTTTCGCCCGACTGGATCGTTGACGAGATCGACAAGACGCAGGCCAGGCAGGCAACCGTCGACAGCCGGCGTGATCCCCGGCCGGTCGCCGGTCGAGCAACCTCCCCCGTGCTCCCGGCGACCGGCCGGCCCGAGACCCAGGCGACCCAGACCCCCGCTAGGCGCCGACGGGACCTCGTGACCAGTAGCCACGGAGAACCGCAATGAGCATCGCAGCGCCGCCGCTAGAGGCCGTCGCCGAGCGTCCCCACGCCCTGGCCGTGGCCGCGGTCGCCGTCGGCTACCTCGCGGCGTGTGCGTGGTGGCCCTTTGACCGCCTGCGGTCATTGCGATGGCGGCAAGCGACGTTCCCCCAGCGGCCGCAACTGGCGCCCTCGCAAACGCTGCGGCGGCACCGGTCGCAAGGTCCGGCTCGGACCCCGGCTGTGGGGCGCGATGCGCGACGGGCGGCGGTCACAGTGACCGCCGCCCCGGCAGGCCTTCTGTACCGTGGAGAGCCGTGCCACGCCGTAACTACTCGCCGCACCGCGCAGCCGCTCGCAGCAGCGCGGGCGCGCATCCACTCGGGGCGGGCCTCGGGTGGTCTCGCGTCGAGACCGGCGCCGGCGGCGACTGGCTGGTGCGGACGATGCCCGGCACGCAGAC
Organism: Pseudonocardiaceae bacterium; assembly: GCA_009377865.1. GTDB lineage: Bacteria > Actinomycetota > Actinomycetes > Mycobacteriales > Pseudonocardiaceae > WHSY01. Next base: position 44,078 of record WHTH01000034.1, on the reverse strand, counting down.
CATCAAGCACTACCGCTGCCCGGGATGCGATCACGAGATCCGGCCCGGCACGGCGCACGTGGTGGCCTGGCCGGCAGACGAGCACGGATCGGCCGAGCAGCGCAGGCATTGGCACACCGGATGCTGGGTGGGCCGCGGGCGCCGAGGGCCGACTGCCCGGCACCGATGAGCATCCCCAGTGGTGGCTGCAGGCGTTGAACACGCCTGCTGGGCAACTTGAGTGACCATCGGACAGCCGCAGACAAGCTTCGACGACCTGTACTCGACCGTCTACGCGGTCCTCGACGATGCCAAGACTCGCCACCGTGTGGTGAAGCTCTACAAGGGCAGCCACGGATCCGAGGATCCCCACCCCACGGTGCTCGACTTCGGCGCCTACTTCGCTGCCCGGCGTCGGGGCGTGCTCGGATTCGCGTGTCAAGCTGTTCAGCCATCGGCTGATCACTTCACCGTCGACGATCTGAGCGAATTCGATCGGCGTCACGCGCCGCGCGTACCCACTCGTGTTGCGTTCGATCTGTTGGCGGCCAGCGGAGCCCGACCGGGCGAGTCGCGCGAGGACTACCTGACCTACGTCGCGCGCCGACGGCACCGGCTCGGCTCCTACCGCGGCGGGTCGTCTGGTTTCGATGACGAGTCGCGCGCCCTGGTTGCGGCCTACTTTCGTCAGCTCGGCGTATTTGCGAGCCCGCACGAGATCGAAGTCTTCTGTGGCGGGTTCAAGGGTGCGCTGCTGTGCGCCTGCGCTGCGGTCATGGCGTTGCGTCGAGGGGATGAGCTGTTCCACACCGGCGGCCTGGTGTTGGCTCCGGTGGGCTACTACCAGAGCCTGCGGCTGATCCCGCCGATCTTCGGTGGTGGCCTCGAGACCGCCGATGGGTTGGACGGCCCGGCCGTGGCCACGTGGCTGTCGTGCACGGCGCACCGAACTGGTGGGCGGATCGTCTACGTACCGCTGGTCAACAACAGCAACGGCATGGTGCTGTCGCGCCGGCGCGCCCGGTCAGTCGCGGCGGCCGTGCTCGAGCACAACCGACGGCACCCCACCAACCCCGCCTGGGTCGTGGCCGACGATGTGTACGCCGGTTCCTACTTGCCACTGGCCTCATACCCCAGCCCATCGGTGGCGTTCGTGGCGGCGACGTTGGCGACACCGACCTTGGTGCGATGAGCGACTGGACTGTGACTGTCACCACCAGCTCCAAGACCGTCGCCCTGCCGACAGCACGAGTCGCCTTCGCGACCACGACGAGTGCGGCCATGCGCGCGGCGCTGGCCCACTACCGCACCGTGTTCAGCTTCGGTCGCGTACCGCAGGCCGGCGAGCTGACCGCCGCCGCAGCGTTGTGCCTGACACCGCAAAGCTGGGTTGACGAGTGGAACGCCGAGTACCGCCGCCGCATGGCATCCGTTACCGACGCGCTGAACGCGATCAACCGAAAACTCGGTTGCGACCTGTATCAAGCCGACGAACCCGAAGGCGGCTGGTACTTCGCGCTGCGGATTCGGCGCTGTTTGCTCCCAGTCCCGGTAGCCAGCGGCGCCCACGCGAGCGCGCTGCTGCTCAACTACGCACCCCACCAGCGCGACTCTGGGCTAGCGATGCTGCCCGGCGAGCTTTTCGGTTATGACCTCGACGGGACGGACGAGTGGTTGACGCTGCGCGGCACCCTCGCCGTCGGACCTGACGAGCTGCGGCTGTTCGTCGCGCGGCTGCTCGACGTGGCGTTGCTGCTACGAGGGCCTGATGGGGCCAGCGTTGTGCGGCAGGCCATTGCGCGGGCGACTGCGGTCGCCGACCTCGACCGCATCGTGTCCCAACGACGCTACTGACTCGGCGCGTCATCCCGGAGGTTGTCGGCCCGCGCCGCTACGGTCCTGCCCACAACCGAGCCCCCGATCCGACGAGAGGGAAATCAAACCGATGAGCGCCCCGGCCAAGCCAGCCGCCCGCCGCCGTATGCCGCGGCAACGCAGCGGCGCCACCACCTCGATAGCCATCGCAGATGCGGAGTTCTATCTGACAGCCAACCCGTTTGACGACGGCAGCCTGGGTGAGGTGTTCATCAAGTTCGGCAAGCAGGGCAGCACATTGGGCGGGTTGCTGGACGCCGTGTCGATCAGCGTGTCGCTGGGTTTGCAGTCCGGCGTCGGGCTGGAGACCTACGCATCCAAGTACATCGACATGCGCTTCGAGTCGATGGGCATCACCGACGATCCGATGATCCCTACCGTGACCTCGGTGCTCGACTACGTGTTCCGGCGCTTGGCGGTGGACTTCCTGGACTCCAGCGCCTGCGCACGGCTGGGAGTGCAGACCCTCGATGACGAGGCGCGACAACTGGCGTCGGCGTGACCCCGCTACTGTTCTTGATCTCGGGATGGGTCGATGACGCCGAACTCGCGTAGCTGCACGGTCATGGTGCTCAGCGGGTGCGGCGGCTGGCGGCGGCGCTGTGCTCGCTCCACATGTCCGGCTTGGTGGGTGACCCGGGCCGGGCCTGCGGCACCGCGTCGGCGTCGGTCGAAGAGCCTTCGTCCGACGATGCTGCGTCCGACGATGCTGCATCCGAAGGACCTGGGGCCTCCTCGCCGGACAGCACCGACTCCTCGTCGGGCAGCTGTCCGAGGTGGCGGAACGCGTCGTCCAGCGTGGACCGCATCGACAGCAGCTGCTCGGCGACCTGGTGACGCAGCCCGCGAAGCTGCTCGACTCGGCCGTGCGCTTCGTCGACCATCGCCGTGCTGCGCTCGTCGGCCTCGGACAGCTGGCGCCGTACCGACTCCTCGGCCTCGGACAGCTGGCGACGGGCGGTCTCGTCCGCTCCTTCCCGGGTTCGCCGGGAATACTCGTCAGCCTCGGTGCGCAACCGGCTCGCCTCGTTGGTGGCCTCGCTGACGCGGCGGCGGGCTTCGGAGGTGCTGCTGGCCTGCTGCTCGGCGAGCGCCTCCATCGTCTCGGTGCGGCGCGCGGACATCGTGATCTCGAAGTCCTCCTCGACCTGCGCATGGCGTTGCTGCAACTCCGCATCCAGCTCCGCACCGCGTTGGTCGGCAGCGCGCACCGTCTCGTCGGCCCGCGCCTGTGCGTCGGCAAGGATCTGTCCGCGCTCGACCTCGACCTCACCGCGCCGGTTCTCGATGCCGGCGATCATGTTCTGGTAGCGCTCGCGCAGCGCGCCGATCTCGTCCTCGGCCCGCGCCATCGTCTGCTCGGCTGCGGTCTCCGCGCGTGCCTTGATCTCGGCAGCCTCGTCCTGCGCCAGCCGCAGCATCCGCTGCAGCCGCTCGCTCATCCCCTCGACGGTGGTGGGTGGCTTGGACAACCGGCGCAGCTCCTCGCGGAGCTCTTCCACCTCGCGGCGCGATGCTTCGAGCTGGCGTGCCAGCGAGGCGGCCTGCGACGTCGTCGCATCCCGGTCGGCGGTGACGATCTGCAGGTCCGCCTGCATCGCCTCGAACGTGTCATCGACCTGCGCCCGGTCATAGCCGCGCCGGACGACGTCGAACTGGGAGATCCCCATCGGGGGCAGGAGATCACGGTCGTCGTCGTGGCCCATGCGGTCAACGCTACCCGCTCGATTGTGTCGAAGCCGTGAATTGCCCGACGAGTTGCCCCATGAACGGCAGGGCGTGCCCGTCAGACACCCCGGAACCTGGTCAGCGCGTCGACGTGCTGGTCGCGCAGTTCGGGGGCGCGCACGCCGAGGCCCTCCTGCGGGGCCAGGCAGAGCACGCCGACCTTGCCTTGGTGGGTGTTGCGGTGCACGTCACGGGCCGCCTGGCCGGTCTGGTCCATCGGATAGACCCGGGACAGCGTGGGGTGCACCCTCGCCTTGGCGATCAGCCGGTTGGCCTCCCATGCCTCGCGGTAGTTGGCGAAGTGCGAGCCGACGATGCGCTTGAGGTTCATCCACAGGTAGCGGTTGTCGTAGGAATGCATGTACCCGCTGGTTGCCGCGCATGTCACGATGGTGCCGCCGCGCTTGGCGACGTAGACGCTCGCGCCGAAGGTCTCGCGGCCCGGGTGCTCGAAGACGATGTCGGGGTCGTCGCCGCCGGTCAGCTCCCGGATCTTGCTGCCGAAGCGCTTCCACTCCCTGGGATCCTGCTCATGCTCGTTGCGCCAGAACCGGTAGCCTTCGGCATTGCGGTCGATCACCAGTTCGGCGCCCATCCGGCGGCAGATCTCGGCTTTCTCCGGGCTCGACACCACGCACACCGGTGTTGCGCCGCCGCCGAGTGCCAGCTGGGTGGCGTAGGAGCCCAGCCCGCCCGAGGCGCCCCAGATCAGCACGGTATCGCCCTGCTTCATGTCGGCACCGTTGCGCGAGACCAGCTGCCGGTATGCCGTCGAGTTGACCAGCCCGGGACTGGCAGCCTCCTCCCAGGTCAGGTGCTCCGGCTTGGGCATCAGCTGGTTCGACTTCACCAGTGCGACCTCGGCGAGGCCGCCGAAGTTGGTCTCGAAACCCCAGATCCGCTGCTCCGGATCCATCATCGTGTCGTCGTGCCCGGCGGGGTGCTCCAGCTCCACGGACAGGCAGTGCGCGACCACCTCGTTGCCGGCCTTCCAGGCGTTGACCCCCGGGCCGGTGCGTAGCACCACGCCCGACAGGTCCGACCCGACCACGTGATAGGGCAGGTCGTGTTTGGCGGCCTGCGGGGAGGTGCGCCCGTAGCGCTCGAGGAACGCGAAGGTCGGCATTGGCTCGAAGATCGAGGTCCACACCGTGTTGTAGTTGATCGCGCTGGCCATCACCGCCACCAGTGCTTCCCCCGGGCCGAGTTCGGGCACCGGGACGTCGTCGACGTGCAGCGAGCGCCGCGGATCCTTGTCGGTTGTGGCGAGTCCGTCGAACATCTCGGCCTCGTCGGCGTGCACGGTGACTCCCCGGTAGCTGTCGGGCAGCGGGAGGGAGCCGACAGCACTCAGGTCGTCGGCGAGGATGGCATCGAGGATCTTCTGCACGGTCGTCCCTTTCGAGGCACGGCGGCGGCCGGGATGCGCGAATGTTACCGGCCGGTAGATCGAACCGCCAGGCCGGGCGTGAATGACCAGTAACCTACTCGGCCGTGCCCGTGACTCGTCACGCCTTCATCGACCTGGTGCTTTCGCTGTTCGCCCGTCAACAACAGTGACACCCGGGACTTGACCGGGCGGCCAACCAAGTGAAGAATATCCAGGTAAGGGAACAGGTTCTTCGAGGAGATGATCGAGATGGCGAGTAAGGGCTGGATTCGGTGGCAGGACTGGGCCGCGGTCGTCATCGGCGTGGTGGCGGCACTGTCATTCCTGTGGGTCGCGACGTCCACCGACGCGTTCTGGACACTGGTTGTCTTCGGTGTGCTGCTGGCGGCTTCGGGATTGTGGTCACTGGCAATGCCGGCATCGGTATCCAGCGAGTACGTCCACATCGGGCTCGGCGTACTGCTGTTCGTCAGCCCCTGGGTGATGGGCTTCACCGACCTCACCGGGGCAGCATGGACCGCATGGGTGATCGGTGTGCTGGCCGTGGCGGCAGGTGCGGCAGCCGTTCCGGTGGCCACCACCGCCCACCGCGGGTTGGCAGGCAGCCACTGAGCTTGTCGTTTGAGCTGAGGGGGCCGTCCCGGGAGACCCGTGAGTAGCGGCGAGGATGACGCCTCCACCAGGGAGCGCATCCTCACCGCCGCCGAGGAGTTGTTCGCCGAGTCGGGCTTCGACGCCACGCCGACGTCCCGTATCGCCGAACGGGCAGCAGTGCCCAAGGGACTGGTGCACTACTACTTCCGGCGTAAGCCGGACCTGCTCGTCGCACTGGTCGGGCGGATGCCCGAGGAACACATCGACCACGCCGCCGTGGTGGTACCCGGCGATCTCGCGCTCACGCTGCGGCGGCTGGTCGACGCCCTCGACAGCTGGCTCGACACGTCGTCACTGATCTCGCATCTGTTGTGGCGCGAGGCCGACACACATGACGCCGTGCGCGAGGCGCTGGCAGCCCGGTTCGACTGGATGGTCGCCGAGATTCGGGCGGTGATCGGCACGGCGCTGCCGGGTCGGGTCGCGGACGGGCCCCCTGGCACTTCCGAGGCCGCCGGCACTCCCGATGTCGCCAGCGCATCCGAACTGCTCGCGCTCGCGGTGAGTTACCGGCACTCCACCGCGCGCCACGCATCCGAGGAGAGCGGCACGGAGTCCCCGCTGGGCATGCCGGGCGAGCTGGACTTCCTGGCCGAGGCGCTGCTGCTCGGCGCCGGGCAGGGGCTCAGTGCTGGCCGGCAGCAGGCTCCACCAGCTCGACCAGCACCCCGCCGGCATCCTTGGGATGCACGAAGTTGACCCGCGACTGCGCGGTGCCTCGTCGTGGCGCCTCGTAGAGCAGCCGCAAGCCCTGGGACCGCAACGTCTCGGAGGCGGCCTCGATGTCGGAGACCCGGTAGGCGAGCTGCTGCAGCCCCGGGCCATTGCGGTCGAGGAACTGTCCGATCGTCGACTCCGGGCTCAACGGTGCCAGCAGCTGCACCGCGGTACCGGCACCGGCGTCCCCGGGTGCCCGCAGCATCGCCTCCCGCACCCCCTGCTCCTCGTTGACCTCCTCGTGGGCGGGCTCCAGGCCGAACGTCGAGCGGTAGAACTCCACGGCGGCATCGAGATCGGGAACCGCGATACCGACGTGGTCGATGGCCGTGACGAACCGTTGCAGCTGCTGCATGCCGAACACGCTACCCGTGAGTAAGTGACGGCGTCGCACGGACAGTGGCGCCAATCACGGGCCACCGACGAACCGCGCAGCGGCAGGTATGGTCACGCCATGACCGGTTCTGTCATCGTCGCCGGGGCCCGTACCCCGATGGGTCGGCTGCTCGGCTCGCTCAAGGACTTCTCGGCCGCCCAGCTGGGTGGGGTCGCGATCAAGGCCGCGCTCGAGCGTGCCGGGGTCGGCCCCGAGCAGATCGAGTACACGATCATGGGGCAGGTGCTCACCGCCGGTGCCGGTCAGATCCCGGCACGGCAGGCCGCGGTCGCCGCGGGCATCGGAATGGACGTCCCCGCGCTGACGGTCAACAAGGTCTGCCTGTCCGGGCTCAACGCCATCGCGATGGCCGACCAGCTGATCCGGGCCGGTGAGTGCGAGGTCGTGGTGGCCGGTGGCCAGGAGTCGATGACCCAGGCACCGCACCTGCTGGCCAAGTCGCGATCGGGCTTCAAGTACGGCGACGTGACGATGCTCGACCACATGGCCTTCGACGGGCTGCACGACTCGTTCGACCAGGTCTCGATGGGAGCCTCCACCGAGAAGCACAACGCGCGCCACCAGCTCACCCGGGCTGAGCAGGACGAGTTCGCAGCGATGTCGCACCAGCGCGCCGGCCGTGCGGCGGCCAGCGGGCTGTTCGCCGAGGAGATCGCCCCGGTGTCGGTGCCGCAGCGCAAGGGTGACCCGGTCGTCGTCGACAGCGACGAGGGTATCCGTCCCGACACCACCGCCGAGGAGCTGGCCAAGCTGCGCCCGGCGTTCTCCGCGGATGGCACCATCACGGCCGGCTCGTCGTCGCCGATCACCGACGGCGCGGCGGCCGTCGTGGTGATGAGTAAGACGAAGGCCGAGCAGCTGGGCCTGTCCTGGATCGCCGAGATCGGCTCGCACGGCATGGTCGCCGGACCCGACGACTCCAGCCTGCACGAACAGCCCGCCAACGCGGTGCTGGCGGCGTGTCGCAAGGAGGGCATCGGTGCCGCCGACCTCGGCATCATCGAGATCAACGAGGCGTTCGCCGCGGTCGGAGTGGTATCGACCCGCAAGCTCGGCGTCGACCCGCAGAAGGTGAACCCGAACGGCGGCGCGATCGCGCTGGGCCACCCGATCGGTGCCTCCGGCGCCCGGCTCGCGCTGCACCTGGCCCTAGAGCTCGGGCGGCGCGGCGGCGGTGTCGGGGCGGCCTCGCTGTGTGGTGGCGGCGGCCAGGGTGACGCGCTGATCCTGCGGGTCCCCGGGGACGACGCGGCAGCGTGAGCCCGCGCGGCACCGACGTCGGCGAGCTCGTCGAGCGTGCCCGGCAGGGACAGGCACGCGCGGTGGCCAGGCTGATCTCGCTGGTCGAGGACGCCAGCCCGCAACTGCGCGACGTCGCCCGTGCACTGGCACCGCACACCGGGCACGCGCAGGTCATCGGGTTGACCGGCCCCCCGGGCGTCGGCAAGTCCACCTCGACCAACGTGCTGGTCGGCGCGCTGCGCCGGGCAGGCAAGCGGGTCGGCGTGCTCGCCGTCGACCCGTCTTCGCCGTTCTCCGGCGGCGCGCTGCTCGGCGACCGGGTCCGGATGCAGGACCACGCGCTCGACGACGGCGTGTTCATCCGCTCGATGGCCACCCGCGGCCATCTCGGCGGGATCGCGTGGGCCACTCCGCAGGCGCTGCGGGTGCTCGACGCGGCCGGCTGTGACGTGGTGCTGGTGGAGACCGTCGGGGTCGGCCAGTCCGAGGTCGAGGTCGTCTCGCTCGCCGACACCACGCTGGTGCTGCTCGCTCCCGGGATGGGGGACGGAATCCAGGCTGCCAAGGCGGGCATCCTCGAGGTCGCAGACGTCTTCGTGGTCAACAAGGCCGACCGCGACGGGGCGGACGCGACCATCCGCGACCTCAAGTACATGATCTCGCTGGGTCGCCGGGAGCGGGAGGGCCCGAGCTGGCGCCCGCCGATCGTCCCCACGGTGGCCAGCCATGGCGAGGGTGCCGACGACGTGGTCGACGCGATCGAGGCGCACCGCAGTTGGATGGTGTCGCACGGTGAACTCGACGCGCGCAGGCAGCGCCGCGCCGCGAGCGAGATCGAGGCGATCGCGGTTGAGCAGCTGCGCGAGAAGCTGGGCTACGTGCGGCGGGGCGATGACCTTCGAGCGCTGCCCAGCCTGGCCAAGCGGGTGGTCGCCGGCGAGGTCGACCCCTACCGGGCCGCGGACGCCCTGATCGCCGAGTTGGGCGCCTGACCTGCGGGTCTGCGGTCCAGCGCAGCGGTCCTCGTCGGCTGCTGCCCCGGCAGCGCATCGAGCGCGGTCAGTGCCAGCGCGAGTTCGACACGGGTCGCGGTGGTCTCGACGCTGCGCCCGAGCAGCACCTCGATACGGCGCAACCGGTTGAGCACCGTGTTGCGGTGGCAGTAGAGCGTTGACGCCGTCGTCGAAGGGGACCCGTCGGCGGCCAGCCATGCTCGGATCGTCTCGAGCATGAGGTCGCGATCGATATCCGGCAACGCGAGCACGTCGCCGAGCACGACCCGGACCAGTCGTTGGCCGAAGTCGGGCTGGGCCACGACCAGGGCGGCCGGCAGCGCGTCCTCGAGCAGCACCGCTCCGGTGCGCCCGAGCGGCAGCGTGGCCAGCGCGGTTCCGGCCTGCAGATGACCTTCCTGCACGTCGGCCAGCACGTCGATCTCCGCCGACACGCCGATCCGCTCGTTCGAGAACCCGCGCAGCACGTCGCGCAGCGGCTCGATGCCCCGCCCGCCCAGCGCGACCACGCCGACGAGCTGTTCCGGCCACCGGTGCCAGGCTGATCGCATCCCCTGCGAGTGCAGTATCTGCCGGGCATCCGGCAGCAGCGCGTCACCCCCGTCGGGCTCGGCCGCGACCACCACCGCGAAGCCGCCGCTGGTGGGCAGGCCGAGCACGCGGGCGGCTTCCGCGGCCATCCCCGGCTCCCGGCCCCGCCCGGCGAGCAGGCCTTCGAGTACCACCCTGGTGCGTGCCGCATCGGCCTGCACCATCTGCTGCTCGGTGGCGCGGTAGGCGGCCGCGACCTCCGAGGAGACCCGGTCCACCACCTCCCACACCGCGGTGGCCCCGTCGAGCACCGCGTCCGTCGCCTCCGGGCCGGTCCGCCGCGCCTCGCCGGCAAGCTCGTCCCAGATGACCCGTCCGCCGATGCGGAACGAGTGCAGCAGGGTGTCGAGCGGGAGCCGTTGCTCGGCACGGCGCCGGCCGGTCGCGCGGGGCGCATCGAACGGATCCAGCCCTGCCGGTGTGCTGTCCGCCAACTGCTGCAGCACCGTGAGGATGTTGTCCCGGCAGGAGCAGCGCAAGTCGGCGGCCGGGACGCTGCCGACCGCCCGGTACCCACTCTCCTGGTCGTCGATCGCCGCGACCAGCCGGTCGGCGAGTTGGTCGACCCGCCTGATCAGCGCCGCGTAGAGCTCGCCCAGTGCATCGCCGTGACGGTCCATGACAGTCCCCGTTCGCGCGCCGTCCTCGCACGGTTCAACGAGCGAGAGCCAACCACGGTGCGGTTGCACAGCGCTACCGGGCAGATGCGTGGCGTTCGCCCATGGCAGTGGACGCAGTGATGCAGGTAGACCACAGGCACCTGTACCGCAGTTCCGGAGAGATCTGACATGACACCACGCCCACTCGCGCGGCGGGCCTTCCTGGCGCGGATCGGCATGCTTGGCGCCGCAGCCGGTCTCGGTGGGTTGCTTCCTGCGGCGGCGGGTGCCTCACCACTGCGGCCGGCCCAGCTCGACGACCTGCTCGAACCGCTGCGAGCCGTCCTTGCCGAGCTCGCCCGGGACACGCTGAACGGGCTCGCGGTATTCGTCGTCCCAGGCCCCGACCCCTATTCGCGAGCGCAAGGGACCCCGCGGCAGGAACCTGGGGCGATGGAGGCGCAGACCACCGACTTCTTGATCAACGCGCTGGACAACTTCGTGCCCGTTCCCGACCAGGTCGCCCAGCCGGGCGCGGCGGCGCTGGCCACCGGACTCTCCGACAGCCCGGTCGCGCTGCCGCCCGAGCTGCTCGACCAGCTTCCGGTGGAGGCGGCGACGCTGGACGAAGGCCTGCGTGCGCTGCTGGAGAATGACGCCACGGTGCCGCTGTCACTGACCGTCGCGAGCCTGCTGAACCTGCTCGCCACCCAGGTGAACCCGGCCGCGGTCGCGGGACCGTTGCTGTCCCCGTTCGCCCGGCTGTCGTTCGAGGAGAAGGCCACGGCGTTCTCGCTGCTGGAGGGCCCCGACGCGGACCTGGTCGCGCTGGCCGACACCAGCTTCCCCGAACCGCTGCGCAACTCGTTGTCGGGTCTGCTGCGCTTCGTCGGGGGTGCGCTGCTGGAGTTCCCGGCGTTCGGCAGCTTCAGCGAGTACGCCGTCTTCGACCCGGACACCAAGCAGCTGACGGGTCGCCCCGTCGGCTGGGAGCTCACCGGCTACCAGCCGGATGGCCCGGTGGAGGGCTGGGACGAGTTCGCGGGCTACTACCAGGACCGTACGGAGGTGAGCGACTGATGCGCGACGTCATCGTCATCGGAGCGGGCGGCGGCGGTCCGGTCGTGGCGGCCGAACTCGCCGCCAAAGGTCTGGACGTGCTCATGCTCGAAGCCGGACCGCGCCACGCGAAGCCTCGCGAGCAGTGGACCCACTTCGAGAACGACGCCAACAACCCGCTTACCGGGTACTTCCGGCTGGGGCCCTCGGACCGCAGCAAGCCCGCCTGGTTCCGGGAGTGGTCGCAGAACTCCTTCGTCTGGCAGGTCGCCGGGGTTGGCGGTACCACTCAGCACTTCTACGGAAACTACCCGCGGGCCTATCCCGGTGTCTTCGCGCGCTACGAGGGGTCCGACGCCGACCGTTACGACACGGCGCACCGGTTCCCGTTCACCTACTCCGAACTGGTGCCCTACTTCGAATGGGTCGAGGCGACGGCGCCCGTCCAGACTGCGGCGATGGGCACCAAGGAGCAGGTCTACCTGCGTGGCTGTGAGACGCTGGGGATCCCGGTGCAGACCACGAAGACCTCTTACGGGGCGGGCTACCGGCCGCAGCAGAACGCGATCCTGCAGCCCGGCGGCAATGCCGGTCGTACCACCGATGCCAACCTGTTGAGCTACCCGGAGGCCACCGGCTGCACGTTCTGCGGCTACTGCTTCCAGGGCTGCATGGAACCTGTCGCGGCTCCGCGCAACCAGTTCGCCAAGCGGTCGACTGACAACACCTACGTGCCGATGGCGCTGACCGCCGACGCGTGGTCACCCGAGGGCAGGCCGGCCGCGCTGATCGCCGACGCCTACGTGACGAGGATCCACACCGAGCAGCGCGAGGGCGAACTCGTCGCCAGCGGCGTGACCTGGCGGGACAACGCCAGCGGCAGTGAGCAGCGCGAGGACGCCCGGGTCGTGGTGATGGCCGGTGGGTGCACCGAGAACCCGAGGCTGTGGCTCAACAGCGGGCTGCCGAACCCGAACGACTGGGTGGGTCGCGGCTACACCGACCACTTCTTCGACTGGCTGGTCGGCACGCTCGACGAGTACACCGGCAACAGCAAGGGGCCGGGCTCGGCGGCACGCTGTGACTTCCCCGGTTACGGCGGGCTGGAGAACGTCGGCCTGCCGCCGGCGCTCGAGGCGTTCGCGCTGACCTTGTCGGACAGCGGCATCCGTGGTCGGTACGACAACGGACGTGGCCCCACCGGCCCGTGGGATGGTCAGGCAGGACGGCCCATCGGCCCGGAGCTCAAGGACATCCTCGGCCACGGCGTCGACAACCTGCTCAACGTCCTGGTGATCACCGACGACGACGTCGAACCCGGCAACCGCGTGGTGCCCTCCGCGTTCCCGGCCGACGAGCACGGCCCGGTGCCCAAGGTGACGTTCCCGCGACGGCAACGCAGCCGACGAACCTTGCAGAACAGGGAGTTCCTCGCCCGCAAGGCAGCGGAGCTGCTGCGCGGGGCCGGCGCCAAGCAGGTCTACCGTATCGACTGGGCGCCATTGATCCTGCACGTGCAGTCGTCCATGCGGATGGGTGAGTCCGAGCGCGACTCGGTGCTGGATTCCAACGCCGAAGCACGGTGGGTCAAGCGGCTGTTCATCGCCGACAACTCGGCGCTGGCCAACAGCCTCGGCGGGCCGAACCCGACGTTGACCGCCCAGGCGCTGGCGACTCGCACTGCCGAAAGGATCTTTCAGCAGTACTTCGGCGGTGACCCGTGGGTCGTTGATGGGCAGCCGGTGGTGTCCACGGATCCTCGGATCAGCCGCCGGTTGGCAGAGCTCGGGCTGTAGCTAGCATCAGGCGCCGTGAACCGGACTGCCACACTGCTCGCGTTGGTCGCTGCCGCCGCACTGCTGCTGGGCGGTTGCGGGATCGAACCCGCACCCGCCCGTGACACCGGCGGCCCGGCTGCGCCGTCACCCTCGGCCGGTGCACCACCGAGCGCGGCTGCATCCCCCCCGGGCGCCGAACAGCCGGTGCGGCTGAGCTACTCCGGCGGGCAGGCCGGCGGTGACACCGGCCGGGTGGAGGTCCCGCTCGGTTCGAGCGTCTCGCTGCAGGTCAGCGGTGACACGGCCGACGAGGTGCACGTGCACGGCTACGGCCGCTACTTCGACGTGCCCGCCGGGGGCAGCGCCACCCTGACTTTCACCGCCGACATCCCCGGGGTCTTCGAGGTCGAGCTGCACGATCAGGGCCTGCTGCTGACGCAGCTTCAGGTCACCCCGAAGTGACGCGGCTCCTGGCGCAACCAGTTGCTGGCTGTCGGTGATGCTCACGGTCGGTGCGGTCGGGCTGGTCTTCCCCGCCTGACCGGTGGGCCATACTGCGGGCATGTCGATCCGTGCCGTGCCCGCTTTCCGCGCCGTGGCGATCGGAGAGGCGGTCTCGTGGGCCGGCCTGCTCGTCGGGATGATGTTCAAGTACCTCGTCGTGGGCAACGACATCGGTGTCACCGTGTTCGGCCCGATCCACGGTGGCCTGTTCCTGCTCTACCTTGCGGTGACCGTGCTGGTGCGTCACCCGCTACGGTGGGACCTGGGCACCACCGTGCTCGCGCTGCTGGCTAGCATCCCACCGCTGGCCACCCTGCTGTTCGAGCGGTGGGCGTCCCGCACCGGCCGGCTGGCCGGTGCGGAGTCGATCATCCCGGGTCGGTGAAATCCCCAGCTGCCCGGCGCACCTCGGTGAGCAGCCGAGTCAGCTGCGCGGTCTGCTGATCGTCGAGCCCGACCAGCCCGAACTCCGTCGCGGTGAGCGCCGTGGTGGCCTTGTCCAGGCGCTCCCAGCCCGCCGCGGTGATCGTCACCAGGGTCGCGCGGCCGTCGGTGGGATGCGGGCTGCGCTCCACCAGCTGGTCGGCCTGCAGCCCGTCCACGATGTTCGTCACGCTCGTCGGGTGCAGCTGCAAACGCTCGCCCATCACCCGCATCGGGAGACTGCCCTGCCGCGAGAAGCTCAGCAGCACCAGCGCTTCGTAACGGGCGAAGGTCAACGCGTGCGGGCGCAGCGCCGCATCCACCGCATGCTGCAGGATCTGCTGCACGCGCATCACGTTGGTGACCGCGGCCATCGTCTCCGACGGCCCGATCCGCTGCGCCCAGAGCTTGCCGGCCCGCTCGATCGGGTCGAACGGGAGCGGGCGTTGCGCGGGCATGACGATACCGTAGTACCCCCGCCGCATCACCCCGATATCGCGTGATGATGGTGCGGCGGGCAGGCTGGGCCGCATGATCGTGGCATTCAGCATCTCGCCCAGCGGTGGTAGCGAATCCGGCAGCGTCGGCGCCGCGGTGGCCGAGGCGGTCCGGGTGGTGCGCGACTCCGGGTTGCCCTACGAGCTCAACGCCATGTTCACCCTCGTCGAGGGGGAGTGGGACGAGGTGATGGACGTGGTCAAACGCGCCGTCGAGGCAGCCGGCGGGGACTCGCAGCGCACCGGCCTGGTACTCAAGGCCGACATCCGGCCCGGCTACAGCGGCCAGCTACGCGCGAAGGTCGACCGTGTCACCGAGCAGCTCGCCGGCCCTCCTCATCCCCGCACGGAGACATGACGGGGCAAACTGGGTGTGACGCGCGCTACGCTGACGGGAGATAGTCGGACGTCCTACTATTCGAGTGGACGTCGACGTCACGGAGGCCCGCATGACCGGCTACGACCCGCAGCAGTCCGACCCGCAGGCCGGCCGCGAGCGCTGGCAGCGGCGCTACGACGAGGCGCAGGCCGCCGGCCGAGTCCGCGACGAGGACTTCACCACGCTGTCGGGCGTCGAGCAACAGCCGGTGTACGGCCCGCGCGAGGGCGAGACGGTCGAGGGCTTCGAGCGCATCGGCTGGCCGGGGGAGTACCCCTACACCCGGGGCCTGCACGCCACCGGCTACCGCGGCCGGCCCTGGACGATCCGGCAGTTCGCGGGGTTCGGCAACGCGCAGCAGACCAACGAGCGCTACAAGACGATCCTGCGCAACGGCGGTGGGGGGCTGTCCGTCGCGTTCGACATGCCGACGCTGATGGGCCGTGACTCCGACGAGTCGCGCAGCCTCGGCGAGGTCGGCCACTGCGGGGTGGCGATCGACTCCGCTACCGACATGGAGATCCTCTTCGACGGCATCCCGCTCGAGCAGGTCACCACGTCGATGACGATCTCCGGTCCCGCGGTCCCGGTGTTCTGCATGTACCTGGTCGCCGCTGAAAGACAGGGTGCGGCAGTCGACACGCTCGACGGCACGCTGCAGACCGACATCTACAAGGAGTACATCGCGCAGAAGGAGTGGCTGTTCGAGCCCGGTCCCCACCTGCGGCTGATCGGCGACCTGATGGAGCACTGCGTCGGGCACATCCCGGCTTACAAGCCACTGTCGGTGTCCGGCTACCACATCCGGGAGGCGGGGTCGACGGCCGCGCAGGAACTCGCCTTCACGCTGGCCGACGGGTTCGGCTACGTGGAGCTGGGGCGCTCCCGCGGCCTGGACGTCGAGACGTTCGCGCCCGGGCTGAGCTTCTTCTTCGACGCGCATATCGACTTCTTCGAGGAGATCGCCAAGTTCCGGGCGGCACGCCGGATCTGGGCGCGCTGGCTGCGCGATGTCTACGGTGCCAAGACGCAGCGGGCGCAGTGGCTGCGGTTCCACACCCAGACCGCGGGCGTCTCGCTGACCGCGCAGCAGCCCGACAACAACATCGTCCGCACCGCCGTCGAAGCGATGGCAGCGGTGCTGGGAGGGACGAACTCGCTGCACACCAACGCGCTGGACGAGGTGCTCGCGCTGCCCAGCGAGAATGCCGCGCAGATCGCGCTGCGCACCCAGCAGGTCATCGCCGAGGAGAGCGGGCTGACCAACGTGGCCGACCCGCTCGGCGGTTCCTGGTACGTCGAGGCGCTGACCGACGAGATCGAGGCCGAGGCGGAGCGGATCTTCGAACGGATCAAGGACCTGGCGAGGCTGGCGGTACCGTCCGGCGAGCACCCGGTCGGTGAGATGACCTCGGGGATCCTGCGCGGCATCGAGGACGGCTGGTTCACCGGCGAGATCGCCGACTCGGCGTTCACCTACCAGCAGGCGCTGGAGAAGGGCGACAAGCGCATGATCGGGCTGAACTGCTACACCGACTCCGTCGAGGACGAGCTCGAGATCCTGCGGGTCAGCCACGAGGTCGAGGCCGAGCAGAATCGCGTGCTGGCCCGGCGCCGCGAGCTGCGCGACGGCGCCGCCGTGGACCGTGCGCTCGCGCGGATGGTCGAGGTGGCGCGGGGAGACGGCAACCTGATCGAGCCGATGCTCGACGCGGTGCGAGCGGAGGCCACTCTCGGCGAGATCTGCGGTGTGCTCAAGGCCGAGTGGGGCGAGTACCGGGAACCCACCCGGTTCTGACCCTCCCGGTTGTGACCAGCCCCGGCCGGGCGCCCCCGCGGCGGGACGTGCCAGGATGGGGGCGTGAGCAGGCCAGACCCACGCCAGACCGCAGCATCGTCCGCCGCCATGTCCGGGGCCGTCGACCTGTCCGCGCTCAAAGCGCGGGCCGACGCCGCCGCCGGACCCCAGCAGAGCACCGGTGCCGGGCACGCCAGGGGCGGGAGCAACGGCGCCGGCCAGGTGGTTGCCGACGTCACCGAACAGGGCTTCCAGGCCGAGGTCGTGGAGCGCTCGACGCAGGTGCCGGTTGTCGTCGACCTCTGGGCAACCTGGTGCGAGCCGTGCAAGGAGCTCTCCCCGATGCTGGAGAAGCTCGCCTGGGAGGGCGGCGGGACCTGGGTGCTGGCCAAGGTCGACGTCGACGCCAACCCGCGGATCGCCCAGGTGTTCGGTGTGCAGTCGCTCCCGACGGTGGTGGCGATCGCCAACGGGCAGCCGGTCGAGGCGTTCCAGGGTGGCCAGCCCGAGCCGCAGCTGCGGCAGTGGATCACCGCGCTGGTCGACTCGCAGCGTGACCAGCTGCCGGGCATCCGGGTTGCCGAGCAGGGTGGCGATGGCTCCGGCGACACTGCGGCCGAGCCCGAGGACCCCCGTTTCACCGCTGCGGAGCAGGCCCTCGAAGCGGGCGACTACGCCGTGGCCGAGGCGGCCTACCAGCAGATCCTCGATGCCGAACCTGCCAACGAGGACGCCAAGGCGGCGCTGTCGCAGGTGCGTTTCCAGGCCAGGGCCGAGGCGGTCGATTCCGGCGCCGTCACGCGGGCCGACGAGCAGCCCGACGATGTCGACGCCCAGCTTGCCGCCGCCGATGTCGAGATCGCCGAACAGCGGGTCGAGCGGGCCTTCGAGCGGTTGGTGGCAACGGTGGGCCGCCTCGCCGGAGCCGACCGCGACCGGGTCAGATCACACCTCGTCGAGCTCTTCGAGCTGTTCCCCGCCGACGACTCACGGGTCGCGACGGCGCGCCGCTCGCTGGCACGGGCGCTGTACTGAGTCGTGAGTGGGAATGCGAGTCACAGCTCGCGTTCCCACTCACGGGCCGCGGGCTCACAGCCCGCATCCGGCCAGCCCGTCCAGGGTTCCGGTGCGGAACGTCGCCACCCGCTCGAAGCCGGTGGACCGTCCCTCGCCGCGCGCGTCGAGCGCGCCGTAGTCGAGGGCGAGCAGCAGCTGGACCGCCTCGTCGAGATCACCGGGGGACAGCCCGAACCCCTCGCTGCGCCGCAGCAGGTCACCGCTGTAGCTGCCCGCCAGACACAGCGCGGTGCGGCCGGCGTCGTCACCCTCGACAGGCCGTCCCAGCCCCTCCAGCGCGGCGAGCGCGTAGCGGGTGGCCAGTAGCGTGCCGGTGGTGTAGTCGCCGACCTCGGCGTGCAACCGGCCCAGCTCGCCCGAACCGTTGATCCGGATCGTCGCCTCGTCGCGGCAGAATGCAACGGGACCCTGCTCGCCAGCGCAATCCGGGTCCCGTTCCGCGGGCCGTAACTGTGGTGGCTGCCACCGCCCACCGCGCTGCGTCACGATCCGGTCGAAGTAGGCGTCGAGATCGGGGGCGAGCGTGTTGACCAGCCTGTCCAGCGGTAGGTCGCCGCCACTGGCCGCATCGCTGATGCTGGTGAAGCGCTCCTGGGTGAGCTCGCGGTTGGACATCGAGAATGCCGAGCACCGCGCTGGTCCAAAGTCGTAGCCATCCTGGAATGCTGATACCCGGTCGAAGCCGTTGCCATGCGCGGCGAGGTCGCTCGCGGAGGTGCCGACCGGATCCCGGAAGGTCACCAGGGCACCGAGTGCGAGGTCGAGTTCATCGCGGTCGATGTCCAGGTAGTCGGCGTTGCCGTCGACTACCCAGCGGACGAAGGAGCCCGTGTAGCAGTCGGCCATGGACTCGATGAGAACCGTCGGGTAGATCTCCGGTTGCTGCTGTAGCCGCGCCAGGTCGAGACCCAGCCGGTGGTGGACGGCGTGGCCCATCTCGTGTGCCAGCACCATCACCACGGCCGCGTCGCCGAATTGCTCGGCCAGCACCGGCATCAGCGCGGCCCGGTCCCAGGCGATCGCATCCGCGCTGGGGCAGTAGTAGGCGTTGCCCTCGATGTCACCGGCCTGCCGCACGCAGGGCGGCGACGGTGCACCAGGATCGGCGGTGTCCACCGAGTGGAAACCGCCCGTGATTTCGGGCCAGGGCTGCCCGAAGGTGTCCTCGAAGTTGCGCCGCCAGTAGGACTGCACGTCGAGCAGACCGGCCGCGGCCAGCTGGTCGATCTCGCTACCGTCGGTGCCCCTGATGAACGAGGTGCCGGCGGGCCCAGGCGCCACCCTGTCCTCGGTGGTCATGTCGCCCCTGGTCTCGCCGTCGCCCCTGGTCACCACCCCGCCGCTGCCGCCTCCCAGCCGCTCCCCGGCGACGGGCTGGCCGGCGATCGTCCGGGTGCACCCGGCGAGCACCGCCACGGCGAGCAGCAGCACCGTGAGGCGACGAGCGAGAGTCACCGGGAGAGCGTCGCATCCCTGCCGCCACGGTGTACTGCGGGCGGTGCTGTCATGATGCTTCCGGCGCGAGCCAGATGACGCCTGCAGGGGGCAGCCGCAGCACGGCCGAGGCGGGGCGGCCGTGGGAGGGCTCCTTCTCGGCGACCACTTCGCCGAGGTTGCCGATCCCGGATCCGCCGTAGCGCTCTGAGTCGGTGTTGAGCACCTCGCGCCAGCGCCCGGTGCGCGGCAGCCCCACCCGGTAGCCCTCGTGTGGGCCACCGGAGAAGTTCGCGACGCAGACCACCATCGAGCCGTCGGTGCCGTACCGCAGGAAGCTCGCCACGTTGCCTGCCGCGTCGTTGGCGTCGATCCACTCGAACCCGAGGGGGGAGGTGTCCTGGGTGTAGAGGGCGGGGTGCGACCGGTAGGCGGCATTGAGGTCGCCGACCATGCGCATCAGGCCACCGTGCAGCGGGTGGTGCACCAGGCCCCACTCCAGTGAGCGGCCCTCCGCCCACTCGCCGGGCTGTCCGAACTCTCCGCCCATGAACAGCAGTTGCTTGCCCGGGTGCGCCCACATGTAGGCCAGCAGGGCGCGCAGGTTCGCGGCCTTGTTCCAGTCGTCGCCGGGCATTCGGCCCCACAGCGAGCCCTTGCCGTGCACCACCTCGTCGTGCGACAGCGGCAGCACGTAGTGCTCGCTGAAGGCGTAGACCAGCGAGAAGGTCAGGTTGTTGTGGTGATACGTGCGGTGGACCGGATCATGCCCGATATAGCCGAGGGTGTCGTGCATCCAGCCCAGATTCCACTTGAAGTCGAACCCCAGTCCGCCCAGGTGCGTCGGTCGGGTGACACCGGGCCAGGCGGTGGATTCCTCGGCCACCATCACCACACCGGGGTGGCGCTTGCCGACCGTGGCGTTGACCTCCTGCAGGAACGCCACCGCGTCGAGGTTCTCGCGCCCGCCGTGGACGTTGGGAAGCCACTCACCCTCGTTGCGGGAGTAGTCGAGGTAGAGCATCGACGCCACCGCGTCGACGCGCAGGCCGTCGACGTGGAACTCCTCGACCCAGTACAGCGCGTTGGCCACCAGGAAGTTGCGCACCTCGGACCGGCCGAAGTCGAAGACCAGGGTGCCCCAGTCGGGCTGCGAACCGCGCCGCGGGTCGGGATGCTCGTAGCAGGGCGCGCCGTCGAAGTTCGCCAGCGCCCAGGAGTCGCGCGGGAAGTGTGCCGGTACCCAGTCGACGATGACGCCGATCCCGGCGGCGTGCAGCGTGTCCACGAAGTACCGGAAGTCGTCCGGGGAGCCGTATCGCGAGGTCGGGGCGTAGTAGGACGTGACCTGATAACCCCAGGAGCCACCGAAGGGGTGCTCGGCCACCGGCAGCAACTCGACGTGGGTGAACCCGGTGTCGCGCAGGTGCTCGACCAGGTCGTGGGCCAGCTCGCGGTAGTCGAGGCCCTGCTTCCACGAGCCGAGGTGCAGCTCGTAGACGCTCATCGGCTCGGCCGCCCAGTCCACATCGTCGCGACTGGCGAGCCAGTCCGCATCGCCCCACCGATGCTCGGATTCGGACACCACGGACGCGGTGTCCGGCGGGACCTCGGCGGCGAACGCCATCGGGTCGGCCTTCTCGTGCCAGGCACCGTCGGGGCCGAGCAGCCGGAACTTGTAGCGGGTGCCGGGACCGACGCCGGGCAGGAACACCTCCCAGATGCCCGACGAGCCCAGTGAGCGCAGCGGGGTGGTGACACCGGACCAGCCGTCGAAGTCCCCGCACACCCGCACGCCGCTCGCGTTCGGCGCCCACACCGCGAACGACGTGCCGTCCACCTGCCCGGCGGGCGTGGAATAGGACCGCGGATGTGCCCCGAGCACCTCCCAGAGCCGCTCGTGGCGGCCCTCACCGATCAGGTGCTGGTCAGTCTCGCCGATCGTGGGCAGCCAACGGTACGGGTCGTCGGTGAGCTCGGTGGTATCGCCGTAGCGGACCCGCAGCCGGTAGTCGGCAGGCGGGCCGTCGACCAGCCCGTGGAACAGGCCTTCGGAGGTGCGCTGCAGCGGGTGCTCCGCGCCGTCGATCACCACGGCGACGGCATCGGCCTGCGGCCGCAGCACGCGGACCACCGTCCCGTCGCGATGCTCGTGTGCGCCGAGCACCGAGTGGGGGTCGTGGTGTTGTCCGGCGAGCAGCCGGCGGAGCTCCGCCGCGGCAGGCACCGTGCCGTCGGGTCTCCCTTGCTGGTCGTGCGCAGCGGCGTGCACGGGTCGTCCTCCATTGCGCGGGCGGTCGGTCGCGGTCACCAGTGTGACGCGCGAGACGCGGGGTCGCCGAGCGGCGGTCGCCACGGCGGCTCGCACGCGCTACGGCACCACGGCGTCCATGAACTCGACAGTATGGGCGTCGCGTGGCCGGATCACCCCCACGGCGTCGAGTTCACCGACACCAGTGGGCGAGCTGAGCTGTCAGGGGTTGCGGAGAAAGGCCCGGAACCGTGGCCCGAGCCACGGCTTGCGGCCCCAGGCCATCAACTGGCCGTTGGCGATCGCGCTCCACTGGCTACGGCGGCCCCACACCACCATGAGCATCGCGACGGGGTCGGCCGAGATGCGGCAGTCGACTCCGCGCGAGGCGGGCTCCTCGATGCGCAGCGCCCCGTCGTCGAAGGCGAATCGGAACCGCTTCCCGCCCCGGATGCGGAGGTCGTACGCGGCGCGCACACCGGCTGCCTGCTCGCTCACCAGCGCGCGGGGATCGAGTGCCTCGATGACGGGGATGACGAACCCCGCCAGCACCATGGCCGCGTGCGACGGCTCGATCCGCCAGCTGCGCCCGTCGGCCCGTGCGATGTCGTGACCGTGCACGATGGTTTCGTTCAGCAGGTGACCGGTCAATGTCGACAGGCGGACGCTGGAGCCTTCGACCAGCCACGGCCGCCACTCATCTGCCGACCGTCCCGCGCAGTCCTCGAAGTAGGCCTGCGCCCTGGCCTCGATGCGGTCGGCGATCACCACGGGATCGCGCTCGGGATCCGACCGCACCCCGAGGTCGGTCACGCCGGCCAGCTCCCAGATGTCTGCGATCAGCGAGGCGCCCGCCGTGCCGGCGAGGCCTGGTATCACCTCGTAGATCCCGGACAGATCCTCCCTCGCCAGTCCCGGTGCGACCAGCCACACCTGGGACAGGTGCATGGCGGTCTCGGCGAGATCCCAGGTCCCCACCGCGGGAGCCGCCGGATCACGGACGGATCGCAGCAGGGCCGTCACGCGGTGGACCTCGTCGCGGAGTGCGTCCTGCGCTCGCTCCCATCCGACTTCGACCGCGGTCTCCACGTGATCAGCTCCTCGCTACCGATCGGCCGGCGCGTCGAGCAGTGGCTCGACGCGCTGCGGGGGGCTCGGTTCGCCGAAGAGGCTGCCCACGGCCAAATTGGCGCCGACGTGCGGCCAGCACGCCGCCTGCTCCTCGGAGTCGACCGGGAAGGCCACGACGTCGACCCCGGCGGCACGGATGATATGGATCATGGCGTGCACCGACTGGGACAGGATCCGTGACGGATCGTCGGCCACCTGCTGCGACACCGGCTCGGCCACGCGCACCGCGCTGATCGGTAGCTCGGCCAGGCAACGCAGCCCGCCGATGCCGCCGCCAAAATCACAGAGTCCCGTGCGCACGTTCAGCTCTGCGAGCACCCGCAGGTTGTCCTCGGCCGCTGCGCCGCCGTGCCCGGCGGGCATGCCAGTGACCGCGCGCAGCGCCGCCGTCGGCACCCACAGCTGCAGACCGGTGGGAGTCAGCTCGGTCTGGTGCAGCACCTCTCGGACAATCGCCACCAGGTCCGGATCCTGCGCCTGCGCCGCGGCCAGGCTGACGATCATCGGCGGCGCCCGGTCACCCCACTGCCGTCGCCACTCCGCCGCCTGCTCGGTAGCCTCGCGCAGCAGCCAGCGGCCGACCGCATGCACGAGGCCGGTCTGCTCTGCCAGCTGCATGCACCGCTGCGCGGACAGCGCACCGAACTCCGGGTGCTGCCAGGTCAGTACCGCCTCGACAGCAACCATGCGGCGGGACTGCATGGTCACCACGGGCCGGTAGTCGACCCGCAGCTCGCCGTTCTCCATGGCGCCGGGCATCGCTGCTGCCAGCCGGAGTTGCACCCGCTCGTACGTATCGGTGTCCGCGTCGAACAGGGCCCACTGCCGTGAGCCCTGTTGCCGGACCCGGCGCAGCGTGGCACCGGCGGCGCGAAGCAGCTCGGCAGGCTCGGTCCCACCGACCCTGCGCTGCACCACACCGATGCTCGCGGTGACTGCCACCCCGATGCCTTCCAGGTAGAACGGCTCGGCCAGCTCGGTGTTGACGGCCTCGGCAAGGCGGCCGGCAGCCGGTACGGAGTCTCCCGATTCGATCACGATGCCGAATTCGTCCCCGCCGAGGCTGGCGACCATCGCGTTCATCTGGTCGGCGACCACCGACTCCAGCCGCCTTGCGACGACCTCGAGCAGCTGGTCACCGCAACGGTGCCCGAGGCCATCGTTGATCACCGAGAATCCGTCCAGATCGAGGTGCAGCAGGGTGATCACAGCCGACGGATCGAGCACTTCGAGCATCTTCTCGATGTGGGAGACGAAGTACTGCCGGTTCGGCAGGCCGGTCTCCAAGTCGTGCAGCGCCTGGTAGTTCAACCGCGTCGTCAGCAGGTACTGATCGGTGAAGTCCTCGACCATGGTGGCGAGGTACTGGGGTCGATGCTCGGTGTCGTAGAGCACCGAGACGGCCAGGTACACATGTGCGGTCTCGCCGTCCTTGCGACGCAGCCGGAACTGGGTGCGGAACCGCAAGTCCAGGCCGTCGAGCAACCGTTGGTAGCGCAGCTGCAGCGACGCCTGGTCCTCCGCCGCGAACAGCTCGCTCAGTTCGCATCCGGGCAGCTCCTCGGAGGCGTAGCCGAGGATCGCCTCCAGCGAGGGGTTGGCGCGCACGATCCGCCCGCCGGGCTCGCTGATCGCGATACCGACCGCGGAGGAGTTGAACACCTCGCCGAACCGGGTCTCGCTGGCCTGCAGATCCCGCTGGCTGTCCCGCCACGACTTGACCAGCGCCCGCTTGACATCCTCCTGCTGCTCGAAGATCTGCTCGCGCAGCGCGGCGGTGTAGCCGGCGACCAGCGCCCCGAGCAGCTCGATGACACGACCCGCGAGCGGCACCTCCGCAGCGCCGGGCAGCCTCGCGGCGAGCAGCTCGACGGTGCGCGACAGGCTCGGCGGCCCGGTGAAGCCCATGGCCACCAGCCGGGCGCCGGCATCGGAGGCGGCGTCGGTATCCACTTCAGCGCCGGGCAGCGCGGCCACCAGCCGGTGGGCGAGCTCACGCAGCTGACCTTGGGCATCGGCCGGCGACATCGCGACGTAGACGGTGGTGCGGATGGCGCGGGCCCATTCCGCTGCGAGGGCGTCCAGCGGACCGGCGTCGCTACTGGCATCGTCAGCTGCGGGAGGTGGGTCGGGTCCGGTCACGGCTTGCGGCCCACTCCGGCATAGATTTCCGAATGCTCGGCGTCCGGCCCGAGCTCCTCGGGCACTTCCGGGCGCCACCGTGCCGTGCTCACCACACCCGGCTCGACGAGGTCGAACCCGGTGAACAGATCGGTGACCTCCGCTCGGGTTCGCGGATAGAACTGGTCGTCCATCCGCCTCGACAGCTCGACGACCGCAGCCATCTCCTCGGGGCGACTGTCGGCGGTGAAGTGGGACAACGCCAGGAAACTGCCGGGGGCCAGTGGGTCCCGGTACCTGGCCACGATCTCGCGCGGGTGCTGCTCGTCGGGCACGAGGTGAAACACCGCGACCATGAGCAAGCCGACCGGTTCGTCGAAGTTCAGCAGTCGCTGGGTCTCGGCCGCCTGCAACACGCCCTCCGGCTCGCACATGTCGGCTTGGACCATGGTGGCTGCCTCGTTGCCGTCCAGCAGCAGCCTGCTGTGCGCCGCGGCGACCGGCTCCTTGTCCACATAGACCACCCTGGCTTGCTCGTCGGCTTGCTGCGCGATCTCGTGGACGTTGCCCACTGTGGGGATGCCCGAGCCGAGGTCGAGGAATTGCCGCACCCCCGAGGACACGAGATACAGCACCGCACGGCGCAGGAAGGCCCGGTTGAGCCGCGCGATATCCCGCATTCCCGGCATCGCCGCCGTCAGCCGCTCGCCCAGCTCACGGTCTGCGGCGAAGTTGTGCCCGCCGCCGAGCTGGTAATCGTAGGTCCGCGCCGCGCTCGGCTGGTCGACGTCAACACCCGGCGGCACCCAACTCTGTTCGGCCATATGCACTCCTCGACAATCGGGATCACCGTGGCGGACCCTACCGATCACCGCCAGCGACCACCCGGCTCCATCCGGCTGACAGGAGCGTTCGGCGATCACAGATCGTGGTGCCCGGCGATCCTGGCGATGGCGGCCAGCGGGATCGGCAGCCACGCCGGCCGGTTGGCGTACTCGTAGCCGACCTCGTAAACGGCCTTGTCGAGCTCGAAGGCGCGCAGCAGCGCGGGCTGCGACCGCGGGTCCTCGCCGCCCTCGGCGTAGCCGTCGCAGAACGCCTGCTGGTTGCGGCCGGCCCATTCACGCGCCGCATCCGAGTGCGGCCCCGGCTCGGTCTCGCCGATCAGCATGTGGTGTGCGGCGTAGTCGAAGGAGCGCAACATCCCGGCGACGTCGCGCAGCGGTGAGACCGGTTCGATGCGCTCGGCCAGTGGTGCCGCGGGCTCGCCCTCGAAGTCGATCAGCACCCAACCCGTGACGGCCCGCAACACCTGCCCGAGGTGCAGGTCCCCGTGCGCCCGCTGCACGGTCACCGGACCCGACAGCGCCGCGACCTGGTCGAAGGCGGCGCGCAGTGCCGTCTCGTGTTCGGCCAGCGAGGGGACCGACGCGAGCACGGCATCGAGGCGGCGGTGCATGCCGGCGGCCACCCGGGGCAGCTCCCCGCTGCCGGCCTCGGTCCGGCCCAGCGCGCGCGCCAGGTCACGGTGCACGGTCGCCACGGCGTTGCCCAGCCGGTGTGCCTCGGAGGCGAAGTCCCCACCGACGTCCTCGGGGTGCGCGCCGGCGGCCGACGACTCGGTCTCGGCCAGCAGGTCGCGGATGCTCGCGGTGGCCATCGCCCAGCCGTCCGCGGTGTTGGGCAGGTACTCGTTGAGCATGCCGAGGGTGACGCTCGCGCCGTCGAGGCGGCCTTCGATCGCGCCGAGCGGGGCGGCGATGTGCGGGCACCCCACCGCGTCCAGCGCGCGGTGCAGTTCCAGGTCCGGGCTGGGGCCGGTCATCAGCCGGCGGAACAGCTTGAGGATGTAGGCGTGACCGTAGATCAGCGACGTGTGGGACTGCTCGACGCCGACCGGCCGGGAGCGGTGGACCGCGTCGACCTCGGCACCGGGCTCGGTGACGAAGCGCAGGCCGTCGATCTCGGAGTTGTGCGCGATCAGCTCCAGCAGCCGTGCGGTCAGGCCGGGATCGTGGGTGGCGTCGTAGACCGCGCGGGAGTCCCCGGTGGCCACCCAGGCATGCCCGAGGTGCTCGGGCAGCTCGCGGCGCAGCCCGAGCAGCAGCTGGTAGTGGTCCGGTTCGGCCCCGCCCTGGTCGACCGCGATGACCGCGTGCAGCAGCTCCGGGTCGTCGCCTCCCCCGTTATGGCCGCGGAGCGTCGTGGTGCGCACCACCGTCACGCCCAGCACCGGACGATCCTTACCGGCGAACCAGCGCTGCTCCGGCAGCCACTGCCACAGCGCGTCGGTGAGGTCGGCGAGCATCTCGGTCGGGCTGCTCACACCGCCTCCCGATCGCGCTCGGACGCCACGACCTCGAACCAGTAGAAGCCGTGGCCGGGCAGCGTCAGCAAGTAGGGCAACTCGCCGACCGGGGGAAAGTGGACACCACCGGTGAGCTCCACGAGCACCTCCCCGGCGTGCTCGGAGAGCTCGAGCTCTACCGGCTGCGGGAAGCGCGACAGGTTGTTGACGCAGATCACCATGTCATGCCTCTCGTCCGTGCTGCCGGGTGCGCCCCAGCGCCGGGCGTAGGCGAGCACGCTCGGGTTCGACGAGTCGAGCTCGGAGAACTCGCCGAGACCGAAGGCGGGATGTTGGTGGCGGACCTGGATCATCCGCCGGGTCCAGTTCAGCAGCGACTGCGACGAGTTCGACTGCGCCTCGATGTTCACCGACTGGTAGCCGTATACCGGGTCCATGATCACCGGTAGGTAGATCCGACCCGGGTCGCACAACGAGAACCCGGCGTTACGGTCGGGTGTCCACTGCATCGGGGTGCGGACCGAGTCCCGATCGCCCAGCCAGATGTTGTCGCCCATCCCGATCTCGTCGCCGTAGTAGAGCACCGGTGAACCCGGCAGTGAGAGCAGCATCGCGGTGAACAGCTCGAGCTGGTTGCGGTCGTTGTCGAGCAGCGGCGCCAGCCGCCGCCGGATGCCGATGTTCGCCTTCATCCGGGGGTCTGACGCGTACTCGGCGTACATGTAGTCGCGCTCCTCGTCGGTGACCATCTCCAGCGTCAGCTCGTCGTGGTTGCGCAGGAAGATGCCCCACTGGGTGCCCGACGGGATCGCCGGTGTCTGGGCCAGGATCTCCGAGATCGGGAACCGGGACTCCCGACGGACCGCCATGAAGATCCGCGGCATCAGCGGGAAGTGGAAGGCCATGTGGCACTCGTCGCCGCCGGTGGCCGGGTCGCCGAAGTACTCCACGACGTCCGTCGGCCACTGGTTGGCCTCGGCCAGCAGCACCCGGTCGGGGTACTCGTCGTCGACGACCTTGCGGCAACGCTTGAGGAACTCGTGGGTGCGCGGCAGGTTCTCGCAGTCGGTGCCCTCCTCCTCGAACAGGTAGGGCACCGCGTCGAGCCGGAAACCGTCGATGCCGAGGTCGAGCCAGAACCGCAGCACGTCGATCATCGCCTCGCCGACCTCGGGATTCTCGAAGTTCAGGTCGGGCTGGTGGCTGAAGAACCGGTGCCAGTAGAACTGGCCGCGCACCGGGTCGTAGGTCCAGTTCGACCCCTCGGTGTCGACGAAGATGATCCGCGCGTCGGGGTAGGGCGAGCCGTCGTCGCTCCAGACGTAGAAGTCGCCGTAGGGGCCCTCGGGGTCGCGGCGGGACTCCTGGAACCACGGGTGCGCCTCGGAGGTGTGGTTCATGACCAGATCGGTGACCACCCGGATGCCGCGGCGGTGCGCCTCGTCGAGCAACACCACGAAGTCGTCGACCGTGCCGAACTCGGGCAGCACGGCCCGGAAGTCGCTGATGTCGTAGCCGCCGTCGCGTAGCGGCGAGGCGTAGAACGGGGGCAGCCACAGGCAGTCGACGCCCAGCCACCGGAGGTAGTCGAGCTTGCTGGTCAGGCCCCTGAGGTCACCGCTGCCGTTGCCGTCGTCGTCACGGAACGCGCGCACCAGCACCTCGTAGAACACCGCTCGCTTGAACCACGCGGGATCGCTGGGCGCGGCCCTCGCGCGCCGGAACTCGTCGGCCTGCGGCTCCACCAGGTGCCCGTCGGGCAGCGTGGCTTCGCCGGTGTGCGGCACGCCCTCCAGGTCGGGCTGCACCTCGTGACGCTTGTCGGTCGACATCAGCCACCCCTCATAGGACGTCCGGGGTTTTCCTGCCGCCGCGCAGCGGCCGTGGGCGCGCCGGTGGCTTCAGTCGTACCGGCACCCGATCCCGGATGCAAAAGCGGGACGGGGCGGGTACACCACGATGCCGTGAAGGGCACCGTCACTGCTTCCGGTGCCGTGACGGTGCCCTTCACGGCATGAGGCTGTTGGACCGGGCGCCGTCGGACCGGTGGACGGCGAGGACGTGCGCGATGGCCCGCCAGGGCTCGAGCCGCACGTAGTTGACCTGGCCCCAATCGTAGGTCTCGCCGGTGACCTCGTCGTGGACGGCGAAACGGTCCTGCCAGTCCATGCCGAGCGCGGGCAGGTCGAGCCAGACCGTGCCCTCCGCGGTGGCGAACGGGTCGAGTGTGACCACGCAGATCACCGTGTCACCGCTGCCCGGGTCGATCTTCGAGTAGGCGAGCAGGGAGTCGCTGTCGGTGCGGTGGCACTGCAGTGTCCGAAGCTGCTGCAACGCGGGGTGTGCCCGTCGCATGGTGTTGAGCCGGGTGATCCACGGCTCCAGCGAGCGGCCGTCGGCGCGCGCGCCCCGGAAGTCTCTCGGGCGAAGCTGGAACTTCTCGGTGTCGAGGTACTCCTCGCTGCCCTCCCGGGCCGGCACGTGCTCGAAGAGCTCGAAGCCGGAGTAGACGCCCCACGATGGTGACAGCGTCGCCGCCAGCGTGGCGCGGATGGCGAACATGCCCGGCCCGCCGTGCTGCAGTGAGGCGTGCAGGATGTCCGGGGTGTTGACGAAAAGATTCGGCCGCATCTCGTCGGCCCGTGACGCCAGCTCGGTGGCGTAGTCGGCCAGCTCCTGCTTGCCGGTGCGCCAGGTGAAGTACGTGTAGGACTGGGTGAAGCCGAGCCGGGCCAGGCCGTAGAGCCGGGCGGGGCGGGTGAACGCCTCGGACAGGAACAGCACGTCGGGGTGGCGCTCCTTGACCTCCCAGATCAGCCAGTGCCAGAAGTCGGGCGGCTTGGTGTGCGGATTGTCGACCCGGAAGATCCGTACTCCGTGCGCGATCCAGTGCAGCAGCACCCGCAGCATCTCGGCATAGATCCCGCGCGGGTCGTTGTCGAAGTTCAGCGGGTAGATGTCCTGGTAGCGCTTGGGTGGGTTCTCCGCGTAGGCGATCGTGCCGTCCGGACGGGTGGTGAACCACTCCGGGTGCTCGGTGGCCCAGGGGTGATCCGGCGCGCACTGCAGCGCGAAGTCCAGCGCCACCTCCATGCCGAGGTCGTGAGCGCGGGCGACGAACGCGTCGAAGTCGTCGAGCGTGCCCAGCCGGGGATGCACTGCGTCGTGCCCGCCCTCGGCCGAGCCGATCGCCCATACCGAGCCGACATCGGCCGGGCCTGCCGACAGGGTGTTGTTCGGCCCCTTACGGTTGACCTCGCCGATCGGGTGGATGGGGGGAAGGTACGCGACGTCGAAGCCCATCGCCGCGATCCGCTCGAGCTCGCGGGCCGCGGTGGCGAAGGTTCCGTGCACCGGGTTGCCCCGCTCGTCCCAGCCGCCGGTCGAGCGCGGGAAGAACTCGTACCAGGAGCCGAACAGCGCCCGCGGCCGGTCCACCCACACCTTGTAGACGGGGCTGTGGGCGATGAGGTCGCGGATCGGGTCCGCGGCTAGCAGCCGTGAGACCGCGGTGCCCAGCGCGGGACCGACCCGCTCGCCGAGCGTGCGGTCGGTGTCGCGCAGCGCCGCCACGGCCGCCGCCAGCGTGGGGCGGTTGAGCCGCTGGCCGGGCCGGCGGGCCACCCGTTCGAGCAGCAGGGCGCCGTGCTCCAGGTCGTTGCCGAGCTCCGGCGCGGCCTGCCCAGCACCGATCTTGACCTCGATAGCATGCCGCCACGTCGCCCACGGATCGCTCCAGGCGTCCACCCGGAAGGTCCACATGCCCTCCCGGTCGGGCACCACGACCGCACCGAACACGTCCTCGACTGCGGGGTGCATCCCGATCTGGCGGCCCGGCCGGTCGCCGGGTCCGCGCCACACGACGGTCGCGGCGACCGCGTCGTGGCCCTCCCGCCAGACGGTCGCGCGGACCGGGACGTGCTCGCCGACGACCGCCTTGGACGGGTAGCGCCCGCAGGACACCACCGGTGAGACGTTCTCGATGCACAGTCGCCCGCTCAACCGGCTGCCCTTCCTGTCGCACACGCGATGCGTGCAGTTGTGGTGGTTCGGATCCCGCTGCATACCACCACAAGTCTGCTTACGGTGCAGGCGAGCGTCGTTCGTCTCCCGGCCGGATAGGGTCCGCATCCGTGAGAGCACTGCGCCGCTTCACCGTCCGCGCCCAGCTGCCCGGTCCGCTGGCGCCGCTGGAGACGCTGGCCACGAACCTGCGCTGGACCTGGCACCCGCCGACGCGAGATTTGTTCGCAGCGCTGGACCCCGCCACCTGGCGGTGGGTGTCGGGTGACCCAGTACGGCTGCTGGGGGAGACCCCCACCGAGCGGCTGATCGACCTCGCCGGCGACGAGGACGTGGTCGCGCGCACCGCTGCGCTGGCCGAGGACCTACGCGGCTACCTGGAGGAGCCTCGCTGGTACCAGCAACGCCGCGAGCGCGACACCGGACTGCCCGCAGCGATCGCCTACTTCTCGATGGAGTTCGGCGTCTCCGAGGTGCTGCCGAACTACTCCGGCGGTCTCGGGGTGCTCGCAGGCGACCATCTCAAGGCGGCGTCGGACCTGGGCGTGCCACTGGTCGCTGTCGGGCTGCTCTACCGCTCGGGCTACTTCCGCCAGTCGCTGTCACTGGACGGCTGGCAGCAGGAGCACTACCCGGTGCTGGACCCGCAGGGGCTGCCGCTGCAGCTCGTCTCCGACGGCGACGGCGCGCCGGTGCTGGTGCGGGTCGGGATGCCCGGCGGGCAGGTGCTGCGGGCCCAGATCTGGAAGGCAGACATCGGGCGGGTCCCGCTGCTGCTGCTCGACTCCGACATCGAGGACAACCCGGACGAGCTGCGCGGAGTCACCGACCGGCTCTACGGTGGCGGCCAGGACCACCGCATCAAGCAGGAGATTCTCGCCGGCGTCGGCGGGGTCCGTGCCGTGCGCTCGTTCTGCGAGCTGGCCGGGCTGCCCCCGCCCGAGGTGTTCCACACCAACGAGGGCCATGCCGGCTTCCTCGGCCTCGAACGGATCCGCGAGCTCATCGGATCCGAGGATCTCGGGTTCGACGAGGCACTGACCGCGGTGCGCGCGGGCACGGTGTTCACCACCCACACCCCGGTCCCTGCCGGCATCGACCGGTTCCCGTCCGACCTGGTGCACCAGTACTTCGCCGGCTCGAGCGACGGTGCCGCGCTGCTGCCGGGTGTCGACGTCACCGACGTGCTCGCACTGGGCGCCGAGGACGACCCCGGCATGTTCAACATGGCCCACATGGGCTTGCGGCTGGCGCAGCGGGCCAACGGGGTGTCGGCGCTGCACGGAGCGGTCTCCCGCGACATGTTCCGCCCGCTGTGGCCGGACTTCGACGCCGGCGAGGTGCCGATCGGCTCGGTGACCAACGGCGTTCACGGCCCGACCTGGGAGGCGCGGGAACTCTCGGAACTGCTCGGCACCGAGGGCACAGCCGGCGCAGCTGGCACAGCCGGCACCGACGGGACGGGGCTGCACGAGTCCGGCGACGCCACGCTGTGGCAGCTGCGCGCCACGCTGCGGTCCCGATTGGTCGACGAGGTCCGCCGGCGGGTGCGTGCGGCGTGGCTGGACCGTGGCGCATCGGAACCCGAGCTGGGCTGGACGTCGCAGGTGTTCGACCCGGACGTGCTCACCATCGGCTTCGCGCGGCGGGTGCCCACCTACAAGCGGCTGACCCTGATCTTGCGCGATCCCGACCGGCTGCGGGCGTTGCTGCTCGACCCCGACCGCCCGGTGCAGCTGGTGATCGCGGGCAAGTCGCATCCCGCCGACGACGGCGGCAAGGCGCTGATCCAGCAGATCGTGCGCT
The DNA here is from genome assembly GCA_009377865.1 of Pseudonocardiaceae bacterium. Taxonomy (GTDB): domain Bacteria; phylum Actinomycetota; class Actinomycetes; order Mycobacteriales; family Pseudonocardiaceae; genus WHSY01. The sequence continues at coordinate 11,304 of WHTH01000034.1, read as the reverse complement.
TCGCCGACGACCCGGAGGTGCGGCACCGCATCGCCTTCCTGCCCGACTACGACATGTCCATGGCCCGCTATCTATACTGGGGTTGTGACGTGTGGCTGAACAACCCGTTGCGGCCACTGGAGGCGTGCGGCACCTCGGGCATGAAGTCGGCGCTCAACGGCGGTCTCAACCTGTCCATCCGGGACGGCTGGTGGGACGAGTTCTACGACGGCGACAACGGCTGGGCGATCCCGACGGCCGACGGCGTGTCCGATGCGGACCGTCGCGACACCTTGGAGGCCAACGCGCTCTACGAGCTGATCGCCTCGCAGGTGGCGCCCCGGTTCTACGACCGCGACGCCGACGGGGTGCCCGCGCAGTGGATGGCGATGGTGCGCCACACGCTGGCGACGCTGCGCCCGCAGCTGCAGGCCTCCCGCATGGTGCAGGAGTACGTCGAGGGTTACTACGCGCCGGCTGGCCGGTCGTCGGCCGGGGTGTTCGCCAACCGGTTCGCCGGGGCGCGTGAGCTCGCCGACTACCGGTCCCGGGTGCAGGGCGCGTGGCCCTTGGTGCGGGTGACCCACGTCGACACCTCCGGCATGCCGGACTCTCCCGAGCTCGGCTCACCGATGACAGTGCAGGCTTCGGTGGAGCTCGCCGGGCTCGCGCCATCCGACCTCGACGCGCAGGCCGTGGTCGGCCGGGTCGACGAGGCCGACGAGCTGCGTGACACGGTGGTCGTCGCGATGCACCACATCGGCCCGGGTGACGGCTCGGGGGATCGGTTCGAGGCGACCCTGCCGCTGCCGCACGCCGGGCTGCTCGGCTACACCGTACGGGTACTGCCGCGCCACGACCTGATGGCCGATCCCACGGAGTTCGGCCTCATCCACCTCCCTGGCTGACCCGCTCTGCTCTCCCGGCAGTGGGGATCGGCAGTTCGCTGCTGGGCGCGGTCATGCCGGGCTGCCCGAGGTGTCCAGGTAGCTGCGGATGCTCGAGACGACCCCGCCGACGGCGGCCACGAAGAGGCCGAGGGCCAGCCCGAGTGCGGGGGCCCAGCGCCAGGGCGCGAACGCCACCACAGCGGCGGCGGTGAGCAGGACGATCGTGCCGACCGGCACCAGCGCCGCCACCACTCCGACGGCGAAGAGGACGAGGATGCCCGCCGCCGCGGTCACCAGGCCGGTGACCTGCGCGGTGGCGGATCTGTTGCGCAGTGCGTTCATGGCATCGAGCCTCATGCCCGTGGGCTACGCGGCGCATCGGCCGGGCTGCGACACCTCGGCTACGCGCTGCGGCGTAGGTCTATCGGGTCAGGCCGGACTGCACGGCGAAGACGACGAGCTGGGCCCGGTCGCGAGCGTGCAATTTGATCATCGCCCGGCTGACGTGGGTGCGTACCGTTGCCGGGCTGAGGAACAGCCGGTCGGCGATCTCGTCGTTCGACAGCCCCTCGGCGACCAGGCCGGCGATCTCGGCCTCGCGCTCGGTCAGCGTGCGGATCTGCGGATGAGGCGTGGCCCGCCGTCTCGGTCCGGTCGCGAACTCCCCGATCACCCGGCGGGTGATCGATGGGGACAGCAGCGACTCGCCGGCGGCGACCACCCGGACCGCATGCAGCAACTCGACCGTCTCGCCACCCTTGACGAGGAAGCCGCTGGCACCGGCGGCCAGCGAGTCGAAGACGTACTCATCGAGCTCGAACGTGGTGAGCATCACGACCCGCGTCCCGGACAGCCGCGGGTCGGCGACGATCTCGCGCAGCGCCTCGATGCCGTCGCGCCCCGGCATCCGGATGTCCATCAGCACGACGTCGGGGCGGTGCTCGCGCGCCAGCGCCAGCGCCTGGTCTCCGTCGGTCGCCTCCCCGACCAGGGTGATGTCATCCTCGCCCTCGACGAGCACGCGCACGCCCATCCGGACCAGTGCCTGGTCGTCGGCCACCAGCAGCGTGATCATCGCAGCTCCACCGGGAGTCGGGCACGCACCGCGAATCCGCCGTCGCGTCCGGGGCCGGCCTCCAGCGTGCCTCCCACTGCGGCTGCCCTTGCCCTCATCCCGGTGATGCCCTGCCCCGCGTCGGTCGTCTCCGCCGGGCCATCGCCGGTGTCGGTGACCTCTACGAGCAGCTCCGCCGCGGCATGCTCGACCCGGACGGTGGCGGTGGCGGGTCCGGCATGGCGCAGCACGTTGGTCAGCGACTCCTGCACGATCCGGTAGGCGGTCATCTCGACGCTGGCAGGCAGGTGACCCTGCTCGCCGGTCCGGACGAGCTCGACGGGCAGGCCGGCCTCGATGGTCCGGTTCACGAGCCCGTCCAGCTGGTCCAGCCCCGGTGTCGGGGCCCGCTCGGCACCGTCAGCCGGTGCCCGGAACACCGCGAGGGTGGCGCGCAGCTCGTCGAGGGCATCCTGGCTGGTCGCTTTGATCGACGCCAGCATCTCCCGAGCCCGTTCCGGCGAGCGGTCCAGCACGTGCAGTGCGACGCCGGCCTGCATGCTGATCGCGGCGAGTCCATGCCCCACGATGTCATGCACGTCCTGCGCCGTGCGCAGCCGCTCCTGGTAGGCGCGGTCGCGGGCCCGCTCCGTCCGGGCCGCCTGCACCGACTCGCGACGAAGCCGCACCGCGGTCCCCACCGCCCAGGGCGCCAGGAAGGCCGTTGTGAACACACCCAGCAGCGACAGCTCAACGAGCCATCGTTGCCATTCGAACTGGACGGCGGTCACCGGCACGGCCAGGGCCACCGCGGTCAGTGCCCAGGCCGGCAGGGATCGCCGCACCGGGTAGCGGCTCGCCACCGTGTACACCCCGACGGCTACCGCGAACAGGATCGGGCCGAACGGGTACCGCAGCGCGATGTAGGCCGAGGTCGCGGCCACGATCACGGCGAGCGCCGACAGCGGCAGCACCCGGCGCGCCGGCAGCGCCGCAATCGCCAACCCGACGAACACGAAGGTGAGCGCATCCAGCGGACGGGGGGCCGGCACCTGGTTCGGGTTCATCGCCGCACCGAATGTGCCCACCACCATGATCAACCCGAGCGGGACGGCCAGCGCGCCGTCGGCCAGCAGCATCCTGGTCCGCGACCGGCTCGCCGGTTGCGGATTGCGCAGCACCACGGTGGAGACGATAAGGCGCGCCGGGTGCCGCGGACGTCATCACCGGGCCGTAACCGTGCTACGCACCGCGCGGTAGGCCAGCAGCGTCCGGCCTGCAACCACCATTCGCGCCCCGGGACGGCGGACCCTTGGCCGTGCGGGAATCCCGTCCGGCGCCGCGGTGTCGACGACCGGCTCGAACCGATCGCCGTACTCGGGGCCGGGCAGCGTGACCGTCACCGCGTGCGCGCCTGCATGCAGCACGAGCAGCCAGGAGTCGTTGTCGGGCCAGTGGGGGTGCGAGCGCACGTCGGTGCCGTCGATCCACATCCCGAGCGTGCGGCGGCGCCCATCGAGCCAGTCGGCGAGCTTCATCACGCGCCCGTCCGGCCGGAACCAGACCAGGTCGGGCGTCCCGTTCGGGGTGACGCGGCCCTCGAAGAACTCCGGCTGGCGCAGCGTGGGTGCGCCCGCCCGCAGCGCGAGCAGCCGCCGGGTGAACCCGAGCAGTGCGCTGGCCTCGGCGTGCGGCGACCAGTCCAGCCAGCTGGTCTCGTCATCGAGGGTGTACGGGTTGTTGTTGCCGCCCTGGGTGTGCCAGCGCTCGTCGCCGGCGAGCAGCATCGGTGTCCCGGTGGACAGCAGCAGCGTGGCGAGCAGGTTGCGCACCTGCCGATCCCGGCAGGCCAGCACGGCGGGGTCGTCGGTCTCGCCTTCGGCGCCGCAATTGTCGGAGCGGTTGTCGTCGGTGCCGTCCAGGTTGTCCTCGCCGTTGGCATCGTTGTGCTTGCGCTCGTAGGACACGAGGTCGCGCAGCGTGAAGCCGTCATGCGCGGTGACGAAGTTGATCGACGCCCACGGCCGGCGGCCGCTGCGGGCATAGAGGTCGGACGATCCGGCCAGCCGTGACGCCAGCTCGCTGACACCGACCGCACCCCGCCAGAAGTCGCGCACGGTGTCGCGGAACCGGCCGTTCCACTCGCTGAACTGCGGGCCGAAGCCGCCGACCCGGTAACCGTCGCCGGTGGCGTCCCACGGCTCGGCGATCAGTTTGCGCCCGGCCAGCAGCGGGTCGGCGGCGATCGCGGTCAGCAGCGGGGCGTACGCGTCGAACCGGCCGCCACCGGGACGGCCGAGCACGCTGGCCAGGTCGAGCCGGAAGCCGTCGACTCCCAGCTCGCCCGTCCAGTACCGCAGCGCGTCGGTGACCAGCCGGACCACTGTGGGCGAGCCGGCGTCGAGGGTGTTGCCGCAGCCGGTGAGGTCGTGGTCGAGGTAGTAGGCGGCCGCGTCGAGCCCGCGGTAGGACAGCGTCGGACCGTCGGGCCCGCCCTCGCAGGTGTGGTTGGCGACCACGTCGCAGATGACCTCGATGCCCGCCGCGTGCAGCGCGCCCACCAAGGTGCGGAACTCGGCGATCTCGTTGCCAGCGACGGCGGCGTAACCGGGATGCACCGCGAGCAGCGCCAGCGGGGAGTAGCCCCAGTAGTTGCGCCGGCCGGTGCGCAGCAGCGACGGCTCGTCGCAGAACGCCTGGACCGGCATCAGCTCGACGGCGGTCACGCCCAGCTCGACCAGGTACTCGATCACCGCCGGGTGGGCAAGGCCCAGGTACGTGCCGCGGTGTTCGGGCGCGACATCGGGGTGGCGGCGGGTGAAGCCGCAGACGTGCAGCTCGTAGAGCACCGTGCGCTCCCACGGCACGTCCGGCCGTGGCCCGGTGCCGGGCCCGCCGGGGGCGGTGACGACCGACAGCGGCACCGATCCCAGCGAATCGGTCGCCGAGTCGCCGTGGGCGGCCGTCAGGTCGGTGACCGTGCCCTGTACCTGCCGGGCGTACGGGTCGACGAGCAGCTTGGCCGGGTTGGCGCCCCGCCCGTGCACCCGGTAGCCATAGCGCTGCCCGGGTCCGATGCCGGGCAGCAGGCCGTGCCACACCCCGAACGTCTGCTCGGCCAGCGGCACCCGGTGCTCGCTGCCGTCGCCGTCGATCAGGCAGACATCCACGGCCTCGGCGACCGAGGTGGCCACCGCGAAGCGCACCCCGCCACCCTCAGGGTGCGCTCCGAGCGGGAACGGGTGGCCGGTCGACGGGTCGCGGGGCGAGTCACTCACGGCTGGCCATCATGCCGGGCCGGTCGGACATCCCGCGCGGTCCGCCGACGTGCCCGGCAGTGACAATGGCCCGATGAACTGGCAGCGGGGACGCTCGGGCGGGACGGACGGCCCGGTCGACCTGACCGACCTCGTGGTCCGGATGGACGGCGTGGCGGTGCGTCGTGGCGCCTCGGTGCTGCTCGACCGGGTGGACTGGCACGTCGAGGTCGACGAGCGCTGGGTGGTGCTCGGGCCCAACGGCGCGGGCAAGACGACGCTGCTGCGGCTGGCCGGTGCCGAGCTGCACCCGACGAGCGGGTCGGTGCACGTGCTCGGTGAGCGCCTCGGCCGCACCGACGTCTTCGAGCTGCGGCCCCGCATCGGCTTCTCCTCGCATGCGCTGGCGACCCGGATCCCCGGCGACGAGCGGGTGGTCGACATCGTGGTCAGTGCCGGCTACGCGGTGCTGGGGCGCTGGCGGGAGGACTACGAGTCGGTCGACACCGAGCGGGCAGCTGGGCTGCTCGCGTTGCTGGGGATGAATGCGCTGGCCGACCGCCGGTACGTCACGCTGTCGGAGGGCGAGCGCAAGCGGGTGCTGATCGCCCGCGCGCTGATGACAGATCCGGAGCTGCTGCTGCTCGACGAGCCGGCGGCCGGGCTCGATCTCGGGGGGCGGGAGGATCTGCTGGCCGGGCTGTCGGCGCTGGCCGCCGATCCGGACGGGCCGGCGATGGTGCTGGTGACCCACCACGTCGAGGAGATCCCGTCCGGCTTCACCCACGCGATGTTGCTGCGCGACGGCGGGGTGGTGGCCCAGGGCTTGCTCGGCGACGTCCTCACCGGGGCCAACCTGTCGGCCGCCTTCGATGACGACCTCGAGCTGCGCCACGAGGTGGGCCGGTTCACCGCTCGCCGTCGCTGACCCGCGGGTAGCCTCCCGGCCGGTACCAGCAGCCGGTCGTGGAGGTGTGCAGCGTGGGCGAGTTCGTCAGGCTCGAGGTTGACGGTGGCATCGGCACCATCCGATTGGACCGGCCGCCCATGAACGCGTTGAGCCGGCAGGTGCAGGAGGAGATCCGGGCCACCGCGCACGAGGCGTCGGGCCGTGACGACGTCGGTGCGGTGGTGGTCTACGGCGGCGAGAAGGTGTTCGCGGCGGGCGCCGACGTCAAGGAGATGGCGGCGATGACCGGGGCCGACATGGCCGCGGCCGCGCACGACCTGTCCTCGTCGTTCAGTGCTGTGGCTGACATCCGCAAGCCGACGGTCGCGGCTGTCACGGGTTACGCGCTGGGTGGCGGGCTGGAACTGGCGCTGTGCTGCGACCGTCGGGTGGCCGGCGACAACGCCAAGCTCGGGCAGCCCGAGATCCTGCTCGGCATCATTCCTGGTGCGGGCGGCACCCAGCGCCTCGCCCGGCTCGTCGGCCCGGCGCGGGCCAAGGACATCATCTTCACCGGGCGATTCGTCGAGGCGCAGGAGGCGCTGCACATCCGGATGATCGATGACGTGGTCGCACCGGACGACGTGTACGCTGCGGCACGTGGCTGGGCCGAGCAGTTCGTCAACGGCCCGATGCGCGCGCTGGCCGGGGCGAAGGCCGCGATCGACGGCGGGCTCGACAACGATCTCGGCAGTGGTCTCGCGCTGGAGAGCCACATCTTCGCCGCGCTGTTCGGCACCGAGGACCGCGCGATCGGGATGCGCTCGTTCCTGGACAACGGCCCGGGCAAGGCGCAGTTCACCGGTCGGTGACCCTCAGTGGCCTCGCAGCACGGCAACGGTCTGGTCGACGATGCGGTCGCGCTGGGCATCGGTCAGCCGGCCGAAGTGTTCGCCGAGCATGTCTACGGGCAGCCATACGACCCGATCGGCGAGCACGACGCCATAGTCGGTCTCGGTTGCATAGGCGGTGGCCCGGTACCGGGTGCCGGTCTCGATCTCGGCGACCAGCACGGTAGGTCCGTGCGCGGCGTTGTAGATGTCGGCTGACACCACCGTGTACAGCTCCCGTTCCCCGGTAAGCAGGGAGGGGTTGGAGATGAGGACGTCGCCCTGTCGCGGTGCGGCTTGGCCGGCGGCCGTCACCGCCCGGTCTTCCAGGCCGACTGCGCGCTGCTGCGCGACCGCACCCGGTCATGGCGCCGGTCGACATCGTCGGCCTCGGCGAGCATCGCCACGTGGTCGGCCAGCTCGCGGCGGGTCAGCTCCGCCTTCAGCGCCGCATCGACCAGCCCTGACAGGGTGGTTCCGGCGCTATGTGCATGCTCGAGCGCGCGGGCGTGCGTCGTGTCTGGGAGTGATATGCCAACCTTCACAGTCATGCTGCCAGTCTGACCGATGGTCAGACCCACGTCCAGGCACTGTCCAGGTCGACGAGCATCATCGGCGCACGAACTAAGGAGGACCACCGGTTATGATCATGTCAACACGCCGAGTTCGGTGAGTCGCTGCAGGCAGGCGCTGGCTCGGCTGGCGTTCGTCCGCTTACGGAGAGCCCCGAGTCGTGCGGCTGGGCACTGTGCGTAGCACGCCGGCCTACCCGGCGCCGAGGTCAGTAACTGAGTACAGACGACATCGCCGGCGAGGAGCCGTCGATGGCTGCTGTGACCAGCATCGAGCCCATCGCGTTGACATCGCTAGTGCTCGGGGATGTTGAGCATCCGGCGGCGTCCGGTGCGCACGATCCGGCCGGCGACGGCCAGGATCCGCAGCCGCAGCCGCTTGGGCTCCCAGCGGGCGGCGTTGCCGGGCAGAGCCAGACGGGGCGCACCAGGCGAGCAGGTCGGCGGCCAGCCAGCGCGGTGATTCAGCCGCGACGCCGTCGGGTCCGAGGCCATCGGCCCGAACACGCCGGGTTGGGCGCGCAGCACCCCGACATCGGTGGCGGCGTCGCCACCCAGTGCGACCGCGACCGCGAGATCGCACACGATCTTGCCCGGATCGTGGATCGCCAGCGGCCGCCGCCACGGCCCCAGTAACCTCGATAGCTGCCCCGCCAGGCCGCTGCGCCGCGCGGTCTCGGTCAGCAGCGCGCCCCCGGCGTGCGACACGAGTCCCGGCCCGCCGCCGGTCACGATGTTCAACGGGACTGGTCTGATACGCTTTACCCACGGAGTGCCTCTCTTGCTCGGGACCTGACCGGCATTGACAACCGTCATTTTCCCTTGCAGGAGAGGCACTTCCGCGCATTTACCCGCGTGTCAGCGGTCAAGATCGCGACCCGGTGAAAGCCCGAGGCTAGACTTGCGCTCCGTGACTGAAGAGACCGCCGCGAACCACACTCCGATCCTGCCCACCCAGTACGCGCCTGGCGAGGTAGAGGACAGGCTGTACCAGCGTTGGCACGCGGCCGGTTACTTCGAGGCCGACCCCAAGAGCGGCAAGACCCCGTTCTCGATCGTGATCCCCCCGCCCAATGTGACGGGCGCGCTGCACTTGGGCCATGCCTTCGGTCACACCATCAAGGACGCGCTCACCCGGCGTGCCCGCATGCAAGGGTTGGAAGCGCTGTGGCTGCCGGGCATGGACCACGCCGGCATCGCCACCCAAACCCTCGTTGAACGCCACCTGGTCACCATCGAGGGCAAGTCCCGCCACGACTTGAGCCGCGAGGAGTTCATCCAGCGGGTCTGGGACTGGAAAGTGGAGTACGGCGGGCAGATCCTCGGCCAGATGCGGCGCTTGGGCGACAGTGTCGATTGGTCGCGTCAGCGGTTCACCATGGATGCGGGGCTGTCGCGGGCGGTCGGCACGATCTTCAAGCGATTGTTCGACGACGGGCTGATCTACCACGCCGAACGGATCATCAACTGGTGCCCGCGCTGCCAGACCGCCCTGTCCGATATCGAGGTCGAACACCGCGACGACGAGGGCGAACTGGTCTCGATCCGCTACGGCGACGCTGACCACTCCGTCGTGGTCGCTACGACGCGCGCAGAGACCATGCTCGGGGACACGGCCGTGGCCGTTCACCCCGACGACGAGCGCTACCGCCACCTGATTGGCCGTTCTGTAGAGCTGCCGCTCGCCGGACGCAGTATCCCGGTTGTGGCCGATGAGCATGTGGACCCTGAGTTCGGGAGTGGCGCGGTCAAGGTCACTCCCGCCCACGATCCCAATGACTTCGAGATCGGTCAGCGGCACAGTCTCCCCGCGTTGGAGATCATGGACGAGCGGGCGATCATCACAGCGCACGGCCCCTTCGAGGGACTGGATCGGTTCGAGGCGCGCCCGGCGGTGGTCGCCGCCCTGCGCCAAGAGGGACACATCGTCGACGAGACACGTCCCTACGTCCACGCGGTCGGCCACTGCTCGCGCTGCGACACCATCGTCGAACCGCGGCTATCCCAACAGTGGTTCGTCAAGGTCGCTCCCCTGGCCAAGGCCGCGGGTGACGCGGTGCGCGATGGCCGGGTGCGGCTGCACCCACCGGAGATGGCCGCCCGTTACTTCGAGTGGGTCGACAACATGCACGACTGGTGCATTAGCCGTCAGTTGTGGTGGGGGCACCGCATCCCAGTGTGGTACGGGCCCAACGGTGAGGTGGTCTGCGTCGGCCCCGACGAGGAGCCACCCACCGGTGAGGGCTGGCATCAAGACCCGGACGTGCTTGACACGTGGTTCTCCTCGGCGCTGTGGCCGTTCTCCACCCTGGGCTGGCCCGACCACACCGAGGACCTGCGCGCCTTCTACCCCACCACTGTCATGGTGACCGGCTACGACATCCTCTTCTTCTGGGTCGCCCGCATGATGATGTTCGGCCTCTACGCCATGGCCGACCAGCAGCCAGAAGAGGCGGTGCCGTTCAAGGACGTCGTGCTGCACGGACTGGTCCGCGACAAGCACGGCAAGAAGATGTCCAAGTCACGCGGCAACGCGGTCGACCCGCTGGACTGGATGGATTCCTATGGCAGTGACGCTCTGCGCTTCACTCTGGCCCGGGGAGCCAACCCCGGTTCTGATGTGCCCATCGGCGAAGACTGGGTGCAGGGCTCGCGCAACTTCTGTAACAAGATCTGGAACGCCACCCGCTTTGCCCTTATGAATGGCGCCACGACCAACTCGGTGCTGACCGGTGGCGACTTTTCCGGACCGCTGCCCCCGCTGGAGGACTTGTCCACGGCGGATCGCTGGATTCTCTCCCGGATGAACCGTGTCGTCGCCGAGGTGAATACGGCGTATGAGGAGTTCCACTTCGCGCGGGTGTGCGACATCCTCTACCACTTCGCCTGGGATGAACTGTTCGACTGGTACGTCGAATTGGCCAAGACCCCGCTCCAGCACGGGGGGTCCGAGGCCGAGAACACCCGAGCCGTGCTCGGCCACGTTCTCGATGTCACGCTTCGCCTGTTGCACCCGGTGATCCCGTTCGTCACCGAGGAACTATGGCTTACCTTGACCTGCAAAGAGTCCATCACCATCGCCCCCTGGCCGCACGCCGAGATTCGACTCGGTGATGTGAAGGCCGAGGACATCATTGACGAGCTACAGACCGTCGTGACCGAGATTCGGCGGTTCCGCAGCGAACAGGGCGTCAAGCCCGGCCAGCGCGTTGCCGCGCGCATCCACTTCGACCGCCCACTGCTCGCCGACTTCGAGGAGCACATCCGCAACATAACCCGCCTGACCGAGCCTACGGACGGCTTTTCCAGAACGGCCGCGGTCGAGGTCGTAGGAGTGCGCGTGGAACTGGACCTCTCCGATGCGATCGACTTCGCCGCCGAACGCAAGCGTTTGGAAAATGCTCTGACCGAAGCCGAAAAGCGCAAGGCGTCAGCCCAAGCGCAGCTAGCGAATTCGTCGTTCACCAGCAAGGCTCCGGAGACGGTCGTGGAAAACGTCCGAACTCGGCTCAGAGAATCCGAGGCTGAGATCACCCGGATCACCAACCAGCTCGCCGCCCTGCCCCAGTCCCAGTGAGGCTTCGCCTCGGACCGCCGAGGTTGTGGTCGGGTTGGCGGGTGACGTCGCGGCTGGGTGGGGCCAGGCTGGTGGGTTGAGTTGACGCCGCCCGGAGGTGCGCCGTGGCGACCCGTGTGGTGACTGTGACCGACATCCTGGGTGGGCACGTCGGTTTGGATCTGGAGTGCTTCGACCGGATCTATCTCAACGGGTG
>WHTH01000118.1 GCA_009377865.1 Pseudonocardiaceae bacterium | reverse complement strand
ATGTTGTCTAGGTCGCCCTCACTGCGCTGAAATCCCGACTCCGTGGAGTCGGGCCGGTCGCCCTACGCGACATGGATGCCTTGTGCATCAGGGGTTGGAGCAAGATGCGGCCCTACCCACAGGTTGCGCCCGTCGCGGTGGATCGTCAAGCAAAACTCAAGACAAACGCCTGAGTTTGGAACCCCTAGCGAAGCTAGCTTGCCCGCCATCGCCGCGACCGCCGCGACGTGTCCGTGCGGGATCGACCGAGTAATCGTGAACGCCTGCTCGGCCGGCACCAGGCGCTGGCCCTTCAGCACCGTGTCGATCGCGTCGATTGCCTCGGCCGGCAGCGGCTTGAGGTTGGCCAGGGTCTCGTGTTTGACCTTGCCGCCGGCGCGGGAGGTGCGGCGCAACAGCACCGACTCATAGCCTCGCTGTTCCCCGGACCTCGTCACATACGTGCGCCTGTTCCGGGCTACGTGCATCGCGCCACGACGGCCAGCCATGCCCACAACAGTACGGGATCCGCAGCGTATCCGCCGACAGCGACACGCCCATTTAGTGGCTACATTTGGTGACCGACTGACCGCATCCATGCAGGCCAGAACCAGGATCCCTACACAGAGCTACCGCAACTTCGGTCTAGCCGTAACGGTCAGTCCATCGGGTAGAGGCTTGCACCGCCGTCGACTACGAGGACGCTGCCGGTGACGTAGCTGGCCAACGGGCTGAGCAGATACAGGAAGGTGTCGGGCTCGGTGTCCCACTGGCGTTTGGCCATCCCCACCGCCACGATTCCCGGCGCCACCGCGTTCGCCCGGATGCCCCGCGGAGCGAGCTCGCGCGCGAAGCTTCTGGTCAGCGACTTCAGCGCGGCCTTCGTCGCGCTGTACGGAGCGATGCCCGGCCAGGGCACGTCCGACACCCAGGACGTGGTGAAGACGAGCTGCCCGGGCTGGCCGGCGGCGACCCACCGCGCGGACGCGGCCCGGGCGAGTACGTAGGAGCCGCGCAGGTTCACCCGTACCAGCCGGTCGAACTCGTCGAGCGGGAACTCCTGCACCGGGTGCGAGGCAGCGACACCGGCATGGCAGCACACCGCATGGGGCAGGCCACCCACTTCGCGCTCGCACCGGTCGAGCAGCTCCTCGACGGCCCGCTGGCCCGCGGTGTCCGCCGGCAGATACGTAACGCCGTCCGGCAACACGGCGTGCGCGTCCGCGGCCGGCACGACGTCGGTCACCCGCCCAACACTCGGTCGTCACCAGCGGTTTCGCGGCGTGCGTCGACCAGTCCGCCGCCCGCTGGATGTGCGCGGCGAGCCGCGCCTGCCAGTGCCCGGGGTCGCTGCGGTACAACACCTCACCACGGGCGGCCAGCCGGCTGTAGTGCACGGGGTCGAACCGGTCGGGACCGAGGCCGTAGTCGATCCGCTGATAGAAGTCGCTGCACTCGTGTTGCACCAGCCACAGATGCGGCTCGAGGAAGTCCAGGCAGTCGACGTCCTGCCGGGCATAGCTGTCGAATTCGTTGCAGAACGAGAAGCAGTACGGCAGCGCGGGATGGCGTGCGCGTACCGTCGCGATCGACTCCGCCATCCAGCGCACCAGCTCCCGGTCGGTCCTGGACGCCGGCTCCCCCTCGTCGGTGCCGTACAGGAACGGAGTCCACAACGGCAGCGGGTACTCGTTGCACAGGTCGACGTAGAGCACCTGCTCGAGCAAGCCGTCCGCGGCGAGCCCGTCGAGCGTGCGTGCCCACAGCTCGCCCAACCGGCGCGGGTTTGCGATCGACATCCGTACGCCGGTGCGGTCGTCCCTGAACCAGGTGGACAGGGCGACGGCGATACCGCGGTGCGCACAGGCCGTCACGAACTCGTTCAGGGCTGGTTGCACCCGCACCCCGATCCGGTCGGGCGCACCCCACGCGTGCTGGTTCCACACCGGGAGCAGCTCCCACTCCCGGTCCGGGTCGGTGCCGGCCAGGTGCGGGTAGGCGTCGATCCGTACCGCGTCATACCCCCGCTCCACCAGCCCGTCCAACGCCTCAGCCCAGTTCTCGTACCCGGCTCCTGACCAGCGGCGTTCGAGCCAGGAGAAGTCCCACATGGCGATGGCGAGTGGCCGCCTGCCCTCGGTCCGCACCGTGGTCACCCTGCGCTTTCGATGTCTACGCGGCGCTGATTAGACTGGTTTGACTGGTCTTATCGCTCATACCGAATTACTGTGCACTTAGCGCGGCAGGGCGTCAAGCCTTCGGGCACCAGGAAGGAGGGGGTGGTATGGCAGCCCAGATCGATGTCCCACGGCAAGCGCTGTTGGAACGATTGACGAGCGAGCTGCTGGACGGGGGCACCAAGCCAGGCGCCAAGCTGCCGTCGGAACGGCAGCTCGCCGAGCGGTTCCGCATCTCCCGGCCGGTCGTCCGGGAAGTGCTCACGGAGCTGCAAGAACGCGGCCTGGTGGAGATCGCGCCCGGCCGCGGCACCTTCGTGCGGGCGGTCGGCGCGTTGGACGCCGGCCGGCTGGTCGAGGTGCTCTACCGACGTGGGCAGACCACGCCGCGTCAACTGGTCGAGGCACGCACCATGCTGGAAGGCCAGGCCGCCACGCTCGCCGCACAGCGAGCCACCGACGACGACATCGCCGCAATGCGGCGCGCGTTGGACGGGTTCGACCGTGCGACCGGCGTGATCGGGCGAGCGAAGGCCGACATCGCGTTCCACGCCCTGGTCGCCCGCGCGTCGCACAACCCCGTGCTGGACATCATGTTCGGCTCGATCTCGGGCCTGGTGTTCGAGCAGATGCTGCGCAGCCTGGACGACCCGCAGGTCGTCGCCGAGGGCGTACCGTACCACTGGCAGGCGCTGGCCGCCATCGAGAGCAGGGACGCGGCCGCGGCGGGTGCCGCCATGACCGAGCACCTGACGCTCGCGCTGCGCACCTACGGCAGCGACCTCGACGAGTCGCTGGAGCGCATTGCCATGCGCAAGGTCGACGACCTGCTCGGCGAGGGCGCGTCGCTGCAGTCCGTGATCTCGTCCGCGCTGAGCCAGTTCACCGACGACGCCGAGGAACGGCTGATCGGCGGTGCCTCGTGATCATCGACCGGGTCGACACGGTGCGCGTGGACGAGTTCCCCAACCTGCTGCTCGTGCAGGTCTACACCGACGAACGGCTGGTCGGGCTCGGGGAGACGTTCTTCGGTGCCGGCGCCGTGGCGACACACATCCACGAGGACGTGGCCGCGCAACTGCTCGGCGCCGACCCGCGGCGGATCGAGTACCTCAACGCGGCACTCACCGGTTACGTCGGCGCCACCGGCACGGGGGTGGAGAACCGGGCGCGGTCCGCGGTCGACATCGCGCTGTGGGACCTGCTCGGCCAGGCTGCCGGACTTCCCCTGCACGACCTGCTCGGCGGGCGCACGAGGGACCGCATCCGCGTCTACAACACCTGCGCGGGCAGCCGCTACATCAGGCAGGACACCGGCCAGCAGGTCGCGAACTGGGGCGTCGACGACCGGCCCGCCGGCCGGTACGAGGACCTGTACGCGTTCCTGCACGACGCCGGCGCGCTGGCCACCGACCTGCTCGCGTCCGGCATCACGGGGATGAAGATCTGGCCGTTCGACCCGTACGCGGAGCACAGCCGCGGAACGTACCTGAGCAGCGACGAGCTACACCGCGCGACCGAGCCGTTCCGGCTGATCCGCGAGGCCGTGGGCGACGCCATGGACGTGCTGGTCGAGCTGCACGGGCTGTGGAACGTACCGGCCGCGCAGCGCATCGCCACGGCACTCGCGCCCTACGAGCCGTTCTGGCTGGAGGACCCGATACGGGCCGACCTGGTCGGTGGGCTCGCCGCAATCAGTGGCTCCACGAACATCCCCGTCGCGGTGGGCGAGACGCTGGCCGGCCGCACGGCCTTCCTGCCGTTGCTGGCCGAGCAGGCACTCGGCGTGGTCACCGTCGACCTCACCTGGACCGGCGGGCTCACCGAGGCACGCAAGATCGCCGCGCTGGCCGACAGCTACGGCGTGCCCGTAGCGCCGCACGACTGCACCGGTCCGGTCGCGCTGACCGCGTGCACGCACCTGTCCACGTCCGCGCCGAACGCACTGGTGCAGGAGTTCGTACGTGCCGCGTACTACGGCTGGTACGGCGACCTGGTCACCGCGCTACCGGACGTCGCCGACGGGAGCATCGCGCCGCCGCCTGGCCCCGGGCTCGGCACGGCGCTGCGCCCCGACCTGGACGACCGCCCGGACGTAAATCGCCGCTCGACGACCCGCCACTGAGGCGAGGTCAGGCCGACGCGGCCGCCGCGATGTCGCTGCGGTGGTGGCCACCGCGCAGCCGGATGTGGCCGAGCGCCTCGTACGCCGTCCGCCGCGCCGCGGCCAGCGTCTCGCCGGTGCCGACCACGTCCAGCACGCGGCCACCGGCCGTGACGAGCGTGTCGCCGTCGAGCTTGGTGCCGGCGTGCAGGACGTACGCGCCCGGCACGGCCGCCGCCTCGGCCACGCCCTCGATCGGGTCGCCCTTCGCCGGCGACGCCGGGTAGTTCTCCGCGGCCAGCACGACGGTCACCGCGGCGTCGCTCGACCAGCTGGGCGGCGGCACGGCGGAGAGGTCACCGACGGCGACTCCGTGCAGCAGCGGCAGCAGCGGCGACTCCAGCCGGGCGAGCACCACCTGGCCGGCCGGGTCTCGGGGCTTGAGCAACAACGGAACGGCCAGTGGCGATAGCGGGCTGAAGGCCGTTGGGTTACCGGCCACTGGCCGTTGGGATGTGGTTCGCCGTGTTCGGCTGGTTGATCGGGCGGTGGGGTTCGGTGACCGGTGTTTCATAGGTGACCACCTATGAAGCGGCCCGCCCGCCAGGGCCGAGCAGGGCCAACCGCGTTTCATGGGTTGTT
>WHTH01000025.1 GCA_009377865.1 Pseudonocardiaceae bacterium | reverse complement strand
TTGCGGCCCTTGGGGCCGAGCGTCACCTTCACGGCGTCGGCGAGCTGGTTCATCCCGCGCTCGAGACCGCGGCGGGCGTCCTCGTCGAACGCGATCATCTTGGCCATGTGCGGTGTGGTCCTCCAGATATGGGCGCCGCGGATGTCCCGCGGCAGGCTCTGCTCTCCGCCTGTCAGACGTCTCCGCCTACCAGACGGATCTGGGGTGCTCGGCCAGGCTCGGTGCCCGCGACGGACGTCCCGCGCCGCCGATTGCCGGCGCCGGACTCACCGTCCCGACCTCAGTCTTGTTGAACCTCAGTCTTGTTGAACCTTCAGTGTTGTGGACTGGCACTCGGTTGTGTCGAGTGCCAGTGCCGTGTCTAGCACTCGCACCCGCCGAGTGCAAGGTGGGACTCAGCCGAGCAGCAACGTCAGCACGCCCACGATGACAAACACCAGCACTGCGAGCGCGACCGGCACGGCCCACCGTCGCCCCCAATCCCCGCGGCGGGTGGCGAAGTTGGCCGGCTGGGCCGGCATGGGATCGCGGAGTCGTACCGGCGTTGCCGGCGGCCGCGGCGGTCCAGGGGGTACGGCCAGCTTGGAGGGGGGTGCCGCCGGCTTGGAGGGGGCCGCCGGCTTGGGTGCGGACGGTTGCGCCGGTGGCTCCGGTGAGGGCGCTGCCGGCGGGGTGGGCTCGGGAGTCGCTGCCACCCGGCGCCGCGCAGGCGGGTCACCGGGGCGGGCTGCCGTCCGCAACGCCGAACGCGCGGCCGACAGCAGCTCGCGGCAATTCGGGTACCGCGACCGCGGGTACTTGGCCATGCCCCGCGCGATCACACCGTCGATCGCGTCGGGCAGCTCCACCATCGAGGTCACCGCGGGGACCGGCGTGTCGAGGTGCGCCGCGACGACGTCGGAGACCGCGCCCCGAAACGGTGCCGTGCCGGTCAGGCAGGCGTACATCACGCAGGCCAGCCCGTACTGGTCGGTGCGCGAACCCACCGGCTCGCCCCGCAGGTGCTCCGGTGCGGCGTAGGTGGGCGAGCCGAGGAAGTCACCCGAGGCCGTGCGGTGGCCGGTGGCGCCGTGCCGCGTCAGCCCGAAATCGCCGAGGTAGACGTGCTCGACACCGGCCGACTCGCGTGTCGTCACCAGCACGTTGGCCGGTTTGACGTCTAGATGCACCAACTCCCGGCCGTGCAGCATCTCCAGCGCGTCGGCGACCTGGCCGAGCAGCATCAGCGTCCGCGCGGGGGAGATCGGCCCTTCCGAGATGAGGCTGGCCAGATCCGAGCCGTCCACGAACCGCATCGCGATGTAGAGCAGGCCGTCGATCTCGCCGAAGTCGTAGAGCGGTACGACGTGCGCGTGGTCGATCGCGGAGGTGTTGCGGGCCTCGTCGGCGAACCGTTCGCGGAACTCCGCATCCTCCGACAGGTGCCCGGCGATGACCTTCAATGCCACCTTGCGACCCAGCCGGACATCGGTGGCCCGGTAGAGGACCGCCATACCGCCCGTGCCGATCACCCCGTCCACCCGGTAGTGACCGAGGCGCCGGCCGGTCAGGTCGTCCGTCACACCCCGGAGCGTAATGCTCACCTCCCGTGCGCGCCGTAGCCGCCGGGCACGTCCGTGCGGAGTCAGCCCCCTGCGTCGGAACCGTGCGCCCGCAGCCAACCGGCCAGCCCCCGCGGGTTGCGGGTCTGTGTCAACACCTGGCCCGGGCCGGCGAAGTCGAAGACGAGGCCCTCACCGCTACGCATCGATTGCATCATGCCCTGGCCTAGCGGCCGGATCCGGGACTGTACCGAATCCGCGTAGGCGACCACGTGTCCAGTGTCGACCGTAACGTACTCGCCGTCGGTCAGCGTCACGACGTCGAGTGCCCCATAGCAGCACAGCACGACCTGCCCGGTGCCCGAGGCATGGACCAGGAAGCCGCCCTCGCCGCCGAGCAGGGACTTCAACCCACCCCACCGGGTGTCGAGCTCGACACCCACCGCCGAGGCGAGCCAGCAACCCTTGGTGATGCACCAGCCGGTTGAGCCGTCGAGCTCGACGACGTGGAGGTCACCGGGCAGCGTCGGCACGACGTCGACCCAGCCGCCGGCGTCCGGCGCGGTGAATGTGGACAACGAGAACGACTCGCCGCCCAGCGCGACACGTGCCAGCGACTTGACCAGACCACCCTGCGCGCGCGCCACCACCGTGACCCCGTAGCTGGTGGCGAGCATCGCCCCGGGCTCCGCGTGGACCGGCTCTTCGCCGGCCAGCTCCAGCCGTGCCACCCCGAACGACGGCGTGTGCCGGGTCTCGATCCGCACCTGAGCCCCTGATCTCTCCGTCTCGACGCGCTGCGGCCGCCGAGTGTGCCAGCCTCGCCGATGCGGCGGTGGCAGGATGCGCAGGTGCCCAGCCAGCAGAACACCCCACGCACCGTCGATGCGCACCGGGCGACGGTCGCCGCGCTGCTCCCCCGCACCCCGGTGGTCCGGCTCCCACTGGCCGACTGCCTCGGCCTCGCGGTGGCCGAACCGGTGTCGGCACCGCTGCCGCTGCCCCCGTTCGACAACTCCGCCATGGACGGCTACGCGGTGCGGGCGGTCGACGTCGCCGCCGCGACCGTCGACACACCCGTCGAGCTGCCGGTCGACGAGGATGTGCCGGCAGGTCGCATCGACTCGCCACCGCTACAGCCCGGGACGGCACATCGGATCATGACCGGTGCGCCGATGCCGCCGGGTTCCGATGCGGTCGTGCGAGTCGAGCACACCGACGGGGGCCTTCATCGGGTCCGAATCGACACCCCCGGTGCTCCCGGAGCCAACCTCCGACGGGCCGGCGACGACGTGGCCACCGGCGACGTCGTGCTGCCGACCGGCACCGTGCTGGGACCGGCCCAGCTCGGGGTTGCCGCGGCCGTGGGGTACGCGCAGCTGCCGGTGCACCGTCGGCTGCGCGCACTGGTGCTCTCGACCGGCTCGGAGCTCGTCGAGCCCGGCCGGCCGCTGGCGCACGGCCAGATCTACGAGTCCAACGCGGCGCTGCTCGCGGCAGCTGTGCGCGAGGCCGGCGGCCATGCCGAGCAGCTGCACTTCGTCCCCGATGACGTCGGCCAGCTCGATGCCACGCTCGCCGACCGTCTCGAAGGGGTGGACCTGCTGGTGACCTCCGGCGGGGTGAGCGCGGGCGCCTACGAGGTCGTCAAGGATGCGATGGGTGGGCGCGGGGTCGAGTTCGTCAGGGTCGCCATGCAGCCGGGCGGGCCGCAGGGCGCGGGCCACTACCGCGGCGTGGCGGTCGCCGCGCTGCCGGGCAACCCGGTCAGCTCCTCGGTGTCGTTCGAGGTCTTCGTGCGGCCGGCGATGCGGGCTGCGATGGGCCTACCCCCCGCCCGGCGCAGCGCTACCGCCCGACTCGGATCCGAGCTCGACTCCCCACCGGGCAAGCGGCAGTACCGGCGGGGCACCTTCGACGCCGCCACCGGCACCGTCAGCCCGGTCGGCGGCCCCGGCTCGCACCTGCTCGGCGCGCTGGCGCGCTCCGACAGCCTGATCGAGATCGACGAGGACACCACGCAGCTGCCGGCCGGAACCGCGGTGCCGGTGCTGCTCACCTCGTCATGAACCTCGTCATGAACCTCATGGGACACCCATGACACCCGGTCGGGCCTTGTGACCGTGCGTGTTATGGATCACACTGGAGGTCCGTGAGAAATCGGCGTGACGCCGTGTCCCGGCGCGCGCAGGATGGGGTTCCTGCGCCGTCGGGGGGCGCAGGAACGTCGAGGTGGGAACCGTTCGGGAAGCTGGGGAGCGGACGAGCGGTTGACGGGCGACGGGGCCCGCTGTCGGGGGATGGCGGGCCCCGACGCTTGTCCTGCACCACGACGGGCCGGACGATGTCGATCGCGTACGGTGAGGTACCCGCTGTGCGGCGAGACCATCCACATCTGCCTGACTGAGGACCGCTCGACGACATGCCGTCCCCCCGCCACCTGCTCGCGCTCGCCCGGGACACCATCCCCCCGATGCACCCCGCCGGACGGCCGTACGTCGTGGGCGGGGCGATCACGAGCCTGCTGGCCCGCCGGGTCTCGCCCGGGATCGGCATGGCCTGCGCGCTGGCGACCGCGTGCTGTGCGTGGTTCTTCCGGGAACCGCGACGCGTGCCGCCGCAGCGCGACGGCGTCGTCGTCGCGGCCGCCGACGGGCTCGTCAGCAGCACCGCCGATGCGCCACCGCCGGAGGAACTCGGGTTCGGCGAGACATCGCTGCCGCGAGTGAGCGTGTTCCTGTCGGTCTTCGATGTACACGTCCAGCGCATTCCGCTCGACGGCGAGGTGGTCCGGATCGTCTACCGGCCCGGCACCTTCGTCTCGGCCGACCTGGACAAGGCCAGCGAGGTCAACGAGCGCAACAGCATGCTGCTGCGCGGCCGCCACGGCGACGAGCTCGCCGTGGTCCAGATCGCCGGCCTGATCGCGCGCCGCATCGTGTGCTCGGTGCAGTCCGGCGATCCGGTCCGCGTCGGCGACACCTACGGGCTGATCCGCTTCGGTTCCCGCGTCGACGTCTACCTGCCGGCGGGAAGCGAGGTGCTGGTACGCCCTGGCCAGCGGACGATCGGTGGCGAGACGGTGCTCGCCCAGCTACCGGTCGGGTCCGGATAGCCGTGCACGCTGCCCACTCCGGGGTGCGACTGCTCCCCAACGCGATCACCGTGCTCGCACTGTGCTCGGGACTGTCGGCGGTGCAGTTCATGCTGGGCGGCAACACCACGGCGGCGCTGGCCGCGGTCGCGCTCGCCGCGCTGCTCGACGCGGTCGACGGGCGGCTGGCCCGGCTGCTCGACGCGACCTCGCGCATCGGTGCCGAGCTCGACTCGCTGGCCGACTGCGTCTCCTTCGGCGTCGTGCCCGCGGTGGTGCTGTTCGTGTGGGTCTTGCGGGACACCGGAGTGGGCTGGCCGGTGGCGCTGGTGTTCGCCGTGTGCGTGGTGCTACGGCTGGCCCGGTTCAACACGCTGCTCGACGACACCGAGGCGCCGCCGTTCGCCAAGGAGTTCTTCGTCGGGGTGCCGGCGCCCGCGGGTGCGCTGGTGGCGTTGCTGCCGCTGACGGTCTCGTTGCAGTTCGGCGACGGCTGGTGGTCGGCACCACCGGCGGTCGCGGCGTGGACGGTGTTGATCGCCTCGCTGATGGTCAGCCGGGTGCCGACGCTGTCCGCCAAGACGGTGCGCGTACCCGCCCGGGCGGTGGCGCCATTGCTGGTGGCGATCGCAGGGGTTGCCGCAGCGGTCATCGCGGTCCCGTTCGTCGCGCTGGCCATCGCGCTGCTGCTCTACCTCGCCCACATCCCGTACGCGGTCTACCGGTACCGCTGGCTCGAACAGCATCCCTCCGCCTGGGAGGTGCCGCCCCGGCAGCGGCGCGCCATCCGCCGAACCGCACGCAGCATGCGCCGGCTGGGCCTGCGTCCGCCGTTACGCCGCCGGGTGGCGGGAGCGGCCGCGCGGGCGGGTGCCCGTGCCGGTGCCGCGGTCCGGCGACGCCGGTCCGGTGACGAGGACGGCACGCGCCCGCCCAGGCGCTCGCGCCGGCTCGGCCTGCGCCGCAACTGGTAGCCCGGGCACCGGCGTGTCCGCCGGATTCGCACGGTGTGTTCGCCGATCCCGTACGCGGATCGAGTCACCGTAGGCTGTCGGGCCGTGAACACGCCGCAGATCACGCTGACCGCCCGGCTGTCGACCTCGGCGCTCGACTCGCGGCGCGGTGTGGTCAGACTGCACCCCGAGGTGCTCGACGCGCTGGGACTGCGGGCCTGGGATGCTGTGCGCCTGACCGGCTCCCGGGTCAGTGCCGCACTGGCCGCGGCGGGCTCCGGGCCGCCCGGGATCGCGTTGCTCGACGACGTGACGCTGTCCAACCTCGGCCTCGTCGAGGGTGGCGAGGTCGTGGTGGCACCGGTGGAGGTGCCCGCCGCCCGCTCCGTGACACTGGCCGGATCGGCGCTGGCCGCCCAATCGGTGAGCCCGGAGACACTGCGGCTCGCGCTGGCGGGCAAGGTGCTCACGACCGGGGACGCGGTCTCACTACTCCCGCAGGACCTCGTGCCCGGCAGCGATACGAACGCAGCACGCCGCAAGCTCGCCGCCGCGATCGGCATGACCTGGACCAACGAGCTGCTCACCGTCACCATGACCGATCCGGTCGGTCCGGTGGCCCCGCAGCCAGCGACCGTGGTGGCGTGGCGCGACGGTCCGCAGACCGGCGAAGGCGCCGCACCGAAGGTCGCCGCTGCCCAGCAGGCGCCGGCAGCGACAACCCGGGGGGCGGTGACTGCGGCGACCGACACGGCTCCCGCCGTCGCCGACCTGGTCGGCGCCCAGGACGTCGCCCGCCGGCTCACCGAATGGCTCGAGTTGTCGTTCCGTCGACCCGAGCTGCTGACCCGGTTGGGGGCGAGCACCCGGCTGGGCATCGCCGTGTACGGGCCGTCCGGAGTCGGCAAGACGGCATTGGTGGCGGCTGTGGCTCGCGAACTCGGGGTCGCGATGGTGGAGCTATCGGCACCGAGCGTCGCCGCGCTCGAGGCGGGCGCGGCGTCGGCGCGAGTGCACGATGCCGTGGCACGGGCCCGCTCGGCTACACCGAGCGTGCTGCTGGTGACCGACGTCGAGGCGCTGCTGCCTGCCACCGCCCCACCCCCGCTGGCCACGGTCGTGCTCGACGCGCTGGCGCCCGCGCTCGACGAATCCAATCTCGCGCTGATCGTCACCACCGCGCACCCCGAGTCGGTGGACCCGCGGCTACGTGACCGGCAGCTGGTGGACCGCGAGGTGTCGATACCGGCGCCGGACGCGCGGACGCGGGCCACGTTGCTGCAGGTGCTGCTGCGGGAGGTCCCGCTGGCCGCAGACGTCGATCTCGGCGTGATCGGCGAGCACACCCCCGGCTTCGTCACCGCAGATCTGGTCGCGCTGCGACGGGAAGCCGCGGTACGCGCGGCGCTGTCGCACGGTGACACTGACGACCTTGTGATCGCGCAGGCCGATCTGCTCGGCGCGCTGGAGGTCGTCCGTCCGATCTCGATGTCCACATCGGACACCGTGGCCACCGGGGGCCTGACACTCGACGACGTCGGCGACCTGATCGACACCAAGCAGTCGCTGACCGAAGCGGTGCTCTGGCCGCTGCGCTATCCCGACTCGTTCACCCGGCTCGGCGTGGACCCCCCGCGCGGCGTGCTGCTCTACGGCCCGCCCGGCTGCGGCAAGACGTTCCTGGTCCGCGCGCTCGCGGGTTCGGGCGCGCTCAATGTCTTCACCGTCAAGGGCGCCGAGCTGCTCGACAAGTGGGTCGGCGAGTCGGAGCGGGCGGTGCGGGAGCTGTTCCGGCGGGCCGGCGACGCCGCACCCGCACTGGTGTTCCTCGACGAGATCGACGCGCTGGCGCCGCGGCGGGGTGGGTCGTCGGACTCCGGGGTCTCCGACCGGGTGGTGGCCGCGCTGCTCACCGAGCTCGACGGGGTCCAGCCGTTGCGAGACGTGGTGGTGCTCGGTGCCACCAACCGCCCCGAGCTCATCGATCCCGCACTGCTGCGGCCCGGCCGGCTGGAGCGGCTCGTCTATGTGCCACCGCCGGATGCGCAGGCGCGCACGGAGATCCTGCGCGCGGCGGCCCGCAACACACCGCTGTCATCCGATGTGGACCTACGAGCACTGGCCGATGAGCTCGACGGCTACTCTGCGGCGGACTGCGCCGCACTGATCCGTGAGGCTGCGCTCGGCGCGATGCGCGAATCGCTCGACGCCACTGAGGTGACGGACGCGCAACTCACCACCGCGCGGAAGTCGGTCCGACCCTCGCTCGACCCCGCGCAGCTAGCCGCGCTCACCGCTTTCGCTGAGCAGCAGCGCCCGTGACCCTTCCTCGTAACGGCGGCAGGCCCTTAACAGCCGCTAACGGGCGTGTGTGGATGGGATCTCGTGGCCTCGCTTCCGCTGCTCGACGATGTCGGCAACGCACTGGTGGGTTTCCGTTCTGTCGCTGAGCCTGGGCTTGCGGCCCTGGACGCCCGGATACCCATGCCGACCGCGCTGACCGTCGTCACGTTCGCCGACCGCGTGCTGATGGGGTTCGATCGTTGGCGCCGGCAATGGGAGCTTCCGGGCGGAATGCTGGAACCGGGTGAGACCGCTTGGCAGGCCGCGGTGCGGGAGCTGGAGGAAGAGACCGGCGTCGTCACCAGGTGAACCGGGGTTCGACCCGTAGCTCGAACTGCTCTCCGAGCGCCTCGACCGGACCCTACTGACCGGTCCCGGGCTGGTAATACGCCGTCGAGGTCGGGGATCCTCCCACCGGAGTAGTTGCCGACCTCGATGACCGGCCAGCGCCTCGTGAGTGGCTAGACGAGTCACACTCGTATCGCACTCACATGGCTTCGGCGTGGCGGGCGTGGGTGGTCGGCAGGAGTGGCTACTGTCTGCGGCCGTGACGCAGACGGTGGATGTGGGCTTCGCGTGGTGTCCAGAACCAGTCCCGGCGGGCATGCCGGTGGTGCAGGTGTACGGCTGGCTACTGGATGACGCGGGGCGGGTGTTGGTACAGGACACTGGGGCCCGGTTCAACCTGCCGGGTGGGTCGCCGGACCCGGTTGATGCTGATCTGGCGGCTACCGTCGCACGGGAGGCGATGGAGGAATCCCAGGTCACGGTCACCGATGTGGTGTATCTCGGGTACGAACAGCTGGAGCGCGCGGTCGAGCCGCGGGCGTTGGTGCGGACGGTCGGCAGAATCGGCGTGTTCCATCCGCGCCACCCTGACCTGGACGGTGGCCGGTTGTTGAGGCGTTTGATGACCTCGCTGGCCGAGGCTCCGGGCTTGCTGGGGTGGGGGCGCTCCGGAGAAGCACAAGCTCAGGCGGCCACCCGCATCGCGGAGGGCTGGTGGGGTGTGTCTGCGGAGTCGCCGCTCTTGGCCGCCTCTTATGTGGACTGACTGCCGCCGAGCTCTTGGGGAAGCCATCGCGCGACGTGGCGCAGGAAGGCTCTGACGCTAGAGGGGTGATCATAGCGGCTGGCGGCGAATCGTCGGGCTTCTTGTCGCATCTGGTGCCGTTCATTGGGGGTGAGGGTGAGCGCGCGCCACAGCGCGAGGGCCAGGCTGGCGGGTTCCTCGGACATGGCGGTGATCCCGGTGCGGCCGTCGATGACTTGCTCGGTCAGGCCACCTACGGTGGTGGCGACGACTGGGGTGGCCCCGGCGGCGTAGGCCTCGATGGGGATACGGCCGAACGGTTCGGCGCGTGAAGGCACCACCACGACTCGCAACGCTGGGTGTGCGAGGAGGCGGCGGACGTCGGGGTGGAAGCGGGTCAGCAGGGTCACGTCCAGCCCGAGGCTGGTGATCTTCTTGGCGAGCTGCTGCTGATAGTCGGAGGGTTCGGGTTCGTCAGTGACGGCGGCCAGCAGCAGATGCGGCACCGCGACATCATCGCGCAGCAGGTTGACGGCGTCGAGGAGGTCGTCGAAGCCCTTGTAGGGCTGGGCGCGGCCCATCGCCAGCAGGAACCCCTCCCGTGCCCGAGCCGGCAGTAGCGCGTCGTCGGGTGGCGTGAGCTGCCAGTCGATCGGGCTCAGACCGTTGGGTAACTTGATCAGGGCGTGGTCAGGCACCTGGTAGTCGATGTTCAGGTGGGTTCGCATGTAGTCGGAGATCGTGGCGATCCGTCCGCCGTGTGCCGCGGCGCTGAGCAGCCCATGGGACTCCCAGGCGATCCGTTCGTGGTCGGCCGGTGCGTGGATACGGCCGGTGGATCGGGGCACCAGCACCAGGTTCGGCGCGACATGGGCCGGCAGCAGTGGCGCGAGCCCGAGGAACGGGGCGTCCAGGGTCAGGATGAGCATGGGGTCGGCGTCCGGTAGCACCGTCCGGGTGAGGACGTCTGCGGTGTGGCGGACGAGGTGCCGGAAGTAATCCAGACCACCGAATCGGACCTGACCTCTGGTGCCGTTGTCCACCGGATGCACCATGACATCGACGTGATCGAGCAACGTGGTGGTCTCCCCGTGCCAGCCGGGGTCGTATTCGGGGCTGGTTGGATCGAGGTAGACGGGGAGCACGACCAGTCGCGCCTCGGTGGGGATCACCTTAGCGAGGGTCTGGAGGAGTGCGTGATTGGATCGGCCCGCTCCGGTGCCGCAGCCGTAGAACCCGTCGTGGAGTGCCACGACCACGGTCGGCTTCGGCGTTGTCATGGACGGTCGACAAGGTCGCGGAGAAGCCGGACAGTGCGGTCCATGGAGTAGCCACCCAGCGGGTGCCACGTGGTCGCGCGCAGCCGAGCGGCCAGATCCGAGTCCACGAAGGCCAGCGCCGCTGCGGGGTCGCTGTAGAACGTCGAGAGGCGAATCAAGCCGGGCGGACTGCTCCACGGGTGTCCGGGCGTGAGCCGGTGTATTCGTCGCAGGAGGCTGACCGTAGGGTCGAGAGGGAACACCACGTAGATATCGGCGACGATGAGGTCCCCGCGGTTGAGACACTCGGACGCCCAGCGGGCTCGGCTGGTAAGCAGCTCCCCGTGGTCGATGTCGGCGACGCTGTAGGCGTAGGCCAGCGCGGAGAGCCAGTCCCGGTCACAGAACACCGGTCCGGCGCGGCGGGCGGGCTGGACTTGGTGGTGTTTGCGTAGCCAGTTGTGCTGATGTCCGGCGTCGTCATCGACGGATGGGTGAGCCTGGATCGGCACAATGGCGCCGGTCGTGGTGGTGTACTCGCCGATCACGATGCGGTTCTCGGCGGCCAGAATGGTGGTGGCGGTGGTTTTTCCCGCGCCGGGCATGCCTTCCAGCACCAGCACCGGGTACAGACCGGTGTCAGAACAGGGAGGCTTGGTCAGCGCCATCGTTGCTCCGGGCGTAGTCGCAAGCACGTATTTCCAGACTGGTGGGCATGGCGTTGGTGAGGTGCAGTGGCCAT
Source organism: Pseudonocardiaceae bacterium (assembly GCA_009377865.1). Lineage (GTDB taxonomy): Bacteria > Actinomycetota > Actinomycetes > Mycobacteriales > Pseudonocardiaceae > WHSY01. The sequence goes on along the minus strand of WHTH01000025.1, from coordinate 43,815 downwards.
CCGGCCAGCAGGCGGGTGTCGGTCAGCAGTGGCCCGTGCAGGGTGTCGAGCAGCAGGTCGCGGCCGACGGCGCAGCGCACTGTTCCACTGAGCACCGCGCCGCTCGACAGTCCGGTGATCTCCTGGCACGAATCCGGAAGCGCGTCGAGACCGAACAGCTCGACCTGGTCGACCACTGCGCATGCCTCGCGGTCCAGGTCTGCGGGCCACGGCACGGCCTCGATGATCTGTTGGTAGGCGGCGCCCAGTTCGTCGCGGCGTTGGGTCTCGTCGGGGAGCTTCCACCAGGCGGCGAGCTTGACGCGACGCCGCCGCCGTTGAGGAGCCAGGCCACTGGCCGAGATGCGTTGTTCGGCGGCGCGGACGGCGGGCAGGCGGCCGTGGGCGAGCCAAGTGAAGGCCAGCGCGCCTTGTTCGGCGAGCCGGTCGGTGCCGCGTTCGGTGGCGGTTAACCCGACCTTGGTCAAGCCGGACCCGAACCAGGCCAGGTAGAGCGCATAGCGGCGGCCGTCGTCGAGGGTGATGTTCCGCGCGAGCATCTTGCCGGGATCGACTGCTCCGCACGGGTCGCATTGGGCTCGGGTGGCCGGCGGCAGGATCGGGTGGAGAAACGGACAGGGTTGGCGTCGTCGTTGCTGGGCAAGCCACACGCCGACGCAGCAGCGTGACCCGCCGAGCTGGTAGCCCAACGAGGTGCCTGGGGGGACTGCCTCGATGTGTTCGGTGCCGGTGGGGTCAACCAGGCCGATGCCGGGGGTCCGGTTGTTCCAGTAGAGCCCGGTAGCGCGCCAGACGGTCTGCTGCTCGGTCACGCTCGTACCTTTCATAGAGTCGGATGAACGTCTCGGTACCCGCGAGGTGGTCCAGGTCGGCGAAGGCGTCGCCGGGGCTGTCGGGCATGTGCAGGTGGTTGCGCAGCACGTCCCCGTCACCGAGGTGGCGGCGAACGCCCAGTTTGATGTCCTTGGCCTTGCCGACCGCCCAGGGTGACGCGAGCAGCACGAACACGGTGACCGGGGCCGAAGTCAGATAGTCGTCCCGGCGGGCGACGTACGCCCGCCCGTAGGCGTCGGGATACAGCCGCCGCACGTCCGCCGGAGCCAAGCTCTGTTGGGTATCCGCCAGCACGGTGTGGCTCTCGGCCAGCAATTCGCGCACAGCTATCGGATCGCTGCCCGGTTTGACCATGGCCACCGTCAGCCGCCATGCGGGCCAGGCGATGTCGGTGGCCGGCTGCCGCATCGACCGTGCCCAAGTCAGCAAGCACGAACAGCGCCGCTTCACCATTCGGTCGGGGTGCTCGGGCGGCGCACACGAAGCCAGCCTGCCGGCATCGGTGGCACACACCTCACAGCGAGCCTTGGCGCGGCGCGGGTCCAGGCTGAACTCCGCGGCAGTGCGCTGAACGCGGTAGCAGGCCCACCACACGTCCCACGGAGCCTCCATCGGTCGGTCAGGTGGCTGCCCCTGGTCGGTGAGGTGGTGCTCGATCGCGGCGGCCAGCAGCGTCTTGGTGCGGTCACGATGGCAGATCGGCACCGGGCCGGTGTTCCGGTCGTTGGCGTGGCTCACGGCGAACCCATGTCAGTTGACGTCGACACGGGCCGTCACCGAGGTATCAGGTGCCTCGGAAACCTCCAGCTCCGCCGTGGTCAAGCACTCGCCTTGCAGATGCGGCAGCACCTGCTCGAGCAGGTAGCCGGCGATGGCCTCGGTGGTGGTGTTGGCCAGCGGCAGCACCACCACATCATCGGCGGGCAGCACGTAGGCCTTGCCGCTGGTGGCGATCGACACGGTGTCGTTCTCCGATGTAATCCGCGCCTGCTGTGCCAGTCCGGGTATCAGCGTGCGACGGCGCAGCGGGGCGATGGCCTCTCGCAGCGCGGACTTGACCTTGCTGAAATCAATCAGCATCCCGTCGAAACCGGGCTCGCCGAACAGCCGCAGGGTGACCTGGAAGGTGTGGCCGTGCAGGGGTTCGAACTCGCCGTCGTGCAGTCCGGCGTGGGCAGCGGAGAAGCCGAACTCGCCGCGCCCCACCTGCAATATCGTGAGCATCCAGGTTCTCCTTGACTGTTACCGGGCGGGATGGGTGAGGGTGACGAACTCGTGCCGGGCGCGGGCGTCGTTCAGCAGCAGGCCCTGCATGGCCGAGGTCAGCGTGGTGGTGCCCGAGACCTGGGCGCCACGCAGCGTCATGCACAGGTGTTCGGCGCGCAGCACCACCCCGACGCCTTTGGGAGCCAAGTGTTCGGCAAGCCAATCGGCGATCTGCTTGGTCATCCGCTCCTGTACCTGCGCGCGGTGGGCGAACAGCTCCACTACTCGTGCAAGCTTGGACAAGCCGATGATCCGCTCGGCCGGGAGGTAGCCGACATCGGCAGTGCCGATGAACGGCAGCGCGTGGTGCTCGCACAACGACCGGAACGGAATACCCTGTACCAGAACCAACTGCTCGTAGCCCTCGTCGTTGGGGAATGTGGTGAGGTCGAACTCGCGGGGGGTGAGCAGCTCGAGATACGCCTTGGCCATCCGCGCCGGGGTCTCGGCCAGGGCTTCATGGTCCAGGTCGATGCCCAGCGCGGTCAGGAAGGCTTGGGCCGCCGCTTGGGCCGCATCCGGATCGCGGTCCCGCTGTTCTGCGGCGACGTGCAATCGCCGCCCCGCCACCATCAGGCTCGCGGTGCTCACTGGTCACTCTCCCCGCTGACCAGCGCCGTCACGTTCGGGGTCTTCTGCGGGGTGTCCAGGAAGTCACCAGGACACCGATAGATGACCACACCGACACTGCCGGCGAACCGCAACGGGAGGTCAGAGCTACGACCAAGACAGGAAACCGGTCAAATTGGCAGTAAGCACGACAACGGGTGTGGCAACACACCTGACCGTCATGACCGTCACGCCCCACCAAGCGCCGCGCGACCGCCGGGGCGCGAGGACAGCACGCAGGTCACAGGTAGTCACAAATACTCGTTCGCTATGGCTCCCATCGCCACTCAGGCGCGGCGCTCAGCCTCGATAGTCGTTGGTGACGATCACGATGACACCGGGGGGCGAGTTCCGGATTCCGGTGAACCGGGGTTCGACCCGTAGCTCGAACTGCTCTCCGAGCGCCTCGGCCGGACCCTGCTGACCGGTCCCGGGCTGGTAATACACCGTCGAGGTCGGGATCCTGCCCCCGGAGTAGTTGCCGACCTCGATGACCGGCCAGCCGCCGTCACTGAAGTCGTCGGCCGCACGCGCGGCGAGTCCCTTCAGGGTGCTGTTGTTGTAGACCCGCAGCTCAGCGCGCTCGGCGCCACCCTTGCCGCCCGCAGCCGGTCCGGCGGCACCGGTATCACCGCTGGGAGTCGGCGTCGGCCGTGCCTCGCCGTTGGCCGGCGGCTGGGTGGTGTCGGGCGCAGCCGAGCTACCCGGCTGGCCGGCACCGGGCTGACCCGGCCCGCCCGGTGTTCCCGGCGCAGCGCCGCCCGGCGAGGGTGCGGCTGTCTCCGTTGCCGTCGGGGCGGGGGGCGGCGACGCTGGCGCGGAGCCGGGCGCCTCGGTGGCGGTCTCACCGGCCGATGGGCTGCCCTCGTCGTCCCCACCGCTGCCCAGCCACGTCACCAACGCGATGAGCAGCGATATTCCCGCGATCGCAAGCAGCGCGAGGCCAGCAGTGCGCAGCGGGCGGCCGGTCCCGGTCGCGTCCGGCGTGCTCATCGCCGCGTCAGCCTCCCCATCCCCCAGGATCTACCGAGCTATCCGGTCACCGTGGATCGGCGCCCATCCGGCGCGCCGCCCTGGCGCGCTGCCTGCTGGCCCGCAACCGCCGCAGCCGCTTGATCAGCATGGGATCCGCTGCCAGCGCCTCGCGGCGGTCGATCAGCCCGTTGAGCAGCTGGTAGTAGCGGGTCGCGGACATGTCGAACAGCTCGCGGATGGCCTGTTCCTTGGCTCCCGCGTATTTCCACCACTGGCGCTCGAAAGCGAGGATCTCCCGCTCCCGACGGGTCAGGCCGTCCTGCTGGTCGCCCCGGCCATCGCTCGGGTGCAGCGCCTCTGCGGCGTCCATCACGCTCCTCAATTGGCGGTCCGCGTCCGGGGGCAGGGTCACCGCGTCCCGGAATCACAGCCCTGTCATTCGGGGTGTCATTGAACCACGCGCTGCCACGTAGGTGACGCATGATCCGCCCGGCGCGTCCGAACAGGGCGTGGCTATCGTCGGCAATCATGGCCGTCCACCGGATCCGCGTCGTCGGTGACCCCACGCTGCACACGCCGACCAGGCAGGTTACCGAGTTCGATCAGGCGCTGCACACCCTCGTCTCGGACATGTTCGAGACGATGGCGGCCGCTGACGGGGTGGGGCTGGCGGCGAACCAGATCGGGGTGGATCAGCGGGTGTTCGTCTACAACTGCTGCGACGACGACGACGTGCGCCACCGCGGTGTGGTGGTCAACCCCGTGCTCGAGACGTCGGGGCCTCCCGAGACCATGCCCGATCCCGACGACGACTGGGAGGGCTGCCTGTCGGTTCCCGGCGAGACCTTCCCCACCGGGCGGGCGTCCTGGGCGCGGGTCAGCGGGACCGACGCCGACGGCGAACCCGTCACGGTCGAGGGAACCGGATTCCTGGCGCGCTGCCTGCAGCACGAGACCGACCACCTCGACGGCCTGGTGTATCTCGACCGGCTGGTCGGGCGGTACCGCCGCGAGGCGAAGAAGATGCTCCGCGCGCAGGGCTGGGGCGTTCCCGGTCTGTCCTGGGATCCCGCAGCCACCCCACCGTCGCAGGACTGATTCGCCCACGGCGAACAGCGGGTGGGAAGCTGCCGCACCGGGGTCATACTTGAAGGAGTGCAACGGTGTAATCGAAGGTGGTGCTCGCAGTGGACCCGCTGGACTCCTACTCGCGCACGGTCAGCACGGTCGCCGCCCGGGTGACACCGCACGTGGCGAGCGTCACGCTCGACCGGGGCTCCGGCTCGGCGGTGGTCTTCTCCGATGACGGGCTGCTGCTCACCAACGCGCATGTGATCGGCTCGGCGACCGTGGGCACCGCCGCATTCACCGACGGCACCGAATCCCGGTTCGACGTGGTGGGCACCGATGCGCTGTCCGATCTGGCGGTGATCCGGGCGCGCGACTCGACGCCACGTGCCGCGGCGCTGGCCGACGCCGACGAGCTGGTCGTCGGGCAGCTCGTCGTCGCGGTGGGCAACCCACTCGGGCTGGCAGGCTCCGTCACAGCAGGGGTGGTCAGCGGGCTGGGGCGCTCGCTGCCGGTGCGTTCCGGGCGGGCCGGGCGGGTCATCGAGGACGTGATACAGACCGACGCCGCGCTCAACCCGGGCAACTCCGGCGGCGCGCTCGCCGATGCGGCCTGCCGAGTCGTCGGCATCAACACCGCCGTGGCCGGTGTCGGCCTCGGGCTCGCCGTGCCGGTGAACGGCACAACCCGCCGGATCGTCGACGCGCTACGCGCCGACGGACGGGTCCGCCGCGCCTACCTCGGCCTGGTCGGGGTCCCTGCGCCGCTGCCGGCCGATGTCGCCGAACGCACCGGGCAGCCGACCGCGCTGCGACTGGTCGAGGTGATCTCCGGCAGCCCCGCCGACCGCGCCGGGCTGCGGACCGGGGACCTCGTGCTGTCCGCCGGCCGCCGGACGGTCACCGACGCGCATGGAATCCAGCGCCAGCTGTTCTCCGAGGCCATCGGCACGACGTTGCCGATCACCGCGCTGCGCAACGGCGCGATGGTCGACGTCATGGCGGTGCCCTCCGAGCTGGTCGGCGCCTGATCCGACTTTCGCACCCTGATCCGAACGGTTACGGTCGACTGGTCAAATTCAACACGCGGGAGCTCGCGCCAGAGGCGGGCTGAGAGGGCAGTGGGACGCGTCGCATCCGGTGCTGTCGACCGCTGGAACCTGACCGGGTAATGCCGGCGTAGGAAGGGTGAGCGATGACGACGCTGCACGACCGCACGATCGTTCCCAGCGTGACCACCGGGCCGATCACCGGTTCACACAAGGTCTACCGCGAGATCGCCGACGGGTTGCGGGTGCCGTCGCGCCGGGTGGCCATGACCAACGGCGAACACGTCGACCTCTACGACACGTCCGGCCCCTACACCGACCACGACGCGCGCATCGACGTCCACAGTGGACTGCAGCCGACGCGGCAGCCGTGGATCGACGAACGCGAGCCGGCAGGCGGTGCCGCCACCCAGCTGGCCTGGGCACGGGCCGGGCTGGTGACCCGCGAGATGGAGTTCATCGCCGCTCGCGAGGGTGTCGACGTCTCGCTGGTCCGCGACGAGGTCGCCCGGGGCCGCGCGGTGATCCCGGCCAACCACCGCCACCCCGAGTCCGAACCGATGATCATCGGCAAGAAGTTCCTGGTGAAGGTCAACGCCAACATCGGCAACTCGGCGGTCACCTCCTCCATCGAGGAGGAGGTGGACAAGATGGTGTGGGCCGCCCGCTGGGGCGCTGACACGATCATGGACCTGTCCACCGGTAAGCGGATCCACGAGACCCGCGAGTGGCTGCTGCGCAACTCCCCCGTCCCGGTCGGCACCGTGCCAATCTACCAGGCGATGGAGAAAGTCGACGGTGATCCGACCAAGCTGACCTGGGAGATCTACCGGGACACCGTGATCGAGCAGTGCGAGCAGGGCGTCGACTACATGACGGTGCACGCCGGCGTGCTGCTGCGCTTCGTCCCGCTGACCGCGCAACGCGTCACGGGGATCGTCTCCCGGGGCGGCTCGATCATGGCGGCGTGGTGCCTCGCGCATCACCGCGAGTCGTTCCTGTACGAGCACTTCTCCGAGCTGTGCGAGATCCTGCGCCGCTACGACGTGACGTTCTCGCTGGGCGACGGGCTGCGGCCGGGGTCGATCGCCGACGCCAACGACGAGGCGCAGCTCGCCGAGCTGCGCGCCCTCGGGGAACTCACCCACATCGCCCGCGAGCACGGCGTGCAGGTGATGATCGAGGGCCCGGGCCACGTGCCGATGCACAAGATCGCCGAGAACGTCCGGCTGGAGGAGCAGTGGTGCGACGAGGCGCCGTTCTACACCCTCGGTCCACTCGCGACGGACATCGCGCCAGCCTACGACCACATCACGTCGGCGATAGGCGCGGCGATGATCGCCCAGGCCGGTACCGCGATGCTCTGCTATGTGACGCCCAAGGAGCATCTCGGGCTGCCCGACCGTGACGACGTGAAGACCGGGGTGATCACCTACAAGATCGCCGCGCACAGCGCGGACCTCGCCAAGGGCCACCCGGGCGCGCAGGCCTGGGACGATGCACTGTCGACCGCCCGGTTCGAGTTCCGCTGGCACGACCAGTTCGCGCTGGCGCTCGATCCGGACCTCGCGCGGTCCTACCACGACGAGACGCTGCCGGCCGAGCCCGCGAAGACCGCGCACTTCTGCTCGATGTGCGGGCCGAAGTTCTGCTCGATGCGGATCTCGGCCGACGTCCGCGCCTACGCCGAGGAACACGGTTTGTCCAGTGTGGACGCCATCGAGGCGGGGATGGCGGAGAAGTCGGCCGAGTTCGTCGAGCACGGCGGGCAGGTGTACCTGCCGGTGACGGAGTGAGTGCCACGCCGCCGGTCGCGCTGACGATCGCGGGGTCGGACTCGGGCGGCGGCGCCGGACTGCAGGCCGACCTGCGCACGTTCACCGCGTGCGGGGTGCACGGCTGCGTCGCCGTCACCGCGGTGACGGTGCAGAACTCGGTGGGCGTGAGCGGTTTCGTCGAGATCTCGCCGTCGGTCGTGGCCGACCAGATCCGGGTGGTGGCCACCGACATCGGCGTCGGCGCGGCGAAGACCGGGATGCTCGCTTCGGCGCCGATCATCTCGGCGGTGGCGGCGGTCTGCGACGAGGTGGGCATCGGGCGCGGCGGCAGCGCCCCGTTCGTCGTCGACCCGGTGGCCGCCTCGATGCACGGTGACCAACTGCTCGCTGACGACGCGCTCGACGCGCTGCGCAACGAGCTGTTCGGCCGTGCCACGCTGGTGACACCGAACCTGGACGAGGTGCGGCTGCTGGTGGGCATCGACGTGCGCTGTCGCGAGCAGCAGTACGAGGCGGCGAAGGCGCTGCACGCGCTGGGGCCGGCCTGGGTGCTCGTCAAGGGCGGGCACCTGCGCGACGATCCCGAGTGTGTAGACCTGCTCTACGACGGTGCGGAGTTCACCGAGCTCACCGGGCCGCGGATCGACACCCCGCACACCCACGGCGGCGGCGACGCCCTCGCGTCGGCCATCACATCGGAGCTGGCGCGGGGCGCACCCGTGCCCGAGGCGGTGCGCTTCGGCAAGCGCTACATCGAGCAGGCCGTCGAGAACGCCTACCCGCTCGGCGCCGGCACCGGCCCGGTCTCGCCGTTCTGGCGGCTGCGCGACGAGCGGGTCTGAACACCGCCAGCTGTCGGCCACTGTGCTGGCATACTGGGCCACATGAGGATTCGCTCCGGCTTCGCTTGACTCTGAGTTCCACCGTCGACGGCCCGGGCCCTCGGTGCTCGCGCCGTCGCCTACTCGGCACTCGACGACCTGGTGCCGCTCTACCCGGTGTATGCGCTGTTGTTCGCCGACACCGGGCTCAGCGGTACGCAGATCGCCTCGCTGTTCATTGTCTGGTCGCTGGTCAGCATTGTCGCCGAGGTTCCCTCCGGTGCGCTGGCCGACCGCATCCCCCGCCGCCACTTGCTGGTGGTATCCGCGCTGGTCCGGGCCGCCGGGTTCGCGCTGTGGGTGACGCTGCCAGGTTACCCCGGCTTCGCGGTCGGGTTCGCACTGTGGGGCACAGCGAGCGCGCTGAGCTCAGGCACGCTGGAGGCGCTGCTCTACGACGAGCTGCGCGCGTTCGACGCGGCTGACCGCTACCCGCAGCTGCGGGCACGAGTCGGCGTCGCGGCGCTGCTGGCGGAACTGTCCGCCACGCTCGCCGCCGTCCCGTTGCTCGCCGTCGGGGGCTACCCGCTCGTCGGTGCGGTCAGCGTGGCGACCTGCCTCGTGCAGGTCGGCGTCGCGGCCAGCTTGCCACCGGGGCTCCCGGCCGGCGACCACGAGGGATACCTGCCCGTCCTTCGCGCCGGCCTGCACGAGGCAGCCCACCGTCGCCCGGTCCGGCGGCTCGTCGTACTGGCCGCCGCACTGGCCGGGCTGCATGCCATCGACGAGTTCGTCCCACTACTGGCCCGTGGCGCCGGGGCGCCGGACTTCGCCGTCCCGCTGCTGGTCGCCACGCTGCCGCTGGCCGCGGCCGCGGGCAGCTGGGTGGCCGGGTGGATGCCACGCGGCGCGGGGACCATGCTCGTCGGCACCGCGCTGCTGGTCGCGATCGCCGTACTGGCCGACCCGCTGGCCGGCAGCGCGGCACTGGCGATCTGGTACGGGTCGGTGCAGCTGGCGCGGGTGATGGTCGACGTACGGTTGCAGCAGTCCATCACGGGTGACGCCCGCGCGACGGTGACCTCGGTGGCGGGAGTCGGCGCCGAGCTGGCCACGATCGTGCTGTTCGCGGGTTACGGGCTGGCGTTGGACGTCACATCGATCACAGTGCTGTTACTGGCCGGGGTCACCGTGCCGAGCCTGGTGCTCGCGCCGGCTTTAGCTGCATGGCGGTACGGGTGTGGCCTCGTCGACCGGACCAGCCGCCCGCAGCGGCCGGCCGGGTAACCGGGTCGCGACCAGCATGGCCACGATCACCACTGCCGCGATCACGAGGAAGCCGTCGGAATAGTTGACGCCAAGGCCTTGGTGCAGCGGGTTCCAGCTCTGCGCCGCCCCGGCGCGGGCTGTGACGACCGCGCTGAGCACGGCGGCTCCGGCGCCCCCGCCGAGGAAGATCGCGCCCTGGTAGAGGCCGAGGCCCACCCCCGACTGCGACTGCGGCAGCGCGTTGGCCGCGGCGTTCATCGCGGGCGAGATGACCAGCGCCAAGCCCACACCGGTGCCCACCATGACGGTCGCGACCACCCACACCGGTCCCCCCGCGATCGTCGACAGCAACAGCGCCGAGCAGGAGAGTGACATCAGCCCCGCCAGCACCAGCACGCGGGGTCCGATGCAGTCGGAGAGCCGCCCGGCCGCCGCCGACAATGTCGCGACGGCCAGCGCGCTCGGGGTCAGCACGAGCCCGACCTGCCCGCTGCCGAGACCGTTGAGTCCCGACATCATCTGGGGCACCAGCACGATGGTCGCCAGGAAACCGAACAGGGCGAGGAAGCCGACCGCAGACGCGGACACGAAACCGGTGTTGCCGAACAGCGAGGGTGGCGCGAACGGTTGCGTCGCGGCACGGATCCGGAGGGCGAAGGCGACCGCGAGCAACACGGCTGCCAGCACGCTGCCCCATACCGACGCCCCGGTCGGCCCGACGGCCTGGACCTGGGTGACTCCGACGAGCAGCAGTGCCGCCGCCGAGCCCAGCAGCAGTCCGCCGAAAACGTCGAGGTCGCGCCAGCTCCCGGCCGGCTCGGTGTCCCGGCCAGGCAGCGTGCGCCATGCCCCGAGCAGCACGGGAAGGTTGAGCACGACGGTTCCGAGGAACGGGGCGCGCCAGCCGGCCAGTTCGGCGGCCACGCCCCCGAGCACGGGACCCAGCGCCTGCCCGACACCCACGCCGGTGGCGAGCATCCCGAAGGCCAGCCCGCGACGGCCGGGGGGCAGCACCCGGGCGACCGTCACCGACGACAGCGCGGGGATCGCCGCGGCGCCGATGCCCTGCAGCGCGCGGGCCGCGATCAGCACCGGAATCGCGCTGGTGAGCGCTACCACCGCGGATCCGGCCACGAAGATGGCGAGTCCCAGGCAGAACACCCCGCGGATGCCGAACACGTCGGATACCCGGCCGAAGAACGCTGTCGCCAACGCAAACGCCAGCGAGAACCCGGTGACGACCCAGCCCACGGCGGCCGCCGAGGTGCCGAAGTCGGCCCGGATTTGCGGCAGCAGCACGGCGACAATGCTGTTGTTCATCACGCTGACCACCACGGCGGTGACGAGTACCGCGAGCAGCAGCCGGAACCGCGCCGGCGAGACCGCTTCCGGTGCCTGCGACGGTGTCACCACGAGTGCACCGTCTCACGAGAGGTGGTCCAAACGGGCAGGGCCGCTCCGGCCCGAGTACCGTCGAGTCCGCCGTCGCCCCAGCCGACGACGGGACCGGCGGCGCCGTCGCGGCGTCGCGGTGTGGCTACCCTCGGCACCCGTGACTCGCTGGCGCTCCGACCGCTAGTCCCGAAGCTTTGCCGTTAGTCGGGGTCCGGCGAGGAGGCCTGTGCCCAGAAGCGCTTGGGAATGCGGCCGGAAAGCCGCGCGTGCCGCCCGGCGGCCACGCCCAACCGCATGGCCTCGGCCATCCGCGGCGGGTCGTCGGCCCGGGTGACGGCGCTGGCCAGCAGCACACCGTCGCAGCCCAGCTCCATCGCCAGGGCGGCCTCCGAGGCCGTACCGATACCGGCGTCGAGGATCACCGGAACCGGAGCCTCGGCGACGATCATCTCGATGTTGTGCGGATTGCCGATGCCCAACCCGGTGCCGATCGGCGACCCGAGCGGCATCACGGCAGCGCACCCCGCGTCGGCGAGTTTGCGGGCGAGCACCGGGTCGTCGTTGGTGTAGGCCAGCACGGTGAAGCCGTCGTCGACGAGCTGCTCGGCGGCGTCTAGCAGCTCTATCGGATCGGGCAGCAGCGTGCGGTCGTCGGCCACGACCTCGAGCTTGACCCAGGACGTCCCGAGCGCCTCGCGCGCGAGTTGCGCGGTGAGCACCGCCTCGGCGGCGCTGCGGCAGCCCGCGGTATTGGGTAGCGGCTCGATACCGTGACGGGCCAGCAGGTCGAGCACTCCGGTGCGCTCGCCGGTATCCATCCGCCGGATCGCGACAGTGGTCAGCTCGGTGCCGGACGCGAGCAACGCGCGCTCCAGCACGGACATGTTCGCGGCGCCGCCGGTGCCCAGCACCAGCCGGGAGCCGAACTCCCGCCCCGCGATCACCAGCGGGTCATCCGCCATCGTCAGCCTCCTTGTACTGCCGTGAGCACCTCGACGGCCACGCCGTCGGACAGTGTCGTCGCGGCCCACGACGCGCGGGTCACCACCGCGCCGTCCACCGCGACGGCCACCCCGGACGGCGGCACGCCCCACTGCTCGAGCAGGCCGGCCAGCGTCGCCCCCTCGGGCAGCTCCCGGCGCTCACCGTTGACGAACACGGTCATGGCTCGCTCCGCCAGCCCGGTGAGCGCGGATGCGAGCCCTGACTCGCATCCGCGCTGGTGAGTTGTTCTTTGGCGACCTGTCCGCAGGTCAGCCGGGCGGGATCGGCGGGGCGCGTCTCGGGTGGCACGGGGGTACCGCGCAGCAGCGCCAGCACCGCGTCGGCGGTCAGCGGGGCGAGCAGGATCCCGTTGCGATTGTGCCCGGTCGCGGCGATCACCCCCGGCTCCAGCTCCCCGATCAACGGCAGGTTGTCCGGGCTACCCGGTCGCAGCCCGGCCGAGGTCTCCTCCAGCGCGTACTCGGCGATTGCCGGCAGCACCCGCTCGGCGTCGTCGAGCAGGCAACGCACCCCACCGGCGGTCACGGCATCGTCGAAGCCGACCTCGTACTGAGTCGCACCGAGCACCACACGGCCGCCGTCACGAGGCACGACGTAGCATTGCCGCCCGCCGACGATCGCCCGCACGGTGCGTGACGGTGGGGGCAGCGCGCCGCGGCGGGCCCGCAGCCGCAGGATCTCCCCCTTCACCGGGCGAATCGCCGCACCTAGCGCCGGGTGCAGCGTGCCGCCGTGGGCTCCGGCAGCGAGCACGACCACATCGGCAGCCGGCAGTGCCTCGCAGCGCGACGGCTGCATCTGAACCCCCACCTGCCGGCACGCCGCGAGCAGCGCGGCGAGCAGGGCGCGGTTGTCGACAGCGAGATCCCCGGGCACCGACAACCCATGGCGCACCGCCGGCCCGAGTGCGGGCTCGGTGCGGTGCAACGCCCGGCCGCGCAGCACCTCGACCTCGCGCCCGACCCGGGTCAGGTAATCGGCGAGCCGGTCCAGCTCGGCGCGGTCTGCAGGATCGTGCGCCACGACCACGGTGCCCTCGGTGCGAAACCCCGGCTCCCGCCCCGCCGCGACAGCCAGCTCCGCGGCGAAGTCCGGCCAGCGCAGCAGTGACGCCGAGCCCAGCGCGAGCACGTCCTCCTCACCGGGAATGGCCTCGGTGACCGGCGCGAGCATCCCCCCTGCGACGTGGGAGGCGCCGCGGCCGGGAGCGGGGTCGTGAACCGTGACGTCGAAACCGGCGGCAGCCGCGCGCCAGGCACAGCTCAGCCCGATGACGCCGCCGCCGACGACGGCGATCGAGCCGTTGCGAGGTACCACTGTGCGCTCCCTGCGCCGGCATGACCCGGATCAGGTTCGACGGTCGGAGTCGCGATGACCCCCTCTCAGCCCGGTGACCGGGCTCCCGTGCGGACCATCTTCCACCGTACCGTGCCGGCATGGACGGCGAGCGGATCCGAACCCGGCTGGCCGATTCGCGGCTGTACCTGTGCACCGGTGCGCGGCGCGATCAGGGTGACCTCGCCGAGTTCGCCGATGCGGCGCTCGCCGGCGGTGTCGACATCATCCAGCTGCGCGACAAGGGCCCGGCGGGTCCGCTCGAGGCGGCCGACGAGCTCGCCGCCCTCGAGGTGCTCGGCGAGGCCTGCCAGCGGCACGGCGCGCTGCTGGCGGTCAACGACCGGGCCGACGTGGCGCTGGCCGGCGGCGCCGACGTGCTGCACCTGGGGCAGGACGACCTGCCGGTGGGCTGGGCCAGGCGCATCGTCGGCGACGACGTCGTGATCGGTCGCTCCTCGCACGATCCCGGACAGTCGGCCACCGCCGCCACCGAGCCCGGCATCGACTACTTCTGCATCGGCCCGTGCTGGACCACCCCCACCAAGTTCGGCCGCCCCGCCACCGGCCTGGACCTGGTGCGGGTGACGGCCGCGGCAGGCCCCCAGCGTCCCTGGTTCGCGATCGGGGGGATCGAGACGCTGGATCGGCTCGACGAGGTGCTCGCCGCAGGCGCGGACCGGGTGGTCGTCGTGCGCGCGATCACCGAGGCACGGGACCCGGGAGCCGCCGCCGCAGCATTCTCAGGGCGGCTTCGGCCACTCACGACCCGCTGGTGACCAGGTTGACACCGTTGTCGGCGAGGACCTCGTTGACCGGCTGGAAGAAGGTGTCACCGCGGAAGACGAACAAGCAGCTTCCCGAGCCGCCGGACAGCACGCCCTGGGCCTGTGAGCCGCTGACGTAGGGACCGCCCGAGTCACCCGGCTCGGCGCAGGCGCTGGTCCTGGTCAGGCCGGAGACGACGTCGCCGGCGCCGTAGTTCACGGTCTGGTCGGTGGCCTCGATCTCACCGCACTGGTAATCGGTGGTGGAACCGGAGCGGCACACCGAGGAGCCCACCGGCGCCTCGGTCGATCCGCTGATCTCGCTGCGCTGCCGGTCCTGCCCGACGTACTGCGAAGTGGGCGTCCACGACGACTCGTCGACGCGGATCAGCCCGTAGTCGTCACCCGGGAAGGAGCTGGTCTCCACCGGTCCGATCGGGGTCCGGTCGTCACCCGACCAGGTGCCACCTCGCTCGGTGCAGTGGCCGGCGGTGATGACGTAGCTGGTGTCGCCCGAGGTGGCGCTGAAGCCCACCGAGCATTGTTCCTCGTCGGGACCATAGATCGCCTCGCCACCGACCAGGTCGGCCAGCGGGCGGGGCGCCTGCGCAACCCGTTCGACGCTGACCTCCCCCACCCCGGCGTCGGCTGCGAAGGCCCGCGCCGCAGCAGGATCGGTCGCCGCGACGACGACCGAGTTGGTCGCGGGATCGACGTACCAGCCGGTCACCGCGTCGGGAACCGACGCCGCGTGGGCGTCCAACCCGTCCTTGAGGGCGTCGAGGACCGCCAATTCCTGGTCGACCAAGGCCGACTGCGCACCCATGTCGCGAATAGCGGAAAGTTGCGACGCATCGGTCGTCGCGACGACGAGGCGTCCGGTTGTGGCGTCGAACCATGATCCCCCGAAGGGCTGCCCGATCGCACTCTGCAGTGCCGACTGGACGGCCGAGGCGCTGGCCTCCCGTGCCAGTCGCGTGGTGACCGCCGGCGCGGACATCCCCAGATCCCGTTGCAGCGCCGCGATCTGCGCGGTCGGGACACCGGTGGCAGCCGGCGCGGGCGTCGCCGCAGTCGCCGGAAGGCTGGCGCCGAGCAGAGCTGCGACGCCGAGCATGACGGCGACAGCCCAGCGGGCGGCGAAGCGACGGCGCATGGTTGCGATCCTTTCGGTTCGGTGGCGCAATCAGCCACGCCACAGTGAACCCGTCGCGAGTGCGCAGCGGAAGCCCCCAGGCCGAAGCTGCGGGCTATTACCCCCGTGAGCAAACTCACGTCGTAGGCGCGCACGGTATCGCGCGACGGCGGGCTTCACCGGCGCGGGCGGCGCAGGCCGGGGTGGTCGTCGGGCAGTGAGCGTAGCAGCACGGTCCCGCTGGCGGCGACGCACACCGTGACCAGCGGCCAGCTCAACGCCACCCTCGCCACCCCGAGCGGCAGCACGGCCCCCGCGACCCACAGCGGCGTGAACACCGCGACCCGGAGCACGTACTGGCCCACCCACAGCCAGGACGCGAGCGCGTAGGAACGCAGCAGCGCCGGATCCCGCCGCCAGGAGGTGCGCTGGCCGAGCAGCCCACCGACCACGATCCCGAGCAGCGGCCAGCGCGCCAGGATGCTCACCGTCCACGCCAGCGCGCTGGCAAGGTTCGACACCAGCTGAACGAGGAAGAAGTCCGCCGCACGGCCGGTGTAGAGCGCGACCAGCACCGCGGCCAGCACTCCGAGCAGTCCCAGCAGCGCGGCGAGCGGCCGCCCGCCGCTGCGCCAGCGGATCAAGGCCACACCGCACCCGGTGGCCAGCGCGGCCGCCGCTCCCCATTCCAGCGAGCGGCCGGACAGCAGCCAGACCGCCACGAACACGACCGCGGGCGCCGTGGCGTCGAGCGCGCTGCGGCCACCGCCCAGTAGCTGGGTCAGCGACTCGGGCGGGTCTGGACGGCGTTCACCGGTCGACGGGCACGTCCTCGAGATCGGCCCACAGGTCACGAGCGTTGCTGAACCGCCGGTCCCGCAGCCGGTTCAACGTGGCGAGGAGCTCGACGCGCGCGCCGGCATCCCGGGCCGACTCCAGCAGCTCCGACTTGGTCACCGGGCGGCGCACGAACGCGCCCTCCACCGCGTCGAGGATCTCGAACCGGGTCACGGGCACGGCTCCCGCCATGGAATCAACGTTGATCACGACGCTGACCATACTGTCACGTCAGGGTAGCGATACGATGAGGGGTATGGTCATGCTGCGCACCCCCACCGACCCATCGTCGTGAGCTCACCGGGCGGTCACAGCACCACAGTGGTCGAGGCGGGGCGCCGTCGGACGTTCGCCGTGATCAGCCATCCCGATGCCGGCAAGTCCACTCTCACCGAGGCGCTCGCGCTGCACGCCCACGCGATCAATGAGGCCGGGGCGGTACACGGCAAGGCCGGCCGCAAGGGCGTCGTGTCGGACTGGCTGGAGATGGAGCGCGCTCGCGGCATCTCCATCACGTCAGCCGCGCTACAGTTCCGCTACCGCGACGTCGTGATCAACCTGCTGGACACGCCCGGCCACGCCGACTTCTCCGAGGACACCTACCGGGTACTGGCGGCGGTCGACTGCGCCGTGATGCTCATCGACGCCGCCAAGGGGCTCGAACCGCAGACGATGAAGCTCTTCGAGGTCTGCCGGCACCGCGGCACCCCGGTCATCACCTTCGTCAACAAGTGGGACCGGGTCGGGCGGGAGGCGCTCGACCTCTGCGACGAGATCGTCGAACGCACCGGCTTGCAGCCCATGCCACTGAACTGGCCCGTCGGCGCGGCCGGCTACTTCCACGGCCTCCGCGACGCCAGCACCGGCGACTTCGTCCGCTACCGGCGCACCCCCGGCGGCGCGACGCCCGCCGAGGAAGAACACCTCGATGCCGACACCGCGGCCCGGCAGGAGCCAGCCGACTGGGCGACCGCTCAGGACGAATGCGACCTGCTGACCGCCAGCGGCGGGGAATTCGACGTCAGCCGGTTCTACGGTGGCACCGCGAGCCCCGTGCTGTTCGGTGCGGCAGTGCTCAACATCGGCGTCCGCCAGCTACTGGACATCCTCGTCGACCTCGCGCCACGACCCGCCGCCCGTGCCGACCGCCACGGCGTGCCGCGCTCGCTCGACAGCCCGTTCTCCGGGTTCGTGTTCAAGGTGCAGACCGGGATGGACCCCGCTCATCGGGACCGGGTCGCGTTCGTCCGGGTTTGTTCCGGCCGCTTCGAGCGCGGCATCCCCGCCACCCATGCCCAGACCGGGCGGCCGTTCGCCACCAAGTACACGCAGCAGATGTTCGGCCGCGACCGCAGCACCGTCGACACCGCCTACCCGGGCGACGTCATCGGCCTGGTCAACGCCACCGCGCTGCGGGTCGGCGACACGCTCTACGAGGGCAAGCCGCGCGTGGAATACCCGCCGTTTCCGGCGTTCGCGCCCGAGCACTTCGCGGTTGCACACCCGCGCGAGCTCGACCGCTCCAAACACTTCCACCGTGGCATCGCGCAACTCGAGCAGGAAGGCGTGGTGCAGGTCCTGCGCTCCGACCGACGAGGCGATGCCGCCCCCGTTCTCGGCGCCGTCGGACCCATGCAGTTCGACGTCGCCGAGTACCGGCTGCGGACCGAGTTCAACGTGGACATCGACCTCGACCGGCTGCCCTACAGCCTCGCCCGCAAGGTCACCGCCGCGACTGCCCCCACGCTGGGCGACAGCCGTGGTGAAGTGCTGCGCCGCGACCGCGACGGCGCGCTGATCGCCGTGTTCCGCGACCGCACCGCGCTCGGCCTCGAACAGCGGCTACAGCCCGATCTCGAGCTCGAACCGCTCATCGCCGAATCCGCCTGACCGCGGCGGCGAACCCGGAGCCTGCTGGCGAGGCCACCCTACGGCCGACAGCAGGAATCAGGACCTCTGAGCAGTCGATTCCTGCTGCTGGGCGGAGGGTGGCTATCGGGAGTTGCGCACGAAGGCCCGGTGGAAGCGATCGACGACCGCAGCCCTTCCGCCCGCATTCGCCATCTCCGGCGGCACCCAGCGCACCACCTGCAGGTGGTGCGCGTCACGCAGCCAGCCTTCGCGCTGCTTCTCGGTGAACAGCGCCCCCGGGTCGGCGTACTTGCCTGCTCCGTCCGCCTCGCCGACGGTGCGGTACTCGGGCAGGAACATGTCGACCCGGGCCCGGACCAGCCCGTCCGCGTCGGCGAAACGCACCTGAAGGCCGGCCGCGGGAGGCCCGCCTCCAGCAGCCACCACCGGGAAGCCGACTCGAACCAGTTCTCGGCCAGCGGGTCCGCACGATCGACAATGCAGGCGGCCAGCCGGGCACCGGGCTTGCCCCTCCGACCGAGCACCGCGAGGTGCAGGGCGTCGGACGTCGTCACACCGCTGCGCAGCGCGGAGTCGGCGACGGCCCACGCCGTGAGCGTGACGCAGTTCGGCGACGGGCGTCGTCGGTTGTCCACAGGCCGAGAGCCGCACTCCGCCTCCCAGCAGAAATCCGGGCGGATCGAGGGCCGATCCCTGCTGCGGAGCGGAGGGTGGCTCAGCTCGGGAGGCCGTACGAGGTGGAGCCGACGCGGGGACTCGAACCCCGAACCTTTCGCTTACAAGGCGAACGCTCTGCCAGTTGAGCTACGCCGGCACGATGGCGCCATCGTAACCGCGCGTCAGACCGCCCGTGACGCGCACACAAGGACGCTGCATGACGAAGCGGGCGCTGCGGTGCCCGTCGGCCTGGATAGCAACGGGCGCAGCGGCCATCCCCCGGCTAGGGTCGGCGGGGGACCGGCACGAGGAGGCGACGCAAGGTGGCAGCGCAACGACCTACCAACGAAGCGGACTTCGTCGTCGTCGCCAATCGCCTCCCGGTCGACCTGGAGCGGCTGCCCGACGGCACGCAGCGCTGGAAGTCGAGCCCGGGCGGACTGGTGGCCGCGCTGGAGCCGTTCCTGCGTACCCGGCGGGGCGCGTGGGTGGGCTGGCCGGGCGTGCCGGACGTCGAGGTGGAGGCCTTCGCCGATGACGATCTCACGCTGTTTCCGGTGACACTGACGGCCCGAGACATCACCCAGTACTACGAGGGCTTCTCGAACGCGACGCTCTGGCCGCTCTACCACGACGTGGTGGCCACGCCAGTGTTCGACCGGAGCTGGTGGGAGTGCTACGTCGCGGTCAACGAGCGCTTCGCCGCCGCCACCGCCAAGGTCGCCGGGCAGGGTGCGACGGTGTGGGTGCAGGACTACCAGCTACAGCTGGTGCCGCAGCTGCTCCGCGAGCAACGACCCGATCTGCGGATCGGGTTCTTCCTGCACATCCCGTTCCCGCCCACCGAGCTGTTCATGCAGCTGCCGTGGCGCACCGAGCTGGTCCGGGGGCTGCTCGGCGCCGATCTCGTCGGCTTCCAGCTGCCCCGCGGCGCCCAGAACTTCTTGTACCTCGCCCACCGGCTCGCCGGCATGCCGGCGTCGAAGAGCGCGGTCGGGGTGCGTACCAGGCCCGGCATCGTCGAGGTCGGCGACCGCAACGTGCGGGCGGGCGCGTTTCCGATCTCGATCGATTCCGCGCACCTCGACGAGACTGCGCGCAGCGACCGCGTCCGCAAGCGCGCCGCCGAGATCCGCGACGAGCTGGGCAACCCCTCGAAGGTCGTGCTGGGGGTTGACCGGCTCGACTACACCAAGGGCATCGACCTGCGACTGCACGCGCTCTACGAGCTCTACGCCGAGGGGCACGTCGACCCCGAGGACGTCGTGATGGTGCAGCTGGCGACCCCCAGCCGGGAGCGCATCGAGCACTACAAGCAGATGCGGGCCGACATCGAGCAGGCGGTCGGGCGGATCAACGGCGAGTACGGCCGCGTCGGCCACCCCGCCGTGCACTACCTGCACAAGTCGATCCCGCGCGAGGAGCTCGCGGCGTTCTTCCTCGCCGCCGACGTGATGCTCGTGACCCCGGTGCGCGACGGGATGAACCTCGTCGCCAAGGAGTACGTCGCCTGCCGGCACGATCTCGGTGGCTCGCTGGTGCTCTCGGAGTTCGCCGGTGCCGCGGCCGAGCTGACCAGCGCGTTGCTGGTCAACCCGCACAACGTCGACGCCATCAAGAACGCCATCTACTACGCCATCACGCTCGACCCGAACGAGGGACAGAAGCGGATGCGCACGATGCGCAAGCAGGTGATGCAGCACGACGTGGACCATTGGGCACGGTCGTTCCTGGAGGCGCTCGGCGCGGTCTGAGCGCCCACCCACCGTGCGGGGGCGCGCACCGCCGCTGTGCGCGACGTCCATAGACTCCCGGGCTCATGACCGCCGACGTCACCACCGCAGAGTTGCGCCGCGTGCTGGTACAGCTGGCCCACACACCGAGGCTACTGGTGGCCTGCGACTACGACGGCACGCTGGCGCCGATCGTGCAGGATCCGTCGCGCGCCCTTCCCACCCAGCAGTCGGTGGCGGCGCTGCGGGCGCTGGCCGAACTGTCGGCCACCACTGTCGCGGTGATCTCCGGCAGAGCATTGCGTGACTTGGCGACGCTGTCGCGACTGCCTTCCGAGATCCACCTCGTGGGAAGCCACGGTTCGGAGTTCGACGTCGGCTTCGTGCACGACCTGGCGCCGCAGGCCCGGGAACTGCGCGAGGACCTGTACACCGAGCTGCGCCGCATCACCGAGGGCACTGCGGGCACGAGCTTGGAGAGCAAGCCGGCCAGTGTCGCGGTGCACGTCCGGCAGGCCGAGCCCGAGGTAGCCGAGCGCGTGCTCGAGGCGGTCCGTGACGGCCCGTGCCGCTGGGACGGGGTGCAGGTGACCGAGGGCAAGGCCGTCATCGAGCTGGCCGTGGTGCAGACCGACAAGGGCCAGGCACTCGACGTGCTGCGCCACCAGGTCGGCGCCTCCGCTGCGGTGTTCCTCGGCGATGACGTCACCGACGAGAAGGTCTTCGCCCGGCTGCACGGCCCCGACTTGGGCATCAAGGTCGGCCCCGGCGACACCCGGGCCGGCCACCGCGTGGACTCGACCGACGGCGTCGCCCGGGCGCTGGCTTTCCTGCTCGAGGAGCGCCGGACCTGGCTGCACGGTGAGCAGGCGGTGCCCATCGAACGCCACAGCATGCTGTCCAACGGGCGCGTGGTGGCGCTGCTGACCCCTGATGCGCGGGTGTGCTGGCTGTGCCATCCCGAGCCCGATTCCGGCGCGGTCTTCGCCGACCTGCTCGGCGGCCCGACCGCCGGGTATTTCTCGGTTCTTCCCGACCGCAACGGGCTGCCGCTGGGGCAGCGCTACTCGCCCGGCACGATGACCGTCGAGACCCGCTGGTCGCGGCTGCTGGTCACCGACTACCTCGACCTCGTCACCGCGCCGCAGCGGACGGACCTGGTGCGCGTCATCACCGGTGAGACCACGGCGGTGGTCGAGTTCGCGCCACGGCCGGAGTTCGGCAACGTCCCGGTACGGCTGGAGGCCGAGCCCGGCGGTTTGCGGGTGCTCGGCACCTCCGAGCCGATCGTGCTGCGCTCCCCCGGCGTCGGCTGGGAGATCAGCTTCGATGGCATGCACGAGTCCGCGCGGGCGGTGGTGTCACCCGCCGAGGGTGCGGTGGTATTGGAGCTGCGCTGCGGCAGCGATGACCTGTCGCCCGCGCCGGCCCCCGAACCGCAGCGACGCGAGGCGGCAGGCAGCCACTGGTCGAGCTGGGCCGCCGGGCTGGCGCTGCCGGCGGTGGAGCGCGAGCTGGTGGAGCGCGCCGCGCTGACGCTGCGCGGGCTTTGCCACGCCGAGAGCGGCGGCATCATGGCCGCGGCGACCACATCGCTTCCCGAAGAACTCGGCGGGGTCCGCAACTGGGACTACCGGTTCTGCTGGCTGCGCGACGGCGCGCTGAGCGCGCATGCGCTGGTGTCGCTCGGCTCCACGCGCGAGGCGGAGGGCTTCCTGGACTGGCTGCATAACGTGCTGGCCACGCTGAGCGGACCGGAACGGCTGCACCCGCTCTACACGCTGCAAGGCTCGGGTCTGGGCCCGGAGGCGGTCATCGACACACTGCCCGGCTACGCGGGTTCGCGGCCGGTGCGGGTCGGCAACCTCGCCAACACCCAGGTCCAGCTCGACGTCTTCGGGCCCGTCGTCGAGCTGGTCGTCGCTCTGGCGACCTGCCGGGGCGCGCTGTCCGACCGGGATTGGCAGCTGGTCTGCGCGATGACCGAAGCGGTCATCCGGCGCTGGCACGAACCCGACCACGGCATCTGGGAGGAGCGGTCGGCCGCCCGTCACCACGTCTACTCCAAGGTGATGTGCTGGGTCACGGTCGACCGCGCGCTGGCGCTGGCGGCGCAGTACGGTCGGTCGGCCGAGCCGGGATGGAAGCAGTTGCGGTCCGATATCGCCGCCGAGATACTCGACCAAGGCTGGAACGCCAAGGTCGGCGCCTTCACCACCGCCTACGACGGGACCGACCTGGACGCGGCCTCGCTGCACGTCGGGCTGTCCGGCCTCATCGAGCCCGCCGACGAGCGATTCCAGGCCACCGTGACTGCCATCGAGTCGGAGCTGCGGTCCGGGTCCACGGTCTACCGCTATCACCGCGATGACGGGCTGCCCGGCGGCGAGGGCGGCTTCCATCTGTGCGCGGCCTGGCTGGTCGAGGCGTACCTTGCGACCGGTCGGCGGGTGGAGGCACAGCAGCTGTTCCAGCAGCTCATCGATGTCGCGGGGCCGACCGGGCTGCTGTCCGAGGAATACGACCCGGTGGCCGAACGCTCGCTGGGCAACCACCCGCAGGCCTACTCTCATCTCGGCCTGATCCGCTGCGCCCAGCTCCTGTCGCAATCCAACTGATCGAGTGGGTGAGTGATTTTTGGGGTTATAACCCCAAAAATCACTCACCACTTGGTTGTCCACAACTGGGCGGTTATCCACAGCCTGCTGGCCAGCGCCTTCCCTGCTCACCGACGAGTGCGCACTGTGCCTGCGTGTCGACTCCATCCGACGCCCCGGTTTCCTGGCGACGACTGCTCGGCGAGCAGTGCGGACTGGTTAGTCGCGGGCAGGTGATCGGGCAAGGCCTGTCCGACGAGGTCATCCGAGCCCACCTCGCGGCCGGACGGTGGCAGCGGGTCCACCACAGCGTGTTCGCCACCTTCACCGGGCCGCTACCTCGCGCTGCACAGCTGCGTGCCGCGTTGCTCTACGCCGGTGACCCAGCGGTACTCAGTCACCGCACGGCGGCCGAAGAGTGGGGGTTGCTCCCACCGAACGACACTCAGCCCGTTCACGTCACGGTCCCGTACGGCTGTTCTGCGACCTCCATCAGTTGCGTGCGGTTACACCGCAGTCGGGCCTTTGCCACCATCGCCACCGAAGCCGACCCGCCGCGGACGCGGCGCGCACAAACCGTGATCGACGTGGCGGCTGCGGCGGACGACCCCGCAATGGCGACCGAGAGCGTGATCGCGCTCGCAGCGGGAAAGGTGCCGGTGCGGCAGCTGATGTCCGCGCTGACCCAGCGCCGGCCGTGGCGGCACCACGCCGCCATCCAACTCGGGGTCGGGCTGCTCGCCGACGGGGTGCTCTCGATGCTCGAGTACCGGTACCTCACCGACGTGGAGCAGCGCCATCACCTACCCACCGCCGCCCGCCAGCATCCGGTGGTCGTCGATGGTCACACGCTGTGGGAGGACTGCTGCTACGACGCCACCGGCGTGCCGCTGATCGTGCGGCTCGACGGGCGGCTCGCACACGCGGCACCCGAGATCGCGTTCCGAGATCGACGCAGGGACAACGCGGCAGAGCTTGCGGCGCGACCGAGACTGGCGTTCGGCTGGCACGACGTCGACCAGGACCCGTGCGGTGTCGCTGCCGAGGTGGCAGCGGTGCTCCGGAGAGAGGGTTGGACGGGCACCTTGCAACCCTGTCCGCGCTGTCCACCTTGTGGTGAGTGATTCTTGTGGTTATAACCACAAGAATCACTCACCCACCGGTAGTCAGAGGCCGGAGAACCAGGGGGCGTCGGTGGCCTTGGCCGGCCCCGAGGTGGCCCCGATGACGAGTTCGGTGGGCAACGAGACGCTGCGCCGTCGGCCGGGTTCGGTCGAGCCCAGCAGCAGCCGGCCCGCCGCGCGACCCTTCTCGCGGACCGGCTGGCGCACCGTGGTCAGGCCGAGGCGCTCGGCCTCGGGCACGCAGTCGAATCCGGTGACCGTGATGTCGTCGGGTACGCGCAGCGACCGGCGGCGCACCTCCTCGAGAGCGCCGAGCGCGAGGATGTCGGAGGTGCATGCCAGCGCGGACAGCCCGGGGTCGCGGTCGAGCAGCTGCCGCGCCGCCGAGGCACCCGACTCGAGGGTGTGGTCGAAGCGCTCGACCACCCTCACCGCCGACCAGTCGTCGACCACCTCGCCGAAGGCGTCCGCGAGGCCCGCCAGCCGGGCCCGCTGGACGTGGAAGTGCGCCGCCCGCTGTCGGAGGACGTCGACGAACCCGTCGTTGCGGTCGCGGCCCAGCCGCATGCAGATGACGCCAACGCTACGGTGCCCCAGCTCGATGAGGTGGCGCCCGAGCCCGGCCATCGCGCCCTGGTCGTCGATCCCGACATGGCCGACCCCCTCAACGACGGGCTGATCGCAGACCACGGTAGGCAACGGCCGCTGCCGCACGGCCGCGAAGTGCGGGTCGTCATCGGGAACCGAGTACACGACGAAACCATCGACACCGGCACGGTGCACCGCGGCGGCGCTCCGTGCCTGATCGCCCTCCGGACTCGCCGGCACCATCAGCAGCCCCTGGCCGGCCTCCTCGCAGCTGAGCGCCAATCCCTCGAGGAAGCCGATCGCCGCCGGGTCGCGGAATGCATAGGACAACGCCTCGGTGAGCAGCAGCCCGACCGCGCCCGCGCGCCGGGTACGCAGCGAGCGGGCCACCGGGTCCGGTCCCGGGTAGCCCAGCCGTCGGGCGGTCTCGAGCACCCGCCGCCGCAGCTCGGGCGACAGCTGGTCCGGGCGGTTGTAGGCATTCGACACCGTCGTCCGGGAAACGCCGAGCTCGGCTGCCAGCGAGGCGAGCGTCGCGGGACGCCGCTGCTTCACCGACCGTTCCATACGGTGACGGTAACGGTTCAGAACACCGCCGGGAAGTTGAGCACGTGGCACAGCGGGTTCACCGAAGCGGTGGGATGACGGCGCGTGGGGCTGGCAACGGCGCCGCGATGTGACGCTGAGTGCATGGCGTCCCGTCGTTGAGGCACTCGGTTAGGTGGCAAGTCGCGGTGTGATGCTTTAGAGTTCTTATGACAATGGTTTCCATTTCATGATCGAGCACTGGAGCAGCCTCGATGAACTCCCACCTCCCGCGCCGGAAGCCCGGTGTCGCCGCGCAGCCCGTCGCGGCGCAGCCCGTCGCGGCGCTGTTCGTCCTGTCACTGGCGCTGTCCGGCTGTGGTTCGGCCGAGGACCCGGCGGGAGCGGCGCAGGACGACGGCGACGGCCGACTCGACATCGTCGCCTCCACCGACGTCTGGGGCAGCGTGGTGTCGGCCGTTGGTGGTGATGCCGTCGAGGTGAACTCCATCATCGACGATCCGTCCGCCGACCCACACTCCTACGAGAGCACCCCGTCCGAGGCGGCCGAGGTGCTCGGCGCCGATCTCGTCGTCTACAACGGCGGCGGCTACGACGAGTTCATGACGCAGGTCCTCGAGAGCGAGGACGACGAGGTGCCCGCTATCGAAGCCTTCACGTTCCTCGACGAGGCCGAAACGGACGCGGAAGGCGAGAGCCACAGCGACGACGAGGAAGGCGAGGGTGGTGGCCACGAGGGCCACGGCCACGCTGGTGGTGCCAACGAGCACGTCTGGTACGACCTAGCCACCGTAGAGGCGGTCGCCGAGAAGACGGCCGAGCAGCTGGGTGAGCTGGATCCAGACAACGCCGAGATGTTCACCGCCAACGCCGCGGCATTCCACGAGGAGATCGACACGCTGGCCGACCAGGTCGCGGCGATCGAGCAGCAGCGCGCCGGAACCCGCGTCACGGTGACCGAGCCGATCGCGTTCCACCTCATCGAGGCCGCCGGGCTGGACGACGTGACACCTTCCGAGTTCGTCGAGGCCGTCGAGGAGGAGAGCGACCCGTCTGCCGCCGCAGTCGCTGAGACCCGCCAGTTGGTCGCGGACCCGCAGGTGGCCGCGCTGATCTTCAACCCGCAGACCGAGACCCCGGTGACCGGACAGGTGCGCTCCGACGCCGAGGCCGCCGGGATGCCCGTCGTCGAGATGGCCGAGACGCTGCCCGACGGCACCAGCTACGTCGACTGGATGTCCGGTCAGGTCGATGCGCTCGAAACGGCGCTGCGCGAATGAACGCAGGACCAGATGAACACGGGGCGAGATGAACGACGCTGAGATGGCCACCGTCGACGACAGCATGGCGACGACCCGCGAGCTCCGCCCCGACCGCCACCCACCGCCCGCGGTCCGGCTACGCGGCGCCCGGCTGGCCTACGGCGCCCGGACGTTGTGGGACGGGCTGGATCTCGATGTGGCCCCAGGTGAGTTCCTTGCGGTGCTCGGGCCCAACGGCTCGGGCAAGACCAGCCTGCTGCGTGCCCTGCTCGGGCAGACGCCGCTGTCGTCCGGCGATATCGAGCTGTCCGGGCAACCTGTCCGCCGCGGCAGCCGTACCGTCGGCTACATCCCGCAGCAGCAGGCGCTGGACCCCACGCTTACGCTGCGCGGCCGCGACATGGTCGGGCTAGGACTCGACGGGCACCGGTGGGGCTTCGCACTGCCCTCGCGCAGCCGCCGCCGTCGCGTGCGGGAGGCGCTGGACGCGGTCGGCGCCCTGGACTACGCCGACGCCCCGGTCGGCCGGCTCTCCGGCGGCGAGCAACAGCGACTGCGGGTCGCGCAAGCGCTGATCGGCGATCCCGACGTACTGCTGTGCGACGAGCCACTGCTGTCGCTCGACCTCGCCCACCAGCGCGCGGTCAGCGAGTTGATCGACGAGCGGCGCCATGCGACGGGCACCGCCGTGTTGTTCGTCACCCACGACATCAACCCGGTGCTGCCCATGGTCGATCGGATGCTCTACATCGTCGACGGGCGCTTCCGCATCGGCACTCCCGATGAGGTGATGACCTCGGCGGTGCTGTCCGAGCTCTATGCCACCGAGGTCGATGTGATCCGCGTGCGCGACCGGTTGCTCGTGGTCGGCGCCCACGACCACGACCACCACCTGGCGCAACCGTCATGAGCCCGGGCGAGGTGTTGGACAGGATCTTTCGCTTCGAGGGCACCGGTGAGCTGCTGGCACTGGACTTCGTGCAGTCCTCGCTGCTCGCCGGTGCCCTGCTGGCGCTGATCGCCGGGGCGCTCGGCCCGCTGGTCGTCGCCCGCCAGGTCTCCTTCGCGGTGCACGGCACCAGCGAGCTCACCTTCACCGGTGCCGCGGCCGCGCTACTGGTCAGCGCCTCGGCCGTCAGCGTGGGCGCGCTTGTCGGTGCCGTCACCGCCGCGCTGGTGTTCGGTCTGCTGGGGCTGCGCGAGCGAGAACGCGACTCGGTGATCGGGGTGGTACTCGCCTTCGGGCTCGGCCTCGGCGGGCTGTTCCTGTGGCTCTACGAGGGCCGGGCGTCGAACCAATTCTCGCTGCTCTTCGGACAGATAGTGGCGGTCGGACGCGACGACGTGTGGTTGCTCGCCACGGCCGTGGTCGCCGCGCTGGTGGTGCTCGCCGCAGTGTGGCGTCCGCTGCTGTTCGCCAGCGTCGACGCCGACGTCGCACGGGCTCGAGGGGTGCCTGTGCGGGGCCTGTCCGTGCTGTTCGCGGTGCTGGTCGGAGTGGCCACCGGGCTCGCCGTCCCGACGGTGGGAGCGTTGCTGGTGCTGGCGCTGCTGATCACCCCCGCGGCCGCGGCGGCGCAGCTGACCGCGAACCCGCTGACGGCGTTGCTGCTCGCCACACTGTTCGCCGAGTTCGCAGTGGTCGGCGGGATCATCGCATCGCTGGCGCCGGGCGCGCCGATCAGCGCCTACGTCACGGCGATCGTGTTCGTCATCTACCTGGCCTGCCGCGCTACGAGCGCACTCCGATCCCGCCGCGCCCTTTCCGCGTAACGTGGTCAGATGTCGGCGCCCTCGGCTTCGGGTGCGGGTGCGGCACCGCGGACAGGCAGCGTCGCGAACACCGGGGGCGGCTCGCGCCACGGGTCGGCCAGGGTGCCCGACTCCGCATCCCGGATCGCCCGCCACACCCGCTGCGGCGTGCACGGCAGGTCGAGATGGCGCACCCCCAGGTGCGACAGCGCGTCGACCACAGCGTTCTGCACCGCCGGCGTGGATCCCACCGTCGCGGACTCGCCGATGCCCTTGACGCCCAGCGGGTTGAGCGGCGTCGGCGTCTCGGTGTTGGCGACCTCGAACGAGCACAGGTCGGCCGCGCTGGGCATCGCGTAGTCGGCCAGCGTCGCTGACAGCAGCGTGCCCTCGGCGTCGTAGACCACCTGCTCCCACAGCGCCTGCGCGATGCCCTGCGCCGCGCCACCGTGCTGCTGCCCTTCGACGATCATCGGGTTGAGCACCCGGCCGCAATCGTCGACCGCGATATGGCGCAACGGTGTGACGTGCCCGGTGTCGAGATCGACCTCGACCACCGCGAGATGGGCGCCGAAGGGGAACGTCGCGCCGTCCTGGGTGAATTCCAGCTCGGCGCCCAGCGGCTGCCCCTGCTGCTCGGCGGCGGTCGCGAGCTGCGCTCAGCCGAACGACCGGCCGGGCACGCCGCCGACCCCGACCCGGCCGTCGGCGGCGACGATGTCGTCGACGTCGGCCTCGAGCAGCGAGGCGGCCAGCTCGCGGGCACGCTCGAGCACCTCGTCCGCGGCGGCACGCACCGCGTTCCCGCCGAGCTGCAGCGAGCGCGAACCACCGGTGCCGCCGCCGGTGGGGATCACCGCGGTGTCGGACTGCACGAAGTGCACCGAGCCGACGTCAATGCCCAGCGAGTCGGCCACCAGCATGGCGAACGACGTGGCGTGGCCCTGCCCGTGCGCCGACGTGCCCACCCGCGCGGTCGCCGTCCCGTCGGCGTGCACGGTCACGGCGCCGAACTCGCCGCCGCCACCCCCGCCGGTGATCTCGACGTAGCTGCACAGCCCGATCCCGAGCACGCGGCGCTCACCGGCCTCGCGCCGTCGCGCCTGCTCGGCGCGCAGCTCGTCGTAACCGCCCAGCCGCAGCGCCTCGTCGAGCGCCAGGGCGTAGTCGCCGGAGTCGTAGCTAGTGCCGACCTCGGTGGTGAAGGGGAACTGGTCGGGGCGGATGAAGTTGCGGCGGCGGATCTCGGCAGGGTCGATCTCGAGCGCCATGGCTCCCATGTCCATGATCCGCTCGAGCATCGCGGCGGCTTCCGGGCGCCCGGCGCCACGGAACGCTCCAACGGGGGCCGTGTTGGTCAGCGCGGCCGCGGCGGCGAAGCTCAGTGCCGGCACCCGGTAGACGCCCTGCGCCATGACCCTGGTGGGACCCATCGCCAGTGCGCCGCCGAACCCGGCATAGGCGTCCGAGTCGCCGACCACCCTGATCCGCAGCCCCACCATCGTGCCGTCGTGGCGCAGCCCCAGCTCGGCGTAGTGGATCTGCGCGCGGCCGTGCATCGCGGTCATGTTCTCCGAGCGGGTCTCCACCCACGACACCGGCCGGTCGAGCACGCGCGCGGCGGCGATCGCGACGGAGTGCTCGGGCGCGAGGCCCGCCTTGCCGCCGAATCCCCCGCCGACGTGCGGCGACACCACCCGCAGCCGCTGCGGGTCCAGCTCGAACAGCCGGGCAGCGTCGTTGCGCAGCAGGTGCGGCATCTGGGTCGAGACGTGCACCGTCAACTGGTGCTCGTCATCCTCGCCGCCCGGCACGACGGTGATCGCGTTGCCTTCCATCGGCACCACTGCGACTCGCTGGTTCTCCATCCGCGCCCGCACCACGACGTCGGCGCCGGCCAGCGGGTCGACATCGTCGGGATCGCGGGCACCGGCGGCCAGGTTCGAACCCAGCTCCTCGAACTGCAGCGGTGCACCGTCGGCGAGCGCCGCCTCGGGATCGGTGACGGCGGGCAGCGGCTCGTAGTCGATATCGACGAGCTCGACGGCGTCGGCCGCGGCCGCCACGGTCTCGGCTACCACGACCGCAACGGCGTCGCCAGCGAAGCGGACCTTGCCCTCGGCCAGCGGCGGGCGCAGACAGGTGTCGTTGACGCGGACAAAGGTGTGATGACGCGGGATCCGCAGGTCGTGGGCGGTGTAGACGCTCACGACACCCGGTGCGGCTAGCGCCGCCCCCGCGTCGATGCGGGTGATCGTCGCGTGCGCCAGCGGGGATCGCACGAAGGCCAGCTGCAGCAGGCCGTCCACCTGCAGGTTGCCGACGTAGGTGCTCGCGCCCCGGAGCCGGTCCTCGACGCGACGGACTTGGGTTCCGATCAACGACCCGGCCATTGCACAACCCTATGCAACGACGCCGCCGATTGCGCCAACGCGGCGTTGGCGCAATGCGATGGCCGTAACGGGACGCCCCGCGCGAAACCACTCGGCTGATCCTCGGCAGCACCGGATGAGGCGCCGGGGTGTTGACCGTGTGCCGCATACCACCATTGACCGGTCCTGCACTGGACGTCGAGCGGATCATGCCCGATGCTCCACGGCGTGACTGCATCTGAGACCGGTGCCCGGGTCGGCGTGCCCCGGGAATCGCCGGACGGTGAACGCCGCGTCGCGCTGGTACCCAAGGTCGTCGAGAAGCTGACCCAGCAAGGTCTGCACGTCGTCGTCGAGTCCGGCGCCGGGGTCGCCGCCTTGATGCCCGACGAGCTGTTCACCGGGGCCGGCGCGACGATCGGCGACCCGTGGGACAACGACGTCGTGGTCAAGGTGGCGCCACCGACCGCCGAGGAGATCGGGCGACTGCGGCGCGACTCCATGCTGATCAGCTTCCTCGCACCGCTGTCGAATCCCAAGATCGCAGATCAGCTGCGCGAGGCGGGTGTGACCGCCTTCGCGATGGAGTCGATCCCTCGGATATCGCGGGCGCAGTCGATGGACGCGCTGTCGTCGCAGGCCAATGTCGCCGGCTACAAGGCGGTGCTGCTCGCCGCAGAGCGCTCGACCCGGTTCTTTCCGATGCTCACCACGGCGGCCGGCACGGTGAAACCGGCGACCGCGCTGGTGCTCGGTGTCGGCGTCGCGGGCCTGCAGGCGCTGGCCACCGCCAAACGTCTCGGCGCTCGGACCACCGGCTACGACGTGCGGCCCGACGTGGCCGACCAGGTGCGCTCGCTGGGCGCCAAGTGGCTCGACCTGGGCATCGAAGCAGCCGGCGAGGGTGGCTACGCACGCGAGCTGACCGACGACGAGCGGGCCGAGCAGCAGCAGCGGCTGACCGATGCGATCACCGGCTTCGACATCGTGATCACGACTGCGCTGGTGCCGGGGCGCAAGGCGCCGACGCTGGTCACCGGGGAGGCGGTGAAGGGGATGGCGCCGGGCAGCGTCGTCGTCGACCTCGCCGGCGAGACCGGGGGCAACTGCGAGCTGACCGAGCCGGGTGAGATCGTCGTCCGCCATGACGTGATGATCGCGTCGCCGCTGAACCTGCCGGCCTCGATGCCCGAGCACGCCAGCGAGCTCTACGCGCGAAACGTGGCGGCGCTGCTGGGGTTGATGGTCGGCGACGAGGGCCAGCTGGCGCCGGACTGGGACGACGAGGTGTTGGCACGCTCCTGTGTCACGCGAGAGGACAGTTGATGGCTGAAGCGACCACAACCGAGCTGCTGGGCTACCTCGCGATCCTCGTGCTGGCCGGATTCGTCGGCTTCGCCGTGATCTCGAAGGTGCCCAACACCCTGCACACGCCGTTGATGTCAGGGACGAACGCGATCCACGGCATCGTGGTGCTCGGTGGCATCGTGGTGCTCGGCATCACCCATCCCGACGCCGACGTGTTCAGCAAGATCCTGCTGGTCATCGCGATCGCGTTCGGGACGATCAACGTCGTGGGCGGCTTCCTGGTCACCGACCGGATGCTGGGGATGTTCAAGAGCAAGCCGGCACCCGCGAAGGAGTCCGAGCAGCGATGAGCACCCTGGTCACCGTCCTCTACATCGTCGCCTTCGCGCTGTTCATCTACGGCCTCATGGGCCTGACCGGGCCCCGCACCGCGGTGCGCGGCAACCTCATCGCAGCGGTCGGCATGGCGATCGCCGTGATCGCCGTGCTGCTCACCCCAGGGGTCACCAACTGGGCGCTGATCGCGCTCGGTGTGGGGATCGGCACAGCGGCGGGGATCCCCTCGGCCCGCCAGGTCAAGATGACCGCGATGCCGCAGATGGTGGCGCTGTTCAACGGCCTGGGTGGCGGCACCGTCGCGCTCATCGCATGGGCCGAGTTCCGCACCACCGACGGTTACCTGGGCGAGGCCGGCTACATGATCGGTGCCTCGCTGTTCGCCGCGATCGTCGGGTCGGTGTCGTTCTGGGGCTCGCTGGTCGCCTTCGGCAAGCTGCAGGAGATCGTTCCCAGCAAGCCCATCACGCTGGGCCGGTTGCAGCAACCGCTCAACGTGCTGGTACTGGCGGGGGCGGTGGCCTGCGCGGTAACGATCGGGCTGGGCGGCACCACCGAGCTGCTGATCATCGGCACGCTGGTGTTCGCCGCGGTACTGGGTCTGGCGGTGGTGCTGCCGATCGGCGGCGCCGACATGCCAGTGGTGATCTCGCTGCTCAACGCGCTGACCGGGCTGGCAGCGGCAGCCGCCGGGCTGGCGCTGAACAACACCGCCATGATGGTCGGCGGCATGATCGTCGGCGCCTCCGGTTCGATCCTGACCAATCTGATGGCCAAGGCGATGAACCGGTCCATCCCGGCCATCGTGGCGGGCGGCTTCGGTGGTGGCGCCGCGGCCGTCGCGGGCGGTGACGCCGGTAACAAGACCGTGCGGGAGACGAGCACCGCCGACGCGGCGATCCAGATGGCCTACGCCAGCCAGGTCGTCGTGGTGCCCGGGTACGGGATGGCCGTGGCCCAGGCGCAGCACTCGGTGCGCGACATGGCCAAGCTGCTCGAGGACAAGGGTGTCGAGGTCAAGTACGCCATCCATCCGGTGGCCGGCCGGATGCCGGGACACATGAACGTGCTGCTCGCCGAGGCCGATGTGCCTTACGAGCAGCTCAAGGAGATGGATGACATCAACGACGAGTTCAGTCGTACCGACGTCGCCCTGGTGATCGGTGCGAACGACGTCACCAATCCGGCAGCGCGCAACGACCCGGGCTCGCCGATCCACGGCATGCCGATCCTCAACGTCGACGAGAGCAAGGCGGTCATCGTCCTCAAGCGGTCGATGGGCTCCGGGTTCGCCGGCATCGAGAACCAGCTCTACTACGACGACAAGACCTCGATGCTCTTCGGTGACGCGAAGTCCTCCGTCTCGGGCGTGATCGAGGAGCTCAAGGCGCTGTAGCAGCCTGGCCATCCGATGCCGTGAAGGGCACCTACACGGCACCGGATGCAGTGAATGTGCCCTTCACGGCGAATGGGGGGATGCTGTCCGTCGCAACCGCGCGACCTCGGCGAGCACCACTCCGGCGGCGACCGACGCGTTGAGCGATTCGGCCGGACCGGCCATCGGGATCGAGACGGTCGCATCGCAGGTCTCGCGGACCAGCCGCGACAGCCCGCGACCCTCCGCACCGAGGACGAGGACGAGTGGGCCGGTCGCGAGTTCGAACGAGTCGAGCGGCATCGAGCCGTCGGCCTCGAGCCCGACGATCATCAGCCCGGCCGCGGCGAAGTCCTTGAGGGTGCGCACCAGGTTGGTGGCGCGCGACACCGGCAGCTGCGCCGCGGTTCCCGCGGAGGTGCGCCAGGCAACCGCCGTCACGCCGGCGGCGCGGCGCTGCGGCAGCAGCACGCCGTGCGCCCCGAACGCCGTTGCCGAGCGCACCACGGCGCCGAGGTTACGCGGGTCGGTCACCCCGTCCAGCGCCACGACCAGCGGTGCCGAATCCGACCCACGCGCCGCGTCGAGCAGCTCGTCCGGATGGGCGTAGGAGTACGGCGGCACCTGCAACGCCAGTCCCTGGTGCAGCGCGCCCCCGGCGAGCCGGTCCAGCTCGCCCCGTGGCACTTCGAGGACCGAGATCCCCGCATCGGCCGCCAGCCGCACCGACTCACTGACCCGGTCGTCGTTCGCGACGCCGACCGCGACGTGCAGCGCGGTGGCCGGGACCCGGGCACGCAGGCATTCCAGCACGGGGTTGCGCCCGAGCACCGTCTCGCCCGGCTCCGCATCGGTGCGACGGCGGGTCCGCGCGGCCGCCTCGGATCGGGCATCGTCGCGGGCGGCCCGCCGCGCGGCGGGGTGGCCGGTGCGCATCTCGGCGGGAGGCGTCGCGCCCCGCCCCCGCAGCCCCTTGGACTTCTGGCCGCCGGAGCCGCTGACGGCGCCCTTCTTGGTGCCGGGCTTGCGCATCGCGCCCCGGCGCCGGGAATTACCCGCCATCAGCCGTCCCTGCCTTGCGAGCTGTCCGGCAGCGCGGGCATGCGGCCGTGGGCGCCGTCCTTCAGCGTCCACACCGGACCATCGGGAGTGTCCTCGACGATGATCCCCGCTGCCAGCAACCGATCGCGGACGGCGTCGGCGGCGGCGAAGTCACGCTGCGACCGCGCCTCGGCGCGCTCGGCGAGCAGGTTGTCCACGAGGGACGCCAGCGCTGCTGCCGAACCACCGGTGCCCGATGTGGCGCGCCACTGGTCGGACAGCGGATCCAACCCGAGCACACCGGCCATCGCCCGCACCGATGCGGCGGCACCTGATGCGGCGGTGTGGTCCCCGGCGTCGAGCGCCGCGTTGCCCTCCCGGACGGTGCCGTGGATCGCCGCCAGCGCGGCGGGGGTACCGAGGTCGTCGTCCAACGCGGCGGCGAATTCAGCGCACCAGGTGCCGGGAGGCAGCGTCCCGGCGCGCTCGCCCGCCCGGTGCACGAACGACTCGACGCGCCGGTACGCGGCGACCGCCTCTTCGAGGGCGCCGTCGGAGTACTCGATCGCCGACCGGTAATGCGCGCCGATGAGGTAGTAGCGCAGCTCGACGGCCCGGACCCGCCGCAGCATGGCTGGGATCGCCAGTGTGTTGCCCAGCGACTTGGACATCTTCTCGCCGGACAGCGTCACCCAGCCGTTGTGCAACCAGTACCGGGCGAAGCCGTCACCGGCTGCATGCGACTGCGCGCGCTCGTTCTCGTGGTGCGGGAAGATCAGGTCGATCCCGCCGCCGTGGATGTCGAACTCGGACCCGAGGTAGGTCGTCGCCATCGCCGAGCACTCCAGGTGCCACCCCGGCCGTCCGGGGCCCCACGGCGTCGGCCACGACGGCTCGCCGGGCTTGGCGCCCTTCCACAGCGTGAAGTCACGCGGGTCGCGCTTGCCGGTCGCGACCGACTCGCCTTGGGTCACCTCTTCGGGCCGCTGCCCGGACAGCGACCCGTAGTCGTCTACGGTCCCCACCGCGAAGTAGACGTCGCCGCCGGTGGCGTAGGCATGCCCGCGCTCGATCAGCCGGTCGATCAGCTCGATCATCTGCGTGACGTGACCGGTGGCGCGGGGCAGCGCCGACGGCGGCAGGCACCCCAGCGCGGTGTAGGCGCCCTCGAATGCCCGCTCGTGGGTGGCGGCCCACTCCCACCACGGCCGCCCGGCATCGGCCGCCCTGGTCAGGATCTTGTCGTCGATGTCGGTGACGTTGCGGACCAGCAGCACGTCGTGGCCGGTCGCCGCCAGCCAGCGGTGCAGCACGTCGTAGTTCAGCGCCGAGCGCACGTGCCCGATGTGGGGAACGCCCTGCACGGTGGCGCCGCAGACGTAGATCGACGCCGCGCCGGGGCGCAGCGGGGCGAAATCCCACAGGCTGCGGGTCGCGGTGTCGTACAGGCGCACGTACATCATCGTCTCAGATCGACGGGACGTCCCGGCGGCCAGCTGCCGGAGGCTGCTCGGCGACGTCCAGCGCGACGGTGGCGACCGCGGCCACCCCTTCGCCGCGGCCGGTGAGACCCAGGCCGTCGGTGGTCGTGCCCGATACCGTCACGGGGCCGCCGAGCGCCGCGGACAGCACCTGCTGCGCTTCGGCCCGCCGGGTGCCGATGCGGGGAGCGTTGCCGATCACCTGCACGGTGGCGTTGCCCAGCACCCAGCCGGCGTCGGCGAGCCGGGCACGCACCTCGGTGAGCAGGTCCGCGCCGTGGGCTCCGGCCCATAGCGGGTCGCCGCTGCCGAACACCTCGCCGAGGTCACCGAGGCCGGCGGCCGACAGCGCCGCGTCGCACAGCGCGTGCGCGGCGACGTCGCCGTCGGAGTGGCCACTGCAGCCGTCGACGTCGGGCCAGTACAGCCCGGCCAGCCAGCATTCCCGGCCGCTGCGGACGGGGTGCACGTCGGTGCCGATGCCGACCCTCACCGGTCACCGGCCAACGCCTCGGCGACCGTGAGGTCGAACGCGGTGGTGATCTTGAAGGCGTGCGGGTGACCGGGAACCGTCGTCACCGTCTGGCCGAGCCGCTCGACCAGCCCGGCATCGTCGGTGGCCAACCCGCCCGCGTCGGCGTACGCGCGGCGCAGCAACCCGGCTTCGAAAGCCTGCGGGGTCTGCACCACCCGCAGCGCGGTGCGGTCGACGGTGGCAATCACCACACCGCTGTCATCGACCTGCTTGACGGTGTCGGCCACCGGCAGCACGGGTATCACGGCGTGGTGACCTGCCCGGACGGCCTCGACCACGGATCGGATCACCGAGAGCGGCACCAGGCAACGCGCCGCGTCGTGTACCAGGATCACCTCGGCGCCGCCGACCACATCGAGCGCGGCACGCACCGAGTCGATCCGTTCACTGCCACCGATCACGAGACGAACACGCTGCCTCACGAGCTGCGGGCTCGCATCCTGGGAAGTCACGTCCCCGAGGGCCGCCTCGGCCAGCGCACCGTCGTCCGCACCGACGGCGACCACCACCCGGTCGACGCAGCCCGAGCCGAGCAGCCCGCCGACGGCATGAGACAGCAGCGACCGCCCTCGCAGCCGCGCGAACGCCTTGGGAACGTCCGCACCCAGCCGCAGACCGCGCCCAGCGGCGGGTACGAGCGCCACCACCGCGCCCGCAGCCGACCGAGCGGTCAGGAGGCCGTGGCGAGGACCTCGTCGAGGAGCACCTCGGCCTTGTCCTCGTGGGTGCCCTCGGCCAGCGCCAGTTCGCTGACGAGGATCTGCCGGGCCTTGGCGAGCATTCGCTTCTCTCCCGCCGACAGCCCACGGTCGCGCTCGCGACGCCACAGGTCGCGAACCACCTCGGCGACCTTGTTCACGTCGCCGGACGCGAGCTTCTCCAGGTTGGCTTTGTACCGCCGCGACCAGTTTGTCGGCTCCTCCGTGTGGGGAGCCCGCAGCACCTCGAAGACCCGGTCGAGGCCATCCTGACCGACCACGTCGCGCACGCCGACCACCTCGGCATTGGCGGCGGGAACGCGGACGGTGAGGTCACCCTGAGCGACTTTGAGGACGAGGTACTGCTTCTCCTCGCCCTTGATCACTCTGGTCTCGATCGCCTCGATGAGAGCGGCACCGTGGTGCGGGTAGACGACGGTCTCTCCGACCTTGAAAACCATGTGTCCTCTGCCCCTTTCGCTACCCAGAGGATAGCACGTCCGGCGCGACCCGCGCAGCCGGTGGGTAACCGTCGTCGCAGGTCAGGGGGTTGACATCTGACTAGTGATCGTGCAACGCGAGACATGCCGCGCCCCAGGCGATCCACTGTGGACCTGCCGGGACGAGGCCGGATGCGGCGGCGGGCACCCCCGCGGTTAGGCTTCGGCCTGGTCAGGTGACGCCACGAGCCCACCGCCGCCGCCCGCCACAGCGACACATTTGCCTGGAGGATCGCGTCGTGAGCCGCCGACCGCAGACCATGCGGATGCTCCGCATCCCCGCCTTGCTCGGCTGCGCAGCTGCGCTGGTGTTGTCCGGCTGCGGTGCCGGTCCGGGCGCCCAGACCGCTCAGCAGCTGGCCGCGGTCAATGGCGCCAACGACGAGGTCGGGCCGATCGCGCTGCGCGATGCGGCGCTGGCCTACCCCGGCGGCAAGAACGTTTTCGGCTACCAGGCGGGCGAGGACGCAGCACTGGGGGTCACGATCGTGAACACGAGCGACACCCCCGACGAGCTGGTCTCGGTGACGGCGCCGGCGGCAGGCGACGTGACGGTACAGGGACCGACGACGATCGCCGGTGGCAACTCGGTGGCCAGCGCCGGGATCGGCGCCAACCCCACGAGCTCAGCCACGACGGACCAGTCGCAGGGTGGGCAGCTGCGCATCGTGCTCACCGATCTGCAGGTACCGCTGCGCCCCGGGTTGAACACCCCGGTGACGTTCCGGTTCCGGGAGGCCGGTGACGTGACCTTGCCGGTGCCGATCAACGCACCCCTCGGCGTCAGCCCTTCCGGCGCCGACGCTGCCCGGCGCACCGGCGGGGGCTGAGCGGTCCGCGAGGGCGTCCGGCTGGTGCGGCGAGCGGTTGGCCGTCGCCCCCTCGGGCGGCGGCGCTATCGACGGCGACGGCGTGAACGATTTCTTCGTCGGGCAACCCAGTTATAGCAGCCCGGACGTCGACAACACGGGCCGCGTGTGGCTGGTGAGCGGCAAGACCCGAGAGGTCATCTACAGCATCGACCCACCAGGAGCGGCCTGGGTATTCAGCGGCGCCGACGGCAGCCTGCTGTACCGCCTCGACAACCCCAAGCCGCAGGCCGATGGCCGCTTCGGCTCGCGGATCGGCCGCGCCGGTGACCTCACCGGCGACGGCGTTCCCGATTCGTCCAATGACAGCCCCGCCGGGTGCGGCCAGCGCAGCCCGCAGCCCGGAGGATGCCACGTCAACCAGGGTCAGGCATTCATCTTCGACGGGCAGGACGGCCGTCTGGTGCGGACACTCAACCTGCCTGGCAGGGATCGGCCGCGGCCGTCGTGCAGTTCCGATGGGGACTGCGGCTCCTTCGGCATCGCGGTGCAGGGCCCCGGCGACATCGATGGCGACGGCATCACCGACCAGCTCGTCGGCGCCAGCAGCCTCGACGACGGGCGGGGCCGGATGTACGTCTTCAGCGGCAAGACCGGGCGGCTGCTGCACAGCATCAGCGTTCCGAGCGACCAGCCGGGAGCCTTCTTCGGCTTCCAGGACGTCGCACCGCTCACGCCGGGTGATGTGAACGGCGACGGGTTCGACGACCTCTACGGCAACGGTTTCCTGCAAGACGGGCCGGCCGGAGAAGCCGAGGGCAAGGCGTGGGTCTTCCGACGGCAGGACGGGCGAGGTGCTCTACCGGCTCGACGACCCGACGCCCACCGCCGGCGGCCAGTTCGGGTGGTCAGCGGCGAAGACCGACCACAACAACGACGGGATACCGGACATCTACGTCGGCCAATCGCCGCACCCACGTTCCCGGAACCGAACAGAACGGTGGCACCTACGTCTTCGACGGCGCGGATGGCAGCCTGCTGCAGACGCTGGAGGTTCCGCCCGCGGACCAAAATCCCGCGGACAACCCACGGCTCGGGTGGAGCGTCGCCGCACCAGGGGATCTGACCGGAGACAGCCAGCCCGACTACCTCGGAGGAGCGCCGTTCGCCGACGTCAACGGGAATGAGGACCAGGGCGTCCTGTACCCGTTCCTGTCCGCGGCGCCTAGTCGTCACCGCTCGTGGTCGGAGCGGGCCGGTACGGTCCGCGACATGACCCTTACCGCGCGCAGCACCCGCCCGATGCATCGATGCACCGAGTGCGGCCACGAGGTCGCGAAGTGGGTGGGGCGCTGCCCGGAGTGCCAGGCATGGAGCAGCATCGAGGCGGCCGGTGCGCGCCCACCCGGTCGGGTCGCGGCCGGTGCCCCAGCGGCACCCGCCCGGCCGATCGCCGAGGTCGACCTGCACTCGGCACAGGCCCGCCCCACCGGCGTCACCGAGCTCGATCGCGTGCTCGGCGGCGGTCTGGTTCCTGGCGCGGTGGTGCTGCTCGCCGGCGAGCCCGGCGTGGGCAAGTCCACGCTGCTGCTCGAGGTCGCCCACCGCTACGCGGCCACCGGCAGCCGCGCGCTGTACGTGACCGGGGAGGAGTCCGCGGGTCAGGTGCGGCTGCGGGCCGAGCGGACGTCGGCACTGCACGGTGAGCTGTACCTGGCCGCGGAATCCGACCTCGCGGCGGTGCTCGGGCACCTCGACGCCGTCAGCCCCGGCCTGCTCGTCGTCGATTCGGTGCAGACGATGGCAAGTGCGGAGGCCGAGGGCAGCCCAGGCGGGGTGTCACAGGTTCGCGCGGTGGCCACCGCGCTGATCACCGCCGCCAAGGAGCGCGGGCTGCCCGTCGTGCTCGTCGGGCACGTGACCAAGGACGGCACGGTCGCCGGGCCGCGGGTGCTGGAACACCTGGTCGACGTGGTGCTGCAGTTCGAGGGCGAGCGGACCTCGACGCTGCGGCTAGTGCGCGGGATCAAGAACCGGTTCGGCCCGTGCGACGAGGTGGGGTGCTTCGAGCTGCGTGACGACGGCATCGCCGGCGTCGCCGATCCCTCGGGCCTGTTCCTCACGCCCCGCGAGACCCAAGTACCCGGAACCGCGGTGACGGTGGTCGTGGAGGGCAAGCGTGCCCTGCTCGCCGAGGTGCAGGCACTGG
Organism: Pseudonocardiaceae bacterium; assembly: GCA_009377865.1. GTDB lineage: Bacteria > Actinomycetota > Actinomycetes > Mycobacteriales > Pseudonocardiaceae > WHSY01. The sequence continues at coordinate 2,877 of WHTH01000025.1, read as the reverse complement.
TCGCCGCATCCTCACTGGCCCAGCCACGCCGCGCGGTCAGCGGGCTCGACGCCGCCCGGGTCGCGATGGTGCTCGCCGTCTCCGAGCGGCGCGCCCGGATCGCGTTGAGCGGCTCGGACGTCTTCACCGCGACGGTGGGCGGGATGCGGGTCTCCGAGCCCGCGGCCGACCTCGCCGTCGCGCTCGCGGTGGCCTCCGCGGTGTGCGACGTTCCGCTGCCCGCGCAGACGGTGGCGATCGGCGAGATCGGGCTGGCCGGTGAGGTGCGGCGGGTGGCAGGGGTCGGCCGGCGGCTGGCCGAAGCAGCGCGGCTGGGGTTCACCCGTGCTCTGGTGCCACCGGAGTGCACCGACCGGACCCCGCCGGGGATGCGAGTGATCGAGGTGCCCCACTTGGGGACAGCGCTGCGAATGGCATCGACATGACGGCCAAGGACCGGCGCGCCTCCATCGTCTTGTCGGTATCACCAGCAGACTCGGACACGAAGGCCGTCGACGGTGGCGAGGAGCCGAACGAGTGAGCGTCGAAGCTGTCGGGCTGAACCCGAACCGGGCCCGCCGAGGACGCTTAGCTGTCGCGAACGACGAGCTGTCCACTGACGCGCTATCCGTGCTCGCGACTGTGCCCGGCTGGTGGGCGCGGCGGGCGGCGAGCTTCGGGCTCAGCGGCGCCTCGCTCGATGTGCGATGCGCGCTTGCAGCAGACCAACCTATCGACCCAGTAGCGCTCTCCACGGCCCGGCATCGATCCGACCTGCTCGACGCCACACCAGAGCAGCTCGGTGAGGCATATGTGACTGCCCTTGACCGAACCGTTCGCAGTCACACCGGCCGCCACTACACACCAGCGTCCCTTGCAACGGCACTCTGGGACCAGACTCAGTCGGCCGCGGGAGGATGCATCGACGGGCTGGTGCTCGACCCTGCCTGCGGAGCGGGCGCGCTGCTCCTGTCGCCACTACGGACCTGGCTGTCCACCTGCACCGAGACCCAGCCCGATCTCGTGCTGGCAGGCGCTGTCACTGCAGTTGCCGGTCGCGATCTCGACGCGACCGCTGTCTGGCTGGGAAATGTCGCGCTGGCATCGACCCTTCTCCCCTGGTGGGCGAAGGTGCCCGAAGACCGACGACGACCACTTCCGGCGCTTCTCGAGGTCCGCGACGGTCTCACTGAACAAGATCCTCCGGCCGCAGCGGTCGTCATGAATCCACCGTACGGTCGAGTTCGACTCGACCAGGAGGAGCGCGTCCGGTGGTCGCACGCCGTCTATGGCCATGCGAACCGGTACGGCCTGTTCATGGCTGGCGCTGCGTTGCAGATCAGGCGCGGAGGGGTGCTCTCGGCGCTCGTACCGGCGGGCTGGCTGGGCGGCGCCTACTTCCAGCGCCTGCGAAGCCACCTTGCGGCCGAAGCACCGCTGCATCGAGTAGCATACGTGCGCGAGCGTGCGGACGTGTTCTCCACCGGCGTCCTGCAGGAGACGATCCTCGCCACCTTTGTGCGAGGTGACCAGCCGCGGGACATCCGGTGTGAGGTATTGACCGCGAACGGTCATGCGACGCGAATTCCGATCGGTATTGCTCGCCCGCCAGTGCTTCCCGACCGGCCTTGGCCATTGCCTCGTGACGCTTCCGACGTGCCGCTTGTCCGCACCGCCGCCAGCCTTCCTGCCCGTCTCGCCGACTACGGCTGGACGGTGAGCACCGGCCCGCTTGTATGGAACCGGGCGAAGGATCGCATCTCTGCTCGACCACGCGCGCGCAGCGTGAGAATCATGTGGGCTGCTGACCTGGACGGAGGCAAGCCTCACTGCGCGCGAGCTCGTGATTCACAACGCTGGATCCAGCTTCGCCCAGGCGACGGCGATACGCTCGTTCTCGACCGGGCGGCAGTCTTAGTCCAGCGAACAACCGCCCCCGAACAGCCGCGACGCCTTCTCCCAGCAGAGTTGGACGAAGCCTGCCTCAAGGAGTGGGGTGGCCGTGTCGTGGTCGAGAACCACGTGAACGTGCTCAGCACGGTTGAGCCCGAGGCACCCCTCACCGCACGGCTGTTGTTGGCGCTGCTGCGCTCCGACGCTCTCGACCGGCTGTACCGGTGCCTCACCGGCTCCGTTGCAGTGTCGGCCTATGAACTCGCCGCCATGCCGCTGCCCGATCCAAGCACGCTGTTGGCCTGGGCGGATCACGACGACACACGGCTTGCCCAAGAGATCGAGAGCTACTACAGGGCGCAGACGTGACATCACCCGAGCCAATGCCGCTGCCAGCGTTGCTCGAGGACTTGTCAACCTACAAGTCTCGTCTCGAGCTCGTGATGCCCGCATCGCTGACTGGTACGGGCGCCGCATGCAGCAACCTGGCCGCGGCCGCTGCCTTCACTCTCATGTACGTCGGCGCCATCGATCAACAGCGGCCAGTGCGGCCGGCAATGGTGGTCGGGATGAGTGATGCTGCGGCATGTCACAGACAGCCGGCCGAGCGCCTCGCCTGGTACGAAGCCGCCAAGCGCGGTAACAAGGCGATCATCGAACTCTTGGACACTTGGGGCGAGGCAGTCAAGACAACCTGGTACGCGACCGACAGCCGAGAGGGCGTCAGAGACGAGACGTTTCCGGCCTGGAGCAGGAACGGCGCGCTGGCAGTCGACGAGTCAGTACCGACTACGTCGAGCCGTGGCCGTTATTCGCTGACCCCTGACTTCGCAGCTCTCCTCGACCCAGATCTGACGGGCGATGACCTAGTGTCGCGTGTTTGAAGTTGTTTTGCGGTTTGCTTTGGACAGGATGGTGTCGGCGTCTTTGGTCCAGGTGAAGGGTTGGCAGCGGTCGTTCCAGCCGTCGATGAACCGTCGGATGGCGTCGGTGAGGTCGGGCACG